>JACOSV010000010.1 GCA_016178725.1 Candidatus Eiseniibacteriota bacterium
TGTGGAGTCTCAGGAGGTTGTTCACAGTGAGTAGTTGATTCACCCGGGGTCCTTCTGTTGGAAGTTGGGTGGTGTCTGACGCCAAACCAACCCCGCAGAGAGGAGCCCCGGATGAACCTCCACAGTGGAGCACGGACCTGCCCCGCCAGTCGAGCCCTGCTGATCGAGCGCGTCGCCGGCCAGGGCTGGCCGGTCAGCACCGCGGCCCGCGCCACCGGCATTAGCCGGCGCACGGCGTACAAGTGGATCGCCCGGCACGCTGGGGAGGGCGAGGCGGGGTTGCACGACCGCTCGTCGCGACCGCATCACAGTCCCGGCGAGCTGCCGGTGGACGAGGTCTGCTGCGTGCTGTTCCTGCGGCAGACGCGGATGACGGTGGCGCGGATCGCGAGCAGTCTCGAGCGGCCGCGTTCGACCGTGGCGCGAGTGCTGCAGCGGCGCGGGCTGAGTCGACTCAAGGCGCTCGATCCCAAGGAGCCGGTGCGCCGCTACACGCGCCGTCATCCCGGCGAGCTGCTCCACCTGGACGTGAAGAAGCTGGGGCGGATCTCCGGCTTCTACGGTCATCGCATCACCGGCGATCGGAGTCGTCGGCGCCGCGGCGCCGGCTGGGACTTCGTCCATGTCGCCATCGATGACGCCTCGCGGCTCGCCTACGCCGAGGTGCTGGCCAACGAGCAGGGCGATACCAGTGCCGCGTTCCTGGATCGGGCGCTGGCGTGGTTCGCCCGTCACGCGATCCGCGTGCGTTGCGTCATGACCGACAATGGCTCGGGCTACATCTCGAGCCGCTTCCGGCTCGCCTGCGCGCAGCATCGCCTCCACCACCTGCGCACTCGGCCCTACCGGCCGTGCACCAACGGCAAGGCCGAGCGGTTCATTCAGACCCTGCTGCGCGAATGGGCCTACGTGCGCCCGTATCGAAGCTCGAAGCTGCGGGCGCGAGCGCTGCCGCTGTTCTTGAACTACTACAACCAGGAACGTCCCCACGGTAGTCTCGGTGGGCGTCCACCCAGCAGCCGACTCAAGGCCCGGGTGTGAACAACGTCATGAGACTCCACAGGCTTCGAGCAGCGACGCGGCGAGACGCTCGACGCGTGCGACCGCTCCCTGCCCTGGATCCTCGCTCACCGCGCGCATGAACGCGGCGCCGACCACGATCGCGTCGGCGGCGCCCTTCATCCGCCGCGCCTGTTCGGCGTTCGAGATGCCGAACCCGATCGCGACCGGCAGCGGCGTCAGCCGGCGCACCGCGGCGATGCGCTCCGTGACGTCGCCCGATTCGCCCGCGCCCGCGCCGGTGACGCCGGTGCGCGCGAGGCAATAGACGAAGCCGCGCGCGCGCGCGACGATCCGCGGCAACCGGTCGGGCGCCGTGGTCGGCGCCACCAGCATCACCGTGTCGAGCCCCTCGGCGTCGAGCGCCGCCCACACCTCGGGCGACTCGTCGGGCGGCAGATCGGAGAGCAGCACCGCGTCGACGCCGCTCGTGCGCGCCTCGCGCGCGAACGCCGCGATCCCGCCGGCGAGCGCCGGGTTCGCGTACGTCATGACGATCGTCGGAAGCTCGGACTCGCGGCGGAGGCGCGCGACCAGCGCCAGCGCCTCGCGCGCGCCCACGCCGGCGGCGAGCGCCGCCTCGGAGGCGCGCTGGATCTCGGGACCGTCGGCGATCGGATCCGAGAACGGAATGCCGATCTCGACCGCGCGCACGCCGAGACGCGCGAACGCGCGCAGCATCGCGAGCGAGTCGTCGAGCGTCGGATGCCCGGCGGTGATGTAGGGGATCAGCCCGGTCGCGCCCGCGGCGGAACGGCGCGCCGCGGCGAACGCGGACGCGATGCGGCCGGAGGACGTCATCGAGGCGGCGGGAGGAGCGGCCGGGGCGCGCGGCGGAGAGGTTGCCGCGTGCGACGCGGGCGGATCAGCGTCCCGCGAAGCCGTAGCCGTAATACGGCGAGTACTGCAGCGGCGAGCGGATGTCGCGGTACTGGATGTTGATCTGGAACGACGGATGCGGCCGGTACGCGACCTCGAAGCCCTCGAGGAACATGCTGTTCGCGAAGCCGGCGCGGCTGCCGAACGCGCTGCGCGCCGCAGCGCCGCCGCCGAACGTGTTGCCGACGCCGACGCGGACCGCGAGCGGGGCGCCGAACTGATAGCTCATCTGCGTCACCTGGAGCGCGCTCGTGCCGCTCCCGCCCCAGCCGCTGCCGACGCTCACCGTGGTCGAGAAGTGGAGCCGCGACGGATCGAACCACGAGGCCGAGCCTGCGAAGGCGCTCACCGGCACTTCGGGCGTGAAGCCCGCGGCGGGCGAGAGCATGGAGCCGGGATCGGCGACGGCGGGCGCCGCCACCGCGGTCGCAAACAGGGCGACCAGGGCGAGCACAAACAACGTCGGGAGCTTGCGCATGGGAGGAAGTTAGGAAGCGCCGCGCGCGCTGTCAACCATTAGAACGCGCGAGCGCGGAAACCGCGGACGCAATGACGCCCGGCTGGACAAAGCGCTGACCCGCACCTGACGCACGCGCCGGAGCGGCGCCGCGTCCTACTCCTGCCGGAGGACGATGCGGATCACGAGCTCGACCGGACCGCCGTTCGCGGGCAGCGTCACCGGAACGACCACGGTCGACGGCGCCGCGGCCCCCTCGGTGCGCGACGCCGGACGGGCCGTCTCGACCGTGACCGTCCGCGTCTCGGCCGCGGGCTTCACGGTCTCGGCGCTGCGGCGCGGCTCGGGCGCCGTCTCGCGGCGCGGCGCGGGCGCGGCGACGGACGCCGCGACCGGCTCGGGCGCGCGCGTGGCGTTCGTGGTCGCCGGCTCGCGGCGCGCGGGGCGCGCCTCGGCGGGCGGAATCTGATTGGGCAGCTCGATCTCGCGGCCGTAGTCCACGGCGGAGGACCCCGCCGGCGCCGCAAACTCCTCGGCGGCGCGGCTCACTTGCGCCTCGCGGGCGATCGTGCGTCCCGGCGCGGTGGGCGGCGCGCTCGCGGCGACCGCTTCGGCGCGCGACGGCGCGGACGTCTCGGCGGCCGGCTGCGGACGTGCGGGGCCGGCCGGGCTCGTGCCGCGGCGCAGCTCCTTCGTCACCTTCTCCATCAGCAGGTGCGAGATGCCGCGGAACGTCTCGAACACACCTTTGCCCTGCATCGCGACGGACTCGAAGTGCGGCACCTTGCCGGTCGGGTCGAGCACCGCCTGCATTTCCTCGATGCTGTAGACGTTGGGCAGGTCGCGCTTGTTGTACTGGATGACCCAGGGGATCTCGTCCAGGTTCACGCGATACTCGGCGAGGTTCGCGCGCAGGTTCTCGAGGCTCTCCTTGTTCTCCTCCATCTTGCCGACTTCGCTGTCGGCCACGAACACGATCGCGTCGGCGCCCTTGAGCACCAGCTTGCGCGTCGCGTTGTAGAAGACCTGGCCGGGCACGGTATAGAGGAGGAAACGGGTCTTGAAGCCCATGATCTCGCCGAGATCGAGCGGCAGGAGATCGAAGAAGAGCGTCCGGTCGGACTGCGTCTTCATGCTCACCATCTTGCCGCGGCTGGTATCGGGCACGGCCTCGTAGATGGCTTCGAGGTTCGTGGTCTTACCGCAGAGCCCGCAGCCGTAGTAGACCAGCTTGGCGTTGATTTCCTTGCCCGAATAGCTCACGACGACCACGGTCGTATCCTCCTTGTGCGACCCCACCCTGTCGCAGAGCCGAACCCCATGGAGCCCCTTGCCGCCCTTTCTCCACAGGAACTCTGAAGGTGTCCGAGCCCGTTCGTACCCGGGCGTGAGCCCGGTCGGCCGTTCCCGGGACACCGGATGGGGCCGCTTCTTTCGGGAGCGGACGCCCTTCGGCACCCGGGTTCGCGAGGCCTCCGGCCGCGCATCCGGTCTGTGGGGCGCCTGCTGTCACGGACTATTGTCGGCGCGTGTCGCGCGCACCTTGACCGGAGAATTCACCGCCCCTTCGCGGGGCTCCGGCCGCCCGATCGCGGGCGCTTCGGCCCGGGCGGGCCGGCGGGGCTATGCCGTTGCGGGAGCGGCCAGTTCGCGGTGGATCCAGATGCCGGTGCGCTCGCGGATCTGGGGCCGCACGCGTTCGGCGTCGCCCGCGTAGTGCGCGAGGAAGATGCGTTTCACCGCCTCGCACTCCGACGTCGGGAAGTATCGGCACACGCGTGTGAACATTCCATCGCGCCCCGAGTACACGAACACCGTCACCTCGGTGACGCGCTCGTACTGATTCTCGCTGTAGGCGGCCTCGGGCGAGTCTTCCATGTCGAGCCACAGCGAGGCGCACGGGGAGACGATTTCGAATTCGTGCTTGCGGCTCATGAGGTACTCCCAGAGCCCGAAGATCTCGAGCGGGATGTACCTCGGCGAGAGCGGCTCGTCGGCGCCGCGGCGACGGATCTCACAACGCACCAGCTTCTGACTGGGCATCGGTCGGGCCCTCCGGTGGCGCGCGCATCCTAGAGGCGACCGGCGCGAGCGTCAACGGCCGCGCCGCGCGCCGACGCGGGCGCGTGGCGTGGCCCGCCGAGGCTTGACAGGCTTTCGTGCCGCCCCGTACGGTCGCTCCCCGATCGCGCCACGCGGTCGAACGGTCGACACGACCTCCATCCAAGGAGCGGAGCCGGATGTCTCGACTCGTCTACGGCTGGCTGACCGGTCTGATGGCCAGCCTCCCGCTACGTCTCGGTTACATGCTCGCCGATCTGCTGACCGAGGCGCACTTCCGCTGCTTCCCGGCGCGGCGCCACGCCGCGCTCGCCAACCTCGCGGTCATCTTGCCGCGGGCGACGCGCCGGGAGCGCATCCGGACGGCGCGCAGCATGATGAAGAGCTACAACCGGATGATGTTCGAGTTCTTCCGTCTTCCCCACCTGACCCGCGACGACCTGCTGCATGCGGTACAGGTCGAGGGCCGCGAGCACCTCGAGCGGGCGGTGGCGCGCGGCCGCGGCGTGATCATCACCTGCACGCACCTCGGCAACTGGGAGCTGGCCGCCGTCGTGGTCGCCCACTGGGGCTACACGCTCCACGCGGTCGCCGGCGTCCAGCTCTCGCGCTGGCTCACCGGCGCGGTGCGGGAGACCAAGACCGAGCTCGCGATCCACACGGTCGCGCCCGAGGACGGGTTCCGCAAGCTCCTGCGCGCGCTCGAGCACAACGACCTCATCGCGCTGATGGTGGACGGCGACATCTTCAGCCACGGCACGCCCGTGGACTTCTTCGGCCGCGAGCTGCAGTTCCCGACCGGCCCGGGCGTGCTGGCGCAGCGCACGGGCGCGCTGGTGATCTGCGGCTTCTGCGAGCGCACCGCGCCCGGCCGTTTCCGGATCACGATGGAGCCGGCGCTCGATCCCGCCGCGTTCCCCGACACCGCCTCGCTGACCGCCGTGGTCGCGCGCACCTCCGAGCGCCACATCCGCGAGCACGTCGATCAGTGGTGCATTTTCCGCCCGCTCTGGGAGGGAGCCCCGTCCGCCGCGGCCGAACCCGCCGCCGGCGCGGTGCGCCGAGTCGAAGCGTGAGGATCGGGATCGTCACGCAGTCGTACTACCCGCGCTACGGCGGTGTCACCGAGCACGTGCACCACACGGCGGTCGAGCTGCGCCGCCGCGGCCACGAGGTGACGATCATCACCGGCCGCTTCCGCGACGGCGACGAGGAGCGACACGAACAGGGCGTCGAGCGGATCGGCACCAACATCATGGTGCCCTTCAACCGCGCCTTCATCGATTTCACCGTCGGCTTCTCGCTGCGCCAGCAGCTGCGCCGGCTGTTCCACACCTACAACTTCGAGGTCCTCCACACGCACAGCCCCAACGCACCGAGCCTGCCGGTGCTCGCGGTGCAGGAGGCGTGGTGCGCGCAGGTGGGCACGTTCCACACCACGGCGGGCCGCAGCCTGCTGCAGGATCTCTTTTGCGGCTACCTCGCGCGCACGACCATCCGCCGCCTCGACCGCTCGATCGCGGTGTCGAAGACCGCCGAGGCCTCGACGCGCCTCTACTATCCCGGGGACTACCGCGTTATCCCGAACGGCGTCGACGTCGAGCGCTTCCATCCCGCGGTCGAGCCGATCGAGCGCTGGCAGGATCCCGAGTTCATCAACCTCCTGTTCGTCGGCCGGCTCGACCCGCGCAAGGGTCTCCAGTACCTGCTCGCGGCGATGCCCGAGATCGTCGAGGGCACGGCGGGCCGCGCGCGGCTGCTGGTCGTCGGCGATTCGTACCTGCGCACGCGCTTCGAGGCGCAGGTGACGCCGGCATTGCGCGGTCACATCCACTTCCTCGGCCACGTGCCGAGCGCCGACCTGCCGCGCTGGTACGCGACCGGCGACATCTTCGTCTCCCCTGCCTCCGGAAACGAGAGCTTCGGCATCGTGCTCGTCGAGGCGATGGCCGCGGGCGTGCCCGTGGTCGCGACCGACATCCCCGGCTACCGCTCGGTGATCGATCCCGGCGTCAACGCCGAGGCGTTCCCGCCCGGCGACGTGAAGGCGCTCGCCCGCGTCGTCACGGCGCTGGCGGACGATCCGGCGCGACGCGCCCGGCTCGCCGAGCGCGGTCGCGCGCGCGCGATGGAGTTCGCGTGGCCGCTGGTCACCGAGCGGATCGAGGGCGTGTATCGCGAGGCGCTGGCGGCGCACGCGACGTCCCGCGCCGACGCCGAGCAGGCGACGGCGTAGCTCCCAACCCTCCCGCGGACGCCTCCGTCCAACGATCGTGACGGATCGCAGACCGGCATCCATGACGCGGCTCCTCGCATCGAGCCTCGTTCTCCTCATCGCGGCGGTGGGACATCGTCCCGCGAACGCGACCTCTCCCGACTCGGCGCTCGTTCGCGGCGGCTGGGTCGGCGGATATCAGGTGTCGGGTCCGCCCATCTCGATCGTGGTGCGCTTCCGGATCGGGCCGCGGGGGCTTGCCGGTGTGCTGTCACCGCGAGTGCCGGCCGGAGACACGGCCTCGCTCGTCGTGACCGCGTCCGGCGAACGCGTCCGGTTCACGGCCGGAAGCGGCGCGGCGATGCTGCGATTCTCGGGCACGGTGACCGGCCCGCGGATGCGTGGTGAGGTTGTGAGCCACGGCGGATCGGGCCGATTCGAGCTGGCGCTGGTGCGGGCCACACCGGTCGAGCGTCTGCAGGACTACGTCGGCGGCGACGACGTCGGGGCCGGCAGAATCGTGGTCATCGGGCGCTCGCTCGGACAGCTGCATTACCTCGAGCCGGAGGCCGGCACACAGGGCCCACTCTACGCCGTCGGCGATGACGCGTTCATCGGCGGCCCGACGGTCGGCACCACGTACCCGATCGCGGCGGCGTTCGATTTCGCGCGCGATGCGCATGGCGAGGTGACGGCGGTGCGCTGGCGGGATCCGGCGGGCCGCGAGCGTGTCGCAGCGCGGGTCCCGCTCTACGACGAGCGCGAGGTGACGTGCGCGAGCGACTCGATCCGGCTCACGGGCAGCGTCATCGTGCCGCGGACCCCGGGGTTGCATCCCGGCGTGGTGCTCGTCCACGGATCCAACGCGCAGAGCCGGAATGGGCAGCGGAGCATCTATCGATTCCACGCCGACGCCTTCGCCCGGCGCGGCATCGCGGTGCTGATCTACGACAAGCGCGGCATCGGCGGCTCGACCGGCCACTGGGACGATGCCGGGCTCGAGCGCGACGCGCTGGCGGCGCTGCGCGTGTTGCGCGCCGATCCCACCGTGGATTCGTCGCGCGTCGGACTCTGGGGATTGAGTCAGGGCGCCTGGCTGGTGGGCCAGACGGCGGGACATCCACGCCGCGGTCGCGCTCCAGACGCTCAAGTTCCGCTACGCGCGTCGTCGCGACAACTGGGATGAGTATCTCGCCGCGATCGAACGCGCGAAGGGCAAGCCATGGCTCGACGATCCCTACATCGGGCCGCCGACCACGAAGGATTCGCCGGCGTGGGACTTCTGGGGCCGTGGAACAGGCGGTGGCGCGACCGATCCGAGCGAGTACCTGCGGCGTGTGCGCTGCCCGGTGCTGGCGGTGGACGGCGCGCTCGACGTGTACGGCGGATCGCCGGAGACGCTCACGCTGCTCGACCGCTACCTCGAGCGTGGCGGGAACAACCGTGTCACGCTGCGGCTGATTCCGTCCGCGAGCCACGCGATCTACGAGGCCAGAACCGGGGGCCCGAGCGAGGAGCCCTATCTCCGGCGCTTCGCCACCGGTTATCCGGATCTCGTCGCGGATTGGATCCTGGGCCTGCCCGGCCCGTGACCCGAGGCCGGAACGCACCGCGCTAGAACCGGAATGCCACCTTCACGCTCTTCGCGTCCGCCTTCCCCATTGCCGCCGCGAGCGCGCGGGCGTGCTCGGCCAGCGGGAATGTGTGCGTGACGAGCGGCGCGACCGGCGCGCGCCCCGAGGCGATCAGCGCCAGCGCCTCGGCGAACGCGTCGCCGCCGGCACCCGGGTGCGCGCCATAGGTCACGCTGCCGCGCAGCACCAGCTCCTTCATCCAGAGCGGCGTCCAGTCGAGCCCGTCCAGGTGCCGCGCGTTGCCGAGCAGCGTGATCGTGCCGCCCGCGCGCGTGAAGCGCAGCGCGTCGTCCATCGCCCGCGCGCCGGTGACGCACACGAACGCGCGGTCGAAACCGCCGACCGCCGCCGGCGGGCCGATGACGGTCGCGAGCAGTCGCGCGCCCGCGGCCTCGGCGAGAGCGCGCGCGTCGGGCCGGCCGGTGAGCACGCGCGCGGCGCCGAGGCGCGTCGCGTGCTCGCCCTGGAATCCGTGCCGCGCGACCACGGTGATCGCCGCGCCGGGCGCGAGAGCGTGGAGCGCCGCGACGGTGAGGAGGCCGATCGATCCCGCACCGATCACGAGCACGCGCTCGCCCGCCGCCGGCAGCGCGGCGCGCACGGCGTGGACGCAACACGCGAACGGCTCGGCCAGCACCGCGCCCTCGTCCGATACCGTGTCGGGCACGACGTGCACCTGCGTCTCGTGGGCGACGAAGCGCTCGCCCCAGCTCCCGCCCAGCCCGCGCGTCGTGCCGATCAGCATGCCGGGCGCGAGCGCGCCGTCGGTGAAGTGCTCGCAACGCGAGGGCGCGCCGGCCCGGCACGCGGCGCATGGCGGATCGATCGCGCGCGCCGCGCACGCGAGCAGCGGATTCACGACCACGCGCTGTCCGGGACGGAGCGTCGTGACCGCCGCGCCGATCGCTTCGATCACGCCGACGTTCTCGTGGCCGATCACGAACGGGAACGACGAGAAGGGCGACGTGGCCGGGCTCGCCGCGAGCGCGACGATCGCGAGATCGCTGCCGCAGATGCCGCCGAGCCGCGTGCCCACCCGCACCCAGCGGTCGCCCGGGAGCTCGGGGTCGGCGACCTCGCCGTGGCGCGTGCACGCGTGGGGGCCGACGAGGAGCCGCGGCGACAGGCGCCCGGCCGCGAGCGTCACGAGGTAGGTCGGGATCGGCGCCGCGAACGTGATCGCTTTCATGGCGTCACGACGCGCAGCGCGCCCGGCACGCAGGTGACCTCGAGCTCGGCACTCACCGCGCGCCGGTACTCGCCGTCGGTTTCGTAGGCGGGCGGCGCGGGAAACGTCAGCGTGAACGCCGCCGCCTGCTCGGTCACGACGCGCGGGTGGGCGGTGTGCGTGCCGCGCGTCGCGGCGACGAACAGGCCGAGCCGGCCGAGCGCCGGCGCGTCGAGGATCGAGATCGCGTCGAGGCGGCCGTCGCCGAGCTCGGCATCGGGCGCGATGTGGAACGAGCCGCCGAAGTGTTTCGCATTGGCGACGATCAGCATGAGGTGGCGCGCCGCGGCGCGGCGCCCCTGCGTCGAGGCCACCGCGATCTCGACGCCCGGGAAACCGATCAGCTGGCGCAGCGCGGAGACGAGGTAGAGCGTCCCGGGGTGCGGCCAGCGCAGCGTCGCGCAGTCCTCGAGCACGGCGATGTCGAAGCCGAAGCCGGCGATGTTGAGGAAGTATCGGCCCTCGATCCGCCCCACGTCGATCCGCCGGTCGGGTCCTTCGACCGCGAGCCGCGCGGTCGCCGCGATGTCGCCCGCGGGCGCGCCGGCGGTCTTCGCGAAGTCGTTGCAGGTGCCGGCGGCGAGAAGCGCGAGCCGGCAGTCGGCGCCCGCCTCGAGGATCGCGTTCGCGGCGTTGCTCCACGTCCCGTCGCCGCCTGCGGCGACCAGCGTCGTGCAGCCCTCGGCGACCGCGCGCCGCGCGAGTGTCCGCTCGTCGCCCGCCGACTGCGTGAGCTCGATGTGGGAGACGCCGACCGCCGCGAACGCCTCGCGGATCCGCGGCAGCAACTGCGCCCCCCGGCCGCGGCCCGCGGCCGGGTTCACGATCACGCGGACGTCATTGGGCACCGGAGCGGCTGGCTAGCGGCTCGCCAGCGCCGTCAGCGTCTGCAGCGGATGGATGGACTCGACGCCGTCCTTCATCCACTGCTCGCGGAACGGCGTCGACGTCACCTCGTCGGGATCGACCGCGCCGGTGAAGGCGTGCGCGTGGAGCGTCAGCCTGCCGCGCTCGTCCTCGTGCTCCATGAACGGGCCCTGCATGACGAGCGGCGAGAGGTACGTGCCGCCCTCGTCGTGCATGAACGTCTGGTAGCGGTGCTCGACCTTCTCCCAGGTCACGCCGCGCTCCGCGTCGGTGATCGTCATCGCGAGGATCGGCCCCGAGGGATCGGCGGCCGTGAGCGTGATCGCGCTCGGGCCCCGCTCGAACGCCACGTCGAGGTCGAGCAGATGGTGCGGCAGGTGCCAGACCGAGATGCCGTGCTCGCGCGCCGCGCGCGTCGTGGTGCCGACCAGGAACGGGTACATCGCCGCGCGCGCCATCGGCTCGCCGTGGCGGACGCGCGGCGAGATGATGACCGACAGCGCGATCTCGCGGTACGCGCCGACGGCGCTGTCGTGGAACTCGAACGCGGTGACGGTGAGGATGCTCATGCCGTGGTGCGGCTCGACCGGCTGGAGCCCGTGCGGCAGGATCGTCCGCGCGTGCTCGGTCGGGAACTCGAAGAAGCCGTTGATCGCGTCGCGGTAGAGATAGCGACGGATACCGTCGTCCGTCACAGGATGCCCTCCTCGCGCAGCACGTGGGCGAGGATCGACACGCCTTCGTTCAGCTGGTCCGTGGTGTGGGTCGCCGACACGGAGATGCGGAAGCGCGAACGATGCTTGGCCACGGCCGGATAGACGATGGGTTGCAGATAGAGCCCCGCCCGCTGCAGGCGGTGCGCGACGTCGAAGATGCGGCGGTCGTTGCGGATCATCACCGGGATCACCTGCGACGTGGACTCGCCGACGTCGATGCCCTCCTCGCGCATCAGGCGGCGGATGTGCGCCACGTTGGCCCACAGCCGCGCGCGCAGGCCCGGCTCGCGGCCGGCGATGCGCAGCGCCTCGAGCACGCCGCCCGAGACGACCGGCGAGAGTGCGCACGAGAAGAGCCGCGAGCGCGCGAAGCCCTCGAGGTACTTGTAGAGGCTCGCCGAGCCGGCGACGAATCCGCCCTGTCCACCGAGGGCCTTGGACAGCGTGCCGACGTGGATGTCGATTTCGTCCTCGAGGCCGAACGCCTCGGCGACGCCGCGGCCGTTCTCGCCGTAGATGAACGTCGAGTGTGCCTCGTCGATCATGATCCGCGCCTCGTGCTTCTTCGCGATCGCGACGATCTCGGGCAGCTTGCAGACGTCGCCGTCCATCGAGTACACGCCCTCGACCACCACCATCTTCTTCCCGTCCCAGCCCTTGAGCTTCTTCTCGAGCTCCTCGGGCCGGTTGTGGCGGAAGAAGCGCACTTCGGCCTTGGAGAGGATCGCGCCGTCGACGATCGAGGCGTGCGAGTTCTGGTCGGCGACGATCAGGTCGCCCGGGCGCATCAGGCCCTGGATCAGCCCGACGTTGGTGCTGTACCCGGTCGGGAACAGCATGCATGCGGGCTTGTTCTTGAACGCCGCCAGCTCCCGCTCGAGCTCGATGTGCACGTCCATCGTGCCGGAGAGCACCGGCGACCCGGCGGCGCCCATCCCGTAGCGGTCGAGCGCGCGCTTGGCGGCCTCGATCACCTCGGGGCGGTACGAGAGGCCGAGATAATTGTAGGAGGAGAGGTTGAGGAGGTTCAGCCGCCGCTGCTCGAGCTTCTCCTGCAGCTCGATGCGCGTGGTCGGGCGTGAGGACATCGGCTGCCCGTAGAGGTAGTAGCCCCGCAGCTGCGCGTCGTCGTACCACTCCGTGTACGGCTCGAGGATGGCGAAGACGTCGTCGCTTGACGAGTAGTAGAAGCTACTGTAGTCGTAATCGGACGAGTCTCCGTGCATCTGCGACTGCACGCGCGTCCTTACCGCCATGGGCGACCTCCGGTGGGTAAACTCCTCCGCCTCGCCGTCCGGTTCTCACCGCCGAACCAGGGGAGGATCCGTGAGTCGTGCGACGCAGAGCCTCTGGTTCGCGCTAATCTACTCCATCTATCTCGTGGCCGTCATGGAGCCGGTTCAGTGGCTCGTGATCCGGCCGCTCGCCGCCCTCCTGCCGCGCCGCCGTGACGCCATCCAGCGCGCATGGCTGCACGGACAGGGCCGGTGGATACTCACGCTCGCTCGCAGCGTAGGCGGAATGCGGCTCGAGATTCAAGGCGCCCTCCCCAAGGCGAGCTGCGTGGTGCTCGCGAATCACCAGTCGCTGATCGACATCCCGATCCTGGTCGCGCTGATGAACGGGCCCGCGCCGCTGATCCCGATGCGCGCGAGCTACGCCCGCGGCATCCCGGGCATCTCGACGATCGTGCGCATGGGCCGGCACCCGCTGCTCGCGCAGGGCGAGCGGGCGACGCGCGCCGAGCACCGCGCGCTGCTGGAGGCGGCCGCGAGGGTGGCGCGCGGCGAGCGCTCACTTCTGCTCTTCCCCGAGGGCCATCGCAGCCGCGACGGCGCGATCGGTCCGTTCATGGCCGCCGGCTTCGAGCGCATCATGGCGCGCGTCCCGGAGCGGCCGGTGTACGTCGTCGTGATCGACGGCCTCACCGAGCTGCGCACGTTCGCCGACATCGCGCTGCGGATCTCGGGCACACGCGCGCGCGTCGCGGTGCGCGGCCCGTTCGCGATCCCGGCCGATGCCGAGGCGCGCGCCGGTTTCCTCGACCGCCTGCGCGGCGAGATGGTCGCGGCGCTCGTGGGGCTGCGCGAGCGCGATGCCGCGCCGTTGCCCTCGCCCGCCGCGAAGCCCCATGCCCGACTCGCCGGCTGACGCCCCGCGCGTGGATGCGGTGAGCGGCGATCTCGCCGCGACGCTCGCGCTCGGGATCGACCTCCCTCCCGCGCCGGAGGCGGCGCGGCTCTCGGCGTTCCTCGCGCGCGCGTTCGGTGGGGCGACCGTCGCGCTCATCCACTACGGATCGCACACGCACGACGGCGGCGGCCCGACCGGGAGCGCGTTCGACTTCTTCGTCGTCGTGGACGACTACCGCGGGGCGTACCGCGCGCTCGCCGCCGTTCGCGCGGCGATCTCGCCCGCGCATGCTCGGCACGGCCGCGCGACCACTTCGTGCGCGCGCGGCTGTTCCAGCCCGTCCAGATCACGTGGGCCCGCAGCGACGCGGAGCGGGTACCGGTGATCGCCGCGATCGCCGCGGCGCGCTCCGCGACCGCGCGCTGGGCGCGGCCGTTCCTGCCGCCCACGTTCGACGCGGCGGCGTTCGCGCGCACGCTGCTCGAGGTCTCCTATCGGGCCGAGATCCGGCCCGAGGACGATGCGCGCGTCGACGCGCTGCTCGCCGCCGAGCGAGCCACCCTGCTGCCGGTGATGGAGGCGGTGCTCGCGGCCGGCGCGCGCGCGAGGGCGTTCGAGCGCACCGCGGACGGCTATCGTGATCCGCATCCGCCCGGCGCGATCGCGCGCCGGCTCGCGCGCGTCTGGTTCGGCTGGAGCAAGGCGCGCGCGACGCTGCGCTGGGCGAAGTACGTCGCGCTCTACGACGGCTGGCTCGACTACGTCGTGAAGAAGGTCGAGCGCGGCAGCGGCGAGCGGCTCGAGCTCACCGAGCGCGAGCGGCGCTGGCCGCTGCTCTTCCTCTGGCCGCGCGCGCTGCGCTTCCTCGGCGCGCGCCGCGAGCGCCACGGTTGATCGCGGCCCCAGGGCCGCGCCCGATCGCGCCGCGCGCGACCGCGGAGGCGGCATGACGCTCGACGACGGCGCGGCGCTGCTCCCGGCCGCGGCGCTCATCCTCACGATGCCGGTGTACGGGATCGCCGCGCGCGGACGCCCGCGCGACGCCGACCTCGCGCGCCGTCCGGCGACGGCGCTGCTCGGCCACTGGGTGCGCGGCTGGGCCGTGTGGGTGATCGCGCCGATCGAGCGGGCGCTGATCGCGGCGCGCGTCGCGCCCGCGACGATCAACGCGGCAGGCGTGATCCTCGGCATCGCCGCCGCCTTCGCTTACGCGCGCGGCGTGTATGCGCCCGCCGGCTGGCTGCTGCTGCTGGCGGGCGGCGCCGACGTGCTCGACGGGCGCGTCGCGCGCGCGGCCGGGCGCGTCACCGACGCGGGCGCGTTCCTCGACTCGACGCTCGACCGCTTCGCCGAGACGTTCGTCTACGCCGGGATCGCGGTGGGATTCGCGCCGTCACGTCCCGCCGTGCTCGCCGCGGTCGCCGCACTCGGCGGATCGCTGCTCGTGAGCTACGCGCGGGCGCGCGGCGAAGGGCTCGGCGTCCACTTCAAGGGCGGCCTGATGCAACGAGCGGAGCGTGTTGTCGTGCTGGCGGTTGCATCGCTGCTCGACGGCGTCGTCGCGGCCGCCGCCGGCTGGCCCGCGGGCCGCGTGCTGATGGCCGCCGTCGCGCTCATCGGCGCCGCGTCGCTCGCGACCGCGGCCTATCGCACGCTGACGATCGCGCGCGCGCTCGGGCGCGGCGCGCCGCGCCGATGACCGGCTCGACGGCTGGCCCCGCGCACGACGCGCCGGCGGACGCCACCGCACCCGCGCCTCCGCCGATCCTGTGCCAACGCAATTTCCAGGCGCTGTTCGGCGGCCAGCTGATCTCGATCCTCGGCGAGCGGCTTACGTACCTCGGCCTCATCGGTCTGCTCGCCGAGCACACGCACCACTTCGCCGACGCGAAGTCGCCGGTGCTGCTCTCGATCCTCGCCAACGTGATGCTCGCGCCGGTGCTGCTGTTCGCGCCGTTCACCGGGGCGTGGGTGGACCGCTGGAACCTGCGCCGCGTGCTGATCGTCTCCGACCTGCTACGCGCCGGGCTCGTCATGCTGATCCCGGTGCTCTACCCGGTGAGTCACACCGCGGCGACCGTCTACGGCCTCGTGTTCGGGCTCTTCACCTGCAACGTGTTCTTCCTCCCGGCGAAGAGCGCGATCACGCCCGAGATCGTGCCCAAGTCGCAGCTGCTCGCCGCCAACGCGCTGCTCGCGGCGGCCGGGATCGCCGCGACCGCGAGCGGCGCGCCGGTCGGCGGCTGGGTCGTGGATCACTGGGGCTGGCGTTCGGCGCTCATGATCAACGCCGCAACGTATCTCGTCTCGGTGATCTCGCTCGCCCTGATCCGCTACCGTCCGCACGCGCCGCAGGGCCCGCGCCCCGAGGTGAGCTGGCGCGGCTACCTGCGCGAGGTCGGCGAGGGCTGGGGCGTGCTGCGCCGGAATCCGCCGGTGTGGCTCGCGCTCACGTCGCTCGCCGCCGTGTGGGCGGGCGGCGGGTTCCTGCACGTCGCCGGCAACGAGCACATCCAGCGCGCCGCGAGCATCCCCGGCATGGAGCGTGTCGGCGTGCTGATGCTGGCACTCGGCATCGGCAGTGGCCTCGCCACGTGGTGGGTCAACACGCACGGCCGCGCGTTTCCGCGACCGGCGCTGCTCGGCGGCGGACTGCTGCTCGCCGGGATCGGGCTCACCGTGTTCGCGCTCTCGACGCGCTTCGCCGTGTTCGCAGCGAGCGCGTTTGTCATCGGCCTCGGCGCCGCGCCGTCGTTCGTGCTGTCCGAGACGCTGCTGCAGGAAGGCACCGAGCCGCGGCAGCGCGGCCGCGTGTTCAGCGCGCGCGACTTCCTCATGCGCCTCGTGTTCCTGATCGCCGTCACCGCGGCGGCGTGGCTCACCGAGGCGGCCGGGACGCGCGTGACGCTGGTGGTGTGCGCCGCGGTCACGACCGCGGCCGGGATCGCCGCGGTGGCGTGGGTGCGGCGCGGGCCGGCACCCGCCCCAGCCACGGGGTCAGACGCGTCCGGCTGATCGGAATCAGCGGTATATAGACTTCACTCGCCCCCAGCTGAACCGCAACGTGGGAGTCGGCACCGCTGCAAACTTCTCGACACGATAGTTGAGTGTGTCGGAGACATAGATTTCCCCGCCCGGGCCGAGCGCGATGCCGGTAGGGTCATTGAACTGCCCGTTCCCGCTCCCCACTGTGCCCCATTGCTGGATGAACGTGCCCGTACTGGTGAACATGACGACGCGTCCGTCCTCGGCGGCGACGTAGACACGGCCGCTGGCGTCGAAGTCGATCGCGGCGGGATGATCGAACACCAGCTGTGTTCCCCACTTACCCATGAATGTTCCGCTCGGGCTGAACATCTGAATTCGGTTGTTGCCCCGATCCACGACGTACACGACTCCGGCGTTGTTCACAGCGATGCCGCATGGAGCGTCGAACTGACCATCACCGGTGCCGCATGACCCCCACTGGAGCAAGAATGTCCCGGTGCCCGTGAACTTCTGCACCCGGCAATCGAAATCGTCGACCACATAGACGTTATCGCTGGCGTCGATGGCGATGCCGTGCGCGCCTTCGAATTGTCCGGGGGCTGTCCCTGCCGTGCCCCACATCGTCAAGAATGTTCCGCCACTGGTGAACTTCTGAACGCGGTTTCTCCCGCTGTCGGTGACGTAGACGTTGCTGTTCCCGTCGACCGCAACATCCTCCGGCTGACTGAACTGGCCGGGGTCACCGCCCTGGCTCCCCCATTTCCGGATGAAAGTCCCGCCGGATGTGAACTCCTGAATGCGATCATTTGCGAAATAGTCGGTGACATAGACATTGCCACTGGCGTCGACAGCGAGGCCGTGGGGCTGACTGAACTGGCCGTCGCCAGTACCAAGGCTTCCCCACGAGAGCAAGAACGGCGGGGCCTGGGCTTGGAGAGGGGCCGCCGCTGATACGAAGAGCAAAGCGGCTGCTGTGATCATGTAGGACCAGCGTGGCATGAAACCCCCCGGGAGTTCGTGCCCGGTCGGTAAGAGGCGTCGGGTAACGCCACAAAGAATCTACTTGCCCCCCCTTCGACAAGCGAGACTAAGGATGCTTCGCACCGATCGCCGCGCCCCCCAGCGGAATTCCTTGGAGCGCTCGGCCGACCGCGCGCCGGACGGCCCCCAACCAACTACCGCGAGGGCCGCCATGTCCCTGAACGCCCGACTCGCCCGGTACAGCCTCACCACCACCAAGAACAAGTCTTCGAGCGATCCCGCTCAGGTCCCCACCTCCGCGGTGCTCGACGTGTACCGGCAGGGAGCGGTCATCAACGCAGCCGCAACCGTTCCAGGTGACGAGTTCGATTTCACCCTGACCGTTGCGGACATTGGCCGGGTTGAGGCTGGGGACCAGCTGTGCAAGAACCTCGACTTCAGCCACACGATCGGCGTCGAGACCGTCGTCGACCACAACACGCTGATCGTCTCGAACAACACGAGCACCGACTTCGTGCTCGCCGCAGGAGACCGGCTCGTCATCCTCAGCGTGCGTCCCCGACTCTTCACGAACTGCCCGGCTGATCAACGGTCTCGGCGTCTCGGGCGTCAATGTCAAAAGGTCCTGAGACGGTGAAGGCTATCGACACGCTGTCGCTGGGAGGCCCCGGGTTCAAGTCGAGCGTGAACACGATCCGCGTGGCGACCGGGAATGTGACGTATTCCACGGTGATGACTCCGTTCCCTAGCGGCGGCGCGATTTACGCTCTATTCATTCGCATGATCAGTCTGGGTTGAGCGGACACGGTTGAGGAGAGTCAAGAACCGCCAATAACCCGGGCGACTCGCCTCCCTAGCGCGTCGCCGCCGTGCCGCGGATCAGCGCGGCGCGGCGAGATCCACGCCCCAGCGGTCGCGAATCGCGTGCAGGAACGGCTCGGCGTCCGCGCCGTGCGTGCGGCGCCGGTATTCGTCGTAGGCGTCGAGGATCGCAGGGCCGTGACGCCCGAGCAGACGTCCGCCCGCCCGTGCCGTGTCGAGCTCGGGCCCGAGCGCGCTCGCGAGACCGTCGAGCAGTGTGGCAGCGACCTCGCCCGGATCCGGCGCGGCGGCCTCGGCCTCGCGTGCGCGTGGCGCATCGCCGCGGCGCGGCCCGCCGGGCGCATGCGCGCCGTTCCCGTTCTCCGGCAGCACGACGAACGAGCCGGAGCAGGTCGGACAGCGCACACGCGCGCCCCGCGTCCCGACGAGGGCGTCGGGAATGAGGTATCCGGTCGCGCAATGCGGGCAGTGGACGGTCATGGGTGGGCGCGCGTCGAGGTCATGATTGTCGCTCATGCGGGCCCTCGCGTGGAAGCGCCGCGATCGATCATCCCGCGAGCGCCAACTCCAGCGCCTCGCGGTAGTGGAGCATCAGCGTCTCGCGCAGCCGCGCGTGCCCGGGCTCGGCCAGGCGCGGATCGCGGGCGACGACTTCGCGCGCGGCGTCGCGCGCCGCGAGCAGCAGATCGCCGTCGCGGAAGAAATCCGCGAGCTTGAGCCGCGGCAGGCCGCTCTGCCGCGTCCCCCACAGCTCGCCCGGGCCGCGCAACCTCAGATCCGCCTCGGCGAGGACGAAGCCGTCGTCGGTCTTCGCCATCTCGGCCAGCCGCTCGCGCCCGTGCGCGGTGGCGGCGACGCCCGCGATCAGCACGCACACCGAGCGGTGCGCGCCGCGTCCGACGCGCCCGCGCAATTGATGGAGCTGGGTCAGGCCGAAACGGTCGGCCTGTTCGACCACCATCACGGTCGCGTTCGGGATGTCCACGCCGACCTCGACCACGGTGGTCGCGACCAGCACCGCGATCCCGCCAGCGGCGAACGCCTCCATCACCTCCTGCTTCGCCTCGGGCTTGAGCCGTCCATGGAGCAGGCCGACCCGATAGGGCGCAAGGCGCGGATGCGCGCGCAGCCGCTCGAACTCGGCCTCGGCGGCGCGCATCTCGGCGCCCGGGCTCTCCTCGATCGCCGGCACGACCACGAACGCCTGCCGGCCCTGTTCGATCTCCTTCGCCATGAAGTCGATCACCTGCGGGAACTTCTCCTCGCCCGTCACGCGCGTCACGAGCCGGCCGCGCCCCGCCGGCCGCGCGCGCAGCGTGCTCGTGTCGAGGTCGCCGTACCACGCGAGCGCGAGCGTGCGCGGGATCGGCGTCGCGGTAAGCACGAGTACGTCCGGGAGCGCGCCCTTCCGCGCCAGCGCCGAGCGCTGGCCGACGCCGAAGCGGTGCTGCTCGTCCACCACCGCGAGCCCGAGCCGCGGCATCTCGACCTTGGCCTCGAGCAGCGCGTGCGTGCCGACGACGAGCAGCGGTTCGCCGGCGGCAAGCGCCGCGCGCAGCCGTCGCCGCTCGGGCACGGGCGTCGCGGCGGTGAGCGCCGCGATCGGGACGTTCGCGGGCGCGGCGAAGCGCGCGAGCGTCGCCGCGTGCTGGCGCGCGAGGATCTCGGTCGGCGCCATGAACGCCACCTGCCGACCCGCCTCGATCACCTGGAGCGCCGCGAGCAGCGCGACGATCGTCTTCCCGCTCCCCACGTCGCCGATCAGCATGCGATGCATCGGCCGCGGCGCCGCGAGGTCGGCCGCGATCTCGGCGAGGGCGCGATCCTGGTCGGCGGTGAGCGTGAAGGGGAGCGCCGCGCGCACGCGCGCCACGAGATCCCCGGGGCCCGCCGACGCGAGGCCGTTCGCTTCCTCGCGCAGCACGCGGCGGCGGATCTCCATGACCGACTGGAGCAGGAACAGCTCTTCGAACGCGAGCCGCTCGCGGGCCCGGGCGAGCGCCGTCTCGTCGGGCGGGAAGTGGACGTGATCGAGCGCGGTCGCGAGCAGCGCGAGGCCGCGTGCCGAGGCGACCTCGGCCGGGATCGGATCGCCGATCGCGGCGCCGACCTGATCGAGCGCGCGGCGCACCGCGGCGCGCATGCCGCGCGCGGTGATGCCACGCGTCAACGCGTGCACGGGCACGAGCCGGCCGGCGTGGAGCAGCGACTCGAGGTCGCCCTCGACGATCTCGAACATCGGATTGACCATGCGGCGCTCGAGCGCGTCCACCTCGCCGCTCAACACCACGCGGACGCCGGGTCGCAGCGCGCGCGCGAGGAACGGCTGGCCGAAGAACACGCAGCCGACCGTGCCGGTCGAGTCCGCGACCGAAACGACGAGGTCGGTGCGGCCGCCGCGGCCGCGGAGCGTCGCGGCGCGGCGCACGGCGCCGGTCACGGTGAGCAGCTCGCCGGGACGCAGCGCGCTCACGGTGACGAAGCGCCGCGCGTCGAGCCACGTGCGCGGGTAGTGGCGCACGAGGTGCTCGAGCGTCACGAGGCCGAGGCGCTCGAAGAGCAGCGTGCGCTTGGGCCCGATCCCGGGCAGGAACTGGAGGCGCGAGTCGGGTCGCAGCGCGGGCGCGGTCACTGGGGGCGTGGGGTTCATGCGCGCGATTTGCGGCGGCGCGGCATCACTGCTAGGATGCCGCGTCCATTTTCACGCCGGGGTGCGCCCCGGCCGCTTCGGAGGTGCTTCATTGGCTCAGCGCTGTGACATCTGCGGCAAGGGCAAGCTCTACGGGAACAACGTCAGCCACGCGAACAACGCCACGCGGCGCGTGTGGTACCCGAACCTCCAGCGCGTGCGCGCGCTCGTCGAGGGCCGGGTGGCGAACCTCCTCGTCTGCACAGGCTGCCTGACCGCCGGCAAGGTGCAGAAGGCGGCCCGCGGCCGCCGCCGTCGTCCGACGCCCGCCGTCGTCTAGATCCCGGTTCGTTCCGCTCACGCACGCTCGGCGATGATCTCGAGCACCAGCGGCGTGATCTGAACCGTCGCCGGGTCGGCCTCGGCGGCGCGGTACTCCGCGCGCACCCGTTCGGCCCACGCCTCATCCGCGTGGCCGAGCTCGATCAGCCGGCGCAATCCGGACTCGATGAAGCGCGCCGGCCATTCCCACAGCGCATCGCCGGGCCGTGACGCGAACACGCGCGGCGCGACCTCGCGTACGCGGAATCCGCCGCGCACGAGCAACGCCGGCAGCTCCGCGCCCACGTCGGGCTCGCCGCCGCTCGACCGCCACGCCTCGATCACGCGCTCCACGAACGACTCGAAGACCGGCCGCCGCGGCGCAAACCGCCAGCCGCGATAGTCGCCATACTCGTGGAACACGGCGCGTCCGCCCGGCGCCAGCGCCCGGGCCAGCATCGCCACGATCCGCGCCGGCTCCGGGACGAACGCCGCGACCCAGCGGCACCACGCGGCGTCGAGATCGCGCGCGTCGATCGCGCCCGTCATGAGATCGAGCTCCTGGAACCGCACGTGGCCGAATCCACGCGCGCGGCACGCCTCCTCGGCGTGGCGCAGGAATCGCTGCGAGCGCTCGACGGCGATCACCTCGCCCGTCGCGCCGACGCGCTCGGCGAGATCGAGCGTCGCGTAGCCGGTGCCCGCGCCGACGTCGACCACGCGCGACCCGGGCCCGATCCCGGCGCGCGTCCACGCCGCGAGCACGGTCGGCCGCCACACGCGGTGCTGCACGCCGAGACGCTCGATCTCCTCGTCGTGCGTGCCGAGCACGTAGTCGCGTTCCGCCATGTGCGCACTCTAGCCGGGCGGCGGTGGGCGCCGCCACCGCGCCCGGGCGGCGGGGACTACGCGGCGCGCCGCCTAGACCGACCCGCGGGGCGGCGCCGCCGTACCCGGCGTCAGGAGATCGCGCCAGGCGAGCTGCTGGCGCGGCAGCGCGTGCAGCGGGTCGAGCTCGAGCGCGCGCGCGAACTCCTCGTCCGCCTCGCGCGGACGGCCGAGACCGAGCAGCGCCCAGCCGAGATCGGCGCGCGCCGCGGCGAACGCCGGGTTGAGCAGCAGCGCCGCGCGCAGCGACGGCTCGGCCGCGGTCGCGTCGCCGCGCAGCAACCGCGTGCGCCCGAGCAGCGCGTGCGCGTCGGCCCACTGCGGGCGCTCGCGGGCGAGCGTTTCGAGCAGCGCCTCGGCGACGGCGACCTTGCCGCGCGCGAGCTCGACGCCCGCGAGCTCGAGCGCCGCCGGCCCGTACGCCGGCGCCAGCGCGAGCGCCGCACGGTACGCCTCGCAGGCGCCGTCGAGGTCGCCCGCACCGCGCTGCGCGCGCGCGAGCGCGAGGTGGAGATCGGGATAGTCGGGGCTCACCGCGATCGCGCGGCGCAGCTCGGCCTCGGCCGTGGCAGCGTCGCCGAGCGCCAGCAGCGGCAGCGCGGCTTCGAGCGCCGCCCCGGGCGCCTCGCGGTCACGCTCGAGGCCGCGGCGCACGGCGCGCAACGCCTCCTCGTCACGGCCGAGCGCGTGGTACACGAGCCCGAGCAGGCGCTGCGCGCGCGCGAAGGGACGCTGCAGCGCGACCGCGCGCTCGAGCGCCGCCGCCGCGCCGGCGAGGTCGCCGGAGCGGAAGCGCGCGAGGCCGAGCCAGAAATGGAGGTCGGGATAGTCGGGACGGTCGGCCAGCGCCGCCTCGACGTGCGCGGTGGCCTCGCCGTTCACGCCCGCCTCGAGCGCTGCGCGCGCGGCGAGCAGCCGCGCGTCGAGGTAGCGCGCGTTGATGCGCAGCGCGTCGCGGAGCTGGGCCCGCGCCTCGTCGATCCGCCCCGCCTCGAGCAGCAGCGCCGCGAGCCGGCACTTGAGATCGGGGTACGTCGGCCGCTCGGCGACCGCGCGGCGCAGCGCGGCGATCGCGCCGGCGAGATCGCCGGCCTGATAGCGCTCGAGTGCCTCCTCGGCCGCGCCCGGCCCGACGGGCCCGCCGGCGTCGATCAGCGCCGGCAGCAGGCGCTGCCAGTCGGCGATCCCCCACTCCGCGGCGCGCGCCGGCATGAGCCCGGTCGGCGGCTCGAAGCCGCGCGCGAGCGCCGCCTCGAGCGCCGCGGCCGAGCGCCGCGCGTCGCCGAGCTGGCCGAGGCACACGGCGGCTAGCAGGTGTGCGTCCACGTAGTCGGGATGATCGGCGAGCGCGCGCTCGAGGTCGGCGACCGCCTCGGCGAGCCGACCCGAACGCTCGTAGATGCGCGCGCGCAGGTAGCGCAGATCGGGGAACGCGGGATTCTCGGCGAGCGCGAGCGTGAACTCGCGCTCGGCGCGCGCGAAGTCGCCGGCGTGGAAGCAGGCGAGGCCGAGGTTGGCGCGCGCCTGCGCGGCGTGGACCGAGGCGAGGCTGTGATCGGGATCGCCGGGGCGGACGTCCGCGAGCACGGCCTCGAAGCACTCGGCGGCGCGCTCGAACTCGCCGCGGTTGAAGTGGAGAATGCCCTGGTCGTAGGGACGGCGATGGCCCCAGCGGAAGAGATTGGCGAAGAACGCACCACCCGCCGGACGCGACTCGCGTGCGCCGCGCGCCGGGCGCGTGGTGCGGGCGGGCGGCATCGCGCGCTTAGCGGCCGATCGGGCGCGCCGGAGCGCCGGCGCTGTCGAGCGTCGCGGCCGCGTCGCGCGACGCGGCCGGATCCACCCGGCCGCCGCGCGGCGTCCGCGTGTCGGGCGCCGGCAGGAACCCCGGCGCAACGGCGTCGGAGGCGGTGCGCGGCGCGACGGCCGCCGCCGGACCGTTCGCGGCCGCGAACACGTTCGGCACCAGCAGCACGACGAACAGCGAGATCAGACGGACCATGGACAGTCTTCCCTGCGGTCCGATTCCGTGAGGCCACGAACCGGGCGGCCCCGCTTCCATGGGGGAGCGTTCATCATAGTCCCGAGCGCGTCAGCCTCCTATCGTGATTCGGAACACGGCGTGGCGAGGGCCGCCGGCCAAGCGTCGGCGGCCCGTCCGCGACGCCGTCAGTCCAT
Organism: Candidatus Eiseniibacteriota bacterium; assembly: GCA_016178725.1. GTDB lineage: Bacteria > Eisenbacteria > RBG-16-71-46 > RBG-16-71-46 > RBG-16-71-46 > WS-11. The sequence continues at coordinate 24,057 of JACOSV010000010.1, forward strand.
CTGCTTGCGCAGGAAGGTCGGCACTTCCAGCGACTCGCCGCGCTGCGCGGCGCCGCGCCCGCCCCAGCCGCGCCGGCCGTTCTGCTGCTCGTCACGCTTCCACGGCTGCGGGTGGCGATACTCCTCCTCGGCCTCGGGCGCCGCGCCGCGCGCGCCCTTGTCGAGGAGCTTGAGCCGCGGCTCGGCGTGGCCGAACCCGGTCGCGATCACCGTGATCACCAGCTCGCCGTCGAGGTTGGGATCGATCACCGAACCGAAGATGACGTTCGCCTCCTCGCCCGCGGCGCCGACCACGACGCTCGCCGCCTCGTTGACCTCGTGGAGCGTCATGTCGCGGCCGCCGGTGATGTTGACCAGCACGCCCTCGGCGCCGGCGATCGACACGTCCTCGAGCAGCGGGCTCGAAACCGCCGCCTGCGCCGCTTCGATCGCCCGGTTCGCGCCGCTCGCGCGGCCGGTGCCCATGAGCGCGTTGCCGCGGTTCGACATCACCGCCTTCACGTCGGCGAAGTCGAGGTTCACGAGCCCCGGCACGGTGACGAGGTCCGAGATGCCCTTGGTCGCCTTGAGCAGCACCTCGTCGCAGACGCTGAACGCGTCGGTGAGCGTGGTGCTCTTCTCGACGATCGCGAGCAGGCGCTCGTTGGGGATCACGATCAGCGTGTCGACCTCGGCGCGCAGCTCGGCGAGCCCCTCCTCCGCCTGACGCATGCGGCGGCGGCCTTCGAACGCGAACGGCTTCGTGACCACGGCCACCGTGAGCGCGCCGGTCTGCTTGGCGAGACGCGCGACCACGGGCGCCTAGCCGGTGCCGGTGCCGCCGCCCATGCCGGCGGTGATGAACACCATGTCGCTGTCGGCGAGGGCGTCGGCGATGGTCTGCTCGTCCTCCTCCGCCGCGCGCCGGCCCTGCGAGGGATCGCCGCCCGAGCCGAGGCCGCGCGTCGCGTGCTGGCCGATCTGGATGCGCGTCGGCGCCAGCGACTGATTGAGCGCCTGGACGTCGGTGTTGGCGCTGATGAACTCCACGCCGCGGAGCCCCGCACCGATCATCCGGTTGACGGCGTTGCCGCCCGCGCCGCCGCAGCCCATGACCTTGAGCTTGGCCGTGCTGGTGTTGTCGATGTCGAGTTCGAACACAGGGCACCTCCTTGTGCCGCGCGGGGGCGGCTAGTAGAACAGATCCTCGAACCAGCGGCGTGGATCGAGGGGATTCCTGCGATCACCGTTGGCCCGCTTCTGCGTGGGGATTCCATCACCGTTCTCGCCCTGCACCGCGTGGAGCACGAGCCCCACACCGGTCGCGAAGCGCGGATCGGCCACGTTGGCGGCGAGGCCCCCGATTCCACCCGGGACGCCCAGCCGGACCGGCATCTCGAACACCTGCTCCGCCAGCTCCGCGACCCCCTGCATGAGCGAGGTGCCGCCGGTGAGCACCACGCCGCCGCCGAGCAGCTCGGCGAAGTGGTTCTTCTTCACTTCCTTGTTGGCGAGCGCAAAGATCTCCTCCATCCGCGGCTCGATCATCGAGGACAGCACGTGGCGCGAGATCTCGCGGTCGGCGCGGCCGCCGACGCCCGAGACCAGCAGCGCCGGCGACGAGGAGACCAGCGAGGCCAGCGCGCAGCCGTACTGGATCTTGATCGCCTCCGCCTTGTCGATCGGCGTGCGCAGCCCGATCGCGATGTCGTTGGTCACGTTCGCGCCGCCGCACGGGATGATCGCGGTGTGGCGGATGGTGCCTTCGAAGAACACCGCGACGTCGGTGGTGCCGCCGCCGATGTCGAGCAGCGCGACGCCGAGATCGCGCTCGTCGGGCTCGAGCACCGCGTGGCTCGAGGCGAGCGGCTCGAGCACGAGGTCCTGCACCTTGAGCCCGGCGCGCTGGATGGCGCGGCAGATGTTCTTCGCCGACGTCACCGCACCGGTGATGATGTGCACCTCGGCCTCGAGGCGCACGCCGCTCATCCCGACCGGGTCGTGGATGCCGTCCTGGTCGTCGACGATGAACTCCTGCGGGATCACGTGGATGATCTCGCGGTCCATCGGAATCGCGATCGCCTTGGCCGCCTCGATGACCCGGTCGACGTCGGCCGGACCGATCTCGTTGTCCTTGCGCGAGACCGCGATCACGCCGCGGCTGTTGATACTGCGGATGTGGTCGCCGGCGATTCCGGCGTTCACCGCCTTGACCGGCACGCCGGCCATGCGCTCGGCCTCGTCCACCGCGCGCTGGATGCTGGCCACCGTCTTTTCGAGATCGACGACGACCCCGCGGCGCAGCCCCTCGCTCGGGGCATTGCCGATGCCCACGATCTTCGGCGCATCGCCGGACTGCATTTCCGCGATGATGCACGAGATCTTGGTAGTGCCGATGTCGAGACCGACGAACGTCCGTGTCGCCTGGGCCATCGTAGAGCTCACCTCCTCGTGTCGGGTTTCATCCGCTGCGCGCCTCGGCCACGCCGTGCGTGGCGCCCGCGGGTGCGGCCGGGCGCACGATCACCTGATCTTCGAACCGCAGATCCACTTCGTTCGCCTCGGTGCCGCGTAGCTTGAGATCGGCGAGCACGAGGCGCAGCGCCGAGAGCCGCGAGAGGCTGGGCGGCCACCCCGGCGCGAGCACGCGCACGCCGTCCATCAGCGTGAGCCCGGTCGCGGCCGGATCGCTCACGTCGATCTCGGACACCTGCCCGGCGATCTGGATCTCGCGCGCGGCCAGCGCCGCGATCCACGCGAGCCCGCGCCGCACTTCGTCGGTGCGCACCTCGGCGCCCGCGGCCAGGCGCTCGAAGCGCGGGCCGACGAGGAGCGGCACGTCGGCGACGACGCCGCGGCCGAGCGGCTCGAGCAGCACGCCGGTCGAATCGATCTCCCACGGCACGCCGTGGCTCACGAGCAGCACCGGCTCGCGCTCGACGATCGTGACGCCGACGCCGAACGGCAGGCGGCGCCCCACGGTCGCCTGCGCGATGCGCGGGTCGAGCAGGAGCCGCTGGCGCGCGCGGTCGAGGTCCAACGCGAACAGGTCCTGCCCGATCGCGATGCCGGTCTCTTCGGCGACGCGCGCCGGATCGAGGTAGTGCGCGCCCGCGACGCGCACGTCGTGGACGCGGGCGATGCGCGCGCGCAGCCCGCGCCACGGAATCTGGACCAGCACCGCCGCGACGGCGAGCACGGCGATCACGCGCAGCACGCGGCTCGGCAGCGAGCGCGGAGGCCGGCGGCGCCGCGCCGGCTCGAGGGCCCGGCCCTGGTAGGCGCCCATCAGCGCGCTCCCTTCGCGGAGACCGGCCGCGCGAGCCCGGCGAGGATCTCGTCGCCGAGCTTCCACACGTCGCCGGCGCCGAGCGTGAGCACGACGTCGCCCGAGCGCGCCTCGCGCGCGATCGCCGCCACGGCGCCCGCGGCGTCGGCGGCTTCGACGTGCGGCGCGCCCTGGCGCTGCGCGCTCTCGACGATCGTGCGGTTCGAGACGCCCGGGATCGGCGTCTCGCCGGCGGCGTAGACGTCGAGCACCCAGACGCGGTCGGCCGCCGCGAAGCAACCGCCGAACTCGCGCTCGAGCGCGCGCGTCCGCGAGTAGCGGTGGGGCTGGAACAGCACCAGCACCCGCCCGCCGAGTCCGCGCGCCGCGGCGAGCGTCGCCGCGATCTCGGTCGGATGGTGCCCGTAGTCGTCGATCACGCGCACGCCCGCGGCCTCGCCGCGCGTCTCGAAGCGGCGCGCCCCGCCGTGGAACTCGGCGAGCGCCTCGGCGATCTGCGCGAACGCCACCTCCACCTCGAGCCCCACCGCGACCGCGGCGAGCGCGTTGAGCGCGTTGTGCCGTCCCGGGATCCGCAACGACACCACGCCGAGCCGGCGGCCCTCGACCGCGACCTCGACGCGCGACCCGTGCGGTTCGAGCGCGATCGTCTCGGCGCGCACGCCCGCCTCGGGGCGCGTGCCGTAGAGGATCGTGCGCTTGCGGATGCGCGGCAGGATCGCGCGCACCTCGTCGTCGTCGGCGCACAGCACCGACACGCCGTAGAACGGCACGCGGTTCGCGAAGTGGACGAACGCCTGCCGGATCTCCTCCATGTCGCGGTAGTGGTCGAGGTGCTCGCGGTCGATGTTGGTCACCACCGTCACCGCCGGAGCCAATCGGAGAAATGACCCGTCGCTCTCGTCGGCCTCGGCGACCAGGAACTGGCCGCGGCCGAGCCGCGCGTTCGAGCCGAACGCGGCGAGCCGCCCGCCGACGACCACGGTCGGATCGAGCCCGCCGCGCGCGAGCACCGCGGCGATCAAGGACGTCGTGGTCGTCTTGCCGTGGGCGCCGCCGACCGCGACGCCGTACTTCATGCGCATAAGCTCGGCGAGCATATCGGCGCGCGGGATCACGGGCACACCCGCAGCGCGCGCCGCGACGAGCTCGGGGTTCTCGTCGCGCACCGCGGTCGAGTAGACGACCACCTGCGCGCCCTCGACGTTCGACGCGGCGTGACCGATGAACACGCGGCCCCCGATCGCCAGGATGCGCGCGGTCGCCTCGCTCGCCTTGAGGTCGCTGCCCGACACCGGGTAGCCGAGGTTGAGCAGCACCTCGGCGATCCCGGACATGCCGGCGCCGCCGATGCCGATCATGTGGATGCGGCTCGGGTGTCCGTACATCAGCGCCCTCCCCCGTCGCCCGGGAGCGGCGGATCGGTGGCGCGCACCGCGCCGCGGCCCTGGGACCAGCGCTCGAGGCTCATCACGATGCGCTCGGCGGCGTCGAGCCGCGCGAACGTACGCGCGTTCGCCGACATGCGGCTCAGGGTCTGGCGGTCAGCGATCAGGTGCGCGATCTCCTTCGCGAGCCGCTCGCCCGAGAGCTCGCGGTCCGGGATCATCGCCGCCGCGCCGCGCTCCACCAGATTGTGCGCGTTGACCTCCTGATGGTTGTGCGCCGCGTAGGGGTAGGGCACGAGGATCGCCGGCGTGCCGCACGCGGCGATCTCGGCGAGCGTCATCGCGCCCGAGCGGCACACGACCAGATCGGCGGCCGCGTAGGCGAGGTGGATGTCGCGCAGGAACGGCAGCACCCGCGCCGGCAGCTGCTCGGCCTCGACGATGCCGCGCCCCCAGTCGAGATCCTCGCGTCCGGTCTGCAGGATGAACTGGATGTCGACGCGGCCCTTGAGCCGGCGCATCGCCTCGAGCGCCGCCTCGTTGATGCGGTGCGCGCCGCGGCTGCCGCCGAACACGAACACCGTCGGCCGGCCGTCGGCGAGGCCGAACGCCTGGAGCCCCTGCAGCCGGTCGCCGCCCAGGATGTGCCGGCGGACGGGATTCCCGGTCACCTTCAGGTTGTCCTTGCGGCCGAAGTAGGTGCGCGCCTCGGTGAACGAAAGGTGCACCTCGTCGGCGACGCGTGCGAGCCAGCGGTTCGCGAGCCCCGGGATGCTGTTCTGCTCCTGCAGCAGGAGCGGACGGCCCAGCATCCACGCCGCGGCCGAGACCGGACCGCTCACGTAGCCGCCGGTGCCGAGCACGGCGTCGGGTCGCTCGCTCGCGACCACCCACAGCGCCTGGAAGAGCCCGATCACGTTCGCGCCCAGCGCCGCCGGCCAGCGCCACCACGCGCGGCGCGGGAACCCGCGCGTCATGATGTAGCGGATGCGGAAGCCGTTCTCGGGCACCGCCTGCGCCTCGAGCCCGCGCTTGCCGCCGACGAACACCACCTCGGCGCGCGGGCGGATGCGCATGAGCTCCTCGGCCACGGCGATGCCGGGATAGACGTGCCCGCCCGTCCCGCCGCCCGCGATCATGATCTTCACGACGCCCTCCCCCAGCGCTGCTGCGTCAGCGCCTCGCGCTCGTCGTTGCCGGCGCTGATGCGGTAGAGCACGCCGGCGGCGGCGAGATTCGCGAGCAGCGCCGAGCCGCCGTACGAAACGAACGGCAGCGGCAGCCCCGTCGTCGGCGCGAGCCCGGTCGCGACGAAGAGGTTCACGACCGCGTAGAGCCCGATCTGCAGCGTGAGCCCGGCCGCGAGCAGGTGCGCGAACGGATCGCGCGCGCGCGCCGCGGCGCGCATGCCGCGCCACAGCAGCAGCGCGATCAGCGCGAGCAGCCCGGTCGCGCCCGCGAAGCCCAGCTCCTCGCCGAGGATCGAAAAGATGAAGTCGGTGTGTGCCTCGGGCAGGAACAGATACTTCTGCAGCCAGCAGCCGAGGCCGCGGCCGAACCAGCCGCCCGAGCCGATCGCGATGAGGGACTGATCCAGCTGCCAGCCGGCGCCGCGCGCGTCCGGCATGCCCGACCCCGCCTGTCCCCACGACGCGGTGAAGGTCGTGAAGCGCTCCATCATGTACGGGTGCGTGATGAGTGCGACCGCGACCGCGGCCGCGCCCGCCGCGACCGGCACGGCGAGATGGCGGAGCCGCGCGCCGGCGAGGAACACCATCGCGAAGCCGGTCATGCCGAGGAGCGCCGCGCTGCTCAAGTTCGGTTGCAGCAGGATCAGCCCGCTCACGACCGCGGTGATCCCGAGCGGCGGCAGCACACCGCGCACGAAGCCGAGCTCGGCCGGCGGCCGGCGCTTGAGCCACCATGCGAGGAACACGACCGTGGCGAGCCGCGCGAGGTCGGTGGGCTGGATGCTGAAGAAGCCGACCTTGAGCCAGCGCTGCGCGCCGTGCGAGACGTGGCCCGCGACCTCGAGCATGGCGAGCAGGCACGCGGCGACGCCGAGCACCACCGGCGCCCAGCGCTCGAGCGCGCGCAGCCGCACACGCGCCGCGATGAGCAGCATCGCGAACCCGAGCGCCACGCGCAGGAGCTGCTGCGTGAGGAAGTGGTTGGGATCCTGATAGCGCGTGATGCCGAGGATCGCGCTCGACGAGTAGACCATGATGAGCCCGACCGCGGTGAGCGCGAGCGCGAGCGCCAGCAGCCAGCGATCGCCGCGGCTCACGACGCCACCCCCTGCGTCTGGAGCCGGGCGACTTCGGCCTTGAAACGCCGGCCGCGGTCCTCGTAGTCGGCGAACATGTCGAACGACGCGCACGCGGGCGAGAGCAGCACCGTGTCGGCCCCGCGCTGGCCGGGCCACGGCCGGGTGGCGTGGAGGAACGCCGCGTCGACCGCGACGTCGAGACCGGGAACCACGGTGAACGGCACGCCTGGCCATGCCGCGGCGAGGCGCGGCGCGCCCTCGCCGATCAGCACGAGATGGGCGACCGTGCGGCGCACGAGGTCGGCGAGGGGCGTGAAGTCCTGGCCCTTGTCGCGGCCGCCGGCGATCAGCACCACCGGGCGCTCGAAGCTCGCGAGCGCGACCTCGAGCGACGCGGTGTTGGTGGCCTTCGAGTCGTTGACGAACGCCACGCCGTCCACGGTCGCGACCGGCTCGAGCCGGTGCTCGAGCCCGGCGTAGCCGCGCAGCGTCTCGCGCAGCGTCGCGGGCGCGATCTCGAGCGGCAGCACGGTCGCGAGCGCGGCGAGCGCGTTGGCCAGGTTGTGCGCGCCGCGGATGCGCAGCTCGCGCGCCGGCATGAGCGCCTCGGTGCCGCCGCGCCACGCGAGCGTGATCGTGCCGCGGTCGACGTAGGCGCCCTCGGCGACGGCCCCGGCGCGAGAGAACGTGAGCGCGCTGGCGCGGCCCGCGCGGTGCGCCATGACTTCGCGATCGTCCGCGTTCCACACCGCCCAGTCGGTCTCCTCCTGCCGCGCGAACAGGCGCTGCTTGAGCGCCGCGTACGCGGCGAGGTCGCCGTGACGCTCGAGGTGGTCGGGCGTCAGGTTGAGCCACGTGGCGACGAACGGACGCAGGCGGTCCACGGTCTCGAGCTGGAACGACGAGACCTCGACCACGAGCAGGCCTGCGGCGCTCACCGACTCGGCGACGTCGCAGATCGGCCGACCGATGTTGCCGCACACCGCGACCTCGCGGCCCGCGGCGAGCGCGAGCGCGCCGGTGAGATCGGTGGTGGTGCTCTTGCCGTTGGTGCCGGTGATCGCGAGCAGCGGCGCGTGCGCGGCGAGGTAGCCGAGCTCGAGCTCCGAGATCACCGGCAGGCCGCGCCGGCGCGCGGCCGCAGCGATCGCGTGCGTGTCCGCGATGCCCGGGCTCCACACGACGAAGTCGCGGCCCTCGAGCGCCGCCACGGTGTCGGCGACGCCGGCGGCGCCGACGCCCTCGCGCCGCACCGTCTCGGCGAGCGCCCCGCCCTCGGCGCCCGCGAACCGGCGGTCGGCGATGCGCACCTCGGCGCCGTGGCGCTCGAGCAGCCGCGCGGCGGCGAGGCCCGAACGCGCGGCGCCGACGACGAGCGGGCGGCGTCCCGGGAGCGGATGACGGAGGTCGACGGTCATTGCAGCTTGAAGGTCGAGAGTGAGAGCAGAGCGAGCAGCGCGCCGACGATGTAGAAGCGCAGCACGACGCGCGACTCCGCCCAGCCCTTGAGCTCGAAATGGTGGTGGAGCGGAGACATTCGGAACACCCGGCGGCCCCGGAGCTTGAACGACGCGACCTGGATCATCACCGAGAGCGTCTCGGCCACGAACACGCCGCCGACCAGCGCCAGCCAGAACTCGCGCTTGATGAGTACGGCGACGATGCCGAGCGCGCCGCCGAGGGCGAGCGAGCCGGTGTCGCCCATGAACACGTCGGCGGGATGGCAGTTGTACCACAGGAATCCCAGCGACGCGCCGAACACCGCTGCGCAGAACACCGTGAGCTCGCCCGCGTAGCGCAGGTAGCCGATGTTGAGGTACTCGCTGAACTTCACGTGGCCGCTCACGTAGCACATGCCCGCGAAGGCGAGCGCGGCGATCGCGACCAGCCCCGACGCCAGCCCGTCGAGCCCGTCGGTGAGGTTCACCGCGTTCGAGGAGGCGGTGACGATGAAGATCACGAACGGGATGAAGAAGATGCCGAAGTCGACGAAGCGGAACTTGAAGAACGGGACGTGCGTGACCGTCGGCGGAAGGCCGGACTCGGGCCAGAAGACCAGCGCCAGCCCGACCAGCGCGCCGAGCGCGATCTGACCGGCGAGCTTGTAGCGGCCGAGCAGACCCTTCGGGAGGCCCTTCACGACGCGCAGGTAATCGTCGATGAATCCGATCCCGCCGAGCCAGAGCGTGCCGAGGAGCGCGATCCACATCGAGCGCGAGTGGAAGTTTCCCCACAGCAGCGTCGGCACCAGGATCGCGAGCAGGATCAGCAGCCCGCCCATCGTCGGCGTGCCGGCCTTGGCGAGATGCGCCTGCGGCCCCTCGGGACGGATCTTCTGCCCGAGCCGCACGCTGCGCAGCCACTCGATCATCGGCGGCCCGATCACGAAGCAGACGAGCAGCGCGGTGATCGCCGCGTACGCGGCGCGAAACGTGATGTAGCGGAAAACGTTGAACGCCGAGAGTCCGGGGTGCGTGTGCAGCGGGTAGATCCATTCGTAGAACATCAGCCCTGCGCTCCGATCCGCATCAGCACGTCCTCGAGCGCCGCGCCGCGCGAGGCCTTGAACAGCACCGCCGTGCCGGGCGCGAGTTCGGCGGCCAGCGCGTCGGCGAGCGCCGCCTTGTCGGCGAACACGCGCGCCGCGACGCCGGCGCGCGCCGCGCCCGCGACGAGATCGGCGGCGAACGCGCCCACCGCCATGAGCTCAGCACCCTGCACCGCCTCGCCGGCCTCGCGGTGGATGCGCGCCGCGTCGGGGCCGAGCTCGAGCATGTCGCCGAGCACCGCGATGCGGCGCGTGGCGCCGGGCCACGCGGCCAGCGTCTCTAGTGCGGCACGCAGCGATTCGGGATTGGCGTTGTAGCTGTCGACCAGCAGCGTCGCGCCGCGGAACGCGCGCACCTCCATCCGGCCCCTCCCGGGGCGGAGCGACTCGATCGCCGCGGCGGCCGCGGCGGGATCGACGCCGAACTCGCGCGCGACCGCGAGCGCGCCGAGCGCGTTCGCGACCTGATGGCGGCCGATCAGCCGCAGGTGGATCGCCGGGAACCCGGCGACGGAGAACCGCGAGCCCAAAGGACCGAGGTCCTCGACCGACTCCGGCCGCAGATCGGCGCCGGCGGCGAAGCCGTAGCGCACGGTCCGCACCTTGATCGACTTGAGCGCCGCGAGGAGCCGCGACGAATCGGCTCCCGCGAACACCACGCCGCCCTTGGCGAGCGCGCCGGCGAGCGACGCCTTCTCGCGCGCGATCGCCTCGAGCGAGCCGAGGCCCTCGAGGTGCGCGCTGCCGGCGTTCGTGATCACCGCGGCGCCGGGTCGCGCGATCGCCGCGAGCGCCGCGATCTCGCCGGGATGGTTCATCGCGATCTCGACCACCGCCGTCCGGTGCTCGGGCCGCAGCCGCAGCAGCGTGAGCGGCACGCCCCAGTGATTGTTGAGATTCCCTTCGGTCTTGAGCGTCGGACCCGCGGCGCCCATCACCGCGGCGACGAGATCCTTGGTCGTCGTCTTGCCGGCGCTGCCGGTGACGCCGATCAGGAGTCCGTGCCAGCCGTCGCGGAAGCGCCGCGCGATGCGCTGCAGCGCCTCCGTCGCGTCGTCCACCAGCACCAGCGGACCGGGCTCCTTCCCCTCCCACGCGGCGTAGGCGCGGCGCTCGCACAGCGCGGCGGCCGCGCCTTTCTGGAACGCGTCGGCGAGGAAGCGATGGCCGTCGGTGGCGCCGCCCGCAAGCGGCACGAACAGCTGCCCGGGGGCGAGTGTCCGCGTGTCGATCGAGACGCCGTCCACGCCCGAGCGCAGCAGCGCCTCGCGCTCGGTCGCGCCGCTCGGCACGTCGCGCACGACGAGGTCGCCGCCCGCCATGCGGGCGAGATCGGTGAGCGTGAGCACCGGCGCCGTGGCGAACGCGGTCACGATCGCGCACCTCCGCTGCGGGCGATGGCCGCGAGCGCCTCGCGCGTGACGAGGCGATCGTCGAACGGCGTGACCGCCGTCCCGATCGTCTGCGTCGTCTCGTGCCCCTTGCCCGCGATCAGCACCACGTCGCCCGCGCGCGCCACGGCGAGCGCCGCGGCGATCGCGCGGCGACGGTCGAGCTCGACCGTGATCGTCGCCCGCCGACGTTCGGCCGGCCCGGGCGCTGCCACGCCCGCCCCGGAGAGGATCTCGTCGGCGATCGTGCGCGGGTCCTCGCCGCGCGGATTGTCGTTGGTCACCCACGCGTGATCGGCGAGCCGCGCGGCGACCGCGCCCATCGGCGCGCGCTTGCCGCGATCGCGGTCGCCGCCCGCGCCGAAGACGAGCAGCACGCGGCCGGTCGCGTGTTCACGCGCCGCGGCGAGCGCGCGCTCGAGCGCGTCGGGCGTGTGCGCGTAGTCCACGACGACGAGGAACGGCTGGCCCGCGTCCACGCGTTCGAGGCGGCCGGGGACCTGCGGCATGGACGCGAGCCCGAGCGCGCTCGTCTCGCTCGCGATCCCCAGCGCATGGGCCGCCGTCATCGCGGCGGCGGCGTTCCAGGCGTTGTGCCGGCCGATGAGCGGAACCGTCGCATGGAACTCCGAACGCGGCCGGGGATCGAGGACGACCTCGAGGTCGAGGCCGCCCGGCGTGGTCTCGATCTTCAGGACCGCGAGGTCCGCGTCGACGACGGGGAGCCCGTCGCCCGCGGTCGCGACAGCATAGCGAAGGACGGAGAGCCCGCCCCGCTCGGCCGCGCGCGCCACCGCGTCGGCATTCGGGTCGTTCGCGTTCACGACGGCGACGGCGCCGTCACGGCGCGCGCCGTTGCGCCCGTCGAACAGCATCAGCTTCGCGTCGAAGTAGCGCTCCATCGTCTCGTGATAGTCGAGATGATCGCGCGTCAGGTTGGTGAACACCGCCACCTCGCAGCCGATCCCGTACGCGCGGCGCTGCGCCAGCGCGTGGCTGCTCACCTCGATCGCCACGACCTGGACGCCGCGGTCCACCATCTCGCGCAGCAGCGCGAAGAGCTCGGGCGCATCGGGCGTCGTGAGCGAGGCCGCGCGGCGCTCGCCGCCGAGCGCGACGCCGGTCGTGCCGATCACGCCGGCGGTGATCCCCGCCGCGCGCAGAATGGACTCGAGCATCCAGGTCGTCGTCGTCTTGCCGTTGGTGCCGGTGACGCCGACCACGCGCAGCGCGCGCTCGGGATGGCCGTGGAGACGCGCCGCCGCCTGCGCGAGCGCGCGCCGCGGCTCCTCGACCTCCACAATCGCGCTCGCCCGCGCGCGCGAAGCGAACGCCGTGCCACGCGCCACGACGACGCCGACGGCGCCCGACGCCATCGCCTGCTCGGCGTAGCGCGCGCCGTCGTCACGGGTACCCGCGACGCCGAAGAACAGCGTTCCGGGTCGCACGCGCCGCGAGTCCACGCTGACCGCGGTCACCTCGGCATCGGTCGGCCCGCTTACCGCCGTCACGTCCACCTCCGCGAGCAGGGCTGCGAGCGTCACCGGCCACCCGCCGATCCGGCGGCCGCCGCGCCCGGCGCCGCCGCGGGAAGGAGCCCGGCGACCGGACCCTCGCCCGCGCGGCCCGGCGCGCACGTGAGCACGCAGTGGCCGGCAAGCGGCAGCCGCGTGCCCGCGACCGGGATCTGCCGCACGACCGTGCCGTGGCCGACGATCTCCGCGGTCACCGCATACGCCGAGAGCATGCGCACCGCCTCGCGCACCGACCGGCCGACGACGTCGGGCAGCATCGTCCCCGCGGAATCCGCGCGCGCCGCGAGGAACGCCGTGACCGCCGCGCCGCGCTCGACCGCGACCCCCGCGGCCGGCTCCTGCGCGAGCACGCGCGGGCCGGCGCCCGCGAAGCGCGCATGCAGCGCGTACGCCGCGAGCCGCTGCTCGGCGGCCACGCGCGGCAGCAGCCGCAGGTCGGGCACGATCACCGGGGCCGGCGCCGGCGGGCGGGAGGCGATCTGCATCACGCCAGAGCCGAGCGGGCCGTTGGGCAGGCGCCAGAGATCGGTCGCCACCTCGCGGAACACGGGCGCCGCGCACTCGCCGCCGTAGTACTTGCCGCTGTGCGGCTCGTCGATCACCACGACGCCGACGATGCGCGGATCGCCGGCCGGCACGAAGCCGACGAACGACGAGAGGTAGAGCCCGCGGCCGTACGTGCCGATCGCGGCGTCGTACTTCTGCGCGGTCCCGGTCTTGCCCGCGATCGCGAGCCCGGCAACGCGCGCCGCCTTCGCGGTGCCGCTGTCCACCACCGCGGTGAGCATCTCGCGCAGCAGCGACGTCGTGTGCTCGCTGAACACGCGGTGCGAGGCCTCGGGCTGCTCACGGCGCACCACCCGGCCCGACGCGTCGCGCACCTCCCGCACCAGCATCGGGCGCATCATCACGCCGCCGTTCGCGACCGACGCGTACGCGAGCGTGAGTTGGAGCGGCGTGACCGAGACCTCGTGGCCGATCGCGATCGTCGGCGTCGAGCGCGCCGACCAGTGCTCGGGACTGCGCAGCTTGCCGCCGGCCTCGCCCGGGAACGAAACGCCGGTGATGCTGCCGAAGCCGAGCGCGGTCGCGTATCGGTAGAGCCGCTGCGCGCCGAGCAGGCAGCCGACCTTGCCCATCACGATGTTGCTCGACCAGCGCACCGCGTCGCGGAAGCGGAACTCCGCCGCCTTGTGCGTGTCGTGGAAGATCGCGCCGGGCGCGACCTGACAGACGCCGTTCGCGGCCGCCTGGAACACCTGATCGGGGCTCACGACCCCTTCTTCCAGCGCCGCGCCCGCGACGACCACCTTGTACGTCGAGCCCGGCTCGTACTGGTCGGTGAAGTTCCAGTTGCGGCCGCGGCCGGGGCCGAGGTGCGGATAGACGGCCGAGGCCAGCACCTCGCCGGTGCGCGGATCCATGAAGATGGCGAAACCGCGGACCGCCTTGAGGCTGTCGACCGCGGCCGCGAGATGCGACGCGACGATGCACTGGAGGTCCGCGTCGATCGTCAGCGTGACGTGGTCGCCGTCCTCGGGCGCGCGGCGCAGCCCGCGCGGCAGCGCGTGCGAGCGCCCGGCGCCGTCGCGGAACAGCGTCGCCCAGCCCGGATGGCCGCGCAGCGCGTCGTCGAGCTGGAGCTCGAGCCCGTCCACGCCCTGATCGTCGAGGTCGGTGCGGCCGAGCACCTCGGCCGCGGCGTCGCCGAGCGGGTAGACGCGCTGCACCTCGGTCGAGAGGTAGACGCCGCGATCGTGACGCGCGGCGATCTTCTCCGCGATCTCGGGCGAGATGCGGCGCTTGACCCACAGGAAGCGCGGCCGGCTCGCGAACGCGCGCTCCATCTTCCGCGCGTCTTCGTGGAGCAGCGTCGCGAGCGCGCGAGCGGTCGCGCGCGGCTCCACCATCTCCTTCGGCGCCGCCGACACCGAGTACGTGAGCACGTCGCGCGCGAGCACGCGGCCGTCGCGCGCGAGCAGACGCCCGCGCGCGGGGCGCAGCAGCACGCGCTGCTCCTGATTCAGCTCGGCGCGGCCCGCGTAGTAGCCGTGGCGCACGATCTGCAGCCAGCCGACGCGCCCCCAGACCACCAGAAGGCCGAACAACAAGCCGGCCGCAGCCACCAGCACCCGACTCTTGCGCATTTCCCTGTGGTTGGCCAACTCCTCCCTCCATGGAACGGCGGTTCACGCAGACCGCCGGGCCGTTCACAAGCGCGGTGCGGTGGTGCGGCCGGCACACAGCGACCGGACGCCCTCCCTTATGGAATCGTCCGTCAGTTCCCTGCGGCGCTCTGGGCCGTGGCCTCCGGCACGAGCGCGCGCGATGCCCTTTCCGCCAGCGCCACCACCGAGACGGTGCGTCCGGCTCGGTACGGTGTCGCGTCCGCCGCCAGATACTGCGACGGGACCGTGACCACCTGATGGGCGTCGGCCGGCGCCAGGCCCAGCCGTGCTGCGAGCGGGACCGTTTCGGCGCGGGTCAGCCGGCGTTCGAGATCGGCGCGGACGTACTGGAGTCGCGTGCGCGCGCCCTCGAGCGCCGTGCGTTTCTGGCCGAGGTCGAGCGAGAGCTGGGCCACACGCGAGCCCGCCCACACCTCGGCCAGCAGAGCTCCGACGAGAGCCGCGGCGGCGAGCCACAGCTCGGGACGGGCGACGCGCATCGCCACACCCCCATGAGTGCGTGCGGCGGCACTCCGATGGGGCCGTGCGACGGATGCGCGCCAGGAGGACCGGGAGCGTCGAACCTGCTTCATGCGGACTTCCTCCGGAAGGCGCGAAGCCGTGCGCTGCGCGCGCGCGGGTTCGCGGCCTGTTCTTCGAGCGTCGGGGTCACCACCGTGCGAGTCAGCTCCTGCCACGGACCCTCGGGAGGCCGCGGAACGGGGAGCCGCAGCAGGCGGCGCGCGGCGGTCTCGGGCCGGCCACGCAACGCCTGCTTGATCCTGCGATCCTCGCCCGAGTGATAGGCGAGGGTCACGACCACGCCGCCGGGCTTCATCGCGCCCGGCAGCCATTCGAGCGCCGCCTCGATCTCGGCGGCTTCGTCGTTGATCCACATGCGCAGCGCCTGAAAGACGCGCGCGGTGCGGCGCGGCTGCGTCCGGCCGCCCAGCACGCGATCCACGAGCGTCGCGAGCGAGCGGGTGCTGGGGAGTTCCCCGCTGCGCGCGGCGGCCACGATGGCGCGCGCCAGGCGCCGGCCCTGCGGAAGGTCGCCGTGATCGCGCAGCGCCGCCGCGATCTCGGCTTCATCGGCCGTGGCGAGCCGCGCCGAAGCGGGCTCGCCACGCCGCGCATCCATGCGCATGTCGAGCGGTCCGTCGCTCATGAACGCGATGCCGCGTTCGGGCGTGTCGATCTGCCGGGACGAGAGGCCGAGGTCGAAGAGCGCGCCGGTGAACGGCTCGCCCCCCATCCCGGCGTGCGCCGCCGGCAGCTCGCGGAACGTGGCGTGGGCGAGCATCACACGCTCTCCGAAGCGCGCGAGGCGCGGGCGTGACGCAGCGAGCGCGTCCGGGTCACGGTCAGCGCCGAGCAGCCGTGCGCCGTGCTCTGCGTCGAGCAGCGCCTCGGCGTGGCCGCCGTCGCCGAGCGTGGCGTCGAGGTAGAGACCGCGACCATGGACGAGGAAGCGCAGGACCTCGCCGACCAGAACCGGTTCATGACGCGCGCTCACGACCGGGCTCGGGCGCGAGCATCGAGGACTCGAGCAGCTCGGAGGACGAGGGCCAGCAGCGCAGTCGCGCCTCGCAGCCCGCGAGG
This sequence comes from Candidatus Eiseniibacteriota bacterium, assembly GCA_016178725.1. GTDB lineage: Bacteria > Eisenbacteria > RBG-16-71-46 > RBG-16-71-46 > RBG-16-71-46 > WS-11. The sequence goes on from JACOSV010000010.1 coordinate 40,226, forward strand.
CGGAAGACGTCGCGCAGGTAGCGCGAGAGGCCGCACATCACGACGCCGCCCGAGCGGGCCTCGAAGCGCTCGAGCGTGGCGACCAGCTCGGGCACGAGGCGGAAGTCGACGTGGCGCAGCTCCTCGCAGTCGACGAGCACGTCCTCGACGCCGCGCAGCGCGAGGTCGTCGAGCGCCTCCCCCAGCCGGCGCGCGGCGACCGCGTCGATGCAGCCGGCGAGCGCGACCCGCGCGATGCGCGCCTGCGCGCGTCCGCCCGGCGCCGCGTCGTGCACCTCGACGCGCGCCGAGGCCCCGGGGCGTCCGTGGCTCAGCTCGAGGCTGAACGTCAGCACGGGGCGCGAGGCGTGCGCGTCGAGCGGGGCGATCATGCGTCCTCGTTCTCCAGCAGGTCGCCGACCCGATCGTACTCGCCGCCCGGCTCGGCCATCGCGCCGAGCGCCTGCTGATAGCGCTCGGGGTTCCAGATCTCGATGTGATCGTTGGCGCCATGCAGGACGGCTTCCTTGCCGAGCGCTGCATGGCGGATGAGTGCCGGTGGGATCGTGACCCTTCCCTGGGCATCCACCGTCACTTCCCTCGCGTCGTTCATGAACATGCGCTGAAAGGCGCGCAGGTTCGGGACCTTGACTCGCCGCCGCCGCAGCCGCTCCATCCAGATCTGCCAGACCTCGGGTGGATAGACCGCGACGCAACCTTCGAAACCGCGATTGAGATAGAAGCGGGTGAGCGACCGTCGCGGCGATTCGCCGCGCCGCAGCCATGGGGGAATGGCGATGCGGCCCTTGTGGTCGAGCGCATAGAGATCGGTGCCGGTGAAGGAGGACATCGCGGCCACTCTCCTGAATCGATTTCACCACCGGTCACCGCCGGTCCCCACACTTCCCCACGGGCGCAAACTAGACGCGCCGTGTGCGGGTGTCCAGAGAAAATCTTCACGCGGGCGAAATAGTCTGGCCGTGCTGCACGCGCGTGCAGCGTGGTCAGTGCGCGGGGCGGGGCGCGGCGGAAGAAAGCGGGGCGGGCCGCGCGGCGCGCGCGGCGCGCAGCGAATCGAATACCGGCCAGCTCACGCGATAGAAGGAGTAGAACGCGGCGTTGGGGCGAGCGAGGCCGAGGTTGGGCACGCGCGCGACGCCGAGCGGCGTGAGCGTCGCGGCCCAGGGGCTGGTGCGCATCAGCAGATACGGACTCGCGGCGCGATCCACGAGGTAGTCGGGGCGCGAGAACGTCGCGAAATGGAATCCCGCGATCGCCTCCTCGGGTGTCTCGCGCGCGAGGTGCGTGACCATCGCCGGCGTGACGAGCCCGGCGAGATCCACGATGCGCCGCCCGCTGAAGTAGCCGATCGCGCCGATGTCGGGTGTGGCGATCACCGCGGAGGGAGCGGTCGTGCGGCCGAACCAGCGCCCCCACGCAATCAGGCTCTTCTCGAGCGCGGGACTGAACGAGCGCACGTGCGGCACGACCTGCGTGCGATAGACGAAGAGATTCTGCGCCACGATCGCGCCGGCGACGGTGACCGCGAGAATGCCGGTGACGCGGCGACGCGCCGGCGTCGGCTCGTCCCCCATCCACCAGCGCTCGGCGGCGCGCCATGCGAGCCACGCGAGCACCGGGAGCAGCGGCACGAGGTAGCGCGACAGCACCGGCACGCCGCGCACGGTGTAGAGCACCGGCAGCGCCAGCACCCACGCCCACGGCACGAGCCGCTGCTTCGCCCCGCCGCCCGACCACACACGGCGCCCGCCGAACACGAGTGCCGCGATCAGCAGTGCCACGAGCAGGCCGTCGGTCGCGGCGACGATGCGCGCCTCGCGCCACAGGTTCGCCAGGTGATACGCGAGCCCGACGCCACCCGCGGATTTCGCCGCGAGCGTCTGCGGCCAGAACGTGCCGTAGTAGAAGCGTGCGAACAGGAGCCAGCTGCCGTAGACCGCGACCGGCGCGAGCGAGCCGAACACCAGGCGCTGCAGTCCCTCGCGGCTCTCGGCGTCGATGAGCAGGAACATGCCCCAGAGCAGGAGCAGGAACACCGCCTCGGGCCGCGTCATCGCCGCCAGCGCCCACAGCGTGCCGGTGCGCACCGGGCGCGCGCCGAGCTGGCGGCCCTCGGTGAATGCGACGAAGCCGGCGAGCACCAGCGCGACCGCGAGCGTCGTCTCCATGCCCGACGTGGACCAGCGCAGCATCCACGCATTCGACGCCCAGGCGATCGTGCCGGCGGCGCGCACGACCGGCAACGTCACCGTGCGGCGCAGCAGCTGCAGGAAGAGCGCGATCGACGCGAGCGCCGCCGCGACGCCGAGCGCACGCGCCGCGGTGAGCCCGTCGATCCCGAGCGTGATCGCGTCGGCGAGCAGCGTCACCCACAGCGGGCTCGTGCAGCCGTAGACGCGCTCGCCGGTGTTGAACACGAGTCCGTGCCCGGTGGCGAGATGGCGCGCGTACTGGAGGTGAATGAACGTGTCGTCGGTGAGGTACCCGCGCAGCGGCCACATGAGCGCGAGCGCGAGCGCCCAGCCGCCGAACAGGGCGGCGCGCTCGACACGCGTCATCGGGGCGTCCAGCGTGCGGATCACGCGCGCGCGTCCACGAGGTCGTCGAGCAACGCCGCGAGCCGGCCGGCGAGCCGCGCGCGCGTGTGCTCCTCGATCCAGGCCGGCCGCTCGTCCGCGACGCGCGCCCCGTCCTTCCACGCAAGGTAGCGGCGCTCGAGCGTCGCGAGCAGCGGCTCGCGGCGGCCAGGAGGCACGACCTCGCCGCCGGCGCGGCGCACCAGCGCCGCGGCTTCGTCGTCCTCGTCGAGCAACGCGAGCACCGGGCGGCCGGTGTCGAGGTACTCGTAGAGCTTGCCCGGCACCATCGTGCGGAAGCCATCGCCCGCCGGCTTCCACAGCAGGAGCAGATCGGCGCCGCGCTGGAGTGCGCGCGTGCCGGCGTGCGCGAGCGGCCCGGTGAGTTCGACGATGCCCGTGAGCCCGAGCGCCGTCGCGCGATCCTCGTAGTCCACGTCGAACGGTCCGGCGAGCCGCGCGCGCACGCGGCGGCGCGCCTCGGGATGACGCGCGAGGAGGTCGTGCAGCGCTTCGAGGAACACGTGCGTGTCGGGCATCTGCGAGAGCGTCCCGGTGAAGGCGAGCGTGAAGTGCGTCGCGTCCGGCGCCGTCGCGGCGCCGGTGCCCGCGGCCGCCTCCGGCTCGAATCCGTTCGGCAGGTGCTCGAGCCGGCGCAGCGCGAGGCGCGCGCGCGATTCGAGCGGCTGCGCCGCGCGGGCGCGGAGATCGTCGGCGTGGGTTCGCGAGGCCGCGAGCACGAAATCGGCCGACTCGAGCACGCGCCGCTCGAGTGCCGCGTGGCGCGCGCGGTGCCACGCGGTCGGTGGACGACGGAAGTGGAGCGCCACCCACGGATCACGGAAGTCGGCGACCCACGGCCGCGCCGGATCACGCACGGCGAGCCCCGCGAGGTGCGCGCTGTCGGGCGGCGAGCTGCTCAACACCGCGTCGATCCCGCCCGCCGCGATGCGCCGCCTCGCGGCGTCCGCGGCGCGGCGCGCCCAGCCCGCATACGAATCGGGAAGCAGCCACCAGTCGCTCATCGCCCGGAGCCCCGCGAACGACCGCCCGGAGCGCCGGCCGCCCGCAGCACCCCCGGCGCGGCGCAGCGCCGAGAGCCCGCTGCCGCCACGGGCGCGGATCACCTCGGTGCCGCCCGGAATCTCGAGCGTCGGATCGCTCACCCAGTAGTCCTCCTCCCCCGCGCACACCACCGAACAGTCCCATCCATGACGCGGCAGGTGGCGCGTGAAGCCCAGCACGCGATGGACGCCGCCGCCCGCGAGCGGAGGATAGAAGTAGCACACCACCAGCAACCGCCGCCGTGCGCGCTCCGCCCCCGCTCCCGCCGCGCTCACGCAGCGCCTCGCGCGAGGGAGGCGAACAGCGATGCGATGCGCTCCATGTTGCGCCCCCGATCGGCGCGCGCCTCGACCACGCCGCGGTTACGCGCGCGGATCGCCTCGCCGTCCGAGCCGTCGAGCGCCCGCGCGAGCGCGGCGGCGAGCGCCGCCGGAACGCCGGGTGCGAACAGCCGCGCCCCGTCGCCCTCGCCGACCCACTCGCGGTTGCCCTCGATGTCGCTCACGACCGGCAGCGCGCCCGCTGCCATCGCCTCGAGCAGCGAGAGCGACGTCGAATCGGAGCGCGACGCCGAGACGTAGACCTCGGCGCGCGCGAGCCATTCGGCGAGGGCTTCGGGGCCGAGCAGGCCGATGAAACGCCAGCGCCCTTCGGGCAGGGTCGCCGCCGCGAGGCGCTCGAGCGCCGCCGTGCGCGAGCCGCCGCCGGCGATCACGAGCCGCGCCGCGGGACGGGCGCGCAGCACGGGCGCGACGCCGGCGATCACGGTCTCGAGATCGTAGACGGCCTCGTGCATACGCGTGCTCACGATGAGCCCGGGCTCGCGCGACGGCGCGGCGCGGAAGCGCGCGAGGTCCACGCCCCACGGGATCACATGCACGCGATCGGGGCGCGGCGCCAGCGCCCGCGCCGCGCGCGCGAGGTTCTCGGCGTCGGCGAGCACCAGGTCGGCGCGGGCGAGGATGAAGCGCGCGCGCGCGCGCTGCAGGGGATCGCGGCGCGCGGCGATCAGCAGATCGGAGCCCCACGCCGTGACCGCGAGCGGATGCCGGCCGGCGATGGCGCCGAGCAGGCCGTAGTTCGGCACGTAGTGCGCGTCCACCACGTCCGGGGCGAAGCGTGCGAGCGCCGCGCGCAGCGCCGGCGCCGCGAGCGGATAACGGGCGAAGCCGGGCAGTGGCGCCGCCGGCAGCGGCTCGGCGCCGAGCCCTTCCGGGCCCCGCTCGAGCGACCACACGCGCACCTCGTGACCGCGCTCGCGGAAGAACTCGACCCACCGCCGCGTGTGCCCGACCGCCGCGTTGGCCAGGGTCGCGATCTTCAGTCGGCCCCCGGACGCCGCGCGGCCGGCGCGGAGGATCGCGGCCGCGTCATTCAGCGCAGCAGGACGAACCGCGCGCGCGCCGGACGGCCGCCGCTCTCGGCGCGCACGAAGTAGACGCCGGGTCCCACGAGGTTCCCGTCGCCGTCGCGTCCGTCCCAGACGATCGCGCTGCGATCGGTCACGGAGAAGCGGTGCAGCAGCCGGCCGCGAACGTCGTAGATGCCGCCGGTGTACGTCGTCGCCGCGCCCATCAGGCGCAGCTCCACGCCGAGGCCGGTGACGGTCGCCGGATTGGGATAGACGTGCAGCGTGTCGGGCTTGCCCGGCGGCAGCGCCGGCGGCTGGTAGGAGGGATTGAACCGGTTGAGCCCCTCGGCGGTGCCGAACCACACCGCGCCCGTGGACGGCTCGACCGCGATCGCGCGCACGTCGTTGGCGGCCAGCGGCGAGTTCGCGGTGGTGAAGTCCTGCGACGTGCCGTCGGGGTGGTACCAGCGCACCCCTTCTTCGCTCCCCACCCACACCGATCCGTCGGGCGATGCGTCGATCAGGCGCATGCCGAGCGGCCGGCCTGCGGGCGTGTTGTAGACCGAGAGGATCTTGGGCGGATTGCCGCTGCGGTCGACGCGCTTGAGGTCGCGGTCCGTGAGCACCCAGATGTTGTCGTCGTGCGCGACGAGTCCCCAGATGTCGAGCGACGTGGCGGCGGTGCCGTAAGTGTTGGAGACGGTGCGCACGTCGTAGCCGACCTCGGGGCGGCGGACGAACGTGTCGACGCCGCTGTTCGCGCTGCCCGCGTAGCCGACCCAGATGCGCCCGGTCTTGTCCACGGTGACCGCGCGGATCTTGCCCGCGCGCACGACGCTCGTCGCCGACGAGCCGGGGCCCCATGTGCCGGCATACGTGCCGGTCGAGTCGTAGTAGTCGAGCCCGAGCGGCTGGACCACGCCGAGATCGTTCGTGTCCATGCCGAACCACGTGCCGCCGCCCGCGGGCTGGCCGCCGACCATGACCGATTCCGCGGCGGCGCCGAACGCGAGCGTATGCCGCGGGTCGCCGCCCACCGGATTGTTGGGCGTCCAGTAGTGCGTGAACGCCGCCGGCAGCGCCGTGTCGTCGAACGCCTCCATCGCGTAGCCCCAGCAGCCCACCCATTTGCTGCCGTTGGGATCCGCGACCATCGCGAACACTTCGGAGCAGTTGCGGAACGCGTTCGGGCAGTTGTTGCACAGGCCCGGCAGCCACGCGTACCAGCTCGAGCCGTCCCAGCGGCCGATGCCTTCGTAGCGCGTCGCGGCGTAGACGTCGCCGCGGCGGTCCACGGACAGGTTCGAGTAGCCGTTCCCCGGCGGTCCGGGCACCGGATAGAGCACCCACGCGCCGCTCGCTTCTTCCCAGAGCCCCGCGTGCGTGCCGGCGTAGCGGTCCATCGTCCCGGTCGGTCCCGCGCCGGGCTCGGGCTCGTCGGGATACGCGGGCGTGCCGACCGGCGCGTTCGGAATCTGCGTGAACGTGCCGCCGCCGAGGTAGCGGAACATTCCGACCGAGCTGGTCACGTACGCGGTGCCCTGCTCCTGCTTCATCGCGTGCACGACGCTCAACGGATCGGTGGGGCGCCAGCGCAGACTGTCCGGGTCCCAGCGGTAGATCGCGGCGTTGCACTGCACGAGCACCTCGTGGCCGACCGCCACGAGATGGTCCGCCGTGTGGCTGGGAAGCCCGACGTTGGCCGGATGCCAGTCGGCGAGATTGGTGGACGTGCGCGCGTAGCCGACGCCGCTCTGGGTCGCGACCCACAGCGTGTCGCTCACGAGCCCGATCCCCGAGACCGAGGGGACGGAGAAGGTCGTGTCGAACGAAACCGTGTTGCCGTCGGGCAGCGAGCCGAGGATGCGATGCCCGTCCCACAGCGCGAAGCCGCGGCGCGTGCCGATCCACAGCGTGTCGCCGGTCACCGTCATGGTCGTCACGCTGTCGACCGGCAGCCCGTCGAAGCTGTTGACGAGCTCCCAGGTCGTGCCGTCCTCGGAGAGGCGGCTGACGCCCGAGCCCGCGGTGCCGACCCACAGGCGCCCGAGCCGGTCGTACGTCAGACAGGTGAGATGGTTGCTCGCGATCGCTCCCGGCTCGCGGATCGTCGGCGCGAACACCTTGGTCGCGCGATCGAAGCGCAGCAGGCCGCCCTCGTCGGTCGCGCACCAGACGGCGTCGCTCGTCACGATGAGGTCGGTGAACGTGCGCACGCGGATGTGCGTCTGCCAGGCGCCGTTGACGCCGGCCCTGTGCGCGGGCGCGGCCACGGCGGCGTCGGCGTGGAGCACGGGCACGAGGGTCGCCGCGAGCAGCGCGGCGAACGGCACGACGACGCGTCGGAACGTGCGACTCAACCCGTCACTCCCAGCGGCCGAACAGATCCAGCAGGCGCAGCCGCCAGACCATCCACGCCGCCTCCCAGATGATGCGGCGGTTCATCTTCGACACCCCCGCGCGACGATCCACGAACACGATCGGGATCTCCCGGATCGTGAACCCGCGTCTCCAGCACTTGAACGACACCTCGATCTGGAACGCGTATCCGTCGGAGCGGACGCGGTCGAGGCGGATGCCCTCGAGCGCTCGGCGTCGGAAGCACTTGAACCCGCCCGTGGCGTCGTGGACCGGCAGCCCGGTCACGATATGAGTGTACACGTTGGCCGCCCGCGAGAGGATCAGCCGATTGAGGGGCCAGTTGACCACCCGGACCCCGTGGAGGTAGCGGGACCCGAGCACGACGTCGGCCGTCTCGGCCGCCTCGAGGAAGGCGCCGATCGCGTCCGGGTCGTGCGAGAAGTCGGCGTCCATCTCGAAGATGTACTCGGCGCCGTGGTCGAGCGCGTAGCGGAAGCCGTCACGGTAGGCCGAGCCGAGGCCGAGCTTCCCGGGGCGCTGCAGGAGATGGATGCGCGGCTCGCGGGCCATCGCCTGCTGCACGAGCTCGGCGGTTCCGTCGGGCGAGTGGTCGTCCACCACGAGCACCTCGAGTCCGAAAGGTAGTGCCATCAGCCGCTCGAGCAGCGCCGAAATGTTCTCGCGCTCGTTGTAGGTCGGGATGATCACGAGCTTCTGCATCAGCGCGCTCCCGCCGGGCTCGCCGCCGCCGCCCGCGACCGCACGATGCCGACCGCGAGCAGACCGAGCGCCGCGGCGAAGCTCGCGATCGAGACCACGAGCCCGAGTCGCACCGCCTCGGTGCGGAAGCGGAACTCGACCGTGTGTTCGCCGGCCGGCACCGGCACCGCGCGCAGCAGGTAATCCGCGCGCAGGATCTCGGCGGGCCGCCCGTCCACCGTGGCGGTCCAGTCCGGATACCAGAGATCGGCGAGCCGCAGCAGCGCCGGGCCGGGCGACGCGACGCGCACCGCGACGTCGTTCAGCCGGTACGACGTGATCTCGGCCTTCGCGCCGGCGACCGGCCCGAGCGTCAGGCCGGGATCCTTCTCGAGGTACGTGACGCCCGCGGGATCGTGCGCGGGCGATCCGATCGAGTCGAAGATCGCGTGCGCCGGCGTCACGACGCGGTACGCGCCGACCACCGTGGCGCGCGGGAGGACGCCCGGCACCTCGAAGATCAACTGGCCCCCCGCATCGCGCACCATCGTGAAGCCGGACGTGCCGGGGAGCGGCTGGCGCGCGACCATGTAGCGGACGTTGAGCAGGCGCAGCCACGGCGTGATGCGCGGCCAGTCGATGTCGGTGAGCACTGCCTCGATCCAGTCCTGCGTGAGCTTCGGCTTCGCCGCGTGCGCGCCGCCCACCGAGGCGATCGCGAATCCGGCGAAGCGGTTGCTCTGGAACTCGTCGACCGGAAGGATGCGGAAGCTCCCGGGCGGTCCGGCCTTCTCGAGGAAGTCCACCGCCTCGTCGCGGCCGATCTCGATGTTCGCGGCCTGGCGGTCGCCGATCACGGGATGCATGACCTCGCCGCTCACCGGCCAGAGCTCGATCAGCACGAGCGCGAGCAGCGCCGCGGTCGCCGGCAGCCGCGCGATGCGGCCGGCGCGCGTGGCGAGCATCAGCCCGGCCGCCGCGAGGCCGAGCAGGCACGCGCGCAGCAGGTCGGAGACGAAGTGCGTGTAGGTGAACGCCGCGGCGTCGGCGGGATACCCGGGGCGATGCTCCATCGCGGAGCGGATGTAGCCGTCGCGCATCGCGTCCTGGCCGCCGACGCCGGCGACGAGCCCGACCGCGAGCAGCGCGGCGAGCGCGAGCAGCATCCGCTGCGTCCCCGGGCGGCGCGCGTGCGCGTCGTCGCGCTCGCGCAGCACGCGGCTCCACCCCCACGCCGCGCCGAGCGCGATCGCGAGCTGGAAGAGCACGATGATCATCACCGGGATGCGGAATTTGTTGAAGAGCGGCAGGTGCGCGTAGAGGAATCCGTACAGTGGGAAGTACTTTCCGAACGAGACCGCGAGCGCGACGACCGCGAGCGCGAGCGCGGTCACGCGCGGCGCGCCGCGCTCGAGCAGCGCCGGGACGAGGGCCGCGATCGCGACCATGCCCATGTAGGGGTTGGGATAATCGGTGAACGGCATCGCGCCCCAGTAGGTCTGGCCGCCGAACCCGACCGCCCACGGAATCACGACGCTCGGCAGCTCCCACGGCGCCATGGACCACGAGGTCGCGTACGGCAGACCGACGCCGCCGCCTTCGCCGCCGCCGCGGATCGACCAGCGCGCGTAGTCCTTGAGCGGCAGGTTGTAGAACGCGGCGATCCCGAAGGCGAGCGCCATCGCGCCGCCGACCGCCAGCGCGCGGACGATGACGCGCCCGGGCGGCGCGTTCGCGGCGGGGCGCGCGAGCGCGGCGATCGCGACGACGACCAGATACACCGCCACCGCGATCCACGTGTAGAAGCAGATCTGCGCGTGACCGCGCAGCATCTGGAAGCCGCCCGCGACCGCGAGCCATCCGAGATCGGCGAGCCCGCCGGCGCGCATCCAGCGCCCCGTGAGCCAGAGCATGAGCGGGAGGTACGCGGAGTCCACGAGCTGGCTGCCGTGGCCGTGCGATCCGACGGCGATCAGGTTGGGCGCGAAGACGAACGCCGCGGCGCCGATCAACGCGCCCTCGGCGCTCGCCCCCCACTCGCGCGCGAGCTTGAACGTGAAGAAGCCGGCGAGCACGTAATAGATGAGCATCCACGTCATGTCGGGCAGGAACGGCAGCGCCTTCTGCGCCAGCGCGAGTGGCCAGTCGGGCGGATAGATGAGCGGGTTGTACGCGCCGCTCGCGAACGACGGCATGCCGAGGAAGACGTACGGATTCCACAGCGGATAGACGTGATCGTGATACAGCGACTGCTCGCCGACGCGCACGAATCCGGCGGGCGCCAGGGCGTCGGGCGAGACGAACGTCTTCCCCTCGAGCACCAGCGCGTGGAAGAACATCACAACCAGCAGACCCAACACGGCCGCCGCCCACGCGGTCGAGAGCGTGAGCGGCGGGCGGGCGGGGGGTCTAAGGCTGCGCGGCTTCGGCTTCTTCTCGGCCATCGTCCTCGTCTCGGGGGAAGGCGCCGCGGTCAGGCGCCCGGCAGCCGGCGCTCGATCTCGCTCACCATCCGCGCCGCGATCGCGTCCCAGTCGTGGCCGCGGGCGAGCGTGCGGATCGCGCCCGCGTCGCGCGACGCGGCGAGCGCGCGCGCGACGGCGGCGCCGAACCCCGCGGGGTCGGAGGCGAACTGGATCATGGGCGGAGCGGCGGGAAGGTCGAGCAACGGCGTGGTGACCACGGGGATCCCCGAGGCGAGGTACTGATACACCTTGTTGGGGTTGATACCCTGCACGTAGGGGTCCTGCGCCCGAAAAGGTATCACACCGACATCGAAGGCCTGCATCGTGGCGGGCGCGTCGGCGTAGGCCCGCGGCCCGAGCCGCACGACGCGGCCGCCGCCGCGCGCGACCAGCGCCGCGACCCGCGCCTCGGTCGCCTGGCTCCCCGGTCCCGCCAGCACCAGCGTGCCGCCGCCGAGCCCTGAGCGCAGCGCCTCGAGCACGTCGAAGTCGAGAAAGTGCGAGAGCAGGCCGAGGTAGCCGATGCGCGGCCGTGGCAGATCGCGCATGTCGTCGGGCTCCTCGCGCGGCGCCGCGAAGTGATCGAACTCGACGCCGTTCCCGAGCAGGATCACCGGCTTCGCCGTCTCGGCCGCCAGCTGGCGGCGATAGTGCTCGGACACTGCGAAGATCATGTCCACGCGCTCGAGCGTCCGCGCCCAGTACTCGCGCGCCCAGGTCGGCGAGCCCGCAAACTGGAACGGCGAGTCGTTGAAGTCGTAGACGGTGAGCCGCGGGCGGAGCGCCGCGAGCGACCGCACGGCGTAGATGTTCGAGATCATCACGACCTCGGGCGAGAGGCCGAGGCCCGCCACCCGCCGCGCGAGGTGGCGGGTCGCGGCGCGCGCGATCGCCGCGCGGCCGAGCCGGGTCGCGGCGATTGCGTTGTAGATCGGCTGCGTGGTCGCGGGCTTGAGGAACGGGACCGTGAACGTGGTAACGCGGCCCTCGGCGCGCGGCGTCCACGGATCGTCGCCGCCCGAGCCGGGCGGTTGGGCGAAGGCGACGCGCCAGCGCTCGGGCGCGCGCGAGAGCAGGAACTGCTTCCGCGTCCGGAAGTACCCCCAGCGCACCTCCGAGAGCGCGAGGAGATCCACTACGGGCGGACCCGGGAGGCGCGAGCCGGCGCGGTCATGCGTGGAAGATACATGCTACGCTTTGCTGCGGCATTGGCACCCCGCGCCACCATCGTGCGCGGCCGTTCCGGCCGCGCGCCCATGAGGTCCCCTTGATCGTTCGCCGTCCCCGGATGGCCGCCGTCGCGCGCGCCGCCGCCTGCGTCGCGCTCGCCGCGATCGCCGCGGCGCATGCGGTGGCCGCCGCGACCGTGGACGTGATCGCGACCGGCGACAACACGCTGATCCAGACGAGCGACGGCAGCGTGAGCGACGGCGCGGGCCCGGTGTTCTTCGCCGGCGACGCCGGCACGAGCCCCCGCCGCGCTCTGGTGCGCTTCACCGTCGCGGCGTCGGTCCCGGCGGGCGCGACGATCGCCGCCGCCGTACTCACGCTCCACCTTTCGCAGACGCCCAACGCGAACACGGTGCCGATCGAGCTCCACCGCGTGACGAGCGACTGGGGAGAGGGCACGTCGTCCACGACCGGCGGCGGCGGCGCGCCGTCCACGCCCGGCGACGCGACGTGGCTCCACACGTTCTATCCCGGACAGTTCTGGACGAACCCCGGCGGCGACTTCGTCGCGGCGGCGAGCGCCGCGCGCACCGTGACCGGCGTCGCGAGCTACACGTGGTCGTCGCCGGAAATGGTGGCCGACGCGCAGGCGTGGCTCGACGATCCGACGCACGACTTCGGCTGGCTGCTGCTCGGCGACGAGGCCGGCATGAACACGGCGCGTCGATTCGACTCGCGCGAGAACGCGATCCTCGCCAACCGGCCGACCCTCACGATCACGTACGGCGCGCCGGTCGCCGTGCGCGCCGCGACGTGGAGCCGGATCAAGCGACTGTACCGATGACGCGAGGCGCCACGCGCCGCCGATCGCGCGCCGTCGATCGCGCGCGCTAGACCGTCGCGACCTCGATCGGCCCGCGTTCGCGCGCCAGTATCTCCTGCACCTGCACGTACGACTTGTGCAGGCCCGGGTGCGTCTGCGGCTCGGGCGGGCGCTCGGTGACGCGCGGATCGGAAGCGACGAACGTCCGCGTCCACGCCTCGAGCGCGAGCCAGCGCCAGATCTGCAGCCCGATCGGCCGGCGGCCGACGAGGTACGCCTCGACCTCGTCCGCGAGCACGCGCGGATCGAGCCAATCGTGGAGCGGGCCCGGGCGCGTGAGCCGCGCGCGCACGTCGCCGGCGTAGCGGCTGCGCAGCCACACGTCGGCCGGCGTCTCGAAGCCCATCTTGTCGCGGCGCGCGCGCACCGCGGCGGGGATGCGCTCGCCGAGCGCGCGGCGCAGGATCGCCTTGGTCGTCGCGCCGTCGAGCTTCTGGTCGTCGGGCAGCGCGAGCACGAACTCGGCGAGCCGGTAGTCGAGGAACGGCAGCCGCGTCTCGATCGAGAACGCCATGCTGTTGCGATCCTCGTAGCGGAGCAGCGACGGCAGCAGGCGCTGCAGCGTGTCGAACGCCTGCTGCCGGCTCACCGCGCTCGGGAATCCGGCGGGCGCGGTCGTCGCGGTCGCCGGCAGGCGACGGAGCCGCGGCGCGAGCACCCTGTCCTTCCCCGCCCCGTAGCGGCGGCGGAGCGGCGCGACCAGCGCGGAGGGGATCCACGGCTCGATCATCAGCGCGAGCGCGGTGGTCGCGCCGAGACGGTCGGCGACCGCACCGAACATGTGGCCGAATGCGCCCAGGCGCCCGGTCGCGACGAGATCACGGAGTCGCAGCGGCAGGTAGCGCCAGTAGCCGGCGAGCGTCTCGTCGCCGCCCTGGCCGTCGAGCAGCACCTTGAGCCCCTGCGCGTGCGCGAGGCGCATGACGTGCCACTGCGAATAGACGCCCGGGCCGGCGGTGGGTTCGTCCTGCGCCAGCGTCAGCGCGTCGAACGTGTCCCAGAAGTCGGCGCCGTCCGGCACGATCACGTGCGACACCGCGCCGCTCGCCTCGACCACCGTGCGCACGTACGGCCGCTCGTCGTACTCGGGCCCCTCGTCGTAGGCGCAGGTGAACGCGTGTATCGGGCGCTCGAGCATGCCGGACGCCGTCGTGACCACGGCGCTCGAGTCGAGACCGCCCGACAGGCACGAGCCCACCTCGACGTCGGCGCGCAGGCGCAGCCGCACCGCGTCGTCGAAGCGCGCGGCGAACTCGCGTTCCCAGTCGGCCGCGCGGCCCGTGGCGCGACGCGCGGGATCGAGCGTCCACCAGCGCCGGATCGCGAGGCCATCCGCGCTCACCGCCATCCAGTGCCCGGCCGGCAGCTGCATCAGGCCGTCGAAGAACGTGTGCGCCTCGTGATCCACCCAGTCGAGCGCGATCAGGTCGCGCACCGCTTCGAGGCGCGGCGCGATGCGCCGCGCTTGCGTGAGGACCAGCGCCTTGGGCTCCGATGCGAAGGCGAGCGAGCGGCCGTCCCACTGGTAATAGAACGGTTTCACGCCGAAGCGATCGCGCGCGCAGAAGAGCTCGCGGCGCGCGCCGTCCCAGATCGCGAGCGCGAACATGCCGTTGAGCCGCGCGAGACACTCGCGCCCCCAGCGGCGGTACGCGGCGAGGATGACCTCGGTGTCGCTGCCGCCGACGAACCGCTCGCCGATGGATTCCAGCTCCTGCCGCAGCTCGACGTGGTTGTAGACCTCGCCGTTGTAGGCGATCCAGGAACGGCCGTCGGCGTCGCACATCGGCTGGTGGCCCGCGGGCGAGAGATCGACGATCGCGAGCCGCCGGCTGGCGAGGCCGACGCGGAACTCGCCGGCGTCGGCATCGAGCGGATGATGTCCCGGCGACCAGCGGTGCGGGCTCGCGTAGACGTCGCGCGGCGTGTCGGGCCCGCCGAGCGGGAGTGCCGCGCCGCGCGCCGGATCGATCAGCACCATGCCCTCGTCGTCGGGGCCGCGGTGCCTGAGCAGCCGCTGCATGTGATGCAGGCGGCCGAGGTCGATGCGTCCGTCGCTGCAATAGAGTCCAGCGATGCCGCACATGCCCGCCGTCTCCTACGTCGAAGTCGCAGCGGACGGCGCGGGTCGTGCCGGATCGCGCCACAGTCCCAGCGCCCAGACCAGCCCCGCGTCCAGCGCCACCGCGGCGGCCCGCACCGCGAGCCCCGCCGCGCCCGCACCGGTCGGTCCGAGCGCGGGCGTGAGCAGCGCGTTCGCGACCAGCGCGATCAGCGCCGCGCCGCCCGCCGCCCAGCCGAGCAGCTCCGTGCGCAGCGCGATGCCGATGCCGATGTTGCCGACAGTGTAGGCGCCCTGCGCGACCGCGGCAAAGGCGAGCCACAGCGCGGGCGAAGCCGCCGCCGCGTACGCGGGCGGCGCGAGCACGCGCACGAGCTCGGGCGCGAACGCGGCGATCGCCAGCGCGCCGACGGAGCCCGCCGCGGCATAGAGCGAGAAAACGCGCGCGTAGAGCCGCGGCGCCTCGGGCGAGCGCGCGCGTGCGAACGCGAACGGGCCGTAGGCGAGCTGGAACGCCGAGATCGCCATCGTCGCGAGCGTGAAGCCCTTCATCGCCACCGCGTACACGCCGACGTCCTCGAGTGTGTGCGTGCGCTGCAGGAAGAAGCGGTCCATCGCGCTGATGAGCCCATACGCGAACGCGACCGGCACGAGCGGCGCGCCGTAGCGCAGCATCCGCGCGAGCGTCGCCCGGTCGAACACGGGGCGGATCGCGTGGCGGCAGAGCACGAGGCCGAGCGCCGCGGTGATCGCGTCTCCGGCGAGCTTGCCGTAGAGGATGCCGGCGACGCCGAGGTGGCGGCCGAGCACGAGCGCGAGCGTGATGCCGCCGGTGATCACCGTCTGCGCGACGTTCATGGCGATGAACTTCCACGGCTGGAACGTGACGCGCAGGACGTCGTTCGCGAACAGCACGAGCAGCGTGAACGGCAGCGTCGCCGCGCCGATCGTGAGGTACTTGCGATACGCGGCGCCGGCGACCAGCGGCGCGATCGACGGCAC
>JACOSV010000015.1 GCA_016178725.1 Candidatus Eiseniibacteriota bacterium
CGATGCGGATCTTCTCCTCGGCGTTGTAGCGGCGCCGGGTCTGGAGGCGGAACTCGCGGACGCGGGCTTCCACCTCGGGCTTCTGCGCCATCGGACACTCCCTTCGGTAGTCGGTTCTACCGCAGAAGTCTCCCTTATCTCAGACCTTGACCGTGTCCCACTTACGCTGACACGAAACAATCGGTTCGTGGCGGAACTCATGAACTTCGCGATCCAACTCTCGGGCAGGTTTGGCAGTTTCGAAGAACTCGGTCACTTCCTGTCGATGAACAGGAATGCCGCCAAGCTGAAGACGGAAATCGCCACTCGCAAAGAGGCTCTGAGGTACCGCGTTGCCCGGATCCGCGGGCGAAGGCTCACTCGCAAGTAGGTGGAATGCCCCCAGGCTGAGGAGTGTCATGCGCACCAAGAGTGCGACATCAGAGCCGACCAAGCACGTTGGCATCTGGATTCGCGTCTCGACGGAAGATCAGGCCCGGGGCGATAGCCCCGAGCACCACGAGAAGCGGGCGCGGCTGTACGCCGAGTCTCGCGAATGGAAGGTGAGCGAGGTCTATCACCTCGAAGCTGTAAGCGGGAAGTCGGTGATGGGCCACCCTGAGACGGAGCGGATGCTCGGCCACATCCGCTCCGGCCACATCTCGGCGCTGATCTTCTCCAAGCTGGCGCGCCTGGCTCGCAACACCCGCGAGCTGCTCGATTTTGCCGACATCTTCCGCGAGTGCGACGCCGACCTGGTTTCACTCCAGGAATCGATCGACACCTCGACGCCGGCCGGGCGGCTCTTCTACACCATGATCGCAGCGATGGCGCAGTGGGAGCGCGAAGAGATTTCCGAGCGTGTGGCCGCCTCGATCCCGATCCGCGCCAGGCTGGGGAAGCCGATCGCCGGGGCGGCCCCGTTTGGCTACCAGTGGGTGGACCGCAAACTCATCCCGCACCCGCAGGAGGCGCCGGTGCGCCGCCTGCTTTACGAGCTCTTCTTGGAACACAAGCGTAAGAAGGCCGTGGCACGCATCCTCAATGAGCGGGGCTACCGCACGCGCCGCGGCCTCCGTTTCTCCGACACCACGGTCGAGCGCCTCATCACCGACCCTTCGGCCAAGGGGGTTCGCCGCGCCAACTACTGCCGGTCACTGGGCAAGAACAAGAAGTGGGTGTTCAAGCCGAAGGACGAATGGGTCCTGCTCCCGATCGAAGCGGTCGTCCCGGTCGAGCTCTGGGAGCAGTGCAACGCCATCCTCGAGGGTCGCCGGATCAAGGGGAAGCCACCCGGCCGGACCCCGGTCTACCTCTTCGCCGGTCTCGTCCGCTGCCACTGCGGCCAGAAGATGTACGTCTACACGGAGAGCCCCAAGTACATCTGCAAGCGTTGCCGCAACCGGATCGGGATCGACGATCTTGAGGCCATCTTCCACGACCAGCTGCGCGCGTTCCTGCTCTCGCCCGAAGAGGTCGCCAAGCACCTGGCGCAGTCGGATGAATCGCTGCGCACCAAGGAAGCGATCGTCCAGACCCTGCAGGGCGAGGAGCAGCGGGTCCGGGGCGAGATGGAGCGGGTCTACCGCGCCTACGTCTCCGACCAGCTCACGGTCGAGGGCTTCGGCCGCCAGTACAAGCCATTGGAAGAGCGCCTGAGGCAGATCGAGCAGGAATCTCCGCGGCTCCAGGGTGAGATCGATTTCATGAAGGTCCAGCTCCTCTCCCGGGATGAAATCCTCTCCGGCGCCAGGGATCTCCATGCCCGCTGGCCCAAGCTCTCCCGGGAGGAAAAGCGCCAGATCGTCGAGGTCGTGGTGGAGGAGATTCGGATCGGTAAGGAGGAGGTTGAAATCGACCTGGCCGGCCTCCCTTTTCCCAGGGTTAGTAGTGAGGAATTGGCAACGCCTTTCCAGGGATTGCTCGCGGCGACGAGGAGCGCCCGCGCCGGGAAGCTCGCGCGCCCGCTCGCGCGCGCGAGGTGGACGACGCCGCTCTCGAGCGGCTCGCGCAGCACGTCGATCATGCGCCCGGGGTACTCGGTGATCTCGTCGAGGAACAGGACGCCGTGATGCGCGAGAGAGATCTCGCCGGGGCGCGGCGGGCTGCCGCCGCCGATCAGGCCCGCGGGCGTCACCGAATGATGCGGCGCGCGGAACGGCCGCCGCACCATGAGCCCGCGGCCCGGCGCGCGCAGCCCGGCGGCCGAGTGGAGCCGTGTCACCGTGAGCGCCTCGCCCGGCGCGAGCGGCGGGAGCACGCCGGGGAGGCGGTGCGCGAGCATGGACTTCCCGGCGCCGGGCGGACCGACGAGGAGCAGATGATGTCCGCCGGCCGCCGCGATCTCGAGCGCGCGGCGCGCGACGCCCTGCCCGCGGACGTCGGCGAGGTCCTCTTCGCGCCGCGGCGGCTCGTCCGGCGGTGCCGCGGCTTCGACCGGCAGCCCCTCGCCGCGCAGCCACCCCGCGGCCTCGGCGAGGGTCGCCGCCGCGTGCACGGTGAGCGACGCGACGAGCGCCGCCTCGGGCGCGGCTTCCTTCGCGCACAGCAGCGCGGTCGCGCCCGCGCGCCACGCCGCCTCGGCGAGCCCGAGCGTTCCGCGCACGCCGCGCAGCCGGCCGTCGAGCGCGAGCTCGGCGATCACCGCCGTGTGCGCGAGCCGCTCGGCCGGGACCTGCGACGTGGCGGCCAACACGCCGAGCGCGACCGCGAGGTCGCACGACGCGCCCTCCTTGCGCCGGCCGGCCGGCGCGAGATTGACGGTGACCTTGCGATCGGCGGGCAGGAAGCCGGTATTGCGCAGCGCCGGCCACACGCGCTCACGCACTTCGCGCGCGGTGGGATCCGCGTAGCCGACGAGCGTGAATCCCGGAAGCCCGGGACCCACGTCCACTTCGCATTCGACGGGGAAGGCTTCGAGACCCCAGAGCGCGGCGCTCCGGACCTGCGCGAGCATGGCGGACTCACGAGGGGGCGGAACGCGGGGGACGTTGCGGAGGGCGTGCGGACGCTACGTCGCGCGCGTCGCCGCGTCAATGGCGGCGCGACGGGTCGCGGGAATACGCGCTCAACTCCGGTCCATGCCGCGCCGATAACCCGGCTGGTTCATCACGCCCATTTGCGACCGACTCTTCGACCGGAGCCAGCCCCCATGAAGTTCTCGCCGCTGTTCGTCGCCGCCGCACTGCTGTCGATGCGGGACGTTCCCAACGATCACCCGCCCGGCCCGCCCAACGACTACATCGATGGCGGCGCCGTGCACGCGGCGCAGACCGAGCCGCAGGCATCGCCGGTGGACCTCGGCGACATCGCGCCCGACTTCTCGTATCAGGCGGCCGACGGGCGCTGGCAGCACCTGCACGATCTGCTGGCGCAGGGACCGACGCTGCTCGTGTTCGGCCCCACCGACGTCGTGCTGCGCGCGATCGAGCGTGACCGCGAGCGCCTCTACGACATGGGCGTGGTCCCGGTCGCCGTTCTCGACGTGCGCAACGGCGCCGCCCGTACCACCGTCGAGCAGCTCGGGCTGCGCTACGTCGTGCTCGCGGATTCGCGCGGCGTGATCGCGGCGCAGTTCAACGCCGTCGACGGCCGCACCGGGCGCGAGATCCCGAGCCTGTTCGTGCTCGATCGCAAGCGGCGCGTGCGCGCGCTGATGCGCACGTCGCTGCCCGCCCGCGGTTACGTGTCGCTCGCGGCGAACGCGCTCGGCATCCCCGAGCCCGGGACGCCGGCCGCGACGTCGTCGAGCCCGCGCTGACGCCGGGTCAGAGCCCGGCGAGCGCGAAGCGCGTCAGCTCGAGCAGCTCGGCGGTCGGCAACGACTCGCCGAGGAACACCATCCGCACGCGGCCGCGCGGGCCGACCAGCACGAATCCCGGCACGATGCTCGACGCCTGGGAATCGTACGCGCCGTAGATCGACGAGACCTGGCCGGTCGGGTCGGCGAGCAGCAGGAAGCGCACGCGGGTCTTCTCGGACATCGTCTTCAGGCTCTGCGGCGAATCGTGGCAGACGCCGACCAGCATCACGCCCATCGCCGACAGGCTCTCGGCCAGCGCGCCGAACGCGGGCAGCATCGCGCGGCGGTCGGCGAAGTTGAGCATCATGCGCCGGCCGCGCATCTGCGAGAGCCGGAACGGGCGCCCGTCCGCGTCGCTCAACTCGAAGTCGGGCGCGTCCTCGCCGACCTGCACGTGATTGAAGATCCGCAGCTCGCCGTCCGGCACGCGTGCGTCGCCGGTCGGGCGCGCCGTGGTGGTCGTGGGCGGAGCCTTCGGTTCCGAGGTCTGGGCGTGCGACGCGAGCGGCGCCGCGAGCGCCGCGAGCAGCAGCATCGGGATGCGTTTCATCGCTACACCTCCCGGGAAGCGGCCGAACCGGCGGTGCCCTCCGCGGGGCGCGTCGCATCGACGGCCGAGCGCACCGCCTTGAGATTCGCCGCCGGCACCGCCGGCGGTATCGAGCATCCAGGTCCGACCAGCCATCGCCGCCCGCCGGTCTGTTCCAGCCCGCGGCGGTACTCCGCCACGGCGCGCTCCGGGTCGGTCTCACGCAACGCTTCATCCTGCGAGATGCCGCCCATCACCGCGCCCGGCAGCCGCGCGAGGCCGTCGGCCAACGACGGGTTGGTGGGATCCGTGGCGTCCCACGAGAACGCGCTCACCGGATAATCGGCGAGCTCGAACAGCAGATTGCGGCGCTTGCACACGTGCAGCACGTGGAACGGCGGCTCGCCCGTCGCGGGCCGCGCCGCGACCGCGGTGAGGATGCGCAGGTCGCCGGGCCGCGCCCACACGCGATACTCATCCGCCGACATCAGATTGCGCGAGGCCCAGTCGGTCGTCGCGAGGTAGATGCCGTCGGCGCCCGCCTCGATCAGCAACGGCGCGAAACGCTCGTACGTCGCGGTCACCGCCTCGAGCGCACCGCGCACGTTGTTGGGGTGCGTGCGCATGTGGAGCTTGAGCTCGCCTGGCTCCTCGACCATTTCGCCCAGCACCGCGAGCGGGGTGAACACGGTCGCGACGATCGGGACCTCGGGCGCCAGCTCGCGGCGCAGCATCGCCACAGCCTCGATCTGCTCGGCGAATGCGCCGCGGTCCGGCGGGCGCTCCGTCACCGCCGCCCAGTCGCCCGGCTGATGCACCGGCCATGTCTCGAGCACCGGCTTCTCGGCGGCGCGTCCCGAATAGCGGTACGCGACGCCCCACGGCTCGACGTGATAGTGCTTGCGCGGATTGAGCTTGATCCAGTCCCAGCCGAACTCGCGCTGGTGTTCGATCGTCGCGTCGACGAGCTCGCGGGCGGAGGATTCGCGGTGGTAGAAGTGGCCCCAGAAGGAAACCGGCGGGCGATCCACCGGTTGGCCGCGAAGCGCGGCCCACACGCGCTCGCGGGAGTTCACGCGAGCCTCGAGGCGCGCGGCGCTGGCGGGATCACCCGGTCGGTGGTCATGAGGGCCTCGCGCGTGAATCTAGTCCCGGAACGACCGTGGCACAACCGCCGTCGCGGCGCGGGAAGCCACGCGGGCCGCCGGGACGCGGCACGCGGCACGGCCGCGGCGCTCGGCATGCTGACCGCGCTCGCCGCGCTGGCGGGCGGATGCGCGCGCGAGCGCGCGCCTGCGGAGCCGCGGCACGTGTCCGCGGCGAGTGTCTTCGCCGATACGGGGCGCGGTATTCCGCTCGCGGTGGTGCCGCCCAGGTCGGGCGCGGCGGCGTCGGTGTGGATGGAGCGCGTCTCGCCGGCGCGCATCGCCCGCGCGCGGGCGTCGCTCGAGACGCCGGCCCCCGAGGCGCCGCCCGAGACGCTCGCCTCCCAGCCCGCCGTTCCGGCGCCGGGTTTGGCGTCGGCAGGGGACGACGAGCTCAAGTCGCCGATCCTCCGCGAGCGCGGCCGGCTCGACGTGCCGGCGCGCGCGATGCGCGTGAGCGTCGAGCTCGACGTGCGCGTGGACGAGGAGGGTCGCGTCTCCGACGCGTCGTGGGCGGCGGGGAGCGAGGACTCGACGCTGGTGCGCGCGGCGATCGAGTGCGCGCTCGGGATGCGTTTCTTCCCCGCGCTCCATGCCGGGCGGCCGATCGCGGTGTGGTGCCGGCAGCGCTTCGATTTCGGCACCGCGCGCAGACGTTAGACGCGCGACCGCGCGCGGCGCGTGACACGACGCTGACGACCGTCCGGATTCGGCCGACACGCGACCCGATCCGTACGACCCGTGCGCGCCTCGCGCCCGGCGCAACGCCCGCCGTGGGCGCCCCTTGTCATCCGCATGACGCGCGCGAACGCGTGGCATACCGACTGCTGGCTCCGCACGCGGCCCACGGCAGGGCGCACGCACCCACGTCAGGGACGACACGATCAAGGAGGGAATCATGTACCGCACACACGCACGCAGCCTCATCACGTCCATCGCCGTGCTCGGCCTCGTGCTGGCTCTCGCGGTCCCCGCTCGGGCGGCCGTCGCGCCTGAAGTGCGCGCCGGCGTCACCTCGGGCGAGGTCGCGATCGGCGGCGGACTCCTGATGCCGGTGGCGCGGCAACCGTCGTGGGAGTTCAACCCGAACCTCGAGGCGACCGTGACCGGTGGATCGAGTCACGACCTCGTCGCGTTGAACGGCGACTTCCACTACGACTTCCCTCGCGGTGACAACACCGCGATGTGGGTCGGCGCCGGCCCGGCGCTGCTGTGGCAGGACCGCGGCAGCGGCCGTGAGACCGACGTGGGTCTCAACGTGCTGACCGGCATGGGCGCGAAGCACGGCGACGTTCGCCCGTTCGCGCAGGTGCGCGGCACGATGTCGAACGAGAACCGGCTCGCGATCGCGGGTGGCGTGAGGTTCTAGCCACCGGAGCGGCGCGATCCGCGAGTCGAAGGTGCCGGGGCGTCGTCCGACGCCCCAGCATCGCTGTTTCGTGCGCCGCAGGGAGGTGCCGCGCGCCCGGGGCCGCGCTAGAAAGGCCGATTCCAGTGCATGCGCGTGCGCACGACCTGAAACCCCTCCGAACGGTAGATCTCGAGCGCGGTCTCGTTCTCGCCGTCCACCATGAGGAACAGCGGGTCCACGCGCTGCTCCATGAGCCAGTCCACGCTCCAGCGCAGCAGCGCGCGGCCGAGGCCCATGCCGCGCGATTCGGGCACCACGCCGACGAGCGCCACCTCGCCGGCCGGGCCGTGGCGCACGTTGCGGCTGAACCCCACGCACGCGCCGTCGCGCCATGCGAGCGCCAGGCCCTCGGGCGCGAAGTGCGCCTGCGCGATCACCGCGCGCGTGTCGTCGAGCGTGGAGCGCACGTAGTGGTAGTGGTCGGCGAACGAGCGGTTGTAGGTTTCGTTGAACGCCGCGAGCTCGCGCTCGCTGCCGTCGAACGTGCGCACGACGATGCCGTCGGGCCAGCGCGGCGGCGCGATCGCGCCCGCCGCCCGTTCCATGCGCCAGAAGCTGCGCGTGTGCGCGTATCCGTGGCGCAGCGCGAAGCGCTCGGCGACCGGATTCGGCTGCCAGCCGCTCAAGTTCAGCTCGGCGAGCCCGTGCGAGGCGCGGAACGGCTCGAGCGACGACGTGCAGCAGGCGAGCAGCCCTTCGCCGATGCCCTGGCGCCGGAAGCGCTCCACGACGCCGAGCCGGATCATCGCGAACGCGCCGTCGTGCGTCGGGGCGAGGTAGGCGAAGCAGAACGCCGCCGGCATCCCGTCCACGCTCGCGATCCAGCGGTGCTCGGGGCGCATGAGCGGATCGCCCATGATCTTCTCGAATCCCGCGTCGGTCTGGAGCGGCTCGAACTCGTCGGCGAGCGATGGATGCCGCGCGAGCGCCTGAAGCGTCGCGAGGTCATCGTGGCGGCACGGAGCGATGACGAACGGCATGGGCACGCTCACGCTAGGGGGGTCGCGGGGCGAGCGTCAAGGGCGCGTGCGCGTCGTTGACCCCTCCGGGCAGCAGAGGTAGCGTGCCGCCACCGTGTCCACGAACGCACCGGACCTGCCCGCGCTCGAGGCGCTGATCGGCCGCTTCCGCGGCCGCCGCCTGCTGGTGCTCGGCGACATGATGCTCGACCGCTATCTGTGGGGGCGCGTCGATCGCATCTCGCCCGAGGCGCCGGTGCCCGTGGTCGAGATCGAGCGCGAGACCGAGACCCTGGGCGGCGCGGGCAACGTTGCCGCAAATCTGCAGGCGCTCGGGGGCGAGCCGGTGCTGGTCGGCGTGGTCGGCGCGGACCCCGACGGCGCGCGGCTGCTCGACACGCTGCGCGCGCGCGGGGTCGCGGTCACGACGGTCGTCCGCGACGCCTCGCGCCCCACGACCGTCAAGACGCGGATCATCGCCCACGCGCAGCAGGTGGTGCGCGCCGACCGCGAGTCGCGGGCCGAGGTGCTCGATGCGACGCGCGAGGCGCTGTTCGCCTCGATCGCCGCCGAGCTGCCGACGTGTCAGGGCATGATCGTCAGCGACTACGCGAAGGGCGTGGTGACGCCGGCGCTGCTCGAGCGGGCGCTCGATCTCGCGCGCCGCCACCGCGTGCCGGTGAGCGTCGATCCGAAGGAGGCCCACATCGACGCCTACCGCGGCGTCGCGATCGTGACGCCCAACGTGCAGGAGGCCGGCTACGCGCAGGGGCGGCGCATCACCGACGAGGCGAGCCTGCTCGAGGTGGGCTGGGGGCTGCAGAAGCGGCTGGACGCCGACGCCGTGCTCGTGACGCGTGGCGCCGACGGCATGAGCCTGTTCGAGAAGTCGGGGCGCGTAACGCACATCCCGACCGTCGCGCGCGAGGTCTACGACGTGACCGGCGCGGGCGACACGGTGGTGAGCGTCGTCGCGCTGGCGATCGCCGCGGGCGCCGATCCCGTCACCGCCGCGCGGCTCTCGAATCATGCGGCCGGCGTCGTGATCCGCGAGATCGGCACTGCGAGCTGCACGCCCGACCAGCTGCGCGCGTCGCTCGCGAACGGCGCGCCGCGGTGAGCGCGGCCGCGGCCGGGCTCGACGACGGCCGGCGCGCGACCCTCGCGGCCTGGCGCGCCGCCGCGCAGCGCATCGTCTTCACCAACGGCGTGTTCGATCTGCTGCACCGCGGCCACGTCGAGTATCTCGCCGAGGCGCGGCGGCTCGGCGACCGGCTGATCGTCGGCATCAACAGCGACGCGTCGTCGCGCCGGCTCGCCAAGGGCGCCGACCGGCCGCTCGTCGCCGCGAACGACCGCGCCGCGGTGATCGCGGCGCTCGCCTGCGTCGACATGGTGGTCACGTTCGATGACGACACGCCCGAACGGCTGATCGCCGAGATCCGGCCGGACGTGCTCGCCAAGGGCGGCGACTGGCCGGTGGACCGGATCGTGGGCCGCGAGATCGTCGAGGCGGCCGGCGGGCGCGTGGTGAGCGTTCCGCTGCGCGCGGGGTTCAGCACGACGGCGCTGATCGAGCGGATCCGCCGCGGCCCCTAGTCCGCTTGAAACCGCGCGGCCAAGCCCGTACGTTATCCCGTCCTTTTCCTGCCCTGCGGTCGTGAGGTTCACGCAGGGCGAACGGTCGATCCGGGCGGTTACGAGGCCATGTCCCAGAACTTCCTCAATTACATCGGGGGCCAGTGGGTTCCCGCTCGGTCGGGACGCACGTTCTGGAACCACGACCCCGCGACGGGCGAGGCGCTGGGCGAGTTCCCGGCGTCCGCGCTCGAGGACGTGGACGCCGCCGTGGCCGCGGCCGCGAAGGCGTTCCGCGGCTGGCGGCTGACGCCGGCGCCCAAGCGCGCCGAGATCGTGTTCCGCGCCGGCGAGATCATCCGCGCGCGCAAGGAGGACCTCGCCCGCGCGATGACGCGCGAGATGGGCAAGGTCCTGATCGAAGCGCGCGGCGACGTGCAGGAAGGGATCGACATGGCCTACCTCGCCGCGGGCGAGGGCCGGCGCATGTACGGCGTCACGACGCCGAGCGAGATGCCGGACAAGTGGGCGATGTCGGTGCGCGCGCCGGTCGGCGTCGTCGGCGTGATCACGCCGTGGAACTTCCCGTTCGCGATCCCGTCGTGGAAGCTGATGCCGGCGCTGGTCGCCGGCAACACCGCAGTGTTCAAGCCCGCGGGCGACACGCCCGAGATGGCGTGGCACTTCACGAAGATCCTCGAAGAGGCGGGGCTCCCGCCGGGCGTGCTCAACCTCGTCTTCGGCAGCGGCGCCGAGGTCGGGAACCCGATGGTCGAGCATCCGGGTATCCACGTGATCTCGTTCACGGGCTCAACCGACGTGGGCCTCGCGATCGCCGGCAGGGGCGGCGCGCTCGGCAAGCGCATCTCGCTCGAGATGGGCGGCAAGAACGCGATCATCGTGATGGACGACGCCGACCTCGCGCACGCGACCGACGCGATCGCGTGGAGCGCGTTCGGCACCACCGGCCAGCGCTGCACGGCGTGCTCGCGCGTGCTCGTCCATGGTCGCGTGCACGACGAGCTCGCCGACCGCGTTACGGCGAAGGCGAAACAGCTGAAGCTCGGCAGCGGCCTGGAACCGACGACCGACGTGGGGCCGCTGGTCAACAGGAGCCAGGTCGAGAAGGTGCATGCCTACGTCGAGATCGGCGCGAAGGAGGGCACGCTCGCGGCGGGCGGCGGGCCGGCGCGCGACGGGGCGCTGGCGAAGGGCCATTTCTACCGGCCGACCGTGTTCCGCGACGTGCCGGCGGGCGCGCGGATCGCGGTCGAGGAGATCTTCGGCCCGGTGCTCGCGATGGTGAAGGTCGAGAGCCTCGAACAGGCGATCGAGATCAACAACGCCTCGCGCTACGGGCTCTCGGCGGCGATCTTCACGCGCGACGTGAAGAGCGCGTTCGCGGCGATGCGCGATCTCGAAACGGGAATCGTGTACGTGAACCACGGCACCACCGGCGCCGAGACGCACCTGCCGTTCGGCGGCACGCGCGGCACCGGCAACGGGCACCGCGAGGCGGGGCACACCATGCTCGACCCGTTCACCGAGTGGAAGAGCATCTACGTGGACTTCAGCGGCCGCCTGCAGCGGGCCCAGATCGACAACGCGTGAGCCGCGCGGCGGGCGCCGCGCCGGCGCCATGACAACGGAGCGTCGATGAACCTTCACGAGTACCAGGGACGCGAGCTGTTCGCGCGCCACGGCATCCCGGTGCTGCCGGGTCAGGTCGCGGCGACCGCCGAGGAGGCGCGCGACATCGCGGAGACCATGGGCAGCACGGTCGTGATCAAGGCGCAGGTGCTGGTGGGCGGCCGTGGCAAGGCGGGCGGCGTCAAGCTGGCGAGCACGCCGGACGAGGCGTACGCGCGCGCGCGCGACATCCTCGCCCTCACGATCAAGGGGCTGCCGGTGCACAAGGTGCTGGTCGCGCAGGCGGCGACGATCACGCGCGAGATGTACGTCGCGATCGTCCTCGACCGCGCGAAGAAGCTGCCGCTCATCATGCTCTCGGCCGAGGGTGGGGTGGAGATCGAGGAGGTCGCGCGCACCGCGCCCGAGAGGATCACGCGCCGGCACATCCCGCTCGACGGCCTGCGCGCCTATCAGGCGCGCGCGCTGTTCCAGCCGCTGCTCGAGGACGGGCCTCTCGTGCAGCAGGCGGCCGACATCCTGCTCCGCCTGTGGGCGGTGTATCGCGACGGCGACTGCAGCCTCGCCGAGATCAACCCGCTGGTCGTGACGGGCGAGGGCAAGGTGATGGCGCTCGACGCCAAGGTGATCGTCGACGACAACGCCGAGTACCGGCATCGCGAGTGGGCGACCTGGCGCGATCCCGCCGAGGAATCGCCGAGCGCGCGCAAGGCGCGCGAGCGCGGGCTCTCGTACGTCAAGCTCGACGGCGACATCGGCTGCGTCGTGCACGGCCCCGGGCTCGCGATGGCGACGATGGACCTCATCAAGCACTACGGCGGCGAGCCGGCCAACTTCCTCGACATCGGCGGCTCGTCGAACCCCGAGAAGGTGACCGCGGCGCTCGAGATCATCACCGGC
This sequence comes from Candidatus Eiseniibacteriota bacterium, assembly GCA_016178725.1. GTDB lineage: Bacteria > Eisenbacteria > RBG-16-71-46 > RBG-16-71-46 > RBG-16-71-46 > WS-11. The sequence goes on from JACOSV010000015.1 coordinate 11,954, forward strand.
GACTCGCGCGACGCCTCGGGCGCGAGCCGGGTGCGCGCCATCTTCTTCAACATCTTCGGCGGCATCACGCGCTGCGACGACGTGGCGCGCGGCATCGTCCAGTCGCTGGCGCAGAATCCGCTGCCGGTGCCGCTCGTCATCCGCCTGACGGGCACCAACGAAGCCGCCGCGCGCAAGATCCTCTCCGAGGCCGGACTCTCGGCGACGACGTCGATGGACGAAGGCGTACGCGACGTGATCGCGCGCGGGCAGGAGGTGACGGCGTGAGCATCCTGATCGACCGGCACACGCGGCTGATCGTCCAGGGCATCACCGGCCGCGACGGGGGATTCCACACGCAGCAGATGATCGCCTACGGCACGCGCGTGGTCGCGGGCGTCACGCCCGGACGCGGCGGCGAGAAGGTTCACGGCGTGCCGGTGTTCGACAGCGTCGCCGAAGCGATCGCCGAGACGAAGGCCAACACGTCGGTGATCTACGTGCCGGCGCCGTTCGCGACCGACGCCGTGTACGAGGCGGCGGATGCCGGCGTCGGATTGATCGTCTGCATCACCGAGGGCATTCCGGTCCGCGACGCGATGGGCGCATGGCACCACGTCGCGGCGCTGCGCGACGCCGCCGCGGTCCGCGCCGGCGCGCCCGCGAACGCCCGCCGCAATTGGGACAGCGGCGCCGGCCGGCCGCGGCTCATCGGCCCCAACTGCCCGGGTCTGATCAGCCCCGGCCAGTCGAAGGTCGGCATCCTGCCCGGCCAGATCTGCGCGCCCGGCCCGGTCGGGCTCGAGTCGCGCAGCGGCACGCTCACGTACGAGGTGGTCGCGCAGCTCACCCACGCCGGCCTCGGCCAGAGCACGTGCATCGGCATCGGCGGCGATCCGATCATCGGCACGAGCTTCGTCGACACGCTCGAGTTGTTCGAGGCCGATCCGGCGACCGAGGCGATCGTGCTGATCGGCGAGATCGGCGGCAGCGACGAGGAAGAGGCGGCGCAGTTCATCCGCCGTCGCGTGAGGAAGCCGGTGGTGGCGTTCATCGCCGGGCAGACCGCGCCGCCCGGCAAGCGCATGGGCCACGCGGGCGCGATCATCTCGGGCGGCAGCGGCACCGCGGCCGAGAAGATGGCGGCGTTCGCGGCGGTCGGCGTGCCGGTGGCGCGCATCCCCTCCGAGATCCCGGGCCTGATCGCCGAGGCGCTCGAGCGGCGGCGTCCGCGCGGGCGCCGGAGCGAGGCGCCGGCGCGGCGCGAGAACGGACGCAACGCGGCGAAGGCGCGGCGTCCGGCGAAGGCGGCCCGGCCCGCGCGCGCCGGCGCGGGACGCAACGGCAACAAGGGATCGCGCAAGCCGGCGGGCCGTTCCGGCACCCGCGCGGCGCGCGCCCGTTGAGCATCGGCGATCCGCTGAATCTCTGAACGATTACGCACCGGCGGGCGTCACCCGCCGCCAGCCCAAGGAGAATCCGTTGGCCCTCGACCGCACGTTGTTCATCGTCAAGCCCGACGCGGTGGCGCGAAACCTGATCGGCCGCATCCTCGCGCACGTCGAGGACAAGGGCTTCCGGATCGCGGAGGCGCGGTTCACCCGCCTCACGCGCGAGCAGTGCCAGGAGTTCTACGCCGAGCACCTCGGCAAGCCGTTCTTCAACGAGCTCGTCGACTTCATGACCTCGGGCCCCGTCATGCTGACCTGCCTCGAGCGCGAGAACGCCGTCGCGTTCCTGCGCGAGGTGATCGGGGCCACCGATCCGGCGCAGGCGGCGGCCGGGACGGTCCGCAAGCTCTACGCTGAGAGCAAGGGGCGCAACAGCGTCCACGCCTCGGACAGCCCGGCGAGCGCCGACCGCGAGGTGAAGCTCTTCTTCGGCGTCGCGGCCCTGGCCCGCTAGGGGCGACGGGACCGTGAGGTTGACCCCGCGACCCGAGGCCCGGCCGCGCTGGACGCCCTCGGGACCGTTGTGCTAGGGTCCCGCCGGTCCCGGCCTGCCGGCTGATTCGGATTCGAGTATGTCCGGATTTGTCATCAACTTAGGGACGCTGCCCGCCGGCAGGGGCCGGATCCGGGCGGTGGCGGAACCGTCGCAGCTGGACCTTCCCGCCGCCGTCTGGCCGGGCGAGGTCAGAGGCGATCTCGGGATCGACCGCACCGGCGAGCTGCTTTCGGTGCGGGGCACCGTTCAGGCGACCGCGCGGCTCGAATGCGTGCGCTGCCTCGAGGAGTTCGACCTGCCGCTCGAGGCCGAGCTCGCCGTGGTGGCGGATCGCGCGGGCGGACCGCGCCGGCTCGAAGAGGACCTCGAGGCCGGCAGCTACATGAAGTTCCATGATGGACGGCAGCTCGACCTCGGCGAGGAAACGCGCGAGGCGCTGCTGCTCGAGCTACCCATCACGCCACACTGCCGCGAGGATTGCCGGGGACTCTGCCCGCGCTGCGGCGCGAATCGGAATCAGGGGCCCTGCCGCTGCGAGCGTGCACGCGCCGGCGCCGGACCCGCGGAGTGATCGAGAACGAGAGAGGAGCGAACCGATGGCGGTTCCCAAGCGCAGACATTCCGCCACGCGCGGCCGCAAGCGCCGCACGCACTGGAAGCTCGCGCAGCCCGGTCTCAACGCCTGCAGCCACTGCAGCAGCCCGAAGCAGCCGCATCGCATCTGCCCCAACTGCGGCTGGTACGACGGCGAAGAGATCATCCTGCCGAACGTCGACTGACGCGTTCCGGGGCCCAGACCATGGCCGGGATCCCGAGGATCGGGATTGACGCGATGGGCGGCGATCACGGTCCGACGGTCGTCGCCGAGGGCGTCGTGCAGGCGCTGCGCGAGCAGCCCGGCCGCTTCACCGTGACGCTCGTCGGCGACGAGGGCGAGATCCGCGCGGCACTCGCGCGCGCCGGCGCCGACGGCCGGCCGATCGAGGTCGTGCACACGTCCGGCCAGGTCGACATGGGCGAAAAGGCCGCCGCCGCGGCACGCCGCCGCACCACCACATCGATCGGCGTCGTCACCCAGCTCCACAAGGAGGGCAAGGTGGACGCCATCTTCAGCGCCGGGAACACGGGCGCCGTGGTGGCGACCGCGCTCCTCGGCCTCGGCCGGCTCGAGTCCGTGTCGCGTCCCGGCCTCGCGGTGTTCATGCCCAACCTCGCCGGCGGCACCGTGGTGCTCGACGTGGGCGCCAACGCCGAGTGCAAGCCGAACTACCTGGTCCAGTTCGCGCACATGGGATCGGTGTACGCGCGCTATCTGCTCGGGCGCGAGAATCCGCGCGTCGGACTGCTCTCGATCGGAGAAGAGGAGACGAAGGGCAACGATCTCGTGTTCGAGGCCGGCGACCTGCTGCGGCGGGCGCGGCATCTCAACTTCATCGGCAACGTCGAGGGGCGCGACATCTTCAAGGGCACCTGCGACGTGGTGGTCACCGACGGCTTCACCGGCAACGTGCTGCTCAAGACCGGCGAGGGCGTCGCGACGCTCCTGATCGACATCATGCGCCGCGAGATCCGCAGCGATCCGCTGGCGGTGTTCGGCACGCTGTTCATGCGTCCCGCGCTCCGCCGGCTCAAGAAGCACATGGACTGGGAGGAGCACGGCGCGGCGCCGCTGCTCGGCGTCGACGGCGTGTGCTTCATCGGCCACGGCAGCAGCGGGCCCAAGGCGTTCAAGAGCGCGCTGCGCACCATCGCGGCGTTCGTCGAGCAGCGCGTCAACGACCACATTCGCGAAGAGATCGAGGCGGACCATGACACCGCAGCCTGACGCGATCCGCGGCGCCACCATCGTCGGCACCGGCATGTACGTGCCGGAGCGCGTGCTCGACAACGCCGACCTCGAGCGCATGGTGGACACGTCCGATGCATGGATCCGCGAGCGCACCGGCATCGTCGAGCGCCGCATCGCGGCGCCCGACCAGGCGTCGTCCGATCTCGCCGCCGAGGCCGCGCGCCGTGCGCTGGCGATGGCCGGGATCGCGGCGGACGAGGTGGATCAGATCGTGCTCGCCACGACCTCGCCCGACACGTACCTGCCGTCGTGCGCCTGCGTGGTGCAGCAGAAGATCGGCGCCACGCGTGCCGCCGCGTTCGACGTGTTCGCCGCGTGCACGGGCTTCATCTACGGGCTCGGCGTCGGCCGCTCCCTGATCGCCTCGCGGTTCGCCGACACCGTGCTGGTGATCGGCGTCGAGTGCCTGTCGCGGATCACCGACTACACCGAC
>JACOSV010000006.1 GCA_016178725.1 Candidatus Eiseniibacteriota bacterium
CGGCGCGATGAGCCCGGCCGCGCACGACCCGCTGCTCGAGTGGCGGCCCGAGTTCCCGACCGCGGAGGCGGCCCTCCACTTCATCTCGCACTCGCTCGGGGCCATGCCGCGGGCGGTCGAGGAGTCGCTGCGCCAGTACGCGCTCACCTGGAAGTCGCGCGGGATCCGCGCGTGGGAGGAGCGCTGGATGGCGGTGCCGACGGAAGTGGCCGGGTCGGTCGAGCGCATCCTCCACGCCGCGCCGGGATCGGTGTCACTCCATCCCAACGTCACGCTCGCGCAGGCGCTGGCGCTCTCGGCGATCGACTTCACGCCGCCGCGCAACCGACTCGTGTGCACGGCCGAGGACTTCCCCTCGGTGCTCTACCTCTACGAGGGGCTCGCGCGCCGCGGCGCCGAGATCGTCACAGTGCCGACGCGCGACGGGCGGCGGATCGAGGAGCACGACGTGGCCGCGGCGATCGACGAGCGCACCGCGGTCGTCGCGATCTCGCACGTCCTGTTTCGCACCTCGCAGCTCCTCGACCTCGCGCCGATCGTGCGCCGCGCGCGCGCGGCCGGGGCGCTGACGATGATCGACGCGTACCAGTCGGTGGGCACCGCGCCGGTGGACGTGGCGGCGCTCGACGTCGACCTGCTGACGGGCGGCGGCATCAAGTGGCTGTGCGGCGCGGCTGGTTCGCGCACGAGCGGCCGTTCGACTTCGACTCGGGGCCGATGCGCCGCGACACGGGCGCGCGGCGGTTCATGACCGGCACGCCCGCGATCCCGTCGTACCTCGCCGCGCAGCCGGGATTCGAGATCGTGGCCCGGATCGGGGTCGAGGCGATCCGCGAGAAGTCGCTGCGGCTCACCGAACGTATGATCGGCTGGGCGGGCGAGTTCGACATCCGGCTCGGCTCGCCGCGCGAGCCCGCGCGCCGCGGCGGCACGGTGTGCCTCGACGTGCCGCACGCCGAGCGCGTGTGCGCGGCGCTGCTCGCCGGCGACGTGCTGCTCGACCATCGCCCCGGCGTCGGCATCCGGCTCGCGCCGCACTTCTACACGCGCGACGACGAGGTCGACGCGGTGATGCGCCGCGTGCGCGACGAGGTGAAGCGCGCCGCGGCGTGACGCGCGCATGGTAGAGTTCGGCACCGCAGCATGACCGGCATCGGGAGGGCGACATGGACGTGGCGGAGACGAAACCGATGAGCGCGCTCACCATCGTCCGCGAGCCCCGCGTCCACCTCGTCGGCCGCCAGTCCACGGTGGACGAGGGCGTGCGCCGCTTCCTCGACCAGCACGGTCTCGTCTGGCAGACCGACACCGAGGTCGCCGCCGAGCAGCTCGCCGAGATGGCCGGGCGCGTCTGCTACATGTCGTACGGCAAGGGGCGCAAGACCAACCGCGAGTTCATCGGCCACATCGTCGAGGTCGGCCACGGCTCGGTGCTCGAACACTCCGTGTGGAGCTTCCTGATCACCGGCGTCTCGCGCTCGCTCACGCACGAGCTGATCCGCCACCGCCACTTCTCGTACTCGCAGCTCTCGCAGCGCTACGTGAACGAGTCGGACTCGGACTTCATCGAGCCCGACGCGATCGCGGATGACCCGGAGCTCCACGCGATCTGGTGCGAGGCGGTGGACGCGACACGCCAGGCCTACGACCGGCTGGTCGAAGGGCTGCAGAAGCGCTACGCGGCGATCCCCGAGGCGACGCAGCGCCGCAAGCTCGCACGCCAGGCGGCGCGCTCGGTGCTGCCCAACGCGACCGAGACCAAGATCTTCGTCACCGGCAACGCGCGTGCGCTACGCCACTTCATCGAGCTGCGTGGCAGCGAGCACGCCGACGTCGAGATCCGCAAGCTCGCGGTCGCCGTGCTCCAGCTGATGCAGGCCGAAGCGCCGAGTCTGTTCGCCGACTACACGCTGATGCCGCTGCCGGACGGCGGGTTCGCGACACGGACCGAGCACCCGAAGGTGTGAGCGGCGGCCCGTCCGATCCGCGCCGCGCGCGCCGGACGGTGACGCGCATCGCCGCGGGCGTCGTCCGCACGGAGGACGACGCGGTCGCCGTCGAGCGCGCGCTCGAGATCCGGATCGGCGGCCGGCCGCTCGCCGTCACGCTGCGCACGCCGGGCGACGACGTCGAGCTCGTGCTCGGGTTCCTCGCCGGCGAGGGCGTGATCGCGCGCCGCGGAGACGTCACCGCGATTCGCCTCGCGCCCGCCGCCTGCGACGACGAGCCCGATGCGGTCGAGATCACGCTCGCCGATGCGGTGCGACTCGACTGGACCGCGCTCGAGCGCCACTTCGCGGCGAGCGCGGCGTGCGGGCTCTGCGGCCGCGCGCACCTCGCCTCGCTGCGCGCCGGGCTCACGCCGATCCCGCCCGGACCCCCGATCGCGGCCGCGGCGCTCGTAGCGCTGCCCGAGCGGCTGCGGGAGGCGCAGGTCACGTTCGCCGCGACCGGCGGGCTCCACGCCGCCGCGTGGTGCGACGCCGCGCTCGCGCCGCGCGCGCTGCGCGAAGACGTCGGCCGGCACAACGCGGTGGACAAGATCGCCGGCTGGCTGATCGAGGCCGGCCGCTATCCCGCCGATGAGGGCGTGTTGTGGGTGAGCGGCCGCGCCGGCGCCGAGATCGTGCTCAAGGCGGCGCGCGCGCTGATCCCCGTGCTCGCCGCGGTCGGTGCGCCCTCGACGCTCGCCGTGGATCTCGCCGCCGCCGCCGCGATGACGCTGGTCGGGTTCCTGCGCGAGGGGCGGATGAACGTCTACGCCGGTGCGGAGCGCCTCGCGCCCTAGCACGGCTCGTGCGCTAGTGCGCGGCGCGCGTCGCCGACGGGCGCGCGTTCCAGAGCACGATCATCAGGATCGCGCCGACGCCCGAGAACCCGATCATGCTCGGCGCCCACGCGCCCCAGCCGAAGCGGTCGAGGATCATCCCGAGGCCGAAGCCGGTGAGCGATCCGCCGACGTATTGCATGCCGTCGAACAGGCCCGCCGCGGTCGCCGCCGCGCGCTTGCCGCCGAAGTCCATCGAGGCCGTGCCGGAGAGCATCGAGTGCACCATCGAGATCGCGAACGAGTTGACCGCGAACGCCGCGATGATCGCGGTGAGCCCGGGCGCGCGCCAGATCACGCCGAGGCAGACGATCTGCAGCGCGTAGCCGATGAACGCGACCGGCGGCCGCCGCGCGCCGAACACCCAGTCCGAGAGCGTGCCGGCGACGAACGCGCCGGCGATCCCGGAGAGCACCACGGCCAGAGCGCCGGCCTTGAAGATCGGATGATCGAACGGGAGGTGCTGGGCCTCCTGCATGTAGCGCGGGAACCATTCCTCGAATCCCTTGCGCACGAGACCGGTGCAGAACTCGGCGGCCGCGATCGTGAGCGTCACCGGATGCGTGAAGACGCGGCGCGCGACGTAGCCGACCGTGATCGGCTCGGTGTCGCCGCTGGTCGCGTCCTCCGGGTCGAACGGCGGGAGCCCCGCCTCCTCCGGCGCGTCACGCACGACCAGTGCCGTGAAGATCGTCATCACGCCGACCACCATCGCCGGCAGGAAGAACTTCCACTGCCACGGCAGCGACACGACCGCCGAAGCGGTCATGAGCGCGAACACCGCGGCGCGCCCGCTCTGGATCATCGAGCCGAAGATCGCCGAGAACACGCCGCGCTCGCTGACGTGGAACCAGCCCGCGTTCACCTTGATCAGGGCGAGCGCGCTGAACGACTGGAAGTACATGTTCAGCGTCCACACCGTCGCGAAGTAGGCGAGGAGCAGCGATCCGGTGCCGAGGACGCCGAGGTACGCGCCGAGGCCGAACGCGAGGTTGAACAGGCAGGCGCCCGTGGCGCCGATCAGCATCGCGCGCCGGCCGCCGAAGCGGTCGGCGAAGGGCCCGTTGAACAGCGCGGAGATGCCGTAGACCAGCGTCGCCGCGGTGATGATCGTGCCGACCTGGGTCTTGCTCCACCCGTAGGTGTCGGACAGCGCCTTGTTGGCGAAGCCGAAGTTGTACCTCGCCATGTACATCGCCGCGTACGTGAGCCCGAGCACCAACCAGTTCTGCGTGCGGCGGAACAGGAACGCCTTGTCGTGCTGGACGGTGCCGGCGGCCATGATCGAGTGCCTCGCGTGGGGCGGCGTGACATGCGGGTCGCGTACGGGTCCGGGGTTCTTACCGCCCGGACCGGGCGCGGTCAAGGGAAGAGCCCCGTGCGCGGGTTTGACAGTACCGGGTCCTGCCGTTAGCGTCCCCGCCTGCGTTTTTCGGCATGCATGCAGATCTGACGAGCCGCGCCCCAGGCCCCCGAATCCGGACCGACCGGGCGAGGGAGTGGAGGACCGCGGGGTGGCTCACCCAGGGAGGAATCTCGATGTTCCGCAAGGCGACGTTGCTGTCTGTTCTGGCTTCACTGGCGCTGCTCGCCCCCATGGCCCACGCGGCCAAGGGTGACGTGAAGATCACGCTCGGCGGGGGCGCCGGCATCCCGATGGGCGATTTCTCGAAGAAGGTGGCCGACGGCGGCGCCGGCGGTTCGCTCGGCTTCACGAGTGGGCTGGCGGTGGACTACATGGTCACCAGCGCGGTCGCGATCGGCGTGGACGGTAACTACACCTCGAACAACCTGAACTCCGACGAGCGCGACCTGGTCCGCACCGGCCCGCCCGCCGACCCGACGTTCGACGTGAAGTACACGCAGATCGGCGGCGGCGCGCACGTCAAGTACTGGTTCCCGATGACCGGCAGCAAGCTCGCCCCCTACGTCGTGGGCGGCGCCGGCGTCACGAGCATCAAGGGGAAGATCACGAGCAACGATCCGACGCTGGCCGGCGAGACGTCGAAGAGCAAGTTCGGCGGCCACGGCGGTCTCGGCGTCAGCTATCAGGCGAGCGAGATGGTGGGCGTCGGCGTCGAGGCCACCTACCACTTCATCAGCACCGACAAGGCGGACTTCGGCACGTCATCGATCCAGTGGGTCGGTGTCAGCGCCGCGGTCACGATCGGCATGGCGAAGGGCGGCAAGTAGCCTTCACGCCGAGCACGCACATGGGCCCGGTCCTCGCGGACCGGGCCCGTCGTGTTTGGGCGCCGCGCCTCGACCGCGGGACGCGCGACCGCATGCGCATTAGCGGTACGCCGCGATCCCCGTCACCGCCTCGCCGAGCACCAGCGTGTGGATGTTGTGCGTGCCCTCGTAGGTCTTGACCGACTCGAGGTTGCACATGTGGCGCATCACCGGGTACTCGGCGGTGATGCCGTTGGCGCCGAGCAGGTCGCGCGCCTCGCGCGCGATGTCGAGCGCGATCTCGCAGTTGTTGCGCTTGGCGAGCGAGATCTGCTCCGGCTTGACCGAGCCCTTCTCCTTGAGCCGGCCGAGCTGGATGCACAGCAACTGCGCCTTGGTGATCTCGGTCAGCATGTCGGCGAGCTTCGCCTGCACGAGCTGGAAGCCGCCGATCGGGCGGTCGAACTGGATCCGGCTCCGGCTGTACTGGGCCGCGGCGTCGAAGCACGCCATCGCCGCGCCGACGACGCCGAAGGCGATGCCGAAGCGCGCCTGCTAGAGGCAGCCGAGCGGGCCCTTGAGGCCGGAGACGTTGGGGAGGAGCGCGTCCTCGCCGACGTGCACGTTCTGGAGCACGAGCTCGCTCGTCACCGAGGCGCGCAGCGAGTGCTTGCGCTTCTGCTCGGGTGCCGAGAAACCCTTCGTGCCCTTCTCGACGATGAAGCCGCGGATCTCCTCGCGCCCGCTCGCCTCGTCCTTGAGCTTCGCCCAGACGACCGCGACGTGCGCGATCGTGCCGTTCGTGATCCACATCTTGGCGCCGTTCAGGACGTAGCCGCCGTCGCGGCGGACCGCACGTGTAATCATGCCCGAGGGGTTCGATCCGAAGTCGGGCTCGGTCAGGCCGAAGCAGCCGATGACCTCGCCCTTCGCCATCGGCGGCAGCCAGCGCTTGCGCTGCGCCTCGGAGCCGTACGCGTAGATCGGCCACATCGCGAGCGAACCCTGCACCGAGGCGAACGACCGCAGGCCCGAGTCGCCGCGCTCGAGCTCCTGCATCGCGAGCCCGTACGCGGTTGCGTTGACGCCGGCGCACCCGTACTCCTCGGGCAGCGTCGCGCCGAGCAGGCCCATGGACGCGACCTCGGGGATCACCTCGGCGGGGAAGAAGGCGTCTTCGTACGCCTTCTCGACCAGCGGCAGGTAGCGGTCCTCGACCCAGTCGCGTACGTGGTCACGGATCTGCCGCTCCTCGTCGGAGAGCAGGCCGTCGATCTCGTAGAAATCCACGCCGGTGAAACGGGCCACGCGCGCACCTCGATGGGATGGCGGAACGGCGCGGCAGTATAGGCGAGGCTCGCGGCCGGCGGTAGCGGCGGAACGCTCGTTTGCCCTAAGCTCGCGCCGTGCCGGCCCACTTCCATCCGGAGGTCCTACGATGTCCCGTCCGCGTTTCCTTCACGCCCTCCCGCTCGCCGCGCTCGCGATGACCGCGCTCCCACTCGCAGCCTACGCCGCACGCGGCCAGGCGACGCGCTCCGTCGTCTGGGCGAAGCATGGCATGGTGTGCGCCGCGCAGCCGCTCGCCGTGCAGGCGGGGCTCGAGATCCTGAAGGAGGGCGGGAGCGCCGTGGACGCGGCGATCGCCGTCAACGCGTGCCTCGGCCTGATGGAACCGACCGCGAACGGCCTCGGCGGCGATCTCTTCGCGATCATGTGGGACCCGAAGGCGGGGAAGGTGGTCGGCTTGAACGGCTCGGGGCGCTCGCCGCTCGCGCTGACCGTGGACAAGGTGCCGCCCGATTCGGCCGGCACGATCCCGCTCCACTCGCCGTACACGTGGACGGTGCCGGGCGCGTGCGACGCCTGGTTCGAGCTGCATGCGAAGTATGGCAAGCTGCCGATGAGCCGCGACCTCGCGCCCGCGATCCGCTACGCGGAGGAGGGCTTCCCGGTCTCGCCGGTGATCGCCGAGAACTGGGCGTCCGCCATTCGCACCGCGATCAACAAACCGGGCTTCAAGGACGTGTTCATGCCGAACGGGCGCACGCCGCACGAGGGCGAACTGTTCCGCAACCCGGCCCTGGCGAAGACGCTGGCGCTGATCGCCGAGAAGGGGCGCGACGCCTACTACAAGGGCCCGATCGCGGCGGCGATCGTCACGTACTCGCAGGCGAACGGCGGATTCTTCTCGCTCGAGGACTTCGCGCGCCACCACTCGACGTGGGACACGCCGATCGCGACCGACTACCGCGGCACGACGATCTGGGAGCTGCCGCCCAACAGCCAGGGACTCGCGGCACTCCAGCTGCTCAACATCCTCGAGAACTTCGATCTCAAGGCGATGGGCCGGAACTCGGCCGACTTCTGGCACGTGATGGTCGAGGCCAAGAAGGTCGCGTACGCCGACCGCGCGCGCTACTACGGCGACCCGGCGTTCGTGAAGGTGCCGGTGGATCAGCTGCTGTCGAAGGACTACGCGAAGAAGCGCGCGGCGCTGATCGACATGAAGCACGCGGCGCTCACCGACACGCCCGGCGAAGTCGCGATGCTCAACCGCAAGGAGACGACGTATCTCTGCACCGCCGACGACAGCGGCATGATGGTGTCGCTGATCCAGAGCAACTACACCGGCTTCGGTTCGGGCTACGTCGTGCCCGAGGTCGGGTTCGGCTTGCAGAACCGCGGCGCGCTGTTCTCGCTCCACCGCGGCCACCCGAACGTGCTCGAGCCCGGCAAGCGCCCGTTCCAGACGATCATCCCGGCGTTCGCGACCCGCGACGGCAAGCCGCTGATGGCGTTCGGCGTGATGGGCGGCGACATGCAGCCGCAGGGCCACGCGCAGATCGTCGTCAACCTGATCGACTTCGGGATGAACCTCCAGGAGGCGGGCGATGCGATCCGCTACCACCACAGCGAATCGAGCGAGCCGACCGGCACGGTGATGACCGACGGCGGCATCCTGCACATCGAGGACGGGCTCCCGGCGGTGGTGATCGACGAGCTCAAGCACCGCGGCCACGTGATGAAGTCCGAAGGCGTCGGCCAGTACGGCGGCTATCAGGCGATCTGGCGCGATCCCGCGACCGGCATGTACGCGGGGGTGACCGAGAAGCGCAAGGACGGCTGCGCGCTTGGCTACTGACGCGCGCCGCGTCCTCTTCGCCGCACTGCTCGTCGCCGCCGTCTTCGGCGCGCGCATCGCGTCCGCCGATCCGCGCCCGCCGGCGCCGATGGACGCGGCCGCGATCCGGGCGGCGCTCGAGAAGCTCACCGTCACCGGCAGCGTGCTCTACGTCGGCGCCCATCCCGACGATGAGAACAGCGCGCTGCTCGCGTGGCTCTCGAACGGTCGCAAGGTGCGCACCGCATACCTCTCGCTCACGCGCGGCGACGGCGGGCAGAGCCTGATCGGCGTCGACACCGGCGAGAACCTCGGCGTCATCCGCACGCAGGAGCTGCTCGGCGCGCGCCGCATCGACGGCGCCGAGCAGTTCTTCACCCGCGCGCTCGACTTCGGGTTCTCGAAGAACGCCGACGAGACGCTGGCGATCTGGGACCACGACCGGATCCTCTCCGACGTCGTGTGGGTGATCCGCCGCTTCCGTCCCGACGTGATCATCACGCGCTTCGCGCCCGACAGCACGGCGGGACACGGGCACCACTGGGCGTCCGCGATTCTCGCCGAGGAGGCGTTCGCGGCGGCGGCCGACTCGACGCGATTCCGCGGCCAGCTCGCGTTCGTCCGGCCGTGGCAGGCGAAGCGCCTGCTGCGCAACATCGCGCGGTTCGGCAACGCCGGGCCCGACACGACGCGAGGCCGGCTCAACGTTGACCTCGGCGCGTACGATCCTCTGCTCGGCCGCTCGTACACGGAGATCGGCGGCGAGAGCCGCAGCATGCACAAGACGCAGGGCTTCGGCGCCGCCGAGCGCCGCGGCTCGTACACGAACACGTTTGAGCACCGCGCCGGCGTGCGCGCGACGAACGATCTCTTCGACGGCGTGGACCTCACGTGGGGGCGATTCGCGGGCGGCGCGAAGATGACGCCGCTGCTGCGCCAGGCGGGGGAGCAGTTTCGCGCCGACAAGCCCGGGGCGATCGTGCCGCTCCTGCTCGAGGCCGATTCGCTGATGGCGCGGTTGCCGGCCGATCTGTTGATCGATAAGAAGCGGCTCGACCTTGCGAACCTGATCCGCGCCTGCGCCGGCCTGTGGCTCGAGGCGGTGGCCTCGGCGCCGTCGGCAACGCCCGGACACGCCGTCCGCATCACAACGCTGGCGCTCGACAGGAGCGATGTGCCGATCACGGTGAACGGCGTCGTGGTGAGCACCCGACCGAGTCTGGGGTCGGCGGCCATGATCTCGAAGCCAAACCCTTCGCGCCTCACGCTGGCCTCCAACATTCCGGCAGCGGACACGTTCTGGCTCTCGTTGCCGCCGATCAGCGCGACCAGCGAGCCTTACTGGCTCGCCGCCCCATCGCTCGCGGGATCATTCGTGGTGAGCGACTCGTCTCTGGTCGGCAGGTCCGAGAATCCACCGCAGGTGACGGCACGCTTTGATCTCTCGATCGCAGGTCGCAAGGTCTGGTACACGACGCCGGTCGTCTATCGCTGGATCGATCCTGTTGCGGGTGAGCGGTATCGCGACTTCGCAGTCGTGCCGCTCGTGACACTGCGCTTCGATCACGGCGCGTATCTCTTCGGCGACGGCGGGGCTCGCGACATGCGTGTCACGGCCACCAGCGCCGACACGACGATCGCCGGCGATCTGACGCTGACGCTGCCGGCCGGCTGGACGTCGACGCCGCCGCGCGTGCGGATCCGGCTGCGAGCTGGCGAGGCCGAGACGACGGTCACGTTCCACGTCACGCCCGCGGCGACGCCGACGGCGGGGACCGTGACGGCGTTTGTCGAGGCGGGCGGCGATCGCTTCGATCGCCGGCTGGTACGGCTCGACTATCCGCACATCCCGGTTCAGACGCTCCTGCCACCGGCCGAGGCGCATCTCGTCCGCGCCGATCTCCGCACCGCCGGACACGCGGTCGCGTACGTGATGGGGCCGGGCGACGAAGGCCCCGATGCGCTGCGTCAGATGGGCTACGAGGTCACGCTGCTCGGCGATGAGGATCTCGAGCGCGCCGACCTCTCGCGCTACGACGCGATCGTGATCGGCGTGCGCGCGTACAACACGCGGCCGCGGCTGCGTCAGCTTCAGCGCCGGCTCAACGACTACGTCGCGGCGGGCGGGCGGCTGGTCGTCCAGTACCAGACGCCGGAGGACGCGATCCAGGATCGCATCGGACCGTGGCCGCTGCACGTCTCGCGCGACCGCGTCACGGTCGAGACCGCGCCGATGACGCCGTTGAAGCCCGACCATCCGCTGCTCACGACGCCGAACAGGATCGCCGCGTCCGACTGGGACGGCTGGGTGCAGGAGCGCGGCCTCTGGTACGCGCGTCCGGCCGATCCGCGTTACGAGCGCGTCGTCACGTCGCACGATCCCCACGAGTCGGACCTGGACGGAGGCCTGCTCTACACGACGTACGGCAAGGGCACGTTCGTCTTCACGGCACTCGCGTTCTTCCGCCAGCTGCCGGCCGGCGTGCCGGGCGCGTGGCGGCTGTTCGCCAACCTCGTGAGCCCGCCGCCGGCGCACGCCGCGGCGCCCGCGCCGTGAATGCGCCGGGAAGGGACGAGCCGCCGCCCTTCCTCGGGCGCTGGTCGCGGCTCTACGCGCTCGTGATCGTCGATCTCCTGCTGGTCATCGCCTTCTGCGGATGGTTGAGCCGGCGCGGTTGATCGCGCCGGCGGGAGCGACGCGCGTGATCGGGCGACCCGCATGAGCGCGATCGACTGGACGATCCTGTTCGCGGCGCTCGCCGCGTTCGTCGTCTACGGCGTGTGGCGCGGGCGCGGCGAGCGGAACCTCACCGACTTCCTGCTCGCGGGCCGCGCGATGCGCTGGCCGACGGTGGCGATCTCGGTGATGGCGACGCAGGCGAGCGCGGTCACGTTTCTCTCGACGCCGGGGCAGGGCTTCGCCGACGGCCTGCGCTTCGTCCAGTTCTACTTCGGCCTGCCGCTCGCGATGATCGTGGTGTGCCTCACCGCCGTGCCGATCTTCCATCGCCTCGGCGTGTTCACCGCGTACGAGTACCTCGAACGCCGGTTCGACGGCCGGACGCGCTCGCTCGCCGCGGCGCTGTTCCTGATCCAGCGCGGCCTCGCCGCCGGCATCACGATCTACGCGCCGGCGCTGGTGCTCTCGGTGATCCTCGGCTGGGACGTGCGCTGGACGTGCGTCCTGCTCGGCGGCCTCGCCGTCGTCTACACGACGTCGGGCGGGAGCAAGGCGGTGAGCCACACGCACGTGCTCCAGTTCCTCATCATCATGGCGACGATGGTGATCGCGTTCGTCCTGGTGCTGGCGTCGCTGCCGGCCGGTGTGTCGCCCGTCGACGCGGCGTTCGTCGCCGCGCGCTCCGGCAAACTCAACGCACTCCAGCTCCGCTTCGATCCCAACGACCGCTACAACCTGTGGAGCGGACTCGTCGGCGGATTCTTCCTCCAGCTCTCGTACTTCGGAACCGACCAGTCGCAGGTCGGCCGCTACCTGACCGGCAGCTCCGTCGCGCAGAGCCGGCTCGGCCTCGTGTTCAACGGGCTGGTCAAGGTGCCGATGCAGCTCGCGATCCTCTCGCTCGGCGTCGCCGTGTTCGTCTTCTACCAGTTTGCGGCGCCGCCGCTGTTCTTCAACCCGACCGAGTCCGCGCGGCTCGCCGCCGGACCGGACGGCGCGGCGTGGCACGCGCTCGAGGCACGGCAGGCGACCGTGGTCGCGGCGCGCGAGACGCACGTCCGTGCGTTGCTCGCCGCGCGCCACGCCCACGACGCGCCCGGGGCGGCGTCCGCGGGCGCCGCGATCGCGGTCGACCGCGACTCGCTCGCCGCGATCCGCGGCCGGACGGCGGCGCTGATCCGCGCCCGCGACCCGGGCGCCAACACCAGCGACACGAACTACATCTTCCTCACGTTCGTGCGCCGCTACCTGCCGGTCGGGCTGATCGGCCTCGTGTTCGCGGCGATCTTCGCCGCGTCCATGAATTCGACCTCCGCCGAGCTCAACGCGCTCACGTCGACGACGGTCGTGGACGTGGTGCGGCGCATCACGGGCCCGGCCGCGGATCCGCACCGCGACGTGACGATCTCGCGCATCGCGACCGTGGCGTGGACGGCGTTCGCCGTCGGGTTCGCCGAGTACGCCAGCCGGCTCGGATCGCTGATCGAGGCGGTCAACATCCTCGGCTCGCTCTTCTACGGCACGATCCTCGGCATCTTCCTGGTCGCGTTCTGGCTGCCGCGCGTGCGCGGCCCGGCGGTGTTCGCGGCCGCGCTCGTCGCCGAGGCGACGGTGATTGCCTGCTTCAAGCTCACCGCGATCTCGTTCCTCTGGTACAACCTGATCGGCTGCGGCGCGGTCGTGATCCTGGCGCTCGCGATCGAGGGTCTGCTCGGTGCCCAGGCGCCCGCGCGTGATGCCACCGGCCCCACCTGAAACGAATCGACGCTCGCCACGATCGTCGCCCACAGCCAGCCGGCCGTGATCGGGCCGAGCACGTTGGGCGGCGGCGACGTCACGGCGACCGAGGCGCCCGCGTAACCCCAGAGCTCGGCCTCGTACAGACCCGTCGGCACCACGCTGAAGTGGGCGCGCTGCGTGACGCCGTCCTCGTTCTGGACCGAGTAGTAGCCGTTCCAGCCGGCGATGTTGCACTGATACGTGACGCCGTCGCGCGATCCCGCAACACTCCAGACCACGTCGAACGTCTGCGGCTGCACCGACTGCCTGGCGGGCTGGGTGATCGTGATCGCGCCCGGCACGGTGACGGATCCGGTCGCATCGTCGACGCCGTCGCCGTCGGCGTCCACGTCGAGCCGGTACGTTGCGCCGAGCGTGATGAGCAGATCGGCGAGGTAGGTGCCGGCCGGCCACCCGGCTTCGTAGCGATGGTTCAAAGCCCGATAGGCGAGGGTGACCGGCGGCTGCGACACGCTCGAGAGGCGAAGACGCGCATAGCGCATCTCGACGCCGGTCCAGTCGTCGCGGACCGCTGCGACCACGAAGACCTGATCGGGCGTCGGCGAGGTGGCTCGGATGCCGGTGAACAGGGAATAGCGCGCGCCGTGAAGCGGATCTTCGACCAGGTCGAGATCGGCGACCGCGCAGTGGGCGCCGCAGTTCGCGGCCGTGTCGGTGAGCGCCAGCGCGGACGCGGTGCGGGTGGTCGTGTCGCGGGTCGACCACGTGGCGAGCGTCACGATCGCGCCACGGGGGACCCGGGCGCAGTAGTGGCCGGCGGCGTCGGTCACGTCCGTCCAGCTGCTGTCGTGGGCGGATGCCGTGACGAGCGCGCCCGCGACCGGCTGTCCGTCCCACGTCACCGTCCCCTGCACGCAACCGTACGCCTGCGAAATCGGCGGCCCCGGCCCGTAGCGGGGCGCGAGTACTCGATGACCACAGGCCGAGGCCGCGGCCAGCAGACACATCAGGATGACGGTTCTCAAGCGGCTCATGGGGCTCCGTCGACGCGGGAGAAGATCGGCGATCAATTGACGCATACTCCGAATCGTCACGTCCATTCCCGTGATGTTTGGTCCGGCGGAGTCGGTCCTGTAATCTTGGCGTGATTCCACGCCGCACCACGACCGGAGAACCGAGCCCCATGGCCACCGTGCGCACCCCGGCGACCTCGCCGAGCCGCTATCACGGCCTCACCCGTGACGAGCTGATCGGCATGTACCGCACGATGGTCACCTCGCGCCGGCTCGACGACGAGGAGATCCGGCTCAAGAAGCTCAACCTCACCTTTTTCCAGATCTCGGGCGCCGGGCACGAAGCGGTTCTGACCGCCGCCGGCAAGCTGCTGCGCCCCGGCTACGACTGGTTCTATCCCTACTACCGCGACCGCGCGCTGTGCCTGCAGCTCGGCATGACGCCCAAAGAGATGCTGTCGTCCGCGGTCGCGGCCGAGGTGGATCCCAACTCGGGCGGCCGGCAGATGCCGAGCCACTGGGGCCACAAGCGCCTCAACATCGTCTCGCAGAGCAGCCCGACCGGGACGCAATTCCTGCAGGCGGTCGGCGCGGCCGAGGCCGTGGTCAAGTACCAGGCGCTCGAAGGCCGCTACGCCGAGCTGCGCGGCCGCGCCCACGGCGACGAGGTCGTGCTCGTCACCGCCGGTGACGGCACGACCAGCGAAGGCGAGTTCTGGGAGGCGATGAACACCGCGAGCAATCTCGAGCTCCCGGTGCTGTTCCTCGTCGAGGACAACGGCTACGCGATCTCGGTGCCGGTCGAGGTGCAGACCGCCGGCGGCAACGTCGCGCAGCTCGTGAAGAACTTTCCGCACCTCTTCTGGGTCGGCGAGATCAACGGCTGCGATCCGGTCGAGTCCTACGGCGTGCTCAAGGAGGCGATCGCGCACTGCCGTGAGCGCAAGGGTCCGGCGTTCGTGCGCGCGCAGGTGACGCGGCCCTACTCGCACTCGATGTCGGACGATGCCGCCAAGTACAAGTCGAAGGCCGAGCGCGACGCCGAGGCCGGGCGCGACTGCATCGCGACGTTCGCACGCTTCCTGATCGAGGAGGGGCTGATCGACGAGGCCGGCCTCGAGGCGCTGCACGGCGAGGTGCAGTCGGAGGTGCGGCGCGCGAGCGACGAGGCGCAGCAGCTCAAGCAGCCCGACCCCGCGCACGTGACGCGCTACGTCTTCTCGGAGGACGTCGATCCGACGTCGGATCGCTTTGCGGTCGAGCCGAAGATCCAGAGCCCGCAGCAGGCCGAAACGCTGCTCCAGCTCATCAACTACTGCCTGCGCGACGAGATGAAGCGCGACCCGCGCATCATCTGCTTCGGCGAGGACGTGGCCGACGCGTCGCACGAAGAGGTGCTGGGCGAGGCCAAGGGCAAGGGCGGCGTCTTCGGCGTCACGTGGGGGCTGCAGAAGCTCTACGGCGGCGAACGCGTCTACAACTCGCCGCTCGCCGAGGCCAACATCGTCGGCCGAGCGATCGGGCTCGCGACGCTCGGCCTGCGGCCGGTGGTCGAGATCCAGTTCTTCGACTACATCTGGCCGGCGATGATGCAGATCCGCAACGAGCTCTCGAACCTGAGATGGCGATCGAACAACGCGTTCGCGGCGCCGGTGATCATCCGCACCGCGTACGGCGGATATCTGCAGGGCGGCGCGCCCTACCACAGCCAGTGCGGCGAGAGCATCTTCGCGCACTGCCCCGGCCTGCGCGTCGTGCTGCCGAGCACGGCGATGGACGCGAACGGCCTGATGCGCACGGCGCTGCGCTGCGAGGATCCGGTCCTGTTCCTCGAGCACAAGCATCTCTACCGCCAGCCCTACGCCAAGTCGCCGTATCCGGGCGAGGACTACACTGTGCCGTTCGGCCGCGCGCGCCTCGTGCGCGAGGGCCACGACCTGACGATCGTCACCTACGGCGCGCTGGTCCAGCGCAGC
>JACOSV010000007.1 GCA_016178725.1 Candidatus Eiseniibacteriota bacterium
GCGCGCGCGCTGCCGGCGGGCGAGCTCCTCGCCGCGGCCGGCGACTGGGCGGCGCTCGAGCCGCTCGCGCGCGACGAGGTCGCGGCGTGCGCGGCGCTCGGCATGCTGCACGAGGAGGCATGGGCGCGCCTGCTGCTCGCGCGTGCGGCGTTCGGCCTCGGGCGCCGCGACGAGGCGGCGCGCGAGGCGGCGGTCGCGGCCGAGGCGTGCGCGCACGCCGATCTCCGCGGCATGCGCTGGCGCGGCACCCTGTGGCTGGCCGAGACGCTGCGCGAGGGCGACGCCGCCGCGTGGTCCGCCGCCGCCGAGGCGCTCGAGCGCTTCCTCGAGGGCCTCGCCGGCGACGAGCGCACGGCGTGGATCGCGCGCGCCGGCGATCACCTCGCCCGCTGGCGCGACCGGGCGCGCGCGGCCGGCGCCGAGGCGGCCGCCGGGCGGTTCGTGGCACTGGCCTCGCCACCGGCCGGGCGCGGATCGTGAGCCGCCGCGGCCGGCGATCCGGCGCGGGCGCGCGGTCCGCGGTGAACGCGCGATCCGCGGCGAACGCGCGATCCGCCGCGAGCGCGCGCGCGGCCGCGCCCGGCGACGATCGCGGCCACGTCATCGGCTTCGTCGTCCGGCTGGGCGCCGGCTGGGCGATCGCGACGGTCGTGCTCGCGCTCGTGCCGCAGATCGAGGGCTCGATGGTCGCGGGCACCGTCGCGAGCGTCGCGGCGGCGATCCGGCTCGCCGGCATGCGCCCCGAGATCGCGGGCAACATGATCCACGTCGGCGCGACCGGACTGCGCATCATCCCCGAGTGCACGCCGATGATGCCGTTCCTGATGTTCGCGATCGCGCTCGCCGCCCATCCCGGCGATCCGCGCTGGAAGCTGATCGGGATCGCCGCGGGCGCCGTCCTGCTCTGGGCGTTCAACGTGCTGCGCACGCTGGCGCTGATGGCGACGCTGGCGCGCTGGCCGAACGCGTTCCGGTTCGTCCACGTCTACCTGTGGCAGACGGTGACGCTGCTCGCGGTCGCGGGGTTGTTCCTCGCGTGGCTGCGCTTCGCGCCGCGCGTGCCCCGCGCGCCGGCGCCGCGCACCGACGCTCCCGCGGCATGAGGTGGCTGCTCCGCTTCATCGCGTGGGCCACGCTCCTCGCGCTGCCGTGCTTCTGGCTCGACGCGGCGTACGTGCGGATGCTGGCGGGCGTGTCGCTCAGGCTCCTCGGCCTCGGCGGCGATCTCGGCCGCATCCCACCGCCCGACATCCCGCCGTCGCACGTGCTCGGCGTGTACGCGGCGATGTGCCTCGCGAGCACGCGGGCGCCGCTCGCGCGCCGGATCGTCGCGGTCGCGGCCGGCCTCGCCGCAATGGTGGCGCTCGAGATCGCGACCGGGACGCTCGCAATGCACTGGGCGATCGAGTCGGCGCGCGCGCCGGCTTCGCCCGCGCTCCATCGCCTGCGCGACTACGCCACGTCGCTCCCGGCGTGGCTCGGCGCGCCCGCGGTCTGGCTGCTGATGCTCGGACGCTGGGAGCTGCCGCGCGCCGCGCGCGGCGTCAGGACTTCGCGCGGTGGCCCTGGCGGCCCGGCTTCCCCCACATCGCGGTGAGCCGCGCGTCGCGCCCGCAGCCGATGCGGTACGGCATGTAGTGGCCGGGGTTCTTGTCGGCGAAGTCCTGGTGATAGTCCTCGGCCGGCCAGAACGCGGACGCGGGACGGATCTGCGTCGCGATCGGCGCCGTGAACCGCTGCGGCGTGGTCTCGATCTTCCGCTTCGACGCTTCGGCCTCGCGCAACTGCGTCGAGTCGCGATAGAAGATCGCCGTGTGGTACTCGGCGCCGCGGTCGCAGAACTGCCCGTCGGTCTGCGTCGGATCGATGTTGTGCCAGTAGATGTCGAGGAGCTGGGCGTACGTGATGATGCTCGGATCGAACGTGACCTCGACCGACTCGAGATGCCCGGTCGTGCCGGTCGAGACGTCCTCGTACGACGGATGCTTCATCGTTCCGCCCGTGTAGCCCGAGACTGCCGAGAGCACGCCGGGCAGGCCCTCGAAGGCGCTCTCCTCGCTCCAGAAGCAACCGCCGGCGAAGTCGGCCTTGCTCATGGCGTGGGCGGCGGGTGCGGCGGGCGTGGGCGTGGCGGCGTGAACGGCGACGGCGAGCATGACGCCCGTCGTCAGCATGAGGGCGATCGAGGCGATGCGATGGCGCATGGATGGCTCCGGTGTTCGAGTGGGTCCGGCGTGCGTCAGCGTACCTCATACGCGCCGCGCCGCGCGGCGTGACCGCCCTGCTACCGTAACGCCGTGCCCGAGCTTCCGGACGTGACCGTCTACGTCGAGCATCTCGCACGCCGGCTCACCGGCGCGACGCTCGAGCGCGCGCGGATCGTCAGCGTCAACCTGCTGCGCACCGTCGAGCCGCCGGTCGCGGCCGCCGAGGGCCGGCGCGTCACCGGCACGCGGCGGCTCGGCAAGCGGATCGTCGTCGCCTTCGCGGATGATCTCTTCTTCGTCTTCCACCTCATGATCGCGGGCCGGTTCCGCTGGCGCACGGACGACGCCAGGTTGCCGGGACGGATCGGCCTCGCGACGTTCACGTTCTCGACCGGCACGCTGCTCCTGACCGAAGCCGGAACGCAGCAGCGCGCCTCGCTCCACGTCGTGCGCGGCGAGGCGGCGCTCGCGGCGTTCGACCCCGGCGGGATCGAGGTGATCGGCGCGCCGCTCGCGGCGTTCCGCGCCGCGCTCACGCGCGAGGATCACACCGTGAAGCGCGCGCTCACCGATCCCCGCTTCGTGAGCGGGATCGGGAATTCGTATTCGGACGAGATCCTGCACCGCGCGCGGCTCTCGCCGCTCAAGCGCACGAGCCGGTTGAGCGACGACGAGTGGGCGCGGCTCCACGCCGCGGCCGGCGCGACGCTGACGCGGTGGACCGATCGCCTGCGCGAGGAGACGGGCGACGCGTTCCCCGAGAAGGTCACTGCGTTTCGCGACGGCATGGCCGTGCACGGGCGTTATCGCCAGCCGTGCCCCGACTGCGGCGCTCCGGTGCAGCGCATCGTCTACGCCAAGCACGAGACGAACTACTGCGCGCGCTGTCAGACCGGCGGGCGCCTGCTCGCCGATCGCGCGCGGTCGCGGCTGCTCAAGGGCGACTGGCCGCGGACGCTCGAGGAGATGGAGGGCGGTTGAGCGGGCGCACCTCGGCCGGCGCCGCGGAATTGTGTTGAAAGCGCGCGACCGGGGCGTAGCATCTTCGGTCTCGGAACTCCCCGGCACCGCTCCCCCGAGGAGACTTGCGATGAAGCGCTTCGCCGCGTCGCTCGCCCTTCTGATGACGCTCGCCGCGTCGGTCGTTCACGCCGCGGCCCCGCCCGAAACGGTGGCGGTCCTGCCCTCCGCATCGCGCCCGGTGCTCGCGCTCGCGCCGGCGACCGGCATCCCGCACGTCGTCTATGTCAGCGGCGGCTCGTTGTTACATGCGTGGCAGACCGGCGGCGTGTGGAACAAGGAGGACGTGGCGGACAACGTCAGCTTCAGCAACTCGAGCGCGAGCTACGGCGGCTACGACATCGCCGTAACGACCGACGGCCGGCCGGTCGCGCTCTACGTGAGCCTCGGATCGCTGATCTGCTCGGTGTGGGAATCCGGAGCATGGAGCACCCACACGCTCGACGCGTTGCCCGGACCCGCGTACCCCGTCTCGGTGGCGGTGAGTCCCGTGACCAACGAACCGGTCGCGGCATGGATCCGGAAGGGCACGCCGTCGGTGGTCGAGTACGCGCGGCGCGTGGCCGGCGTGTGGAGCGTGGCGGATGTGGACACGACGTCGGCTTCGGTTCTCGCCGTGGCGTTCGCGCTTGACGGATCCGGTAACCCGCGGCTCGCGTGGACACGGCCGCGGACGGACGGCAGCACCCGCCCGACGCTGGTTTGCGCCATCGGCACGAATGCCGACGGTCCGTTCGTGCCGGAGACGATCGAGACCACCTTCTACGCCTACGTCGCCATCGCCCTCGACCCGTCCACCGGCGAGCCGCGGCTCGCGTACGACGCCTACGACGCCGGGTTGAATCGGGTGATCCGATACGGGTTCCATGACGGCACGTGGCAGTCCATGCTGGCGTGGCAATCGCCCGAGTTTCCGCAAGGCGCGCCGTCGCTGGCGATGGACGCGGCAGGGAATCCGTTCATCGCCCAGACCGAATACACGCCGGTCGAGCCCCCGCCCACACCCCAGGGCGTGACGTCGTGCGGCGGCTTGCAAACGGGTGACGTCGCCGTGCATACGCGGACGGGCGGCACCGGATTCGGCGCGTTCAACATCGCCGTCCGGCTCGCGAGCCCCTACCAGTTCGACTCGGGAGCCGGGCCTCGCGCCATCGCCTGCTCGAGCGCCGGCATCGCCGACGTGGCCTGGCGGTCCCCATCGGGCAACTGCGCGCCGCTCGAAATCGATTACGAACGCACGGCGCAGCCGGTTGGCATCGATCCCATCCCCTATGTCCGGATCGGGCCGGAACGTGTCGCGCCGAACCCCGCGCGCCTCGACGAGGTGCTGCATGTGGCGTTCGACCTCGACCGAACCTCCGAGGTCGTTCTCGAGCTGCACGACGTGAGCGGTCGCGTCATCGCGGCGCGCGGCGCCGAGGAACGGCCGGACGGACCGACCGCGCTCGAATGGGCGCCCGCGCCGCCACGCGCCGGGCTCTACTGGCTGACCGTGCGCGCCGCCGGCCGTCGCATCGGCAGCCGGGCGGTCGTGTTCGTCCGCTAGCCGCGATCGGCCGAAGCTAGATCACGTCCTCGAGCTTGAGCGTGATCGTGCTGGTCCTGCCCTCGCGCGCGATGGTCAGCGTGTGGGTCGTCCCGGGCTCGCCGTTCACGAACAGGCGGTCCATCTCCTCGGGCGTGAAGCGCGCCGCCGGCCTGCCGTCGATCGAGAGCACCTCGTCGTCGGTCTTGAGCCCGGCGTCGTCGGCCGGCGAGCCGTGCACTATCGCACACGCGGTGACGCGCGACTGGCTGCGGATGAACAGCGCGCCGACGCGCGAGTAGCGGTCGCGCTGCGCGAAGCGCGCGGCGGGCTCGAGCCACAGCTTGCGGTTCGCGTAGTCGAACGTGCAGGTGAAGCGTTCGAGCACCGCGTTGCCGAGGTTGCCGGCGTAGTCCTCGCTGCCGACCATGCCGTGCGTCGAGAGCGAGAGGCCGGCGATCGGCTCGGGGATGCGGAACGGCCCGAGGCCCAGCGTGTCGAGCCGGCACAGCCAGCTCGCGAACCCGCTGCCGATCCCGCCGCCCATGATCTTCACCTGCTTCCTGCCCTCGACCTTGCTGAACACGCGGCACTGCTTGACGAGCGACCCGTGGACGAGCAGGCCGAAGCCGCTGCCGACGTCGACGAGGAAGCGGCCGCCGCATCCGCTCTCGACGTCGGCGTGCACGATCGGAATGCCGGAGAGGAACTCGAGGTCGAGCGCCGAGCCGTGGCCCTGGTAGGCGAACGTCTTCGCGTCGTGGAAGGTCACGATCTGCCGGTCGTAGTCGATCTCGACGGCGAAGCGGCTCAACACGTCGGCGCCGAGCAGCCCGTCCATGTGGCGCCACGTCACCTGGTCCGCGCCCTCGCCCAGGTTCACGATGCTCGCCTTGAGGTCCGCGACCGCGATGCCGCCCTTGAGGCCGCCGACGCGCAGCGTCGCGACGCGCGTGAACGCGCCCTCGTCGCCCCCGCCCATGCCCTGGATGCCGAAGCGGCCCTCGTGCTTCAGGCCGATGCGGTTGGCGTAGTCGCGGTCGATCGCGGTGCCGCTCGCGCCCGTGTCGAGGATGAAGTCGGCGGGCGGCAGGCCGTTGATCGAAACTTTGATCCACACGTGGCGCGTGCCGTAGCGGAACGGCACGTGCGCGAGGCCCGGCGTGCCGAGCCACGCGACCCCGTCATCCTGCGACGCGGGTGGGGCGAACGTCGCCGAGTCCACGGGACCGTTCGCGATGAGCGAGTCGATCCGCACGCGATTCGCGGGCACGTCGTCATAGAAGAACGCGAACTCCTGATCGAGCCCGTCCTGGAGCGTCGCGCGCTTGCGGCGGCCGAGCGTCCGGTACTCCGAGAGCCAGATGTCGGTCTCGTGCTGGTCGGCCCGCATCGACTCGCGCACGATCAGGCCGGTCTTGTCGCTGAACACGAGGCGGCGCGGCGATCCGACCGGCGGCGTGATCTCGAGCGACGAGAACACCTCGCCGTTGCGGAAGCTCGCGGTGCCGAACTGGACCTTGCCGCCGCCCTGTCCGTCGCGCGCCCACATCTCGTTCGCGAACCATGCTTCGCTCTCGATCTGCTCCAGCTCCTTGCCTTCGAGGATGCGCACGCGCTTCGAGGCGAGATCGGTCTCCCACCCGGTACGGCCGTCGTAGCCGGTGCGAATGCGCAGCGAGCCGAGGTGGATGCGCGAGGCGAGGCGATTGGGCGCCTCGGTCCACTGCTCGTAGGAACCCTTGAGATCCATCGTCTCCATGCGACCCCTGGCGTACGTGCGGGTCTCGCCATCGAGCGCCGCGCGACCGCCGGTCGCCTCGACGTAACGATCGACGACCGCCTGCGCCTGCGGCGAGATCGCGGCGCGCGCGGGCGAGGAGGACCGGAGGATGGCGGTCAACAGGACGAGCGCGCCCGCGATGGATCGGGCGCGCCGGGACGAGACGGGCATGGACCGGTTATCGGCCGGTCGCTCGGCCTACAGCAGCCCCGCCTCTTTCAGCCCCGGCACGACGCCGTCGGCGATGTCCCTGCGCAGCGCGTCGCGCGATGACGGGTTGTCCACCTCGACCGTGCCCGCCCAGACCATGCGCGCGCCGTCGTCGCCGGCCCACAACGTCACCTGCTCGCGCAGCGTGCGGTCGAAGACGCGATAGCCGGGATGCCAGCGCCGGTCGTAGATGACGAGGCCGCGGCCGGTCCACGGGTTGTAGTACTCGCGCGGCTCGATGCTGCCCCATCCCGGCACCCAGCGCGTCTCGTTCGTGGCGAAGAGCGGCTTCATCATCAGCGCGGCGGAGAGGTTGTGATCGTGCAGGGCATCGGCGAGCTTCTCCTTGCCCGGCGCGTCGTCGGGGAACAGCGTGTACGAGGCGACCGCGTCCACGCCCGACTGCGCGAGGCGCGCGGTCACCGCGTCCTCCCACAGCCGCCGCTCGGCGGGGTCCTTGCGCTGTGAGACGACGAGGACGGAGCGGAGCGGCCGGCTCTCGAACTGCGGGTCGCGCCACACACCCACCAGCCGCGAGTTCGTGCAGCTCGAGGCGAGCGCCGCCACGGCGGTGAGCGCGATGAGCGCACCGCCGCGAAGAACCCGCTTCGATCCGATGGTGATGGTGGCCTGCATGGCGCGTACTCCTTCTCGGTGCGGACGGGGCGCCCGCGCGATGCGTTCGCCGGGGTGGCCCCGCGATCGCCGCGGAGGAATTGCACGCACGGTGCCGGAGGCGACTCCGTGGCGCAAGTGCGCGCGGGCACGGCCCTTGTCGCGGCCTGAACATCGCGACCGCCGTCGAGAGTGCACCGGACGGGGCAACGCGCCGGCGTCGCTGGCTGCTTCAGGGCGCCGTGCACGGCCCCCGCCGGTTCAGCCTCCGGTCGCGACCGAATCCGCCAGCACGGTGGCCTTGTTCCCGCCGACCTCGAAGAACCCGCCGCTCACCGACATCCTCTCCTCGCGGCCGTCCGCGTAGCGCACGGTGAGCACGCCGTCCGCGAGCGTCGTGACCAGCGCCGCGTGATGGGCGAGCACCCCGAGGTAGCCCTGGCTCCCCGGCACCTCGAGGTACTCGACGTCGCCCTCGAACACGGTGCGCTCGGGCGTGAGGATGCTCAACTGGAAGGGTGTCGCCACGTCGCGCTCCTAGACCCCGGCCGCCATCTTCTCGGCCGCTTCCTGCGCCTCTTCGATCCCGCCGCGCATGTAGAACGCCTGCTCGGGCAGATCGTCGAGCTTGCCGTCCACGATCATCTTGAAGCCCTTGATCGTGTCCTCGAGCTTCACGTACTTGCCGGGCGTGCCGGTGAACGCCTCGGCGACGAAGAACGGCTGCGACAGGAAGCGCTGGATGCGCCGCGCGCGGGCGACCGTCACCTTGTCGTCCTCGGAGAGCTCGTCCATGCCGAGGATCGCGATGATGTCCTGGAGATCCTTGTAGCGTTGCAGAATCCGCTGCACCGTGCGCGCCACCTCGTAGTGCTCCTCGCCGACGATCGCCGGATCGAGGATGCGGCTCGTCGAGGCGAGCGGATCCACGGCGGGATAGATGCCGAGCTCGGCGATCGAGCGCTCGAGCACGGTGGTCGCGTCGAGGTGCGAGAACGCCGTCGCCGGCGCGGGATCGGTGAGGTCGTCGGCCGGCACGTAGATCGCCTGCACAGACGTGATCGAGCCGCGCTTGGTGGTGGTGATGCGCTCCTGGAGCGCCCCCATCTCGGTCGACAGCGTCGGCTGGTAACCGACGGCGCTCGGCATGCGGCCGAGCAGCGCCGACACCTCCGAGCCCGCCTGGGTGAAGCGGAAGATGTTGTCGACGAAGAACAGCACGTCCTTGCCCTGCTCGTCGCGGAAGTACTCGGCCATCGTGACGCCGGTCAGCCCGACGCGGAGCCGCGCGCCGGGCGGCTCGTTCATCTGGCCGAACACCATCACGGTCTTCGCGATGACGCCGGACTCGGTCATCTCGCGATAGAGGTCGTTGCCTTCGCGCGTGCGCTCGCCGACGCCGGCGAACACCGAGAAGCCGCCGTGCTGCGTCGCGATATTGCGGATCAGCTCCTGGATCAGCACCGTCTTGCCGACGCCGGCGCCGCCGAAGAGGCCAACCTTGCCGCCGCGCTGATACGGCGCGAGCAGGTCCACGACCTTGATGCCGGTCTCGAACAGCTGCTTGTCGACCTCCTGCTCGGCGAACGGCGGCGACGCGCGGTGAATCGGCAGGCGCTTCGTCGCCTTCACCGGGCCCTTGCCGTCGATCGTGTCGCCGACGAGGTTGAAGATGCGGCCGAGGCACTCCTCGCCCACCGGAACCGAGATCGGCGCGCCGGTGTCGGTGGCCGACATGCCGCGCACGAGGCCGTCGGTGTTGTCCATGGCGATGCAGCGGACGATGTTGTCGCCGACGTGGAGCGCCGCCTCGACCGTGAGGCGGATGCCGCGCGCGGCGTCCTCGATGATGATCGCGTTGTAGATCTTGGGCAGCATCTCGGGATCGAACGCCACGTCGACCGTGGGCCCGATCACCTGCACGACTCTTCCGACGTTCATGGCTTCTCCGCCTATTTGAGGGCTTCGGCGCCTCCGACCAGCTCGGCGATCTCGCGTGTGATCGCCGCCTGGCGGAGCCGGTTGCGTGTGAGGGTGAGGCCGTCGACCAGCTCGCCGGCGTTCTTGCGCGCCGAGCCCATCGCCACCATGCGCGCCGAGTGCTCGGCGGCCAGCGCATCGGCCATCGCCGCGTAGAGCCTGGCGGTCGCGTAGCGCGGCACCAGCTCGGCGAAGATGGTCTCGGCGTCGGGCTCGAAGATCGGGTCGGCGCCCGCGCCCTTCGCGTCGGCGCCGACCGGCAGGAACACCTCGTGCTGCACCTTGCGCACCAGCGCGTTGACGAAGTGCGTGAAGAGCAGCTCGACACGGTCCACGTCGCCGCGCACGAAGCGCTGCGCCACGTCGTCGGTGAGCCGGCGCGCGAGATCGAGGCCCGCCTCGCCGGGGAGATCCGTGTACGCCGCGGCGATCGGCACGTGGCGGCGGCGGAAGTAGTCGCGGCCCTTGCGCCCGACCACGACGACCTGCGTCGCGCCGCTCTCGCGCACGCGGTGCTCGGCGTTGCGCAGGATGTTGGTGTTGTACGTGCCGGCGAAGCCGCGGTCGGCGGTGATCACCACCAGCAGCGTGTTCTTCACCGGGCGCACCTTGAACAGCGGGTGCTCGAGATCGGCCGCCGCGCCGGCGAGCTTGCCGAGCATCTCGGTGATCTTCTTCGCGTACGGCGTCGCCGCCCGCGCGCGCCCCTGGGCGCGGCGCAACTTGGCGGCGGCGACCATCTCCATCGCCTTGAAGATCTGCTGCATGCTCTTGGTCGAGCGGATCCGCCGGCGGAGGTCCTTCAGCGACGCCATCGGGAGCCCTTAGGCCTTGAACTGCGCCTTGAACGCCTTGCACGCTTCGCCGAGGCGCTTCTGGTCCTCGTCGGACATCTGCTTCGCGGTGCGGATGTTGTGCGCGACCTCGCCGTACTGCTGGGCGACGAACGCGAGCCATTCGCTCTCGAACTTGCGCACCGCGGCGACCGGCACGTCATCGAGGTAGCCGTTGGCGCCGGCCCAGATCGAGATGACCTGATTCTCGACCGGCATCGGCATGAACTGGCCCTGCTTCAGCAGCTCGACCATGCGCTCGCCGCGCGTGATCTGCGCCTGCGTCGCCTTGTCGAGATCGGAGCCGAACTGGGCGAACGCCGCCAGCGCGCGGTACTGCGCGAGGTCGAGGCGCAGGCGCCCGGCGACCTGGCGCATCGCCTTGATCTGCGCGTTGCCGCCGACGCGCGACACCGAGATGCCGACGTTGATCGCCGGTCGGACACCGGCGTAGAAGAGATCGCCCTCGAGGAAGATCTGGCCGTCGGTGATCGAGATGACGTTGGTCGGGATGTACGCCGACACGTCGCCCGCCTGCGTCTCGATGAAGGGCAGCGCGGTCAGCGAGCCGCCGCCCTTCGCGTCCGAGAGCTTGCACGCGCGCTCGAGCAGCCGCGAGTGGAGGTAGAAGACGTCGCCCGGGTACGCCTCGCGGCCCGGCGGGCGGCGCAGCAGCAGTGCCAGCTGGCGGTACGCGGTCGCGTGCTTCGACAGGTCGTCGTACACGCACAGCACGTGGCCGCCGTTGTACGTGAACTCCTCGCCCATCGAGACGCCGGCGTAGGGCGCGATGTACTGGAGCGGCGCCGATTCGGACGCCGACGCGGTGACGACGATCGTGTACTCCATCGCGCCGTGCTTCTCGAGCGTGCCGACCACGTTCGCGACCGTGGATTCCTTCTGGCCGATCGCGACGTAGACGCAGATGACCCCGGTGCCCTTCTGGTTGATGATCGTGTCGAGCGCGATCGTGGTCTTGCCGGTCTGGCGATCGCCGATGATCAGCTCGCGCTGGCCGCGGCCGATCGGGATCATCGAGTCGATCGCCTTGATGCCGGTCTGGAGCGGCTCCTTGACCGGCTGGCGCTCGATGACGCCCGGCGCCTTGAACTCGACGTTGCGGAACTTGTCGGCGCCGATCGGTCCCTTGCCGTCCACCGGCTGGCCGATCGCGTTCACGACGCGGCCGATCATTGCCTTGCCGACCGGGACCGAGGCGATGCGCCCGGTGCGCTCGACGCGGTCGCCTTCCTTGATGTCCTTGTCCGAGCCGAAGAGCACGATGCCGACGTTGTCCTCTTCGAGGTTCAGCACCATGCCCATCACGTCGCCGGGGAACTTGATGAGCTCGCCGGCCATCGCGTCTTCGAGGCCCCAGACGCGCGAGATGCCGTCGCCCACCGAGAGCACGGTGCCGACGCTCTTCGTCTCGAGCTTGGCCTCGTAGCGCTCGAGCTCCTGCGCCAGGATGGCGCTCACTTCTTCCGGTCGAAAGGACATGGGATCAGGACCCCGATGGGTGGAGTGTCGGAACGATGCGTTTCAGACGGTCACCTCGCGCAGCTGTGCGCCGATCGCGTCGAGCAGCGTGCGCACGGTGCGATCCACGACGCGATCGCCGATGCGCACCAGCGCGCCTCCCATCACGGCCGGCTCGACCTCGGCCGTGAGCTTCACCTTCGAGCCCGTGTAGCGCTCGAGCGCCGCGAGCAGTCGCGTGCGCTCGCCGGCGGCGAGCGGCGTCGCGCTGACGACGTGGGCGCGGCGAATGCCCTCGGCGCGCTCGACCAGCGCCTCGTAGTCCGAGACGATCGGATCGAGCAGATCGAGGCGCTTCTTGCGCAGGAGGAGATCCACGAACACCGCGACCGAGCGCGCGGCACGGCCGTCGAGCGCCGAGGCCAGCACCTTGCGCTTGTCGGGCAACCGCACCTGCGGCGAGGCGAGGAACGACGCGGCCGGAGTGCCCGGCGCCAGCAGGTCGCGAACGCTCTTCAGATCGCCGAGCGCCGCGACGGTCTCGCGCCGCCGCTCGGTGATGATGAACAGCGCCTGGGCGTAGCGCCCGGCGACCGTCAGGTCCTTCACCGCGCGGCCTCCACCTCGTCGATGAACTCGCCGACCATCTTGCGTTGCGCCGCGTCGTCGAGTTTCGTGCGCAGGATCTTCTCTGCGGCGCGGATCGAGAGCGTGATGACCTGGCCCTTGACGATCTCCTTCGCCCTCTCGCCCTCGCGAGCGATCTCGTCGGCGGCGCGTTCCAGCCGTGCCGCCGCCTCCGTCTGCGCCTGCGCCTTGATCTCGGCGGCGACCTTCTGCCCCTCGACCACCGCGTCGCCGATCTTCTGCCGCGCCTGCGCTTCGATGCCGCGCAGCTCGGCGTCGTACTTCGCCTTGAGCTCGAGCGCCTCGGCCTTGCGGCGGTCGGCCTCCTTGAACTCGCCGGCGATCTTCTCGCGCCGCGCCTCGAGCATGCCGAGCATCGGCCCCCAGGCGTAGCGGCGCAGCGCCCAGAACAGGAGCAGGAAGCCCAGGATCTGGGTGAGCACCAGCCGGATGTCGATCAGATTCATGAATCCCTCACGGTGCGTGCGCCGCGGCGCGGCGCGTGCGCGCGCTTAGCCGATCTGGCCACGGAGCAGGATCATCGTGACGAACGCGTAGATCGTGAGCGCTTCGGCGAGCGCCGCGATGATGATCATCGCGAGCTGGATCTTCGCGGTCGCTTCCGGCTGACGCCCGATCGCCTGCATGGCGCCGTTGCCGATGCCGCCGAGACCGATGCCCGAGCCGATCGCCGCGAGTCCGATGCCGACCGGGAGGCCCCATCCGAGTGCTGCGTGGAAATCCATTGTCATCCTCCTTGCCTGTTCAGTGAGCGTGCTGCGCGTGCGCCTCCCCCTCGTGCCCGTGATCGTCGTGCGGCAGCATGAGGAGGAGGTAGATCGAAGTCAGAATCGAGAACACGCCCGCCTGGAGCACACTGCTCAAGAGGGCGAGGGCGAAGAACGGGAAGTGCAGCGGAATGCCGATCGAGAACCGGGTGAACGGGACGCCGACCACGACCATCGACGCGAACGCGACCAGCAGCATGTCCTCGCCGAACACGTTGCCGAAGAGTCGGCACGAGAGCGAGATCGGCTTGGCGAGCTCGCCCATGATGTGGATCGGGAGCATGAGCGGCACCAGGAACCAGCCGATCGCGGTGCGCGGCGAGCCCGCCATGTGGTCGAGCCAGCCGAGGAGCCCGAGCTCGCGGAAGCCGACGTACTGCGCGTAGACGAACACGATCAGCGCGAGCGCCACCGTGACGTTGAGGCTCGAGGTCGGCGAGTCCATCAAGGGGATCAGGCCGAACAGGTTCATCGCCAGGATGTAGATGAACAGCGTGCCGAGGAACGGCACGAAGCGCGGGCCGTGCCTGGGGCCGAGGATACCGGTGAAGAAGTCGCTCAACGCCTCGACCGCCATCTCGGCGCCGTTCTGGAGCGGGCCCGGAATCATCTGCGGATTGCGCGACGCGAACCACGCGACGAGGCAGAGCAGGAGCGCGATCCCGAGCGAGAAGACCAGCACTTCGTAGTGGTGGAGGAAGCCGACGAGCGGCGCGTGGGGCGCGAGGCGGTGGAGCACGGTGATGACGTTGGGGAACTTCTGCGGCCCGGATTCCTCGGCCTCGCCGGACCTGGCGGCTTCGTGCGCGCCGGCGCCACCGCGCACGGCGCCCGCGAGCGATTCGGTGTGCGCCGCGCCGTGGCGCTCGCCGGCGGCGCGACCCGCGACGACCCACAGACCGGCGATCAGCACGACCACCGCCGCGGCCGCGATCCACGGGCTCTTCGTCAACCTCCGCCACGCGGCGGAGGGGAGCAGCAGGAGCGCCGTCGCCTTGAGCACCATCACCACGAACGGAATGCCGAAGCCGATCGCGAGCAGCGCGGGCGAGAGACGCGTGAGCATGAGCCAGCCGGCGGCGAACAGCGCGAGCAGGCCGCCGATCGCGGCGATCGCGCGCCACGTGGCGGGCATCGTGCGCCGGTCGGCGCCGGTCAGCGCGACGATCAGGCCCTGGAGCAGAGCGAGGTTGATCAGCGACCACGCCGCGCCCGCGGCGAGCGCCAGGCCGGCGAGCGGCGCGGCATAGGTGGCCATGACCAGCGCGGCGACCGTCGCGACCCACAGTGACGACGAGCGAACCCGGGCGAGGAACTCGAGACCCATGCGTGCGAGGGCCGCGTCAGCGGCGCTTGCTCTCCTCTCGGTCGTCCGCCTGATAGCGGCGGTAGATCAGCCAGGTCTCGCGGCCGGCGGCGGCGAACCCGAGGACGAGTCCGACGATGCCCAGCCATGGGGAGGTGCGCAGCCGGCCGTCGAGCCAGCTTCCGGCGAAGAAACCGACCAGCGGCGAGACGATCAGCAGGGTCGGGATCGCGAGCAGCAATCCCGCGGTCCGGATCGTTTCTCCGGGCGATTTGTCCTGCGGCGGAGGCGCCAGAAACCCTCCGTGAAACATTTCACAAGCAATCGCCAACCGACGATGCCTCAACGGGTGACATGAAGCCGGGGGAAGATACGGAAAGGTCCGCGAACGGTCAACCCGAAAGTCCTGTGCTTCGGACGGCCCGGGGCGCAGGAGCGGCAGGCTCATACGGGCGGACCAGTTGCCCGACCCCAAGGCCCGACCCTATTCTGCCGCCCCGTGCCGGCCCTCCGCAGCGACCACGTCGAGGTCTATGTCTTCCGTCGCCGTGGACGCCGCGTGGAATTCCTGGTGCTGCGGCGCGCGCGGGGCCGCCTCGCCGGCGTGTGGCAACCGGTGACCGGCACGCGCGAGCGCCGCGAAGCCGCGTTCGCCGCGGCGCGACGCGAGGTGCGCGAAGAATCGGGGCTCGCACCGAAGCGGTGGTGGCGGCTGGAGGACGTGCTCGTGTTCTTCGATCCGGAGTCCGATGCGTTGCAGTGCGTGCCGCGGTTCGCGGCCGAGATCGCGGCCTCCGATCGGGTGCGCCTCTCGCGCGAGCACGACGCGCATGCGTTCCTCGCCGCCGCCGCCGCGGGCCGGCGCTTCCTGTGGCGATCGCAGCGCCGCGCGCTCGTCGCGGTGCGCGAGCAGATCCTCGCCGGCGGCGCGACCGCGCGCGCGCTCGCGATCGCAACCCGGAGGACATGACGTGGCCGGCACCAGCTCGTTCGACGTCACGACCGGCGTGGACTACATGGAGGTGACGAACGCCGTCACGCAGGCCACGAAGGAGATCACGCAGCGCTATGACTTCAAGGGCCTGAAAGTGAGCATCGACCTTGACGCCAAGGCGCACACGCTGACGCTTGGCGCGCCCGACGAGTTCAAGCTCAAGGCGATGTGGGACGTGCTGCAGAGCAAGCTCGTGCGCCGACAGGTGCCGCTCAAGAACATGAAGCCGGGCGAGGTCGCCACCGCGGCGAGCGCGTCGGTGCGGCAGGTGATCGCGATCCAGAACGGGCTCACCGCCGATCACGCGCGCGAGGTGGCGAAGACGATCAAGGACGCGAAGATGAAGAAGGTGCAGGCCGCGATCCAGGGCGACACCGTGCGCATCTCGTCGCCGAGCAAGGACGAGCTGCAGGCGGCGATCGCGCTGCTCAAGCAGCAGGATCTCGGCGTCGAGCTCAAGTTCGGCAACTTCCGCAGCAACTGACGCGGGCGGCGCCGGCGGCGACCGCCGCGGCGCCGACGCGCACGACGAGGTTCGCATGCCCGACATCGGCATTTTTCACCCGCAGATCGTCCACTTCGTCGTCGCCCTGCTGATCATCGGCGTCGCGGCCCGCGTCGTCTCGCTGCTGCCGCTCGGGCCGCGCTTCGCGTTCGTCGGCCCGATGGCGGCGACGCTCATCGTGCTCGGCACGCTCGCCGCGCTGGCGGCCGTGCACTCGGGCCTCCAGGCCCACGGCGTCGCCGAGCGCATTCCCGGCGCGCGCAACGCGGTGCAGGAGCACGAAGAGGCGGGCGAGTGGGTGCGCAACGTCTTCATCGGGATCGCGCTGCTCGAGCTCATCGGCCTTGCGCTCGCCTC
The DNA here is from genome assembly GCA_016178725.1 of Candidatus Eiseniibacteriota bacterium. GTDB lineage: Bacteria > Eisenbacteria > RBG-16-71-46 > RBG-16-71-46 > RBG-16-71-46 > WS-11. Next base: position 16,230 of record JACOSV010000007.1, read on the forward strand.
GCGCAAGAGCGTCGCGACCGCGCTGCGCTGGACGACGGCCGTGCTCGGGCTCGCCGGCATCGCCACCGTGTATCGCGCCGCCGACCTCGGCGGCGACGTGGTGTACGAGTTCGCGGGCGGCGTCGGCACGCGCTCGGGCGATTCGACCGACGTGAAGCACCTGCTGGTCGCCGGCCTCTATCACGACGCGCAGCTCGCCCGGAAGGAGGGGCACAAGGCGGACGCGGCGCGGCTCACCGACGAGCTCGCGCGGCAGATGCCCGACGACGCGGACGTGCGCTTCCTCGAGATCGAATCGCGGCTCAAGGATCGCGACGACGCGCGCGGGGCGCTCGCGGATCTCGCTGCGATCGTGGTCAAGGACGACGACCGCCGCATGCAGATCCGTCGCGCGACGCTGCGCGTCCAGGCCTACCGATCGCTGGGCGCGATGGACTCGGCGAAGACCGTGCTCGCCGATCTCAAGCAGCGGTTCCCGAACGACCCGCGCGTCGCGCAGACGATCGAGCGGCTGACGGGCGGGCAGACGACGCCGCGGTAGACCGACTCACGGACGCAGGGCCGGGAGCGCGCTCACCGATAGCGAACCTTCACATCCCCCCAGCCCAGCGACGCGGCCGATCACACTCCGTACTCGGGCGCGGGCGTCCCGAGCAGCCAGCGGTCGAACCAGGCGCGGATGTGGCGCTGATTCTGGACGCGCCGCGACGGCACGCCGCTGCGCGACAGCTCGTGGTTCTCGCCCGGGAAGCGGACCATCACCGCCGCCTTCCGCTGCTGCTTGAGCGCGCGGAACATCGCCTCGCCCTGTGCGATCGGCGTGCGCCAGTCCTCCTCGCTGTGAATCACCATCAGCGGCGTCGTGATCCTGGACGCCAGCGCCACCGGCGATCGCTCGCGATACTCGCCCGGATCCTCGAACGGCGGCTTGCGGAACCAGAATGGCGCGAACATCGAGAAGTCGGTGCTGTAGTAGAACGATTCCCATTCCGCGACGCAGCGCTGCGTGACCGCGGCGGCGAAGCGATCGGTCTGCGTGATGATCCAGTTGGTGAGCAGCCCGCCGCCGCTCCCGCCGGTGACGCCGAGGCGCGCCGTGTCCACGCAGCCGCGCGCGACGACCGCATCCACCGCGGCGAGCAGATCACGGGCGTCGTCGCCCGGGAACGCGTACTGGATCACGTCGGCGAACGATTCGCCGTAGCTCGTGCTGCCGCGCGGGTTCGTGTAGAGCACGAGGTACCCGGCGCCGGCCAGGGCGTGGAACTCGTGGAAGAACCCGCGGCCGTACGCCGTGTGCGGGCCCCCGTGGATCTCGAGCAGCAACGGGTATCGCTTCGCCGGATCGAAGTCGGGGGGCTTGACCAGCCAGCCGTGGATCTTTCGACCGTCGAAGGTCGGCGCCCACAGCTCCTCGACCTCGCCGAACGCCAGATCCGCGAGCATCGCCTCGTTCGGCGACCAGAGCCTGGTCAGCGCGCCGGTCGCGGCGTCGAGGCGATAGAGGTCGCCCGGCGACTGCGGCGTGCCGACCGTCAGCGCCCAGACGCGGGCGTCGTCGCTCGCCGTGCCGGCGATCAGGTCGAAGCCGGCCGGCATCGCGTCGCGCACGCCGCCGGCCGCGGCGTCGAAGCGCGCGAGCAGCGACGATCCCTGCCGCGCGACCACGACGTCCACCGTGCGCCCCTCGGTCGAGAACGCCAGCGGCGACTCGCCGCCGCCGCGCGGCGGATGCTGGTCGGAGTTGATCGCGCCGCCGATCTCGTCGTCGCACCCGGTCGAGAGATCCTGCGCGATCCGCCGCGGCCACGGGCCCTCGGTCATCAGCATCCGCGGAATCTGATACGTGCGCGGCGGGTCCGTGCTGATGAATCCGACGACCGCGATCCGGCCGTCCGGGTGCTCGACGAACGACGCGATCAGCCCGCCGAGCTCGACGACCGTCTCGAGCGCCGCGCCGTCGGTCGGCTTCCCGAGCGCGGCGCTGACCGCGTAGATCGCCGATGCCCACGGGCCGAACCACGGCTCGGCGCGCCGGTCCGAGGCGAAGAGGATGCGCGTGCCGTCACGCGACCAGCGCGGCGCCTCGACGGCGAACGGCCCGGTGGTCAGCGCGCGTGGCGTCGAGCCCGGCGCCGCGTCCACGACCCAGACCTGATCGAGATGGTCGACCTCGATCCAGCCCTTCTCGTTCTCGCGGAACACCGGCCGCGTGACGACGCGCGCCGGCTCGTGCTTCGGCTTCTCGCGCCTGGGATCGTCGAGTGCCATGTTCGTCGCGCTCGCGAACGCGATGCGCGCGCCGTCCGGCGACCACGAGGGCTGCGACACGCCCTTCGCCAGCTCGCACACGCGCTGCGCTTCGCCGCCCGTCATCGGCAGGACGAAGAGCTGGCCCGGCTGCTTCGGGCCGGCCGAGCGCACGAACGCGAGCCGCGTGCCGTCGGGCGACCAGCGCGGCTCCGCGTCCGCCTCGCCCGAGGTGAGCGGGCGCGGCGCGCCGCCCGTCATGTCGGCGATCCAGATCTGCGTGCGGTAGGCGTCGGCCTCGACGTCGACCCACACCTTCGTGAACGCGACGCGCGCGCCGTCGGGCGAGATGCGCGGATCGGCGATCCAGACGAAGCGCAGCAGATCGTCGCCGCGCACCGGCCGGCTCATTCGTCGTAGTCCTTGATCGGCTTCCCCATCAGCCACTTGTCGAACCACTTGTGATAGTGCTCGAGCCGCTGCACGCGCCGCGACGGCGTGCCGCTGCGCGACAGCTCGTGATTCTCGCCCGGGAACCGCACCATCACCGCGGTCTTGTGGAGCTGCTTCAAGGCGCGGAACATCGCCTCGCCCTGCCCGATCGGCGCGCGCCAGTCCTCCTCGCTGTGGATGACCATCAGCGGCGTCGTCACGCTGGCGATGTAGGTGACCGGCGAGCGCTCGATGGATTCCTGCGGATCTTCGAACGGCGGCTTCTTGAACCACGTCGGCCGGAACAGTGTGAAGTCGGTGCTGTAGTAGAACGACGCCCATTCCGAGACGCACCGGTCGGTGATCGCCGCGGCGAAACGGTGCGTCTGCGTGATCGCCCAGTTGGTGAGCAGCCCCCCGCCGCTGCCGCCGCACACCGCCATGCGCTTCGGGTCCACGTAGCCGCGGCGGATCACCTCGTCCACGCCGGCCATGAGGTCCTTGTAGTCGTCGCCGGGATAGTGGTACTGGATGATGTTTCCGAATTCCTGGCCGTAGGTCGTGCTGCCGCGCGGATTGGTATAGACGACCACATAGCCCGCGCCCGCCAGCACCTGGAACTCGTGCATGAACGCGGCGCCGAACGCGGTGTGCGGCCCGCCGTGGATGTTGAGCACCAGCGGATACTTCTTCGCCGGGCTGAAGTCCGGCGGCTTCATGATCCAGCCCTGGATGCGGCGGCCGTCGAACGACGGGTACCCGAACTCTCGACCTTGCCGAGCGCGAGGCCCGCGAGCAGCGCGTCGTTCGGGCCGTAGAGCTTCTTCGTCTCGCGCGTCTCGGCGTCGAACAGGACGAGATCGCCCGGCGTCGTCGGATCGCCCATCGTCAGCGCCCAGCGGCGGCCGTCGCGCGTGCCGGTGCCGGCGATGATCTCGCGGCTCGTCGTCGTCAGCTCCTCGACCTTGCCGCTCGCCGCGTCCACGCGCGCGAGGCGCGCCGCGCCCTCGCGTCCGACCTGCACCAGAATGCTCCGGCCGTCGGCGCTGAACGCGAACGGCCGCTGGCCGCCGCAGCGCGGAGCGTGCTGATCCGAACCGACGCCGCCGGCGATGTCGAAGTCGTAATCGGCGGTCAGCGAGCGCACCGGACGCCCGGCGCCGTCGGTGATCATCAGGTCGTTCTGGTCGTACGAATGATCCTGGTGGGGATTGAGTCCTCCGACGAACGCGATCCGGCCGTCGGCCGCTTCGATCCAGTCGCCGATCGCGCCGTCGTAGTCCACGATCGTGCGCGCGCCGACACCGTCCACCGGCTTCGCCACGTCCGGCGCCACGGCGTAGAGGTTGTCGTCGGCCTTCTCGAACCACGGCTCCTTGCGGCGGTCGGATGTGAAGTACACCGACCGGCCGTCGCGCGACCACTCGGGCGCGAGCTCGTTGAACCGGCCGGCCGTGAGCTGGCGCGGCTTGCCGCCGGCGGCGTCGATCACCCAGACGTGCGTCGTGTGCTCGCGATCGAAGTAGCCGGCGTTGTTGAGCCGGAACACCGGCTCGGTGATGACGCGTCCCGGCTCCTTCTTCGGCTTCGCCTTCGTCGTATCGTCGTCGACGGCCGGATTGGTGCTGCTCGAGAACGCGATGCGCCTGCCGTCGGGCGACCAGTGCGGCGACGCCGCGCCGCCCTTCAAGCGTGTGAGCGGCGTCGCCTCGCCGCCGGTCATCGGCAGCAGGTAGATCTGGGCCGGCTTCCCCTCCGCCGCGCGCACGAACGCGAGCGTCCGGCCGTCCGGCGACCAGCGCGGCTGCGCGTCGCGCGTGCCGCTCGTCAGCGGGCGCGGCGCGCCGCCGGACGTCTCGCACACCCAGATCGCGGTGCGGTACTCGTCGGCGGACGAATCCACGGTCACGCGCGTGAACGCGACGCGCGCGCCGTCGGGCGAGATCTGCGGGTCGGCGACCCAGGTGAGCTTGAAGAGGTCCTGCTCGACCATCGGCCGCGGCGCGGCGTGGACGATCGATGCGGTGAGGATGGCCGCGACGCAGGCGGCCGGCAGGAACGCGAGGCGACGTCGCATGGGAATCTCCAGGGCCGAGCGTGGGCAGCGAAGGCGGGGACGCTAGGCGAGCGACGAGGGAGGGTCAACCGGCGCGCCGACCGGCGCGGGTGGGGCGCCGCTCAACGCGGCGGGTGTTCGGTGCGACGACGCGCGGCGGGCGGCGCGGCGCTCAACGCTGGGCGAGAACGAGGCGCAGCTGATGCCGCGCGCCCGTCTCGCACTTGAACCCGGCCATCGCCTCGCGCGAGACGATGTCGAAGCTCTGCGATCCGAGGCTCGTGATCTTGAGCCGCTGCGGTCCGCACGGCGCGGGCGGCAGGTGGAACGCGCGCGGCGAACCCATGAAGAGCTCGACCGTGTCGGCGATGGCGGGATACCAGATGAGCGACACGGCGACGCGCTGGCGCGAGGCGAGCGGACGCTCGCCGCGCACCTCGATCGTGCCCTCGATGCGGCAACCGCAGGTATCGGCGGCCGGTGTCTCGGTCGCGGCGGCGACCGGCGGCGATGCCGCGGCCGACGACGGATTGCGGATCAGGAGCGGCGCCGCCCGCGCGCGCGCCTCGCCTTCGGGCGAGGGGAAGATGCGCGGGCCGCCGGTGCGCGCGACCGGCCCGGACGGCACGGCGGCGTGCGACGACGGCGGCGGATCGGCCGGCTCGGGGAGCGTGCGCGGCGGATCCACGCGCACCGTGTCGCGGCTCGCGACCACGGCGCGGCGCGGCGTCGCGCGACCGCGATGCTCGGCGCGCGACGGATTGCCGGCGAGATGTTCGAGCACGCGCACGGGCGGGGCGGGCGTCGTGTCGGCGGCGCCGGCCATGAGATGCACCTCGTTCTGGATCGCGTCCCAGCGCGACTTGTGCGCCTCGCGCTCGGCCGCGAGCAGACGCTCGGCCTCGCGTTCGGCTTCCTTGCGCTCCTTCGCTTCGCGACGCAGCCGATCCGCTTCCTCGCGGTCGCGCTGGTGCGACTCGGCGAGCGCGCGTGCGGCATCGCCGCCCGATGGCGCGGGCGTGGGTGCCGGCGTGGGCGCGGGCGGTTTGGGCTCCGGCGCGGACGGCGCGGGCGCGGACTTCTCCGGCGCGGGCGCGGGCGCCTGCGCGGGCGACTCGGCCGGCCTGACCGCCGTCGGCGCGATCCCCGCGAGCGCCACGCGATCGATCGCGTTGAGATCGGGCGCGGGCGGCGGATCGTCGGGCCGGCCGTGCTCGGCGAAGAAGTTCAGCGGCCCGAGGCCCGAGGCGTCGCCGTCGGACATCAGGGCGCGCGCGAGCGCCGACGTGACGCGCGGCTGGTTCGTCCGGATCTCGCAGCGCACCACGCCGTCGTCGCCGCTGGCGAGCCGCATCTCGATGCCCGCTTCGGCGTCGCCGCCCGGCACCGTGATCTTCCAGCCATGGAGCGCCGCCCGCACGTGGAGCGAGAGCGGATGCTTCGCGAGATCCGCCGGCGTCCCGAGCGCGACGCGCAGCTCGTACTGGCCCGAGGGATCCGACTGCGCGTTCGCCTTGCGATCGCCGCTCACCGCGACGCGCACGTCCGGGATCGGCCAGTTCTCGCCGTCGGTGATGCGGCCGCGCAGGATCAGTGTCTTCTTGTCGCCCGGCGCGGCGTGCGCATCGCCCGCAGCCGCCACGCCGAGCGCGAGCAGGGCGAGGCATGAGGCCGAGAATGCGATGACGCGCGGGATCATGGAGAGACGCCGGATCGTGGGGGTCGTGCGGCTCGAACGACCCCCATTATAGCAGCGCCGGCAGCGGCCCGGCGTGCGATCACGTCGTCCGCGCCAACTCCTCGTAGAGGTACGCCACGCTCTTCGTGCCGCCGTGATACGAGGTGAGCGAGATCTTCTCGTTCGGCGAATGGACCTGATCGTCGTCGAGGCCGAACCCGATGAGGATCGACGGCAGGTCGTGCGTCTCCTGGAACGTCGCCATGACCGGGATCGAGCCGCCCTCGCGGATGTAGACCGGCGGCTTGGTCCACGCACGCTTGAGCGCGCGGCGCGCCGCCTCGAGCATGGGATGGTCCGGCGAGGTGAGGAACGGCGGCGCCGAGTGCAAGTCCTTCACCTTGACCGTGACGCCCGAGGGCGCGATGCGCTTCACGTGCGCCTCGAACGCCTTGAAGATCGCCGCCGGATCCTGATCGGGCACGAGTCGCATGCTCACCTTCGCCGCGGCGAACGACGGCAGCACGGTCTTGCTGCCCTCGCCGGTGTAGCCGCTCCACATGCCGTTCACGTCGAGCGTCGGGCGCACGGTCGTGCGCTCGAGGGTGTTGAATCCCTTTTCGCCCCACGCGATCGGCGCGCCGCTCTCGGCGATGAAGCCTTTCTCGTCGAACGGGAGCGCGTTGAGCGCGCGTTGCTCGTCGGCGGTCAGCGCGCGCACCTGGTCGTAGAAGCCGGGCACCGTCGCGCGGCCTTCGGCGTCCTGAAGTCCGGCGATGATCGCGGCGAGCGCGTTGGCGGGATTGCGCACCGCGCCGCCGAAGTGGCCCGAGTGGAGATCTTTCACCGGTCCGACCACTTCGATCTGCGTGTAGCAGATGCCGCGCAGGCCGATCGTGAGCGCCGGCTGGTCGGGGCCGAGCATCGCCGTGTCGCTGACGACGATCACGTCGGCGTCGAGCTGCTTCCGGCGATCGCGCAGGAACTTCGCGAGGTTCTCGCTGCCGACCTCCTCCTCGCCCTCGATCACGACCTTGAGGTTCACGGGCAGCTTCCCGTTCACCTTCATGTGCGCCTCGATCGCCTTGAGGTGCATGTAGACCTGGCCCTTGTCATCCACCGCGCCGCGCGCATAGAGCTTGCCGTCGCGCAGCGTCGGCTCGAACGGCGGCGTCTGCCACAGCTCGAGCGGATCGGGCGGCTGGACGTCGTAGTGCCCGTAGAGCAGCGCCGTCGGCTTGCCCGACGCGCCGAGCCACTCCGCGTACACGACCGGATGCCCAGCCGTCGGCACCACCTCGACGCGCGTCATGCCGAGCGACTTCAGATGATCGGCGATGAACGCGGCGCAGCGCGCGCAGTCCTGCTTGTGCTCGGCCTTGGCGCTCACGCTCGGAATACGGAGCGCGGCCTTCAGGTCTTCGACGAAGCGGTCGCGATGCTGCTCGAGATACGTGGTGAGGGCGTCCATCGGGACTCCGAGGTGGGCGTGGATCGCGTGGATCGAATGGGGCGCGGGAATGTAGCACCCGCGGCGGCCCGCCCGCGAGCGCATCGGCCCGGCGAGGTGAACGGGATCATCAGCCCGGCGGCGCGATCTCGTCGCGGTACGCGATGCGCCCGGTCGCGATCAGCAGGCCGAGGCAACCGGTCAGACCGCACGCGGCGGCGTAGAGCAGCATCAGCGGGATCCGCTGGGCGCGCACGCGGTCGACGTTGTTGAAGCGCAACGTCACGTCGCCGATCGCCAGCGTGCTCGTGTCGGCGTCACCGGCGATCCGCACCTGCCCGGCCTGCAGGAGCGCGGCGAGCGGCTTGCCGCGCGCATAGATCACGACGCGGTCGGCGCCCTGGGCGAGCGGCACGCGCATGGCGAACGGCGTCCACCAGATGTCGCTCCTGCGATGGAACTCGGTGTAGATCGCGACCGCGGCGATCAGGAACCAGGTGAAGCTCATCAGCGTGAACATCATGCGCATGCGTGCGGGCATCAGGCCTCCGTCGTGAGCGGTGACGGAACATCGCGTTCGCACCCGCGAGCATGCCACCGGAGCGCGACGCCGACAACGATCTGCTACGGTCCGCCCGCCATGCGCGCCGCGCGTCGAACCCTGCGGGTGATGCCGGAACGCCTCGCGATCTGCCGGCTCGATCCCGCCGCGCCGTTTCCGGCGTGGGTGCTGCACGAAGGCGCGGCGCTGTTCTCGGTCACGCGCACGCCGGACGAGACCTCGATCGTCTGCGCCGAGGACGACGTGCCGCCCGCGGTCGTGCGGGTCGAGCGCGGCTGGCGCGCGCTCGCGGTCGCCGGACCGATTCCGTTCGACGCGGTCGGCGTCATCGCGTCGATCACCGAGCCGCTCGCCGCGCACGGCGTGCCGGTGTTCGTGATCTCGACCTACGACACCGACCTCGTGCTCGTGCGCGCCGTCGATCTGCCGCGCGCGATCGAAGCGCTGCGGCCCGGGTTCACGATCGAGGATCCGGCGGCCCCGCCGTCCGCCTTCGCCTAGCTCGTCCGCGTCGCGGTGATCACGACGCGCGGCAGCTCGAAGCGCACGTCGTCGCCGTCCGGCCGCACGCGCAGGTAGTCGCGCGTCTTCGCCGGAGCGTCGAGCAGCATCCGACGGCACTGCTCCGCGACGGCGCTCGATGCGCCGCTCCGCGCCAGCCAGTCGAGCAGCGAGCGCCCTTCGGGGATCTCGACGACGTAGTCGTCCACCGCGTCCACGCGCAGGCCCGCGTCGGCGAAGAACCCGCGCCACTCGCGCGCGCTGTAGTTCCGCACGGTGGTCGGATCGTGCAGCGTGTCGAGCCGGTTGAGGAACACGTCGATCTCGGGATCGTCGGGCACCGTGCCGTCGGCGATGCCGATGCGGCCGCCACGCGCGAGCACGCGTGCCATCTCTGCGACCGCGCGACCGATGTCGGCGAAGTGGTGCGGGCAGGCGCGCGACGTGACGAGCGCGAAGCGGCGATCGCCGAACGGCAGCCGGTGGACGTCGCCGCACACGCCGGCGACGTTCGTCACCTCGGCGCGCCGCGCCGCGAGCCGTGCGGCGTGGAGCATCTCGGGCGCGAGGTCGAATGCGACCGCGTGCGCGACGTATGGCGCGAACGCGACCGCGACCGGCCCGGGGCCGCTCCCCACGTCGAGCAGCCACTCGTCCGCGACCGGCTGCATGCGCTCGATCAGGATGTGGCGCGTGGCGCCTTCGGCGTGCGCCTTGCTCACCGCGTACAGGCGGGCGTGCTCGCCGAACTGGCGCGCGATCTCGCCGGGGCGCGGAGCGCCCATGGTCACGCGCCGACGGGCGCGGCGACGATGCCGGGCAGCCCGGCGCGGCGATACGCGTCCATGCCGCCGTTGACGCTGGCGACGCGCGCGAAGCCGAGACGCTCGAGCACGCTCGCGGCGATGGCGCTGCGATAGCCGCTCGCGCACGTCACCGCCCACGCCGCGCCACGGTCGAGCTCGCCCGCGCGTTCGATGAGCTGGGCGAGCGGCACGTGCGTCGCGCCGTCGAGGTGCGCCTCCTCCCACTCGCGCGCGCGGCGCACGTCGAGCACGCGGTGGCCGCCGGCGGCGAGCGCGCCGACCTCGAGCGACGGGGTCGCGCGCACCGCGAGCCCCACCGCGCGCCATGCGTCCATCCCGCCCGCGAGCGTCCCGATCACGCGCTCGTAGCCGACGCGCGCGAGCCGCACCACCGCCTCTTCGCTCCGCGCCGGATTGGCGATCAGGAGGATCGGCTGCTCGGGGCCGAGCAGCGTGCCGACCCACGACGCGTACTGGCCGTCGAGGCTCACGTGCAGCGCGTCGCGCACGTGGCCCGCCGCCCATGCGTCGGACGGACGCGCGTCGAGGATCACCGCACCGCCCTCGCGCGTCGCGGCGGCGAACGCGGCCGGCGCCAGCGCCGGCGGCATCGGCCGCTCGGCGTCGAGCGCGGGGCCGGCGCGGTTCAGGTCGCGCGAGTAGAGGTAGTAGCGCGGCGTCTCGGGCACGTCGCGCGTCACGTCGGCGACGAACGCCTCGCGCGTCATCGGCTTGAGCGCGGCGTTCATCGCCCGCTCGCGCCCGATCGTGCTCCACGTGTCCTTGCTGATGTTGCGCCCGCACAGCGAGCCCGCGCCGTGCGCCGGATAGACGCGCGTCTCGTCCGGGAGCCGCAGCAGCTTGCCGTGGAGACTGTCGTACATCAGGCCGGCGAGATCGGCGACCGGCAGGCGCGAGGAGAGGATGTCCACGCGGCCGACGTCGCCGACGAACAGCGTGTCGCCGGTCAGGACCGCCCACGGCTTCGCGTCGTCATCGTGCTCGAAGACGAGGAACGAGAGGCTCTCGGGCGTGTGCCCGGGCGTCTCGATCGCGCGGATGCGCACGCCGCCGATCCGGATCTCGTCGCCGTCGCGGAGCGCGCGGTGCGGATAGCCCGCCTCGGCCTGCGCGCCGACGCCGATCGTCGCGCCGGTGCGCGCCGCGAGCTCGCGGTGACCCGAGACGAAGTCGGCGTGGAGGTGCGTCTCGAGCACCCAGGTGACGCGCGAGCCGTGCGCCTCGGCCTCGTCCAGATACATCTGCACGTCGCGCGAGGGATCGACGACCACGGCCTCGCCGCCGTCGCCGATCAGGTACGACGCGTGCGCGAGGCAGCCGACGTAGAACTGGCGGAAATGCATGCGTGCCCCCGGGGGCCTGCCGCGGACTGCTATCCCCCGCCCGCGGGCGCGGTGCCGCGGCCGGTCTTCAGCTGCTCCATCACCTCGTCGAGCACCGCCTTCGGCGGGCGCACCTGCTCGAGCGGGAGCGTCGCGAGCGGCGCGTCGATGAGCTTGAGCTCGTCGTCGAACGCGATCAGCGCGGGCTCGGCGTAGAGCAGCCCGGTGACGAGCTTCTGCTCCCTGCGCGCCTCGTGGATCGCGGCGAGCGCACGCTCGCGGCTGGTCGGGTCGTAGTCCTCGGCCAGCTTCTTGAGATAGATGTGCGAGCCGTCGGGCATCTCGACCTCGCGCGTGGTGCCGGGCGCGTAGTCCACGGTGATGTCCTCGTAGTACGGCACGAACTCGATGTCGTGGAGCGGCGCGTCGTGCTCCTTCACGTGCGCGTACGACTTGGTCGAGCCTTCGTGGTCCGCGAACGTCACGCATGGGCTGATCACGTCGAGCACCGCCGTGCCCTTGTGCGCGAACGCGGCGCGCAGCAGCGGCCGCAGCTGCTTCTGATCGCCCGAGAACGAGCGCGCCACGAATCCGCAGCCGAGCTCGATCGCGAGCGCGCAGCAGTCGATCGGCATCAGGTCGTTGGCGGCGCCGCCCTTCATCGTGCTGCCGACGTCGGCGGTGGCCGAGAACTGGCCCTTGGTCAGCCCGTACACGCCGTTGTTCTCGATGATGTACACGACCGGCACGTTGCGTCGCACCATGTGGCAGAACTGGCCGAGGCCGATGCTCGCCGTGTCGCCGTCGCCGGAGACGCCGATGAGCAGCAGCTCGTTGTTGGCGACGCGCACGCCGGTGGCGATGCTCGGCATCCGCCCGTGCACGGCGTTGAATCCGTGCGAGCGGCTCATGAAGTACGCGGGCGTCTTGCTCGAGCAGCCGATGCCGGAGAGCTTGGCGACGCGGTGCGGCTCGAGGCCGGCGTCGTACGCCGCCTGGATGATCGCGGCGGTGATCGCGTTGTGCCCGCAGCCGGGGCAGAGCGTGCTCTTCGAACCGTCGTAGTCGGCGCGCGTGAGGCCGATCCGGTTGGTGTTGGCGGGCGGCGCTCCGGCTGCCGGCGCGCGCGTCTGGCCGCGCGTCACGTCGCTCGATGCCCCACTCATCGCGCCACCGCCTCGCGCACGGCGCGGGCGCCGGCCGGCGCGCCGCCGGGCTCGCCCGCGGCGATCCCGTCGCTCACCGAGCGCGCGTCGATCGGCAGGCCGTCGTAGTGCAGCACCGAGTGGATCCGCGCCGCGTGCTGCGGATACTCGATCTTGAGGAGCGACGCCATCTGGCCGTCGCGGTTCTGCTCGACGACGTGCACGCGCTCGTGGCGCGCGACGAACGCCTCGACCGCGGCGGCGAACGGCAGCGCCTTGAGCAGCAGGTAGTCGGTCTCGATCCCCGCCTCGGCGCGCAGCATGTCGCGCGCCTCGATCACCGCCCAGTGGCTCGAGCCGTACGCGATCAGGCCGGCGGCGTGCCCGTGCTCGTCCACGACCGGCGGCGGCACGAGCGCGCGCGCGGTCTCGTACTTGCGGTTCAGGCGGTCCATGTTGCGCCGGTAGTCGTCGGGCTTCTCGGTGTACTGCGCGGCCTCGTTGTGCCCCGAGCCGCGCGTGAAGTAGGTGCCCTTCGGATCGTGCGTGCCGGGCAGCGTGCGGAACGGAATCCCGTCGCCGTCCACGTCGCGATAGCGCTCGAACCTGGGCAGCGTCGCGAGCTGCTCGTCGGTGAGCACCTTGCCGCGGTCCCAGCCGCGCTCGGGATACGGGAACGGATCGCTCATCCAGTTGTTCATGCCGAGATCGAGGTCCGAGAGCACGAACACCGGCGTCTGCAGCCGCTCGGCGAGATCGAACGCGGCGATCGCGAACTCGTAGCAGTCGCGCACCGAGCTCGGCAGCAGCACCTGTCGCCGTGCGAGACGACGTGCGCGAACTGCACGTCGCCCTGCGCGGTGCGGGTCGGCAGGCCGGTGCTCGGGCCGACGCGCTGGATGTCCCAGATCACTGCCGGGATCTCGGCGTAGTAGCCGTAGCCCGCGAACTCCGCCATGAGCGAGATGCCGGGCCCCGACGTCGAGGTCATCGCGCGCGCGCCCGCCCAGCCGGCGCCGAGCACCATGCCGATCGCGGCGATCTCGTCCTCGGCCTGCACGACCGCGTACGTGGCGCGTCCGGTCGCCGGGTCCTTGCGATAGCGCGCGAGATAGCCGGCCAGCGTCTCGACCAGGCTCGACGACGGCGTGATCGGATACCACGTGACGACCGTGACGCCGCCGAACATCGCGCCGAGCGCGGCGGCGGCGTTGCCGTCGATCAGGATCTTGCCCGCGTTCGCGTTCATCCGCTCGGCCCGGAACGGATCGCGCTTCTCGAGGTGCTCGCGCGCGTACGTCCAGCCGGCCTTGACCGCGGCGTGGTTCAAGGCGAGCGCCTTGGGCTTGCGTCCGAGCTGCCCGTCCAGCGCGCGCTCGATCTCGTCCTCGGCGATGCCGAGCAGCTCGGCGAGCACGCCGACGTAGATCATGTTGATCACGAGCCGACGGAGCTTCACGTCGGTGGTGATCGACTCCATCAGCTTCGCCATCGGCACGCTGTAGACGATGCGGTCGGGCGGAACGGGCGGGATCTTGATCGCGTCGTGGATGACGATCACGCCGCCCGGACCCATGGCCGCGACGTCCTCGGCGGCGGTCTCGGGGTTCATCACCACGAGCACGTCGTTGCCGGCACGACGCGCGACGTAGCCGTCCTTGCTCGCCCGGATCGTGAACCAGGTCGGCAGCCCGGCGATGTTCGATGGGAACAGGTTCTTGCCGCTCACCGGGATGCCCATCTGGAACAGCGCGCGCAGCAGCACGGTGTTGGCGGTCTGGCTGCCGGAGCCGTTGACCGTGGCGACGTGGATGGAGAAGTCGTTGATGGTGTTCGCCATGGGGCACAGACGGTAGGACGCGGCGCGAGAGGGGTCAAATTGCGCCGGCGAAAACGACGACGGCCGCTTCGGCGTGCGAAGCGGCCGTCGGTCGCGAATCGGGAAGCGCGTCAGCGATACAGCATCTTGAGCTTGCCCCACGTGTTCTTGTTCGTGCCGACCACGCTCTGCTTGATCGTCGGCACGCAGATCCACTGCGCCGGACCCATGAAGATGGGGGCATTCGGGACGAACTGATCCGAGAACGTGGCGCTGAACTGCCCGGGATCGTACGGCTGGAACTCGTAGCAGATGTAGTGCTGGTTGGGATCCACGATCGGATACGTGCCGGTCGGGTCCTGCTTCATCGCCGGATTGCAGAAGAACCGCGGAATGAGCAGGTTCGTCTGCCAGGTGTCGAACTGATCGACCAGCTGGAGCGGCACGCTGATCGTCGCCCCGTCGCACAGATAGCACTTGTAGTGATTCCTGGCCGGTGGTGGGCCCTGCTCGTTCTTGAGCGCGGGGTTCAGCAGGAACACGCCGTCGTGCACGTTGAGCGTCTGATCGCCGAACTGGTTGGTCGCGGTGACGGTCGCGGCGAACGGCTGGGGGCTGATCGGCCACCACGAGTAGTGCGTGATCGGATCGCTGATCGGGAACGTCTGGTGCGTGGACAGGACGGTCTTCTCGACCGGATTCATCCACATCTGCAGGGGGTTGACGAAGTGCTGCACCGCCGTCGGGGTGAACTGATCGGTGATCAGCACCGGGAACGGCGGCGGCGGCGCGGGCGTCGAGGCGACGTAGACCTTGTAGTGGTCCCAGGTCGCGGGGACCTGCGCGCGCGCCGTGATCGGCGCGAGCGCGGCGACCGCAACGAGAATCGTCAGCATCGCGCGCATGCGGGACTTGGTAATCAACGTCATGGGGGCACCTCCATCGGTGCCGACGACAAAGCGGCCTGCGCCCGCACGGGCACCGCGTGCAGGCGTCGTTCTCGATAGGGAGAACACGTCCCGAGCCGAGTCGGTGGCTCGGGAACGCCATTGAGCACACACCCGCGCGCCACCGCCGCCTAGTGAATTAGTGGCGTCGCCGGAAAACCGATGACGATTCGTTTAGTGAGGGTTTCCGCCGACGCCGATCGGGTCTCCGGCGTTGCGTGAGACTCAACGCTCAAGGCGTTCGGGTCGGATCCAGCGCGGCGAGCATCTCGGCGACCGAGGTGAGCTTGTTGCGCGGCCGGCCGAGCGGCTTGCCGCGCTCGACCTCGATCGCGTCGAGCCGGCGCCAGTCGGCGAAGGTGACGCACTCGGGCCGGCGCGCGGCCATCAGCGCCGCGAACGCCGCGGCGGCGGGCTCGGCCGGCTCGGGGAGCCGGCCGGCCGCGGCGTCCTCGAGCAGCGCGTTCACCGTCTCGACCGAATCCGCCCTGTTGTTCCCGATCACGCCGCTCGGGCCGCGCTTGATCCAGCCCGATGCGTACTGGCCCGCGATCGGCTCGCCGGCCGCGGGATCGAGCACGCGGCCCTTCGCGTTCGGGATCAGGCCGCGCTTCGCGTCGAACGGCACGCCGTCGAGCGGCACGCCGCGATAGCCGACGGAACGGAACACCATGCCGACCGGCAGCGTCTCGGTCTCGCCGGTGCCGCGATCCAAGTCGGTCGCGAGGCGCGGCTCGGCGACCAGCGCGCCCGCCGCGTCCTTCACGAGACGATTCTTCGCGACGCGCAACGCAGCGACGCGCCCCTTCTCGTCGCCGACGATCTCGACCGGCGAGACGAGGAATCGGATGTGGAGCCGGCGCGGCTTCCCCGCGGGCGCGCGCTTCGCGAAACCCTCGAGGATCTCGACCTTCGCTTTGGTCGCCGCGCGCGCCGCGGCCAGCTCCTCGGCGCTCGCGGGATCGAGCGCGATCTCGTCCGCGCGCACGATCACGTCGGCGCCGGGCAGCTCGCCCAACTCCTTGACCTCCACGGTGGTGAAGGCGGCCTGCACCGGGCCACGGCGGCCGAGGATCGACACCTCCCTCACCCGCGAAACACTCAAGGCCTCGATCGCGTAATCGGCCATGTCAGTCGTCCGCAGCTCGTCGGGCAGGAGACAGAGGATGCGCGCCACGTCGATCGCGACGTTCCCCACGCCGATCACCGCCACGCGCTCGACCGTGAGGTCGAAGCGGCGGTCGCGGAAGTCGGGATGGCCGTTGTACCAGGCCACGAACTCCGTCGCCGAATGACTCCCCACGAGATCCTCGCCCGGAATCCCGAGCGCGCGGTCGGTCTGCGCGCCGGTCGCGTAGATCACGGCGTGCACGTGGCGGGTGAGATCGGCGCGCGTGAGGTCGCGGCCGAACTCGACGTTGCCGAAGAAGCGGAAGCGCGGGTGCGCGGCGATCTTCTCGTAGATCGCGATCACCGACTTGATCTTCTGATGGTCGGGGGCGACCCCGCCGCGCACGAGGCCGTACGGCGTCGGCAGGCGATCGATCATCTCGACCTCGACCGTGCGATCCGCGGCCTTGAGCAGGTGCTCGGCGGCATAGAAGGCGGCGGGGCCGGAGCCGATGATGGCCACTCGCAGCGGATGGTCGGGGGCGCCGGGCACGGTCATGAGGAGCGGCAGCATAGGAATGCGTGCGCGCCGGCGTCAACGCGCGGCCACGCCACGGACGGGTTCCTTGACCGTCCCCGGCGCCCGCTCTAGCGTCCCCGCGTCATGTCCGACCGTCCCGTGGTGCGCATCGATCCGTCCGACGCCATGATGGTCGCGGCGCGGCGCTGGCTCGAGCCGGTGCGCGCGGCGCTCGGGCCCGACTTCGTCGCCGCGTACCTCACCGGCAGCGTGCTCGCGCACGGATTCGACGCGCGGCACTCGAGCGTCAACGTCCTGATCGTCGCGCGCGAGCTCGGGCTCGAGCAGCTCGACCGCCTCGGGCTGCGGATCCCCGAGGCGAAGAAGCCGCCGCACTTCGATCCGCTGTTCCTGACGCAGCGGCAGGTCGAGCGTTCGCTCGACGTGTTCCCGATCGAGTGGGTGGACATCCAGGAGCGGCATCTGCTGGTCGAGGGCCAGGACGTCCTCGGCGCGCTCGCGGTGCCGCGCGACAACCTGCGGCTCCAGATCGAGCACGATCTGCGCCGCACGACGATCGCGCTGCGGCACGCCTACCTCGCGCACGCGCGGCATCCCGACCGGCTCGAGGGCGCGCTGCGCCACGCGGCGAGCGGGCTCGCCACGATCTGCCGCACGCTGCTGCGGCTCGAGGGCGAAGCGCCGCCCGCGCACGCGTCGCGGGTGATCGAGCGCGTCGCCGAGGTCTTCGGACTCGAGGCCGAGGGCCTGCTCGCGGCGCACGTCGTGCGCTACGCCGAGCATCGCCACCGCGGCGCTGACCTGCTCGCCCACTATCGCAAGTTCATGGTCGAGGTCGAGAGCCTCGTGACGGCGATCGACGAGATGCGCGTGCCATGAGAGACCGGCGCGCACACGCGCGCCGCGACGCGACACCCTTGAGCCCCTCCCTCGCGGCGCCGCACCGATGGCTCATGCGCATCCGCGCGGCCCTGTGGCTCGCGGCAGCGCTCGCGTTCGCGCGTCCCGTTCTCGCGGACGCACCCCCTGCGGGCGCGGACGCCGCCCCCGCGCCCACGGCGAACGCAGCGCCCGCGATCCCCGAAGCGGCCGGCTTCGTCAACGATCACGCCGGCATGATCAGCGAGACGACGCGCGCGAAGCTCGAGGCGTTCCTCGATCAGCTGAAGCGGAAGACCGGCGCCGAGTTCGCCGTGCTCACCGTGACGTCGACTGCGCCCGCGACGCCCGACGAATACAAGGTGTCGGTGTTCCAGCGCTGGGGCCTCGGCCGGAAGGGCGAGGACAACGGGCTCCTCATGCTGGTCGCGCGCGACGAGCGTCAGGTGAAGTTCGAGACCGGCTACGGGCTCGAGGGCGTGCTCCCCGACGGCCTCGAGTCGCGCATCTACCGCGAGGAGATGATGCCGAGTTTCCGCGCCGGCGACTTCGAAGCCGGCATCGTCGCCGGCGTGCTCGCCGCCGCGCAGCGGATCGCCGCTGACAAGCACGTGACGCTCGAGTGGAACGGCGAGGAACTGCGTTACGGCGGCGGCCGTGGGCGCGACCGCCCGCCGCCGATCGCGATCATCGCGATCATCGTGTTCTTCATCCTGATCTCGGTCCTGCGCAGTCTCGGCGGCGGCGGCCGGCGGCGCGGCTGGGGCGGCGGGTTCATCGGCCCGGGCCTCGGCGGCTGGGGCGGCGGGTTCGGCGGCGGGCTCGGCGGCGGCGGCGGATTCGGGGGCGGCGGATCGTTCGGCGGATTCGGCGGCGGATCGAGCGGCGGCGGCGGCGGCGGCGGCAGCTGGTAGGCAACACATCGAGTGCACGCGCCGGGCCGCATGCGGGGCCGAAGCGGACCGCATGCGGAACGGCATGAAAGGAGCTGGACGATGAAACGTGGTGGTCTGATCGCGCTGGCGGTGGTCGCGTTGCTGCTGATCTTCTCGGGCGGCTGTCTGGTCGGGAACTACAACCGGCTGGTCTCCGCCAATGAGGACGTGAAGCAGAAGTTCGCGCAGGTGGACAACCAGCTGCAGCGTCGGAACGACCTCATCGGCAATCTGGTCGAGACGGTGAAGGGCACGGCGACGCAGGAGCAGGCGGTGTTCGGCGCGATCGCCGATGCGCGCGCGAAGATGGCGGGCGCGCAGTCGCCCGAGCAGCGCATCCAGGCGGGACAGGCGATGGACTCGGCGCTCGGCCGGCTGCTGGTCGTGGTCGAGAACTATCCGCAGCTCAAGAGCAACGAGGCATTCGTCCAGCTGATGGACGAGCTCTCGGGAACCGAGAACCGTCTCGCCACGGAGCGCATGCGCTACAACCAGTCGGTGCAGAGCTTCAACGTGATGGTGAAGCGTTTCCCGACCAACCTGTTCGCGACGATGTTCAATTTCAAGGAGGCGACGTACTACCAGATCCCCGAGAGCGCCCGTCAGGTGCCCAAGGTGGATTTCGGCGGCCTCAAGAAGCCTTGATCAGGCGTTCACGGGCGGGCGCGGCGCGTGCGGATTTCGCCGTCACGATCGCGCCCGGCCGTCGTAGAGTGTCGTCATGACAGCGGCGCGGCGCGCCGGGAACGTCCCGGGCGGGCCGCGCCGCCATTCGGTGAGGGTGGATCATGCTGATCGTGCGTGATGTCTTCACGGCGAAGCCGGGACAGGCTTCGAAGCTCGCGAAGCTCTTCAAGGGGATGGCGAAGGACATGCCGGGGACGGGCCCGGCGCGGGTCCTCACCGACCTCGTCGGCGACTACAACACGGTCGTCATGGAGTTCGAGTTCAAGAACCTCGGCGAGTACGAGAAGGCGATGATGGAGTACTCGAACATGCAGAAGACGCCGGAGAACACGCAGCGCATGGCCGAGTACCAGAACATGTACCAGACCGGAAAGCGCGAGATCCTGCGCTCGGTCGACTGACCGGCGCCGCGGCGGGAGCCGCGGCCGCCGTCTAGGCGGATCGCGGCTCCCCGGCGCGCTCTTCGCGCAACGCCGCACGTAGCGCCGCGCGGACCGCCTCCGCGCCCGGGTCCTCGGTCGCCGCACCGAGCGCGCCATCCAGGTCCGCGCCCCGCATCCGTGCCTCGGCGAAGCGTCCCGCGGCGCGCACCAGCGCCGCCGCCTCGCCCAGCGCGCGCGCGTCGTCGCCCTCGCCCGCTTCCGTCTCCGTCGCGCTCGCCGCGACCAGCCGCGCGAGATCGCGCAGCCGTCCGGTCGGATCGGCCTCGGCGGCCTCGGCCAGCGATCGCGCGCCCGGCTCGTGCCGCGCCCACGGTCCGATCGCGACCGCGTGCACCGCGAGCCGCGCAAGTGCCGCCGGCATCGCCAGCGCACGCGCAGCGCGCACCGCCAGCGCCGCCGCCTCGCCGCGCGCCGCGTCCTCGCCGGGCGCGCGCTCAGCGCGCGCGTGCGCGCTCGCCGCCTCGATCCAGCGGTCCGCGAGCGCGGCGCAGCGGCCGGCCGATTCGAGGCCGGCGGCCGCCGCGTCGCAGAGCAGGCCGAGCACGTCCATGTCGATGCGCAAGACGTCCCGACCGTCCGTGCGCTCGTCCGCGAGGAGGACGCCCGCGAGCCGGTCGCCGGCGCGCAACGGCGCGAGCAGCGTGAATCCCGCGGCCGTGAATCCCAGCAGCTCGCCGCGCAGCTCGGGGAAGCGCTCCAGCTCCGCGCAGCGCGCCGGGCGCCCCAGCGCCGTCAGCACCTGCGCCAGCTCGCCGGTGGCACTCACGTCGAGCGCGGTCACGCGCTCGAGGCCGTCGCCGCGGATCGCGATCGGCGCGAACGCCGCGCCGCCCTGATCGCGAGTGAGCAGCGCCGCGACGCCGACGCCCACGTGGATCTGCACGGCGAGCAGGAAGCGCGCGGCGAGATCGTCGGCGTCGAGCGTGCCGTGCAGCTCACGCGCGATCCCGGTGGTGAGCCCGCGCAGGCGCTGCTCCTTGCGCAGCTCGAGGTGCGCGCGCTTCACGTCCTCGCGCGCACGCGTCAGCTCGAGCTCGGCCTCGCGTCCGCGCCGCCGCGCCTCGCGCGCCTCGCCGGCGCGCGCCAGCAGGCGCCGGATGCGCGCGACCAGCTCCTTCGGCGAGAAGGGCTTCGCGAGGTAATCGTCGGCGCCGCGCGCGAAGCCCTGGAGGCGCGCCTCGGTCTCGGTCGCCGCCGAGACCATGATGATGGGCGTGAACGGATCCTCGGGATCCTGGCGCAGCAGCTCGCACACCTCGAGGCCGCTCTTGCGCGGCAGGCGCACGTCGAGCACGACGAGATCGGGCCGGCGCGCGAACGCGATCTTGACCGCCTCTTCGCCGTCGGCCGCGGTGACGATGCGGTAGCCGTGCGCGGCGAGCGCGATCTGCAGCAGGTCCACGACGCGCTTGTCGTCGTCCACGACGAGGATGCACGGCGACGTGGCCGTGACCGCGCGCCCGGCGGCCATGCTCATGGCGCCTCCGCCGCGCCGGGGACCGCCGCGCGCAGCGCGCGCTCGAGCGCGTCGCGTTCGAACGGCTTGCGCAGCGTCACGCGCACGCCGGCGGCGCGCGCCGTCGCCTCGTCGGCCGCGTCGCGCACCAGTGCCACCAGCGCCGCGCCGTCGAGATGGCGCCGCGCCTCGGCGAGGAGATCGGCGCCATGGCCGTCGGGAAGATCGACGTCGGCGAATACGAGCGTCCACGGTCCGTGCGGGAGCAGCTCGCGCAGCTCGCGCGCGGTCGCGACGCCGTGGACGACGAAGCCCTGCTGCTCGAGCAGGCGCGTGAGGAAGATCCGCGCCGTGATCGAGTCCTCGGCGATCAGCGCCTGACGGGGCGCGGGGACCGGCGCGGCGGGCGGCTCGATCGGCGCGACGTCCTCCTCCGTCAGCTCGCGCAGCGGCGCGCGCGGGAACGGAATCGGCGGCCTGGGGCCAGCCGGCGCGGGCGCGGCCTCCGCCGCGGGCGTCGGGCGTGCGGGCGCCGGACGCGCGGGCGCGCGACGCGCGGCGTCGGGCAGCGGCGCGGCGGCCACGTCGCGCAGCAGCCACGCGGGCTCGAGCACCCAGAAGACGTCGCCGTCGTCGCTCCGCACTGCGCGGTCGATCCCGGGCGCAGGCGGCGCTCCCGGCATCGGAGCCGGCTCGGCCGCCATGCGCCACACGAGACGATCGGCCGTGAGGCACGCGCGCTTCAGGCCGAGCGCCACGATCATCACCGGCTGCTCGGCGGCGCGGCGCGTATCGCGCGCAAGCGGCGCGAGCACCGGCAGGCCCTGGCGCTGCGCCATCGCCTCGATCGCGTCGGCCTGCATCAGGCGCACGCGCTCGACCCCGGGCCACGGCACGGCCAGCGCCAAGCCGTCCTGCTCGAACATGAGGAACGTTTCGCGCGCGGCGGCGATCGCGACGTGCAGCGACCAGACGCCGGGACGATCGCCGCTCGGGCCGAGGCGTCCGTCCACGCCGCCGAGCACCTTCGCCGCCTGCTCGAGGCCGGAGAAGCTGATGCCCTCGCACTGCACTTCGAGCACCGCGCCGTCGCTTGCGAGCGTCAGCGGACGGCGCGCCGCTTCGCCGTCGTCGAGCAGCCAGTCGAGCGCCGCCCGTAGCGCGGCGGCGCGCAGCGGCTCGAGCTTCACCTGCGTCATGACCTCGGCGCCGCGCTGGATCTTGAGTCCGACCAGCACCTCGGAGAGCGCGACCGGCGTCGAGCGCGGTCCGCCGGACGATGCGGCGGGCGCGGGCGCCGCCGGAGCGGAGCGGTGCGCCAGCGACTCGATCGCGCGCGCGGTGAGCGCGAGCTCGTCGTCGGCGTGGCGGAACGCGTCGATGTTGCCGTCGCGCGCGCACTGGGTCGCGAGGCCGAGCACGCGCTCGATCGCCGGCCGCAGCAGCGCGGGCCACGGACGGCCGCCGTGCGCGGCGAACACGCCGAGCAGACGGCCGAGGCCGCGCAGCGACAGCACCTGCGTCAGATCGCTCGCGGCCTCGAGCGTGCGCGGCGAGCCGAGATCGTCGAGCGCCTGGCCGAGGATCTGGCACAGGCCGAGCGCGATCTCGCGTCCGGTGTCCTGCCCGCCCGCGCTCACGACGACGCTCCGCGCCGCAAGCGGCCCATGCTCACGACCGTGCGCGCGATCACGATCGCTCCTCGCCCGCGCCGGGACGGCGAGCGATGCGGCGCGCGCCGGGAGGCGGATCGCCGGGCAGCAGATGTTCCTCGCCGAGGAGCCGCAGCCCCGCCGGGCGCGAACCGCTCTCCCGCGGCGCCGGCGCGATGTCCACGGGCAGCCCGGCCGCCGGCGCATCGGGCGCTTCAGGCGTTCCGGCCGGCGAGAGACGCACGACCAGTCCCTCGACCTCCTGCACTTCCTCCTCGAGCCGGCGCACCAGTCGCTCGGCCGCGCGCGAGACGCGCTCGCCCGCCGCCGAGAGACGCTCGCCCTTCTGCGTCGCGTCCTGGATCATCTCGCGCACGCGCTCGAGCAGCCGCGACGCCTCGCCCGAGGGCGCGGCCGCGGCCGCCGCCGGCACGGCCGCGAGCGGGCCGGCGAGTCGCGACGCGACGCGCTCGCGCACGCCGCGCATGCGCTCGGCGGCCGCCGCGATCTCGCCCTCGACCTCCTGCGACAGCCGCGTCGTGCGTTCGGTGGCGGACCGCACCTCGGCGGCGAGGCGCTTCACCTCGTCGGAGAGCGCGGTGTTCTCGGTCTCGGCGCCGCCGCGGCGGGTCGAGGCGAGCGCGGCGCTGAGCGCGATCAGCGTCGCGCGGTTCGCGACGAGGTGCACCTGATCGGCGATCTCCTGCACGCGCGCGAGGCCGCGGCCCAGGTGCTCGACGCTGCCGGTGGACGACGCGATCAGCTCCTCGATCGCGCCGCGCGCGACGGCGCGGAATGCCTCGAACGATTCGCCGCCCAGCGCGGGCACGGGCGCGGCCGCGACGTTGGCGAGCGACTGGCCGAGCTCGCCGGTCAGCCGCTGCAGCTCGCGCACCGTGGTCAGCAGCGCGGTCGCCTCGACGAAGCCGCGCTCGGCCTCGGCGGACGCGTCGCGCGCCTCGCCGAGCGTGTGGCCCGCCGCGCCGCCCACCTGGCGCACGGCCTCGAGATTCTGATCGCGCACCTCGTCGAGCCGCCGCAGCCCGCGGTCGAGCGTCTCGACCACCGGCGCGAGCAGGCCCGGCTCGGCGCGCACGCCGAGCCAGCGTTCGGTGTCGGACCAGCGCTCGAGCGTCTCGCTGAGCATGCCGATCTGCTGGCGCACCACGCCGAGCTCGTGCGTGGCGCGCGTCGCGTGGCGATGATGCGTGAGCAACGCCTGCAGCGCCTGCGTCAGCTCGGAGAGCTCGCCCCATCCCGCGCCCGCCGGCAGGCCGCGGAGATCCGCGACGCGCCCGCTCGAGAGGCTCGTGATCAGGCCACGCAGATGGCCGATGATGCCGCGGTCGAGCCATAGCGCGAACAGGAGTCCGACGATCACGCCGAGCACGGCGATCGCCGAGAGCCACCAGACGAGCAGCGCGACGTCGAGCTGGGCGCCGGGGCCGGTGTGCGCGCCGATCACCCACCACATGCCGGCGGCCGCGACCAGCGCGCCGCCGACGCAGCCGAGCCACAGGCGGAGGCGCAGGCCGACCCCGCCGGCGATGGAGGGCGGCGGCGATTCGGTGACGGGCGGGGGCTGGGGTGTCATCGCGTAGGTGGAGCCCGGGTCAAAGTGTCAGCGTTGGGCAGACGGAGGCCGTCCGACCAGCGCCGCAAGACATATGCCCCGCGAACCCAAGGAGGCGGACGGCCGTCCGGCGCTCCCACGGACGCGCTGCCGTGCCCCCGATGTCGGCCGCGGATGCATCACGCAGAGGGCCGGGCAAAATCGCACTCCGCGGCCATCTCGGTGTCACACTTTGCGGTCGCGCGACACCGCGTATCAAATCTCTTTCGTCCGTGACAAATCCGTTGCGTATTCCGACCCTTCGTAGTGACCCCGCGGGGCCACGACGGCCTGTGGGGGGCACATGCCCCCACGGCCCACGATTCGGGCCAAGTCGCCCAACCCCTGTGCCCTTCGACGCGAAGTGGCCATCGCTGCGGACGTTCCCGACCACCCCTCACGCGACGTTCCACAGCGTGACACCGGCGTTCCGTGGATCGCGCAAGCGTCCGCGCAGCGTGGCACGGCCAATGCGACTTCCCCCTGCAGAGATGCCGTCGTGCCCCCCGCACGTCGCGAGGGGGGCCATGGAAGGGGCGAACGATGAACCCGCGCCATTACGTGGACCTCAAGGAGACCCATCGGAATCTCCAGCCCACGTATTACTTCATGATCAACTGTCTCCTCTACAGCCGGATGGAGACGGGGCTGGTGTCGAACCAGGACTTCTACGACGAGGACGTCAACGTCTACCTGGCGCACCTGCTGCACTCGTTCATCAACCCCGAGTACGTGGAGCAGTCGAAGAAATTCCTGTCGAAGTACGACACAGACGTCTTCCGCCGCCTCGTGCACTCGAGCGACGCGCGGCTCAAGTACCTGATCTACAAGACCAACGCCGACTTCCTGCTGGTCTCGATCGGCATCTTCGACAATCCGATGGCCGAGGCGGCGCATCGCGCGCGGCTGCAGCCCAGCGAAGAGGCGTACGTCGGCCGCGGCAAGACCTACTACCACTTCGCGTACTCGTACGCGCAGCAGGTCCACCGCAAGAACCAGGGCGTCGCCGAGGTGCTCGAGAAGCTCTCGGTCGGCTTCGACAAGTACCTGCGCATCCTGTCGCACATGCGCGGCGAGTACCTCGACCTGGTGAAGCGTCTGTCGCAGGGCGAGGTCTATCACCTCGAGCGCTCGGTCAACGAGGCGTCGCAGCAGGAGCTGCTGCGGGTCAAGCAGGACGAGCTGCTCGAGCTCTACAGCGCGTGGAAGCTGTCGCCGAGCCTCGAGACCGAAGAGAGCCTCGAGCGCGTGGTGGGCGAGATCCGGCAGATCAACCCGTCGTTCAAGTTCGAGCTGCCGCGCAGTTAGTTGCACCGGGGGTCGTCGAGCCAGCCGCCGACAATCCAAGTCGGTTGGAGGCGCCCCTTCTTCCGAGGCGAGTGGCCCGGTCCTCACTGACCGGGCCTCGCTGCTTCCGGCGCCGCGCTCCAAGATCCGTCACGCGGCGCATGGCGGCGCGCTGGCGGATCAGACGACCGCGACCTTCACGTTGTGGATGGGCGGGAGCGAATCGAACAGGCAGTCCCACTCCTCGCCGCCGTCGCGGCCGATCCACAGCTGGCCGGTCGTGGTGCCGAAGTAGAGCGCCGGCGACTTGAGCTCGTCGATGTCCATCGCGTCGCGCTGAACGGTGAAGAAGCTCTCCTTCTTCGGCAGCCCCTTCGCGAGCTTGCGCCACGAGCCGCCGCCGTCCTCGCTGCGCCACACCGCCGGCGATCCGCCGGGGCAGGTGCGCGTCGCCGGCTCGAGCGGCAACACGTAGACCGTGTCGGCGTCGTGCGGGTGCACGGAGATCGGAAAGCCGAAGTCCGACGGCAGGCCCTTGGCGATCGAGTACCACGAGCGGCCGTGATCGTCGCTGCGCAGCACGCCGATGTCCGGACGCCGGCCGCCCGGCCCGTCCCACTCGCTCCAGCCGCCGTGGTTCTGCATGTAGAGGCGGCCGGGCGCGTCCTTGTGGCCGACGATCTTGTGCACGCACTGGCCGAACTCGGGATACGGATCGGGTGAGAATCCGGCGCCGATGCCCTTGTTCTCCGCCTTGAACGTGGCGCCGCCGTCCTCGCTCATGTAGTGCCCGCCGGTCGAGATGCCGAGGTGCACGCGGTTCCCGTCGCGGAGAATCGTGTGCATGCAGAGCCCGCCGTTTCCGGGGTGCCACTTGCGCGCGTGCTCGTGGTTGCTGATGCCTTCGACCATCGTCCAGGTGTCGCCGCCGTCCTCGCTACGGAAGAGCGATGCCGGCTCGACGCCGGCGAGCAGGTCTTTCTTGCCCGGGCCCGGCTCGAGCGACCAGATGTTGGCGAGCGCGCGGCCGTCCTCCTTCGAGAACGCCGGGGCCGATGCGGTCTCCTTGAAGCTCTTTCCCATGTCGGTGGACTTGAGCACCTTCATACCGAAGAACGCGTTGCAGCTCGAGGCGAAGATCTTCGGCGTGCCGCGCCTGTCGATCAGGCTCGAGTAGACCGCGACACCGGATCCGAACGGTCCGCGCAGCGCGAACGAGCGGCGGGTCTTCGATGCTTCAGCCACGAACAGGCCCTTCTTGGTGCCGATGGTCAGCAGCAGTCGGTCCGGCATGTCAGCCTCCTGAAACCGCGGGCAGGATCGTCACGACGTCGCCCGGCTCGAGTGTCGCGTCGAGCCCCGCGCCGTCGCGGATGTTGGAGGTGTTCACGAACACGTTGACGTGACGGCGCACCGCGCCGGTCTCGTCGCAGATGCATCCGTAGAGCATCGGATGACGGCGCTCGATCTCGCCGAGCATCGCGCGCACGTCGTCGGCGGCGACCGGCAGTTCGCGCGCCCCGCCGCAATAGACGCGCAGGACGCCGGGCAGCTGAACCTTGATCGCCGCGGAGACGCTCATGCCGCAAACCCTAGCACGCCGCGGGCGGGCGCCGAACGCCCGCGCGCCGGACGGCGCGAAACCGCGTGCCGGCGCGGGCGGGTCGGCCGCCGTGCTAGCGTGGGACGATGGTGATTTCAAAGGCCGATCAGGCGCGCGAGGTCCTCGCCTGGCTCGAGCGGCCCGCGGCGCGCGGCACTACGGCGAAACGCACGCGGGCGGCCGTGACGGTCAGCGATCGAACGCGCGCTCGATCTCGGCGGACTTGGCGGCGCGGTCGAGCGCGGTGAACGTGCCGCGCTCACCGATCTCGGCCACCGCGGCGATGAATCCCGTCCACGCGGCGCGCGCGAGCGCGCCGCCGACGCTGATCCGCCGCACGCCGATCTCGGCGAGCTCCGCGACGGAAGTGAAGCTGCCGCCGACCAGCACGTTGACCGGCCTCGGCGCGACCGCGGCCACGACCGCGGCGATGTCCGAGCGCGCGCGCAGGCCGGGCGCGTAGAGGCAGTCGGCGTCCGCCGCGGCGAACGCGGCGAGGCGGCGGATCGTCGCGTCGAGATCCGGCCGGCCGACGATGAATCCCTCGGAGCGCGCCGTGAGCAGCACCGGGCGCCCGCTCGCGTCGATCGCGCGCCGCGCGGCGCGCACGCGTTCGATCGCCAGCGCTTCGTCGAAGAGCGGACGATCGGGATCGCCGGTCGAATCCTCGATCGAGAGCCCGGCGACGCCGGTCGTCGCCGCGGCGGCGACGTGAACGCCGACCTGCTCGGGCTCGACGGCGAAGCCGCCTTCGAAGTCGCCGTTGACCGGCACCGGGACGCTCGCGGCGATCGTCGTGAAGTGCTCGAGCGCCTGGGCGAGCGTGATGTGGTTGTCGCGCACGCCCTGCGTCCATGCGAACCCCGAGCTCGTCGTGGCGAGTGCGGGGAAGCCTAGCGTGACCAGCATCCGGGCGCTGCCCGCGTCCCACGGGTTCGGGATGACGAAGCAGCCAGCGGCGTGCAGGCGATGGAATTCGCGATGGCGCTCGTCGCTCACGCGGCGATGCTAGAGTCCGGCGCATGAGCGCGCAATCGGCGGACGATCCGCTGCGGGCCTTCATCGTCGCCGCGTGCGTTCCGCGCGACGCGTCGCACGCGAGCGGCGATCTCGCCGAGGCCGAGGTGATCCTCGCCGCGCATCCCGAAGCCGCGACCGCCGACATCCACGCCGCGGCGATCCTGGGCGACGAGGCGGCCGTGCGGCGCTGGATCGCACG
The DNA here is from genome assembly GCA_016178725.1 of Candidatus Eiseniibacteriota bacterium. GTDB lineage: Bacteria > Eisenbacteria > RBG-16-71-46 > RBG-16-71-46 > RBG-16-71-46 > WS-11. The sequence continues at coordinate 44,643 of JACOSV010000007.1, forward strand.
CGACCCCGCGCATGCGACCGCGAAGGGCGGCCCGTACGGCTGGGATGCGCTCACCCACCTCTGCTTTTCGCGCTATCTCCGGATCGACCGCGCCCGGTCCGACGGATTCGTGCGCGCGGCGGCCGCGCTGCTCGACGCCGGCGCGAGCGCGAACACCGGATGGTGGGAGCCGGACCATCGGCCCGAGCCCGAGTGGGAGCCGGCGCTCTACGGCGCGGCGGGGGTCGCGCATCACGCGCCGCTCACGCGGCTGCTGCTCGCGGGCGGCGCGAACCCGACCGACGTCGAGGTCGTCTACCACTCGCCCGAGACGCGCGACAACGCGGCGATGGAGGCGCTGGTCGAGAGCGGCAAGCTCCGCGAGGAGGATCTGACGCTGATGCTGATCCGCAAGCACGACTGGCACGACACGGCGGGCGCGCAGTACCTGCTCGAGCACGGCGCGAATCCCAACTACACGTGGCGGCACGGGCTCACGGCGCTCCATCACGCGCTCGCGCGCGACAACGCGCTGCGCATGTTCGAGCTGCTGCTGGACCACGGCGCCGATCCGCGCATCGTCGCGGGCGGGCTCACCGGTGTCGCGCGCTCCGCGCGCGAGGGACGCAGCGACGTGCTCGACCTGTTCGAGCGCCGCGGCGTTGCGGTCGATCTGGCCGGCGTGGACGCGCTGATCGCGGCCTGCGCCCGGGGCGACGCGGCGCGCGGGCGCGCGATCGCCGGGCGCGAGCCGCGGGTCGCCGACGCGCTGCTGGCAATGGGCGGCGACCTGCTCGCGCGATTCGCGGGCACGTGCAACCCGGCGGGTGTGGGCGCTCTGCTCGATCTCGGCGTGAGCGCGAGCGCGCCGTTCGCCGAGGGCGACGCCTACTTCGGCGAGCCCGGCGGCAGCCTCGCGATCCACGTCGCCGCGTGGCGCGCGTGCCCGGACGTGGTGAAGCTTCTGATCGAGCGCGGCTCGCCCGTGGACGCACCCGACCCGCGCGGCCACACGCCGCTCGTGCTCGCGATCCGCGCGTGCGTGGATTCGTACTGGACCGAGATCGCCACGACCGATTCGATCCGACTGCTGCTCGCGGCGGGCGCGCCGGCGGACGGGATCACGCTGCCGACCGGGCGCGCGGACGTGGACGAGGTGTTGCGTGAGCACGGAGGACGGCGATGAACGACCATCACGGCTGGGGCGGCGCGACACCGATCTTCCGCGTGCGCGACGTGCGCGCGAGCATCCGCTACTTCATCGACATGCTCGGATTCACGCTGGACTGGGACACGCCGAAATTCGTGTCCGTGTCGCGCGATCACTGCTGCATCTTCCTCTGCGAAGCGGATCAGAGCGCCGAGCGCGTATGGGTGTGGATCGGCTGCCCGGACGCGGGCGCGCTCCACGACGAGCTGCGCGCGAAGGGCGCGATCATCCGCCACCCCCCGACGGACCATCCCTGGGCGTACGAGTTCCAGGTCGCGGACCTGGACGGCAACGTCATGCGCATCGGCTCAGAGCCGCGGAAGGGCGAGCCGGAGCGGGAGTGGCTGGATGGCAGCGGCCGGCTGTGGGTGCGGCAGCCGAGCGGACGCTGGGAGGAATCCGCGGCGGAGTAGCGGCCCGGCCTACTCGCCGTACATCTCCGTGATGACGCGCCGGAGTGCGGCGGCTTCGGACTTGTTCAGCACGCCGATCCTGTCGCCCAGCCGCGCCTTGCTCACCGACCGGATGTGATCCACCGCGATCTCCGCGGGCCGTCCGGCGCATCGCACCTGCAACCGGGATCGCCACGTCGGATGCTGGCGGCTGGTCAGCGGGCAGATCGTGACCGTGGGCAGGGCTCGATTCAGCTCGTCGAGGCTCACGATGACGGCGGGGCGCGTCTTCGATATTTCGGCGCCCCGAGCCGGGTCGAGGGCGGTCCAGCGAATCTCGTAGCGCTTCATCCTCGCTTCCGCCGGCGGCGGATCCCCGCGTATCGCGGCGCGGATTCAACGACCCGCATTCGCCTGCCGGGTTCCCACGGAAGGTCTTCCAGCCCGTCACCCGCCGCGGCATCCCAATCGCTCCAGTCTTCGCGACTCGCCACCATGGCGCGGGCGGTCTCCTTCCACGAGAGCTTCACGACCGGAGAGCCCGTGGGGCGCAGCAGGATTCCGTCGTCGCGTTCCTCCATCGTCACGGAATCGCCGATCCGGTACCGGCGCAAGGTCGCCGCGGGCAGACGGACGCCCCTCGAGTTCCCGATGCGCGCGACCTTCAGCTTCACGATCGTCATGTTATTACTGTAATAACATCCCGCCGCGAAGGCAAGACGTGGCGGGCGGGTCAGCGCGTGAGCGCGGCGATCATCGCCGCGTGCGCGGGGAAGCGCCCGATCAGCACCGCACGATCGCCTAGCTCGAAATCGGCGAGGTCGAAACCCGGCGCCATCGTCGTGCCGAGGAGGGCGAAGGTCCCGCCGGAAACGAGCCGGCAGCCCTGCCATGTTCCGCCGGGGACGACCACCTGTGGCTGCATCCCGCGCGCGACGTCGGCACCGACGAGGACGGTCGCCGCCGTGCCGTCGGCGCGAAGCTGGAGCATCTCCACCGGATCGCCGACGTAGAAGTGGAAGATCTCGTCGCCGGGCAGCCGGTGCAGCGCGGAGAACGTGTCGGGTGTGAGGAGGTAGTAGATGGCGCTGGAGTGCGCCGACCGCAACGTCTCGCGAAAGAACCCGCCCTCGCCTGCCAGCGGAACCAGGCGGAGCCGTCGGATCAGGTCCTCGGCGGTCATGGCCACTGCGTCACGACACCTACCGCCCCGGTACCCCGTAGTTGGGCGCTTCCTGCGTGATCGTCACGTCGTGCGGATGGCTCTCGCGCAGCCCGGCCGAGCTCACGCGCACGAAGCGCGTGCGCGTGCGCAGCGACTCGATGTCGGCGACGCCGGCGTAGCCCATCCCGGCGCGCAGGCCGCCGGTCATCTGGAACACGACCATCGCGATCGGTCCCTTGAACGGCACGCGCCCTTCGATCCCCTCGGGCACGAGCTTCGCCAGCTCGTCAGAGCCCTCCTGAAAGTAGCGCTCGCGGCTGCCGCGGCCGGCGGCCATCGCCGACAGCGATCCCATCCCGCGATACACCTTGTACGAGCGGCCCTCGAGCAGCACGACCTCGCCCGGGCTCTCCTCGGTGCCGGCGAACAGGCTGCCGATCATCACGCAGTGGGCCCCTGCGGCGAGCGCCTTCACCACGTCGCCGCTGTACTTGATCCCGCCGTCGGCGACGATCGGCACGTCGCTCCCTTCGAGCGCGCGCGCGGCCTCGAGCACGGCGGTGATCTGCGCCATGCCGGCGCCGGTCACGACGCGCGTGGTGCAGATCGCGCCGGGGCCCATGCCGACCTTGACCGCGTCGGCGCCGGCCGCGGCGACGGCCTTCGCCCCCTCGAACGTGCCCACGTTCCCGACCACGAGGTCCACATCGGGGAACGCGGCGCGCATCGCCTCGGTGATGTCGAGCACGCCGCGCGAGTGGGCGTGCGCGCTGTCGATCACCAGCGCATCGGCGCCGGCGCGCACCAGCTCGGCGCCGCGTTCCGACGCGTCGCCGCCCCCGCCGACGGCGGCCGCGACGCGCAGGCGTCCGAGCGAATCCTTGCATGCGTGCGGATGGCGGATGCGCTTCTCGATGTCCTTGACGGTGATCAGGCCCTTGAGCCGGCCATCGGCGTCGACGACCGGGAGCTTCTCGATGCGGTGCCTGGCGAGGATCGCGCGCGCCTGCTCGAGCGTCGTGCCGACCGGCGCGGTGATGAGGCGCTCGCGCGTCATCACCTCGGAGACCCTGCGGTCGAGGTTGTCCTCGAAGCGCAGATCGCGGTTGGTGAGGATGCCGATCAGCTTGCCGTTCTCGGTGATCGGCACGCCCGAGATGTGATAGCGCGACATCACTTCGTGCGCCTGATGCAGCGAGGCGTGCGGAGGCAGCGTGAAGGGATCCACGATCATGCCGCTCTCGGAACGCTTGACCTTGTCCACCTCGGCGGCCTGGCGCTCGATCGAGAGGTTCTTGTGCACGACGCCGATCCCGCCCTCGCGCGCGAGCGCGATCGCCATCTCGGACTCGGTGACGGTGTCCATCGCCGCGCTGACGATCGGGATCTCGAGCGTGATGTGGCGCGAGAAGCGCGTGCGCGTGACGACGTCGCGCGGATGGATCTCGGCGAGCTGCGGCACGAGCAGCACGTCGTCGAAGGTGAGCGCTTCGGGGCCGACCTTGTCGGTCCACGCGACGTGCGCCGGCGCCGCGGCCGCGGCGCCGCCGGGCGACGGACGCTGTTCGATCTTCTCCGCCCACATCACGCGCTCCGTCATGGCCGGTTCACCTCCCCGATCGCGTGCCGCACGCCGCCGCAACCGACTTGGATGCGCGGCGCCGCCCGCCACCACCGGCGCCTACTTCTTTGAGTGCGAGGCCGGCAGCTCCTGCGCCTTGCTGCGCTTCAGGCGGCTCGTGTCGAAGTAGAAGTTACCGCCGATCCGGAACTCGGTGGCGCCGATGAAGCTGTTGTAGCCGGTCGGGAACGCGGCGTCGTCGCGGGCGAACACCCAGTGCGTCACGGTCGAGAGCTCGAGACTCGTGGACGGCAGCGACTTGAGGAAGCGCTCGATGCCGATCTCCCCGGAGATGCCGGGATACAGGCCCTGATGGCGGCGGAAGCTGGCGGGATCGACCAGCACTTGACGATGGTTCTCGACCCACACGCGGTAGACGCCCGGGCCGGCGCCGATGTGGGTGAACCACTTGCCGTGGTGGATCACGTACTGGACCTCGAACGTCATCGGCAGCAGGAGCGTCAGGTTGCTGCTCTTGGGCTCGATCGCCGGATGCCCCCCGGGATTGCCCGGCGGGTTACTGCCGTCCGGAACCGGCGTGAGGATCTGGCTCGTGTACGTCGTCCACGTGAACCCCGGGCTGACCTGCCAGCGCCAGTGGTTGGACATCATGTAGCGGAAGTGGCCGCCGAAGGCGAGGCGCTGGATCACACCGTTCGAGTAATCGCCGTCGGCCCAGAACGTCGAACCGCCGAGCTGCCCGCCGATTCCGGCGCGGCCCGTGCCCATGCCCTCCGCCGCGAGACAGGTCGAAGCGGCCGCGAGCGTCGCGAGGAGTGCGAGGCTCGCCGTGCGAAGGCGACGATGCATGCGTTGGAGGCTCCTCTTCCGCGTGGGAAGAAATGGAAGGAAGGCCCGGTGCAATGAGCGCGGCAGTCTACGAGGGGCCCTGGGGGGTGTCAAGGATCGGAGCCGTGTTTTCGCGCGCGCGCGCAAGCACTTCCGCGCCGGCGGACGGCCGTATCGTCGCCGAGATCGTCGGGATGTCGACACCGTGGGCGCGACGGTCGGCCGATCGCGGCGGCTAACCGCCGTCGCGGCGCGCATGGGACGCGCGCACCGGCGATGGAACGGTCCTTGAGAGGACACCCGGCATCACGGCCGCGTCGCGGCTCCCTCCGGAGCGGCGGCGCGGATCCGACCGGGATCCCACGAACAACCGCCGCAGTTCTCCTCACCCCGAACCCACCCAGCAGCGAAGCCATCACCACTCACGGGGCCGGCCGCCAACCGGCCCCCGTCCCGGTTTCCGGCGCGCCGCCGAGCCCGAGCCCGGCCAAGTCGTTGACACTCGCCGGGGACGCCCGTAGACTGCCGCCCTCATTTTGCGCCGTTGACGCCGGGACGGTCGGAGGAGAAACGCCGACCGCATGCCCGGCGATTCACCGTATGGGGACTTCGGGATGAGCCGCACGGATCAATGGAAGCTGGCGGGCGTCGTGCTCGCGACCCTGCTCTCCATCTACGTCCTCTACCCGTCCCTCCGCTACTACTCGCTCAAGCCCGCGGAGCGCGACGCGCTGCCCGCGACCGAGATCGCCAAGCTGCGCAAGAAGGCGATCCACCTCGGCCTCGACCTCCAGGGCGGCATGCACCTCGTGCTCGAGGTCGACCGTTCGCGCTTGAGCGTCGAAGAGGCGAAGGACGCGGTGGACCGCGTGAAGGAAGTCCTCGACCGCCGCGTGGACGCCTTCGGCGTCGCCGAACCGCTGATCCAGAAGCAGGGCGAGGATCGGATCGTCGTGCAGCTGCCGGGGCTCACCGACCGCGCCCGGGCGATGGAGCTGATCGGCAAGACGGCGCTGCTCGAGTTCAAGCTGGTGCGCACCGGCGACGAGGGCCGCAATGTCTGGAGCCGGATCGACGGCTATCTCGCCGTGCACGGCGGCGCCGCGACCGGCGGGCTCGACACGGCAATGCGCCGCGCGCCGCTCACCGCCCACTTCCTCGAGTTGGACAACCCGGCCTTCGTGCGCAACGAGGATCTGCCGATGGTGCAGAAGCTGCTCGCCACGGCCGGCCTCGACTCGGTGATCCCGTTCGACTCGCAGCTCCTGTGGAGCTCGCCCGAGCAGGGCTCGCGCGGCGTCACGGGACGCGCGCTCTACATCGTCAAGAAGGACGCCGAGATGACCGGCGGCTCGATCGCGAGCGCGCAGGCGCAGGTCGGGTTGAGCCAGGCGAACCCGGGCGCGTGGGGCGTGAGCATGACCATGACGCCGCGCGGGCGCGCCGACTTCGCTCGCATCACCGGCAACAGCGTCGGCCGCAACCTCGCGATCGTGCTCGACAGCGAGGTCGCCTCGGCGCCGGTGATCCGCGAGCGCATCCCGAACGGCAACGCCTCGATCACCGGCAGCTTCGACGTCGACGCGGCGAGGGACCTCGCGATCGTGCTGCGCGCCGGCGCGCTGCCGGCGCCGGTCCACGTCATCGACGAGCGCTCGGTGAGCGCTTCGCTCGGCTCGGACTCGATCCGCGAGGGACTCACCGCCGGACTGATCGGCACGGTGCTGGTCGTCGTGTTCATGGCCGTCTACTACCAGCTCTCGGGCCTGATCGCGATCGGTGCGCTGCTGCTCAACCTCTTCTACATCGTCGCCTGCCTCGCCGGCTTCGGCGCGACGCTCACGCTGCCCGGCATCGCCGGGTTCGTGCTCTCGGTCGGCATGGCGGTCGACACGAACGTGCTGATCTTCGAGCGCATCCGCGAGGAGCTGCGCAACCAGCGCAGCATCCGGCAGGCGGTCGACCTCGGGTACACCCGCGCGTTTCGCACCATTCTCGACGCGCATCTGACGACGATCATCAGCTCGCTGTTCCTGTTCCAGTTTGGCACCGGCCCGATTAAGGGGTTCGCGGTGACGCTCATCATCGGACTGGTCGCCAACATGTTCACCGCGGTGCTCTTCACGCGGATGGTGTTCGACTTCGTGCTCGCTCGCCGCAAGCTCGAGCGGTTGAGCATCTGAGGCGCCACGCATGATCCAGTTCCTGATCGGCACCGACGTTCCGTTCATGCGCTACCGACGCTTCGCGTACATGTTCTCGTCCGCGATCGCGCTCGCGACCGTCGTGTGGCTGTTCGTGCACGGCGGCCCCAGGTACAACGTGGACTTCACCGGCGGCACGATGCTGCAGATCCGATTGAGCCAGGTGCTGCCGGCCGATCAGGTGCGCCAGACGCTCGACCAGGCGGGCTTCCACGGCTTCGAGCTGCAGCAGATGGCGGGCGACAACCGCAACGAGTACCTGATCCGCATCCAGTCCGAGACGCAGCAGGATCTGTTCACGACCGTGCAGCGCTCGGTGCAGGCGCACTACCCCAACGTCACGGTGTCGCTGCGCAGCAACCAGCACGTCGGGCCCAAGGTCGGCAGCGAGCTGCGCCAGAAGGCGCTGTGGGCGATCCTCGGCAGCCTGGGCGCAATTCTGATGTACGTCGGCCTGCGCTATCAGTTCAAGTACGCCTTCGGCGCGGTCGTGGCGCTGCTCCACGACGTCTTCGTGACGCTCGGGTTCATCTGCTTCACCGGGCGCGAGGTCTCGCTCACCGTGATCGCGGCGCTGCTCACGATCGCGGGCTACTCGATCAACGACACCATCGTCGTCTTCGACCGCATCCGGGAGCGTTCGAAGGCGCTGCGCAAGGAGAAGCATTCGCGGGTCATGGACATCGCCGTGAACGAGACGCTGTCCCGGACCGTCATCACCGCGTTCACCGTGTTCTTGAGCTCGCTGGCGCTGTTCGTGTGGGGCGGCGAGGTGCTGCGCGATTTCTCGTTCGCGATGCTGGTGGGCGTCGTGTTCGGCACGTATTCGTCGGTGTACGTGGCGAGCGGACTGGCCCTCGACGTGTGGATCGGGCTCGACCGCCGGAAGGGCATTCAGGCGGAGTGATCGAAAGGCAGACGATGAAGCGCGTGCAACGCCGGCTCACCTCCCCCCTCACACTGCTCCTGCTCGCGACCGCCGTGATCGGCGCTCCGGGCTGCGCGAAGAAGCTGACCACCCCCGACGCCGGTCTGATCGCGGGATCGTTCCCGCCGGGCGTGCGCGATTCGCTCGACCGCACGCCGTCCAATCTGACCGTGTGGCCGGACACGCCGCTGCCGGTCTACGACGCGAACTCGGGGCTGCTGCTCTACACCGCGTACCGCAGCCAGGCGGGCGCGTACGTGGGCGAGATCACCGACTACACCGGGGCCACCGGCTACCAGATGTTCCGGCGCGAGGGGAACCAGGCGTTCAGCATGTTCCAGGACTTCGCCCTCACGCCGACGCGGCGCTGGGCGGATCACGACTACTACGGCACGGCGAACGGCACGCTGGTCCTGCCGCCGGCCCAGCTCTACGAGTTCGCCGATCCGGTGCCGCCCGCGGTCGCGGATCCGGCCTACGTCGGCCGCGCGCTGATCGCCGGCCTGACCGGCGCCGCCTATCCGCTCACGAACCTCGGCGTGCTGACGCCGGGCGTTCCGATCGATTCGATGGCCTACACCGGCAGCTCTTCGCCGCCCGATTCGCTGGTCGGCCTCACGTGGCAGGCGGTGCCGGGCGCGGTGGGCTACTGGGTCCACGTCTACCAGAAGCGTTCGGACATCCGCGACGGGTCCGAGGTGGTGGTGACGGCGCTGCCCGCGGCGATCGCGACCGGCAAGGTGCGCGACTTCTTCATCGGCTATTTCCCGGCGTCCGTGACCTCGTACAAGGTCGGCTCGCCGGTGCCGACCGGCGCGCGCGTGCTGGTCTACCGGATCCTGGCCGGGCAGTCGGCGGTGTTCATCCGTGTCTCGGCGGTGGACGCGACCGGCCGCATGATCGCGACGACCCTCGGTCCCGACAGCGACACGGACGCCACGCACCAGAACATCGGTGGCCAGGACGTCTCGATCCGCTATAGCATCAACGCGCGGCGTGTGACGCCGCAGCGTCCGCTGCCGCCGCCGATCGCAGCGCCCTAGCGGGCTTCGCGGCGCCGGACCAGGCGCCGTTTCGGGCCCGGCGCGCATCCCAAGGGACGGCGCGTGCACCCACCCGGCCGCGGGAGATCCTGGTTGAGCTCCGCACGTCTGCTGCTCATCGCCCTGCTCGCGACACCCGCGGCCCACGCCACGCTCGCGGCCGCGCCGGCCGCCGCGCAGACCCCGGCGGCCCCGGGCGCGCACCAGTTCAGCCTCGCGCGGCTCAAGTACGGCGGCGGCGGCGACTGGTACGAGGACCGCACGTCGCTGGTCAATCTGCTGCGCGGGCTGGAGGAGCGCACGTCGGTGCCGATCGCGGCGCCGCAGGAGGCGGTCGTCGAGCCGGGCTCGGCGGCGCTGTTCCAGTACCCGTTCGTCTTCGCCTCGGGTCATGGAAACATGAAGTTCACCGCGACCGAGGCCGCGAATCTGCGGCGTTATCTCACGTCGGGCGGATTCCTGTGGGTGGACGACGATTTCGGCATCGACCCCTCGTTCCGGCGCGAAATGGCGAAGGTCTTCCCCGACGAGAAGCTGATCGAGCTGCCGTTCTCGCATCCGGTCTTCCACCAGATGTACGAGTTTGCCGGCGGTTTGCCCAAGATCCACGAGCACGACGGCGGCCCGGCCCGGGCCTTCGGGATTGTCCACGACGGAAGGCTGGTTGTATTCTATTCGTACGACTGCGACCTCGGGGACGGGCTCGAGGACGAAGAGGTCCATCACGATCCCCCCGAGAAGCGTGAAGCGGCCATGCGCATGGGGTTGAATCTCGTGCTCTACGCCCTGACTCACTAGCGACATTCGACCCTCCCCGGGCCGCCGCAGCAGCCAGCCATGAACGACCGCGTGCCCGAGACTCCGCTCCGCCGCACCCTCGCCCGGCAGCATCGCGCCGTGCGCGCCGCCCTGATGCTGCGGCACGCCCTGCGCGGCGCGGCGTTCGTGAGCGGCGCCGTCGCGCTCGCGGTGGCGGCGGGCGCGCTCCTGCCGCTCGGCGTCGGCAGCGCGTGGACGCGCCTCGCGTTCACGATCGCGGCGGCCGCGGCGGGGATCGCCGGCGCGGCGCTCGCGTTCGCCCGCGTGGCGCCGAGCCTCGACGCCTGGCTCGAAGCGGTGGAGGGGCGCTTCCCCGAGCTCCGCTCGTGGCTGCGGAACGCGCTCGAGTTCGAGGAGGCGACACCGCGCCACACGTCACCCGTGCTCGCCCGCGCCGTCGCCGACGAGACGGCGCGCCGCGTGCGGACGATCGCGGTGGCGTCCGGACGGCCCGCGATCGCGCCGCGCCGCCCGCTGCTCGTGCTCCTCGCGGCGGTCGCCGCGATCGTCACACTCGCGCTGCTGCTGCCGGCGCCGACGAGCCGCTCGTGGGCGACCCTGCTCGACCCGAACCGCGCCGCGCCGCCGGTCCGGATCGCCGTCGAGCCCGGCTCGGTCCGGCTCACGCCCGGCGCGGCGCTCGCGGTGCGCGCGCGCGTCTGGGGCACGGCGCGCGCGCCGCGGCTCCTGCGCGACGGATCGCACGCCGACGCCGCGACGCCCGAGGGTGCGGGCGTCCGCGGCGAGCGCGTGTGGCGCTTCGACCTCACGCAGCTCACGCGCGAGCAGGACTATCGCGTGCGCGTCGCGGGCGTCGAGAGCCCCCGCTACCGGATCTCGCTCGCGGGCGAGCCGTCGCCGGTGAGCTTCGAGATCGAGATCGCCGCACCCGCCTACGCCCGGCTCCCGCTCCAGCGCGGCACCGCGACGCGCGGCGACGTGAGCGCTCTGCGCGGCAGCCGCGCGAGTCTGCTCGTCACGTTCGATCGCGACCTGAAGAGCCTCGCGGCGACGCTGCCGGGCGGACGCAGCGCCGCGTGGACCGCGGTGACGCCGCGGCGCTGGCGCGGCGAGGTGCCGGTCGCCGACGACGGAGAGTACACGCTCACCGCGGTCGCCGAGCGCGGCGAGGCGCACTTCCGCTACCGCATCACGCCGATGGCGGACGCGCCCCCGCTCCTCTCGGTGCGCGTGCCGGCGGGCGACGTCGATCTGCCGGTCGGCCAGCAGATCCCGGTCGAGGTGCTGGCGCAGGACGATCTCGGGCTCGCGAAGCTCACGCTCCAGTACCGCAAGGACGCTTCGGCGCCGTGGGCCGATCTGCCGATCGCGCGCTTCGACGGCGAGCCGCGCGAGGCGCACGTCGAAACGCGCTGGGACGCGACGCCGCTCGCGCTGCTCCCCGGCCAGAGCGCGACGTTCCGCTTCGAGCTGCTCGACGACAACCGCGTCTCGGGGCCGGGGCGCGCGGTGAGCCCGACGTTCGAGCTGCGCTTCCCGTCGCTCGCCGACCTCTACGAGCACGTGGACCAGAAGCAGCAGACCGCCGAGGCCGCGCTCCAGCAGATCGCCGAGAAGGCGAAGGAGCTGCAGAAGTCGCTCGACAAGCTCGCGCGGCTCCAGCCGCGGCCGGCGCCGCAGAGCTCGCAGGGCTTCGAGCGCAGCGAGGAGCTGAAGAGCGCGCTCGAGCGCCAGCAGGAGCTGGGCCGCAAGATCGACGATGCGGCGAAGGAGATGCGCGAGAGCCTGGATCAGGCGGCCGAGCGCCAGACGTTCGACCAGCAGCTGCAGAACAAGCTCAAGGAGCTGGCCGGCCTGATGGATCAGATCCAGTCGAAGGACTTCCGCGACGCGATGCAGAAGATGCGTGACGCGCTCGAGAAGATGGATCAGAAGCCGCTCGAGAGCGAGCTGCCGCAGTGGCGCGAGCGCAATCAGCAGATGTTGAGCAACCTCCAGCGCACGATCGAGCTGATGAAGAAGCTGCGCGAGGAAGAGAAGCTCCAATCGCTGGCGCAGCGCGCCGACGAGCTCAAGGCCGAGCAGGATCAGATGAACCAGAAGATGGACGCCCCGCCGAAGGACGCGGGCGCCGACGCGAAGCCCGATGCGAAGCCGGACGCGAAGTCGGGCGCGCAGAATCCGGCGGCCGCGAAGGACCCGCTCGCCGAGCAGCAGCAGGGTGCGGCCGAGAAGAGCGAGAAGCTCGCGATGGATGCCCAGAAGACCGGCGAGGACGCGAAGGAGGGCGACGAGAAGCAGGGACTCGACGAGGCGGCGAAGGAGCTCAAGTCCGAGGCGGCGCCGGCGCAGCGCGAGGCGTCGCAGCAGGCGCAGCAGAAGGACCGCTCGAGCGCGTCCAAGTCCGGCAAGCGTGCGAGCCAGAGTCTCTCCCGCGCCGCGCAGAGCCTGCGCAAGATGGTCTCGCAGATGTCGGAGGAGCAGAACCAGCTCGATCTCGCCGCGGTGCGCCGCGCCGCGCAGGATCTGCTCTCGCTGCAGCGCGCGACCGAGCAGAACATGGACCCGACCGCGCCGCTCGCGCAGCGCGCCGACCGCCAGACCGATCTCTCCGAGGGCACGTCGCGGGTCGCCGATTCGCTGCGCACGCTCGCCACCCAGACGCCGTTCATCAGCGGCCAGCTGGCGCTCGCGCTGCAGACCGCGGTGGATCAGCTCACCGTCTCGGGCCGCGAGCTCATGACCGGCAACCGCGGGCGCGGCGAAGAGGCCGGCCGCGACGGTGGCCGCGCGCTCAACCTCGCGGTGCTCGAGCTGCGGCGCACCGAGGAGTCCATGTGCCAGAAGCCGGGCGCCGGCGCGCCGAGCAGCAATCCCCGGCCCGGCAGCCAGCCGCAGAACGGGCAGAACATGCAGGATCTCGCCGGGCGCCAGGGCCAGCTCAACCAGCGGACGCGCGGCCTCTCGCAGCGCCTGAGCCAGCAGCTGCGGCTCCAGGCCGGCGATCGCGACGAGGTCCAGCGCCTCGCCGAGGAGCAGCAGCGCATCCGCGAGCAGCTCGAACAGGTTCAGCGCGACGAGCAGTCGCATCACGAGCTGCTGGGCCGGCTCGATCAGACGCAGCAGGAGATGAAGGAGGTCGAGGAGGCGCTGCGCAACGGCGTGACCGATCCATCGATCGAGGAGAAGCAGACGCACATCCTCTCGCGCATGCTCGACGCGACGCGTTCGATCAACCGCCGCGACTTCGATCCCGAGCGCGAGTCGCGCCCCGGCGTCGACGTCGCGCGGCCCTCGCCGGCGGAGCTCCCGCGCGAGCTGATGCGCGAGAGCGACCGGCTGCGGCTCGATCTGCTCAAGGCCGAGGCGGACCGCTATCCGGCGCAGTACCGCGCGTTCATCGAGACCTATCTCAAGTCGCTGAACGGGAGTCCGCGGTGATCCCGCGGCTCGCGGCCGCGCTGCTGGGTGTCGCGCTGCTCGCGCCGGTTGCGCGGGCGCAGTCTCCGGGCGCCCAGGCCCGCCCCGGCCGGCCGTTCGAGTACACGGTGCCCGAGGTGCAGAGCGCCGCACCCGCGCCCTCGCCGTCGCAACATCCGGCGGCGCCGCTGGTCGGCGCGCAGATCGAGCGGCTGCTCCGCGCGCAGGGCCTGCGCGAGGCCGGCCGGTTCGACGCCGCGCACGACATGCTCGCGGCGCTGCTCGCCGAGGCGCCGCATCACCCGCTGGTTCTCGCCGAGATGGCCCGCCTCGAGGCCGACCGCAAGCAGTGGGGCGCGATCGAGCGCCTCGCCCGCGGCGAGCGCGTCGCGACGCGCGATTCGCTGCTGCTCGGCCAGGAGCTGGTGACGGCGCTCGAGCGCCTCGGTCACGCGCGCGACGCCGCACAGATCGCGCTCGAGGTGTGGCTCGCCTCGCCCGCCGCCGGCGAATGGGTCGAGCCCGCGCTCATCCGTCTCGACGCCGCCGATCCGCGCGCCGTGCGCGAGGTGCTCGGGCGCGGCGCGCCCGCGCGACTCGGCCATGTGGCGCTCGTGCGCCTCGCGGCGCGCCTGCTGTGGAAGCACGGCGAGGGGCCCGAGGCGCTCCGCCTCCTCGCCGACGCCGACGCGCTCAAGCCGAGCACGCCGGCGCGCTGGGGATTCGCCGAGGAGCTGCTGTTCGCCGCGACGCCGCGCGACACGAGCGGCGCGGTCGACGCGCTGGTCGAGTTGGCCGCGGACCGGGCGCTCGACGCGGCCTATCGCCTGCCGGCGGCGCGCCGCGCGTGGGAGATTTCGGGCCGGCGCCGCGACGGGCACGAGGGCGCGCTGCGCGTCGCCCGCGCGCTCGCCGATCTGCCGCCGGCGGCGTGGGCGCCCGATCTGCTGGTCGGGATCGTGCACGCGCTGCGCGAGGCGGGCGACACCGGCGACGTGCGCGCGCTGCTCGACCGGCTCGGCGAGCGGCGCGACGCGGTGCCGGGGCTCAAGCTCGAAGCGGCGCTGAACGAGCTCCACGATGGCCCGACGCCGAAGGCGCTCGCGACGCTCGAGCAGGCCGCCCACGGCTCGGTCGAGGGCGTGTTCCGCTACGCCGAGGCGCTGTTCTTCGCCGGCATGCCCGATTCGGCGGCGGCGCTCTACCGCCTCGTGTCGAACGACCCCGCCGGACCGTACACGGGCGCCGCGCTCGAGCGGCTGTTCCTGATCGAGGACGCCGAGCCGCGCGACGCGCTGCCGGCGTTCGGCCGGCTCGCGTTCGCATCGTGGCGCGGCGATCGCGCGCGCTCGCTGGCGCTCGCCGACTCGCTCTACCACGGACTCGCGCGCGGTGCGCTCTGGGCCCAAGCGGCGCTGACGCTCGCCGCCGAGCACGAGCGCGGCGGCGATCCGGCCGCGGCGCTTGGGCCCCTGATCGCGGTCGGCGATTCGCTGCCCGGCGACCGGCTCGCGCCGCTCGCGCTGCAGCGCGCCGGCGACCTCTACCATCTGCGCCTCCAGGACGACGCGAAGGCGCTCGAACGCTACGAGACGTGCCTGACGCGGTATCCCAGGGCATGGAACGCATCGGAAGTGCGGCGCGTGGTCGAGACCATACGGCGCGAGCGGAGGTTCTGATGCCGGCGCGGATCGGAGGCGGCGGGAACGTGGATCGCGGCGGCGCGCGACCGCCCGGCGGCGTGCGCGCGGTGCGTCTCGGCCCGATCGGCACGGTGGCCGCGATCGCCGGCGTCGTGATGGTCGCGATCGCCGCGATCGCGACGCTCGGGCTCGCGACGCGCCTGCTGCGCGGACGCGCGCGGCGCGAGCGCATCCGCGGCGACGGCCGTCCGGCGACGTCGCGGAACCGCGAGCGCTCCAAGGCCGTGGTGGTCGAAGCGCTGCCGCTCGTGCTCGGGCTCGCGCTGGCGCTCGTCGCCGCGACGGCGCCCGCGCCGGCGCGCGCCGGGCTGCTCGTGCCGATGGACGACAAGCAGACGGATCATCTCAAGGCGTACGGCCTCGCCTACTGGACGCTCGCGCGCGGCGAGAAGATCGAGTGGCTGCTCAACTATCGCGGCGGCTCGTTCCTGATGCCCGAGAACGCCGAGACCCAGCGCGAGGCGAACCTGCGCGGCGTCGCGTTCGAATCGATGAACGCCGGGGCCGAGGCCGCGATGCGCGCCGAGATCGCCGACAACAACATGGAGTCGGTCGCGCTCGAGAAGGCGCCGCGCGTCGCCGTCTACATCCCACCCAACACGCCGCCATGGGACGACGCGGTCACGCTGGCGCTCGAGTACGCCGACATTCCGTACTCCAAGCTGTGGGACGCCGAGGTCATGAGCGGCGATCTCGCCAAGTACGACTGGCTGCATCTCCATCACGAGGACTTCACCGCCCAGCACGGCAAGTTCTTCGTCGCGTACCACAACTTCCCCTGGTATCAGGAAGAGGAGCGCGTGCAGAAGGCGATGGCGACGCAGCTCGGGTTCGCCAAGGTGACGCAGGAGAAGGCGGCGGTCGCGATCGCGATCCGCGACTTCATCGGCCGCGGCGGGTTCATGTTCGGCATGTGCTCGGCGACCGACACGTACGACATCGCGCTCGCGGCGCAGGGCGTGGACATCGCCGAATCGGTCTACGACGGCGATCCGTGCGATCCGCTCGCCAACCGCAAGCTCGACTTCGCGAAGGATCTCGCGTTCAAGAATTACCGGCTCGAGCTCGACCCGTTCATCTACAAGTTCTCGGACATCGACGTGACGCAGGAGGCCTCGCTGCGCGGGCCGAACGCGGTGTTCACGCTGTTCGACTTCTCGGCCAAGAACGATCCGGTGCCGACGATGCTGGTGCAGGACCACGTGAACGCGGTGCCCGAGTTCCTCGGCCAGACGACGGGATTCCACCGCGCGAAGCTCAAGAGCAACGTGCTGGTGCTGGGCGAGGTCGAGGGCACCGACGAGGTGAAATACCTGCACGGGCAGTACGGGCGCGGCACGTTCACGTACCTCGGCGGACACGATCCCGAGGACTTCCAGCACATGGTCGGCGACCCGGCGACCGATCTCTCCAAGTACCGCCACTCGCCCGGCTACCGGCTGATCCTCAACAACGTCCTCTTCCCGGCGGCGGAGAAGAAGAAGCAACGGACGTAGCGCCGGACAAGGCGCAAACAGCCATGCGTCGGCGTGCATCCCGCGCGCGCGATCGCACCCAGCCGCCGCCCGCACGCTGCACGCTGCACGCGAATCGGGCGTCTGCGCACGCCGGTTCGCCCGACGCGCGCCGTGGTCCCGCGGTTGCTCCGTGAAGTGGGGCTACCCTTCGTTACCCACCTCGAGGAGGTTCGACCATGCGTCGACTCATCGCATGTCTCGCGCTCGGGGTGCTCATGGACGCAGCGCCCGTCGTCACGCTCGCCGCAGACTGGAACACGCTGCCGGCGCTACCCTCCGCACGCGAAGGCGCCGCCGCCGCGGCCCAGGGCGGCAACGTCTATCTGCTCGGCGGCCACGGGGCCGCGGACCTCGCGACCACCGCGGTGTGGAGCTCCCAGACCTCGACGTGGAGCGAGGCGGCGCCGATGTCGCAGACCCGCGTCCTCGCCGGCGCCGCGGCGCTCGGCGGCTTCGTCTACGCACTCGGCGGCTTCGACGGCTCCGGCTTCGCCTCGATCAACGTCGAGCGCTTCGATCCCGTCGCCGGCACGTGGAGTCCGCGCTCCGGCATGCCGGGATCGCGCGCCGCGCTCGGCGCGGCCGCGGTCAACGGCGCGATCGTCGTCGCCGGCGGCCAGGACATGGAAGGGACCCTCGCGTCCGACTGCTGGCGCTACGATCCCGGGTCCGATCAGTGGGGGACGATCGGCACGCTCGCGATGCCGCGCGCCGGCGTCGCCATGGCGGCCCTCGGCGATCACGTCTGGGTGATCGGCGGCACCAACGGCTCGCCGACGGCGCACGTCGACGTCTACGACGCGACCGCGAACGCGTGGAGCGCGGGCGCCGATCTGCCCGAGCCGCTCGCCTACGCGTCCGCGGCGGCGATGGCCGGGCGCATCTGGGTGATGGGCGGCCTGAACGGCGCGCAGCAGCGCAGTGACCACGTCTACAGCGCCGGTCCGGACGGCGTGTGGCAGAACGAGAGCGCGCTCCCGGCCGCCGTGTCGCACGCCGGCGCCGCCGGCTATACGGACTCGTGTCTCGCGCTCATTGGTGGCTTCGACGGCTCGAATCTGCTCACGGCCTCGGCCGTGTCGCGCTGCGTCGTCGCGCCGCCGCCGCCTCCTCCTCCTCCGCCGCCGCCTCCGCCGCCGCCGCCGCCTCCTCCGCCTCCGCCGCCGCCGCCGCCGGCCGAGACGCTCGCCGTGGCCGTCGCGCTCACGCCGAGCTCACTCAACGCGCAGAGCAACGGAACGTCGATCGCAGCGCACATCGACGCCGACGGCTGGTCGGCTTCCGACATCGTGGTGTCATCGCTGACGCTCGACGGCGTCGCGCCGCTCGCGTTCGCCGTCTCGAACGGCGACACGGCGGCCGCGAGCTCGAGCGGCATCACGGTCAAGTTCCCGCGCGCGCCGTTCGCGCAGCGGTCCGCCGGCACGTACGCGCTCACGCTGCTCGGCCTGCGCGCCGACGGCACGCCACTCCGCGGCACGGCGATGCTCGACGTGCACGGAAGCTGGAACGGCATCCTGCACCACACGGCGCGGCCTCACGATCTGCATATCGTGAGCACGACGGCCGCGGGCGCCGCGTTCAGCTTCACGATCGCCGAGCCGACGCCGGTCACGGTGGACGTGATCGACCTCCAGGGCCGCGTGGTCGCGCGGATCGAGCAGACGACGCTCGCGGCGGGCAACTACGAGCCCGCGTGGCCCGCGGGCGGCCGCATGCCGCCGTCGGGCATCTACCTCGTCCGGCTGCGCACGCCGGACACGCAGGAGATGGTGCGCGTGCCGATCATCCACTGACCGGCGCCGCGTCGCGCCCCCGGCGTCGGGACCCGATCATCGGGCGCCCGCGCCGGGGGCGGCGCGTTTGTAGACGTCCTTGAACCACCGCTCCATGTAGCGGTCGGGCGCGGCGAGCGCGCTCCATCCCGCCTTGCGATAGAGCGCGTGCGCGTCGCGCGTCAGCAGCACCCAGCGGCGGAATCCCTGCAGCGCGGGATGCGCCTGCACCGTCTCGAGCATCCAGCCCGCGAGCCCGCGGCCGCGATACGCCTCGAGCACGTAGACGTCGCCGAGATAGGCGAACGTCGCGTAATCGGTGATCACGCGCGCGAACCCGATCTGCCGCGCGCCGTCGAGCAGCGCGAAGGGGAGCGAGTGCTCGATCGATCTCGCGACCATGTCGCGCGGGATCCCCTGGGCCCAGTAGGACGCGGTGAGGAACGCGTGCACCGCGTCGAGATCGATGCGCGCGCGGTCGGTGGTGAGCGTGAACTCGCCGCGCCGCCACGTGTCCTGCATGTCCCCTCCTCGCGGGACCCGCCCGCCACGAAAGCGAAACGCGGGGCGCCGTGGCGGCGCCCCGCGTCCGCGTCGCCTCGCGACGCTAGTGCCGCGTCGTGTCCGCCGGCGCCTTCGCGGGCGCCGGAGCGTGCAGCGAATCCGGCTTCGCCGCGCCCTCGTCGCGGCGCAGGAAGCGCCGCTTGTCGCGTTCGATGCGCAGCGCGTCGGTATTCAGCACCTTGAACTCGACGCGGCGGTTGCGCGCGCGGCCGAGCGTGGTGCTGTTCGGGGCGATCGGCCGGTCCGGTCCGTAGCCCTTCGACGTGAACTGCGACGACGAGATCTGCGGGAAGTTCTGCTTCAGGTAGTCGAGCACGGCCGCCGCGCGATCGCCCGACAGCTTGGCGTTGAGGTCGGCCTTGCCGCGATTGTCGGTGTGGCCGCCGATCTCGATCCGCAGCGTCGGGTACTGCTGCAGGATGTGCGCGACGTCGGCGAGCATCGGGAACGACTCGGCCAGCAGCGTCGCCTTGCCGGTCTCGAAATTGATGTTCTGGAGCCGGATCATGCCGGTGTCGAGCAGCTCGATCTCCCTCTCGTTGACCTCGATCGGGCAGCCGTGCTCGTCCACGCGCAGGCCGGCGGGCGTGTTGGGGCAGAGATCGAGACCGTCGCACACGCCGTCGCCGTCGGCGTCGCTCGGGCAGCCCTTCGCGTCCACGGTGCAACCCTTCGGCGTGTTCGCGCACTGATCGATGCCGTCCAGGACACCGTCGCCGTCGGAATCCTTCGGGCAGCCCCTGGCGTCCACCGTCGCGCCCTTCGGCGTATCGGCGCACTGGTCGATGCCATCCGGCACGCCGTCGCCGTCGGAGTCCTTCGGGCAGCCCCTGGCGTCCACCGTCGCGCCCTTCGGCGTGTCCGGGCACTTGTCGATCCCGTCCAGGACGCCATCGCCGTCGGAATCCTTCGGGCAGCCCTTCGCGTCCACCGTCGCGCCGAGCGGCGTGCTGGGACAGGCGTCGTTCCAATCGGGCACGCCGTCGAGATCGGTGTCGTGCGGCTTGCCGCCGAACACATGGTGGAGGCCGATCGTGATCGCGAAGTGATCCGAGAACTCGAATGCGTCGCGCTCCTTGAACCACAGGCTGCGCACGTCGGCGCGCACGTAGGTGCGCGCGTCGCTGCGCAGGCTCCACATCATGCCGAGCCCGAGCGTCCCCGATCCGCGCTGCAGCTTCTCGGGCGAATGGCCCGAGGTGTGGCTCTGCGCGTAGCCGAAGCCCACGGTCGCGAACGGCACGACGCGGTTCTCCGCCGGGCGCAGATCCATGCGCAGGTCGGCGCCCGCGGCGGTGAAGTTGTCCTTGCCGTGCGGCAGCGAGTCCTGATTCGCCGAGGCGAGGAGCAGGTAGCCTTCGGCGACGAGCCAGGGATTGGTGCGCCAGCCGAGCGACGCGCCGTACACGGGTGCGTCCTGGCGGATCGCGCGCTTGTCGAAGTGCATCCAGCCCGCCTGCCCTGAAGCTTCGATCGGACGGCCGATCACCTGCGCCGCGGCGGGACCGGCGATGATGACGCCGAGGCACAGCAGTAGCATGCGGGGACGGAACATTTCGGCAGCGACCTCCTCGGGCTTCGAGCGACGCGCGTTCCACGGGTTGCGGAACACGGGTCTCGCGGGCCGAACGCGCCCACGAGGGACCATGTGCCCGGGCAAAGAGGCGGTAAGTGCTACCATCGCGCGCCGGTCCCGGTCAACGAAAGTCGCGGGGATGGCGCGGGATGCGCGGACGGCGCACGCCGGACGACCCGCAGTTCACAGGCCGAAAGAGGATGCAGCGGATGACCCGTCAGGACCGTGACCGACTGATCGCGCAGTATGCCGAAGGCGTCGCCGAGGTGACCCTGGCGCTCGAGGGCTTCCCCGCTTCGGGCCTCACGCACCACGCGGTCCCGGGCAAGTGGAGCGCCGCCGAGATCGTCCACCATCTCGCCGACAGCGAGACCACGTCGGCCCTGCGGATCCGCAAGCTCCTCGCCGAGGATCATCCGGTGATCCACGGCTACGATCAGGAGGGCTGGGCGAAGCGGCTGCGCTACAACGAGCGCGACATCGCGCCGTCGCTCGCCGCGTTCCGCGCCGCGCGCGAGACGACGACGCAGGTGCTGCAGGCGATGAGCGAGGCCGACTGGGGGCGCGAGGGCTGGCACACCGAGAGCGGCCGCTACTCGGCCGAGACGTGGCTCGCGATCTACGCCGTGCACGCGCACAACCACGCCGCGCAGATCCGCCGGCAGCGCGAGGCGCTGGCGAAGCGGTGACGGCGGAAGGCGCGGGCCGCGCCGGTGAGGCGGCGCAGGCCCCGGGCGCCGCGCCGCGGATCGTGTGGCGCTGCCGCGACCGCGCGTTCGATCTCACCGAGCGCGCGCTGGTCATGGGCGTGCTCAACGTCACGCCCGACTCGTTCTCGGACGGCGGGCGCCACTTCGCCCCCGACGCGGCGCTCGCGCGCGGCCGCGAGATCGTCGCCGAGGGCGCCGATCTTGTCGACCTCGGCGCCGAGAGCACGCGTCCCGGCTCGGCGCCGGTCGCGGCCGAGGAGCAATGGCGCCGGCTCGAGCCGGTGCTCGGGCCGCTCGCACGCGACGCCAGCGCCGCGATCTCCGTGGACACGTCGAGCGCCGAGGTCGCGCGCCGTGCCCTCGAGGCCGGGGCGCTGATCGTGAACGACGTGACGGCGATGCGCGACGCGGCGATGCCGGAGGTCGTGGCGGGGAGCGGCGCGGGCCTGGTGCTGATGCACATGCAGGGGACGCCGGCCGACATGCAGCGCGACCCCCGCTACGACGACGCGGCGCGCGAGGTCGCGGCGTTTCTCGCGGCGCGGATCGAGGTCGCCCGAAGCGCCGGAATCGAAACCGAACGCATCGCGCTCGATCCCGGCATCGGCTTCGGCAAGCGGATCGAGCACAGCCTCGAGCTGGTGGCACGGATCGAGACGCTCGCGGCGCTCGGCCGGCCGGTCGTGATCGGCGCCTCGCGCAAGAGCTTCATCGGCCGGCTGCTCGATCTCGACGTGGATCAGCGGATCGAGGCTGGGCTCGCGACCGCGGCCATAGCCGTGTTCCTCGGCGCGCGGGTCATCCGCACGCACGACGTGCGCGCGACGGTGCGCGCCGTGCGGATGGCCGGCCACCTGCGCGCCGCACGGGCGTGATGCGACGCGACATCGCGGTGAGCGTGCTGAGCGTGGCGCTGCTCGCCTCGCCCGCCCCGCTACTGAAGAACCCGCTGCCACCAACGGACGTGTACCCGGCCGATGTCCGCGACGTCCCCCTCGACTCCTTGGTGCGTCGTGGCGGCTCGGGCGATGACATCGTGATCGGCATCGACTTCAGGGGCCTTCGTGACGGCACCGACGTTCTTTGGCGGTTCGTGTTTGTCGGCCCCCAGGCGCGCCTCCCGGGTAACGATGCGAGAGGCACAGCGGCCTCGGCGAGCGAACTTCGGAGAACAATCGATCGCCTTGTCCAACTCCCCGAGGTCGCCCATGGACGAGGCAACCCCAAGGAGGCAGGCTTCACCATTGTCGTGTGGCGAAGTCGAGCGGCCCCCTGGGTCCGATTTTGTATCGCCCTCGGAGAGTCTTCGTCGCGTCGCTTCTATCGTTCACTTCTCGCGGCGTTTTCAAGGAACGCAGAGGCAGAAGGAGTCCTTCGTAGATGGGAGCACGGGGAGGGCAAGTACCTCATGGCCCCCGACTCGAGTCGCGCATGGCGGTGAAGAACACCCACACTCCCACTGACCGGTGTGTAGTTCCGGCGTCCGCGCTCTGTTAGATTTTTCTCCGCCATGACGCCCGTCCATCAGTTCTGGATCCTCGACCTCCTCGACATCTTCCTGGTCGCGGCGCTCTTCTATCGCCTGCTGACGCTCGTCAAGGGCACGCGGTCGGCGCAGATGTACGTCGGCCTGCTGATCATCGTCCTGATCGCGCTCGCCGCGCGCGAGTTCGACCTGATCGCGATCAAATGGATGGCCGAGAGCCTCAAGACCGTCTGGCTGATCGCGTTCGTCATCCTCTTCCAGCCCGAGCTGCGCCACGCGCTCGCGCAGTTCGGCCGCACGCGCTACTTCCGCTCGTTCCTGCGCGGCGACAACTACGGGGTGCTCGGCGAGGTCGTGCGCGCGGTCGAGACGCTGGCGCGCACGCGCCACGGCGCGCTGCTCGTGCTCGAGCGCAACGTCGGCCTGCGCAACTTCGTCGAGACCGGGACGCGCATCGATGCCAAGGTCTCGGCCGAGCTGATCGTGACGCTGTTCAGCCCCGGCTCGCCGCTCCACGACGGCGCCGCGATCCTGCGGGAGGACACGGTGCTCGCCGCCTCGTGCATCCTGCCGCTCTCGGCGAATCCGCGCAGCGCGCTCGCGCTCGGCACGCGCCACCGCGCGGCGCTCGGGCTGTCGGAGGAAACCGATGCGGCGATCATCGTCATCAGCGAGGAATCGGGCGCGATTTCGGTCGCCTATCGCGGCGTGCTGCGCCAGCACCTGAACGAGGGCGAGCTGCGCTCCGAGCTCTCGCGCATCTTCCGCATCCGTCCCGAGGACGAGGAGCAGCCGGCGAGTGCTGCTGGCGGCGAGACGGCGTCGAAGGCGGCGGGCTGATCGCGATGACCACCACCGAGCTCTGGACCGGCGCGCGTCCGCTGCGCGAGGCGCTCTACGGCGACCTCGCCTGGCGCCGTCCGCACCTGCTCGCGCGCGATCTCGTGCTCGAGGCCGGCAGCGAGCGGCTGGCGATGCTGGGCTGGGAAAAGATCTTCAGCATGCAGGCGACCGCGATCGCGGCGGACGGCCGCTGGACGATCGGCCGGCACATGGTCGGCCCGCTCAAGAGTCAGGTGATCGTGCGCGACGCGGCGAGCGAAGCGGTGGTCGCCACGTTCGAACGTCACTGGCGGGGCACCGGCGTCGTGCGCTTCGCGAACGGCGCGGAGTACCGCTGGGCGCGGAGCGGCTTCTGGCATCCCAGCTGGACGTGGGCGTCGAACGCGACCGAATCGCTGCTCGCGTTCCGCGCGCGCATCGGCTTCGGCGTCCACATGGACATGGAGGTCGATCCCGCCGCGCACCGTCTCGGCGAGCTGCCGGTGCTGGTGCTGCTCGGCGCCTATCTGATGACGATGGTGGTGCGCCGCCGCCGCGCGCATTAGCCGCGCGCGTGGCGCGCGCCATTCGCGCGCCGTGCCTTGACTTTGCCGGGGTCGCTCCCTAACTTCCTCGGTTCGCCATCGGCCTCGATGGCCCGCTTTCGGCGGCGTAGCTCAGCTGGTAGA
>JACOSV010000008.1 GCA_016178725.1 Candidatus Eiseniibacteriota bacterium
CCGAGTTCGCATCGGGGAACGACGTCGGCTCCCCGGGCTTCATGTACGCGGGCGGATACGTGCGCGGCGCGCTGCTCGCGCGCATTCACTGGGTCGAAGTCGGAATCAACGCCTCGTACACCGCGACGCCGTCGCAGCGGATCGACGTGGACTCGCACCGCGCGTCGGGACCGTCGTTCGGCATGTTTGCGGGCGTCGGCGGTTTCATCGCGTCACCCGAACCGCCGCGCGTAAAGCCTCCATGGCGCTGGGGCGCGGAGCTGCGCGGCGCGCCGACGACGCGCAACGCGGGCAGCGAGAACGATGCGTTCCCATCGGACACGCCGCCGAACTCGCGCTTCGTCGGCTACAACGACCGTCCGACGTTCGATGCGGCACTCACGCTCGAGCGCGATCCGAACTCGGACTTTCTGCCGATGTTCGGCGTCTCGGTGCTCCAGCATCAGCTGCACTTCGGCCTCGCGGACTCGACCGGCGCCGGCCTCGGCATCGCGACCATCCATGCCGTGCGCGCGTGGATGGAGGGCGTCGGCGACATGCGTGAGAGTCCGACCTCGACGCACTGGCTCCGCTCGCGCGTCGGCGTTTCGCTCGGCGTGGCGTGGCCGAGCGGCATTGTCGCGGCGACGGATCAGGATCCTTCGCTGGTCGTCAGCCGGTTCACCGCGCACACGGTGGTGCTCGCGAGCGTGCGCTACACGATCGAAGCGCGGATCATGCGCTCGGCGGCGTGGGTCGGGTTCTCGTACGAGGCCGCGGTTCCGTTCGGCCCGCCGCCGATCGAGATGACGACGACGACACCGGGGATGCACACGGGCTACGCCGGATTCGCGCCGCGCATGATCAGCATCATGCTCGCCTGGCGGCGTTAGCCCGAGCCGACGGTCGCAACGAGCCTCGCCCCCGCGCGGCGCTCGTCGCCGACGCGCATCGTCCAGCCGATCCGGTCGCAATGCTCGAGCAGGGGCACGCCGTACTTGCGGCTCGCGCCGGTGAGTGCGCGGAAACCAGCAACGGTCAGCGCCGGCTGCTTCGCGAAGTGCGCGGCGAGCAGCGCGCGCAGCCGCTCCATCTGCGCCGCCGTGTACGTCAGCTCCTGGCTCACGCGCACGAGACGGTCGAGGAAGAGTCCGAGCGCCATCACCTCGGCCCCCGCCGCGCCGAGCTTGGCCTGCCAGGCGGGCGTCTCGGGCACCTGAAAGCCGGCCGTTTCCAGCTCGGCCGCGAGGCGTTCGAGGGCGGCGAGTGTCTGCGCCGGCGGCTGCCACGGCGATGCGGCGTGGCGCACGCGCTCGCCGCGCGTCGCGAGCGTGCCGTCGGCGACCAGCGCGTCGAAGGCCGCGTCGAACAGCGCCGGATCGAGCGCGCGCTGCGCGCTCTTCAGCTCGCCCTTCGGCACGCCGTAGCGCGCGGGATACTTCGCGGCGTACTCCGCCACCGCGCGCGCGATCGCGTCGCGCGCCGCCGTCCAGCGCTCGACGCCGATCCACTTGCCCGCCGCAGGGGCCGCGATGCGCCCCGCCGCGAGCAAGCGTTCGAGCGCGGCGCTCACCGTCGCTTCGCCCTCGGCGAGCGTCTTCGCGAGCGCCGCCGTCGCGACCGGCGCCGCGGCATCCGCGAGCGTCGTGACGACGCGCGCATCGAGATCGCCGCTCTCGTGCACGGCGAGCGACTCGAGGCCGCCGCCGCGCCGCTTGCGCTTGACCGCGACCGGCTCGATCACCGATCCGCCGCCGACCGTGCGCGAGGGCGAGTACGAGCGGATCACGAAGCGGTCGCCGCGCGCGGCGACGGCCGGGCGCTCGAGCCGTAACTGCGCGAGCGCCGATCCGCCCGGGCGTAGCGTCGTGCCCTCGAGCAGCACGAGCCGGCCGATGATCTCGCTCGCGCCGAGGTGGAAGCGCACGCGTGTCGCGGCGCGCCACTCGCGCTGGAAGTCGGGCAGCAGCTCGAAGCGCACGTCGAGCACGGTGGACGCCGCGAGCGAACCGGGGGCGACCAGCCAGTCGCCGCGCATGACTTGCTCCTTCGCGACGCCGTGGAGCGCGACCGCGGTGCGCTGGCCCGCGAGCGCCTCCTCGACGGTCGCGCCGTGCACCTGCACGCGGCGCACGCGCACGGCGTGGCCCGTGGGCAGCAGCGCGAGCGTGTCGCCGGCGCGGATCGCGCCGCGCCACAGCGTGCCGGTGACGACGGTGCCGAAGCCTTCGACGGTGAACACGCGGTCGATGGGAAGCCGCGCGGGTTCGGTGGTTCTGCGCGCCGGCGCGTCGGCGAGCGCGCGATCGATCGCGGCGAACAGGTCGCCCTGCCCGGCGCCGGTCGTCGCCGAGAACGGCACGATCGGCGCGTCGGCGAGCGACGTGCCCGCGAGCAGCGCGCGCACGTCGCGGCCCACCATCTCGATCCAGTCGCGCTCGACGAGATCGGACTTGGTGAGTACGACGATGCCGCGCGGGATGCCGAGCAGCTTGACGATCGCGAGGTGCTCGCGCGTCTGCGGCATCACGCCTTCGTCCGCCGCGATCACCAGGAGCACGAGGTCGATGCCGCCGACGCCGGCGAGCATGTTCTTGACGAAGCGCTCGTGCCCCGGCACGTCCACGATGCCGGCGTGGACGCCGGCGGGCGTCACGAGCGGCGCGAAGCCGAGATCGATCGAGATGCCCCGCTGCTTCTCTTCCGGCAGGCGGTCGGTGTCGACGCCGGTGAGCCGGCGCACCATCGCCGTCTTGCCGTGATCGATGTGGCCGGCGGTGCCGATGATGGCGAGGCGCACGGCCGCGGGCGTGCTCGACTGGCTCGGTGCCATGAGGCCCGCGAGTCTACGCGAAGTGCTTGATCGTCATCCTCTACCGTCGGGCCGCGTCGGATCCGTCCATCGCCGCCGTCGAATCCGCCGCGACGCGCGTGAGCCAGCGCTGCAGCGCCGACTCGTAACGCTCGGGATCGTAGTTCCACGATTGCGCGTGCCCGGCGCCCGGCGTCACGACGAACTTGACGCTGTGCCGCAGCTCGCGCGCGAGCGCGGCACTCGCGGCGATCGGCACCGTTCGATCCGCCGCGCCGTGGAAGATCAGCACCGGCATGCGAAACGCGTACGAGCGGATGCGGCCCTGGAACGCGCTCCACTCGAACCCCGTGCGCCCGCTCACGATCCATTCGGCGATCGTCGCGACGACCTGCGGCACGCCGCGCTCGCGCGCCGCCTGACGCACGACTTCGTCCCAGTCGAGCACCGGCGCGTCGAGCACGACGCCCGCGATCCCGGCGCGATCCGGCGCGTGGTAGAGGAAGTCCGCGACCGTCGCGCCGCCCATGCTGAATCCGTAGAGGATCACGCGGCCCGCGCCGTTCGCGCGCGCGAACGCGACTGCGGCGTCGAGGTCCTGCCACTCGGTCGCGCCGAGATGATGGAGCCCGTCGGGCCCCGCGGGCGCGTCGGCGTCGCCGCGATAGCTGATGACGAGCGCCGGGAAGCCGAGCGCGGCGACCACGGGCAGCGTGCGCAGCGCCTCGCCACGGCCGGCGTTCATGCCGTGCACCATGATGACCCAGTCGCGGCGTGGGCCGGGCACGAGCCACGCCGGGAAGTCGCCGGCCGGCGAGACGATCGCGACCGGCTCGAATCGAATGCCGTCGCTGCGCCGCGGATCGCCGGCGAACGGAAACGCGCGCACGTCCACACGCCGCCCGCGGATGAGCACGCCCTCGCGGATCTGCACGCGGCGCCGGACGAGCGTGTCGCCAACGCTCACGATCGTGCCGAGCGTGGCGGCGCCGTCCGGCCATTCGAGGAACCACGTGCGCCCGGCGCCCGTGATCGCGGTGCGCGGGAGCGTGATGGTCGAGTCGTCCGCCGCGGCGATCACGAGGCCGGCGTCGAGCGGATCGTAGCGCGACGGCCGGATGATCTGGTCGGAGTAGTACCAGCCGACCGCGGCGATGCCGGTGATCAGCACCACGACCGTCACCGCCAGCGCGACGGTCGCGGCGACCCACGTCCGTTGGATCGGGAACGATTTCGCCCGACTACTCCTTGATGCGCTCGATGCGCGCGCCGAGGGCGGCGAGCTTCTGGTCGAGCGCCTCGTAGCCGCGATCGAGGTGGTAGATGCGCGAGATGCGCGTCGTGCCCTGCGCGACCAGCGCCGCCAGCACCAGCGCCGCGCTGGCGCGGATGTCGGTCGCCATCACCGGCGCGCCCTGCAGCCGCTCGACGCCGTCGATCGTCGCGGTGTTCTGATCGAGCGTGATCCTGGCACCCAGGCGCGCGAGCTCGGGAACGTGCGTGAAGCGGTCGAGGTAGATCGTGTCGGTAATGATGCTCGTGCCGTCGGCCACCGAGCACAACGCCATCATCTGCGCCTGCATGTCGGTCGGGAAGCCGGGATAGGGCTGCGTGTCGATCTTCAGCGCCGCGGGCCGCACCGGTCCCGAGATCGTCACCTCGCGCGGACCGGCGTGGATGTCGCAGCCGGCCTCCGTCAGCTTGTCGATCGTCGCGGCGATGTGCTCGGGATCGCAGTGGTCGATCGTGACGCTGCCGCCGGTGATCGCCGCCGCGGCGAGGAACGTCGCGGCCTCGATGCGGTCCGGGATGATCGTGCAATCGATCGGCTGGAGGCGCTCGACGCCGTGAATCGAGACCGTGCGCGTGCCGAGGCCGTCGATGCGCGCGCCGCAGGCGATCAGCACGCGGCCGAGCTCGGTGATGTCGGGTTCGACCGCCGCGCCCTCGATGATCGTCGTGCCCGAGGCGAGTGTTGCCGCCATCATGATCTGCGCGGTCGCGCCGACCGACACCGTCTCGTGGCGGATGTGCGCGCCCGCGAGCTTCACGCTCTTGCCGACGATGTAGCCGTGGTCGATGTCGAGCGCCGCGCCCATCGCGTTCAGGCCCTCGAGGTGCAGATTGACGGGACGCGGCCCCCACGCGCAGCCGCCGGGCAGTGACACGCGCGCCGCGGCGAAGCGTGCGAGCAGCGGCCCGAGCACGTAGATGCTCGCCCGCATCGTGCGCACGAGGTCGTACGGCGCCTCGACCGAATTGACGCGCGTCGTGTCGATGCGGCAGACGTGGTCGTTGAACTCGACGCGCGCGCCGAGCTTCTCGAGGACGCGCGCCATCGTGCGCGTGTCGGCGAGCGACGGGACGTTGCGCAGCACGTGCTCGCCGGGCGCGAGCAGCGCCGCCGCCATCACCGGCAGGGCCGCGTTCTTGGCGCCGCTGATCGGCACGCGGCCCGCGAGCGGTCGTCCGCCTTCGATGATCAGGGCGTCCATGGGCTGGGTCTTCTTCGCGCCCGGCGCCCGGGCGGATTCGGTGGCGTGGGGAGCGTGCGGCTGCGTGTGCGTACCGGCGCCCACGTCCATGTGCGCTCCTTCGTTCGACGCCCACGGAGTCGGCAGCGGGCGGGGGATGTCATGATGGATGCCGTACGGCCGGCAACGGGATTATCGGCAGGTGCGCGCCCGAAATCAACGACGTGCTACGCTCGCGCCCATGCTGCTGACGACGCTCACCGCGCTCGCGCTCGCCGCGGCGCCGGCGCGTCCGGTGGTGCTCGCGCCCGCCGAGGCGGAATCCATCGCGACCGCGATCGCCAAGGATCGCGAGGACACGCGCGCCTGGCTCAAGGGCGCGCCCACGTCGTACCTCGCGACCGTACGGCGCGTGGACTTCCTCGCCAGGACCTCGCTCTCGGTGGGCCGCGCCGCCGACAACGACGTGCGCCTCGACGATCCTTCGCTCGCCGCGCACCACCTGCGCGTCACGGTCGCGGGCGATTCGTTCCGCGTCGCCGCGCTCGACGACACGGCACACTTCGTCGCGGGCAAGGCGGTGCAGCGTGCGGCCACGGTGTCGCCGAGCAGCATTCAGGCGGGGCGCTTCGCGCTGCGTCTCTCCCACCAGCGCTTCCCCGCGATCATCGTCTTCGACCCCAGGAGCCCGCGGTTCGCGGACTACAAGGGGATCGACTACTTCCCGATCGACCTGCGCCTGCGCTACGTCCTGCCGTTGATCCCCAATCCGCATCCCGACACGACGGTGATCCTCTCGACGCGCGGCAACCAGCGCCGCGCGGTGCGCGTCGGCTGGTTCGACTTCATGATGGCGGGCACGCGCTGCCGGCTCGAGGCCGAGCGGCTGCTCGAGCCCTGCGTCGGCGAACACGACGTCGCCGTGTTCTTCCGCGACGCGACGACCGGAAAGGAGAGCTACGGCGTCGGCCGCTACCTCGATCCGCAGGCGCTCGCCGACGGACGCTACGTGCTCGACTTCAATCTCGCGTACAACCCGGCGTGCGCCTATTCGGAGCACTACAACTGTCCGATCCCGCCGCGCGCGAACCATCTGACGGTCGCGGTGCGCGCGGGCGAGAAGGATTCGCACTACCAGCACTAACCTTGACCGCGTTCGCCGCGGCCAGTAGCGTGCGCGCGACTCCCCATGCACCGCTCCACGCCGTGAGCGACCGACACGCCGCCCTGGGACACCGCATGCCCCGAGCCCGACGCCTCGCCAGCCTGCTCGTGATCGCGCTGCTGCTCGCCGGTGCCACGTCGTGCTCGATCAGGAAGATGGCGGTCAACAGCGTCGCCAACTCGCTCACCAGCGGCCCGGACGTCTTCGGCACCGACGACGATCCCGAGCTGGTGCGCGACGCGCTGCCCTTCGGCCTCAAGACGATGGAGTCGCTGCTCGAGGTCGTGCCGCGCCATCGCGGCCTGCTGCTCACGCTCTGCAAGGGGTTCGCCGAGTACGGCTACGCGTTCGTCGAGGCCGAGGCGCCGGCGATCGAGGCCACCGATTACGCCCGGGCGACGGCGCTGCGCGAACGCGCGCTCAAGCTCTACCTGCGCGCCACCGGCTACGGCCTGCGCGGGCTCGAGCTCGATCACCGCGGCATCAGCAAGCGCCTGAAGATCATGCCCGACTCGGCGGCGCGCGAGATCCGCAAGAGCGAGCTGCCGATGCTCTACTGGACCGCGGCGGCGTGGGGCTCGGCGATCAACGCGGGCAAGGACCGGGCGAGCCTGCTCGCCGACCTCGGCGCGGTGCGCGCGCTCATGCAGCGCGGCCTCGCGCTCGACGAGACGTACGAGAACGGCGCGTTCCACGAGGCGATGATCCTGCTCGAATCGCTGCCCGAGGCGATGGGCGGCTCGCCCAAACGCGCGCGCGCGCACTTCGAGCGCGCGGTCCAGCTCTCGAAGGGCGTGAAGGCGTCGCCCTACGTCACGCTCGCCTCGAGCGTCTCGGTGATGACGCAGAACCGCGCCGAGTTCCGCGAGCTGCTCGAGAAGGCGCTGGCGATCGATCCAGACAAGGATCCCGCGCACCGGCTCGAGACAATCATTCTGCAACGACAGGCGCGCTCCCTGATCCAGCGCGAAGACGATCTGTTCATCGACTCCGCAAAACCCTAGAGGACTCCCGATGCGACCGAAGTGGAACGTCGTTGCCGTGCTCGCGCTGATGTCGGCGCTGGTGTTGATGCCCTCGCCCGCCGCGACGCAGGCGCCCGTCGTGATCAAGCTCGCGACACTCGTGCCCGAGGGCTCGGTGTGGGACAAGGCGATGCGCGAGATGGGCGCCGAGTGGTCGCAGGCGACCGGCGGGCGCGTGCAGCTGCGCGTCTATCCCGGCGGCGTCGCCGGCGACGAGCCAGATGTCGTCCGCAAGATGCGCATCGGCCAGCTGCAGGCGGGCGCGATCACGAGCGCCGGGCTCTCGGACATCGATCCCGCGTTCAATGTGTTCGGCATCCCGATGTTCTTCGACGCCTATCCCGAGCTCTACGCGGTGCTCGACAAGATGGAGCCGACGCTCAAGAAGCGTCTCGAGGACAAGGGCTTCGTGCTGCTCAACTGGGGCCACGGCGGCTGGGTGTACTTCTTCACCAAGCAGCCGGTGCGCACCGTCGCCGAGCTGCGCAAGCTCAAGCTCTTCTCGTGGGCGGGCGACGACAAGATGACGCAGCTGTGGAAGACCAACGGCTTCACGCCCGTGGCGCTCGCCGCGACCGACATCCTGACGGGCCTCCAGACCGGGATGATCGAGGCGTATCCGACGACGCCCCTGCTCGCGCTCACGCTCCAGTGGTATCAGAAGACGCCGTACATGGCGGGCGTCGGCATGGCGCCGCTGGTCGGCGGGCTCGTGATCACCAGGTCGGCGTGGGAGAAGATCAGCGAGCCGGACCGCGCCAAGATCCTCACCGCGTGCGCCAAGCTCGAGCGCCGGCTGAAGGCCGGCGTGCCGGCGCAGGATTCGAGCGCGGTGAACGAGATGAAGCAGCGCGGGCTCAAGGTGGTCGCGATCGACGCGGCGACCGTCGTGGAGTGGCGCGCGACCGCCGAGCACTTCGCCTCCGAGATGCGCGGCACGATGATCCCGCCCGACATCCTCGACGCCGCGACGCGCGAGCGGAACGCGTTCCGCCAGCGCTCCGGCAAGTGAGGCGCGCGCTCTGACCGCCGCGCCGGAGGCCCGCCGGCCGGGAGGATTCGTCGCCGCGCTGCGCCGCGTCGAAGGCGGCGTGCTGGTCGCGGCATTCTTGATGTCGATGATCCTGCCGCTCATCGACGCGGTGGGGCGGCCGCTCGGCCACTTCTTCCTCCCCGGCTCGGCGACGTATCGCACGCAGCTCACGCTGTGGCTCGCGTTCCTCGGCGGCCTGCTCGCGACCCGCGAGCGCCGGCATCTGACCCTCTCGACCGCCGAGGCGATCGGCCACGCGCCGGTGCGGAGCGCCGCGCGCCTCTTCTCGTCGTCCGTCGCCGCCGCGGTGTGCGCGGTGCTCGCCTACTCGGCGGCGGGCGTCGTCGCCGCCGACCGCCAGTCGGGGGCGATGCTGGCGATCGGGATCCCGGCGTGGGTGAGCGAGTGCGTGATGCCGCTGGCGCTGGGGCTGATCGCGCTGCGGCTCGCGTGGAGCGCGGCGGATCGCTGGACCGGGCGCGCGATCGCGTTCGCGACGATCGGCGCCGCGTTCGCGGTCGGTCTCGTGCCGAGGGCGGCCCCGGCGCTCGCCGTGCCCCTGGTCGCGGTGATCGTGCTCGCGGCACTGGTCGGCGCACCCGTGTTCGTCGCGATGGGCGGGATCGCGGCGGTGTTGTTCTTCAAGGATGCGGTGCCGGTGTCCGCGGTCACCGCCGAGATCTATCGCCTCATGGTCTCGCCGACGCTGCCGGCCATCCCGCTGCTCACCGCGTGCGGCTACGTGCTCGCCGAATCCAACGCCGCGAGCCGGCTGGTGCGCTTCTTCCGCGCCATCTTCGGCTGGATGCCGGGCGGCATCGCGATCCTGGTCGCCGCGGTATGCGCGCTCTTCACCACGTTCACCGGCGGCTCGGGCGTCACGATCATGGCGCTCGGCGGGTTGCTCTACCCGATCTTGAGGGAAGAGAAGTATCCGGAAGGATTCTCGCTCGGCCTCGTCACCGCGTCGGGCAGCCTCGGCCTGCTGCTGCCGCCGAGCCTCCCGGTCATCCTCTACGCGGTCGTCGCCAACGTGCCGCCCGACGCGCTCTACCTCGCCGGTCTCGTCCCCGGCCTGCTGCTGATCGTGATCGTCGCGCTCTTCGGCATGCGCGTCGGCAAACGCGTCGGCGCGCCGCGCCACGCGTTCGCGATGGGCGAGGCGTTGAGCGCGGCGTGGGCCGCGCGCTGGGAGCTGTCGGTGCCCGTCGTCGTCGTGGTGCTGTTCGCGACCGGCCTCGCGACGATCGTCGAGGCGTCGGCGGTCGCGTTCGCGTACGCGATCGTCGTCGAGTGCTTCGTCACGCGCGACATCCACCCGATGCGCCAGCTGCCCGCCGTGCTGCTCAAGGCCGGCGTGCTGTGCGGCTCGGTGCTGATCCTGCTCGCGAGCGCGCTCGGCCTGACGAGCTGGCTCGTGGACGCGCAGATCCCGAGCGCACTGCTGACCGCGGTGCGGACGCACATCCACTCGCCGCACCTGTTCCTGCTGATCCTCAACGTCGTGCTGCTCGTGCTCGGCAGCGTGCTCGAGATCTATTCGGCGATCGTGATCCTGGCGCCGCTGGTGGCGCCGATCGGCGCCGCGTTCGGGATCGATCCCGTGCACCTCGGCGTCGTGTTCCTCGCCAATCTCGAGCTCGGGTTCCTGTTCCCGCCCGTCGGGCTCAATCTCTTCCTGTCGTCGTCGCGGTTCGACAAGCCGCTGCCCGAGCTCTACCGGCACGTCGTGCCGTTCCTCATCATCCTCGGCGGCGGCGTGCTGATGATCACGTACCTGCCGCAGATGACGATCGGCGTGTTGAGGTTGTTCGGGAAGTAGACGCGCCGCAGCGGCGCGGCAGCTCGCCGCATCGTCGCGCTATCGCGCTTCGCCCCACTGCGCCGGCGCGATCGCCGGGCCGATGGCGCGGTGCGCGGTGAGCACGCGCGGCCGGCCGGCGAGATCGTCGATCAGCCGCGCCGACTCCCAGTCGTGCGCGCCTTCGAGCCACGTCGCGACCTCGGCGGCGCGCATCTCGGCCAGCTCGAGCGCCAAGAGGCCGCCCGCGACGAGATGTCGCGGCGCCTGATCCACGATCTCGCGCAGGGCTTCGAGCCCCGACGCGCCGCTGAACAGCGCTTCCGCCGGCTCGTGCTCGCGCACGTCGGCCGGGAGCTGCCCGCGCTCGCCCTCGGCGATGTAGGGCGGATTCGAGACGATCACCTCGAAGCGATCGTCCGCCGCGATCGCGTCGAACCACGCGCCATGCGCGAGTTGAATCCGCGCGGCGACGCCGCACGCCGCGGCGTTGGCGCGCGCGACGGCGAGCGCCGCCTCGCTCGCGTCGGTCGCCGTGACCGCCGCCGCCGGCCACTCGGCGGCGATCGCGACGGCGAGCGCGCCCGATCCGGTGCCGAGGTCGAGCACCCGCGGCTGGGGCCACGCCTCGCGGCGCTCGCGTAGCGTCGCGAGCACGGCTTCGACCAGACCCTCGGTCTCGGGGCGCGGGATCAGCACGTTCTCGTCCACCGCGAGATCGAGGCCGCGGAACGCGGCGCGGCCGGTCACGTACTGGACCGGCTCGCCGCGCTCGCGACGCCGGAGCCACGAGTCGAGCCGCTGCCATTCGGTGGCGGACAGCACGCGTGTGCGCTGCAGGTAGAGATCGGTGCGCGGCAGATCGAGCAGGCGGCCGAGGAGCTCCTCGGCCTCGGCGCGCGCCGAGTCGCCGCGCGCGGCGAGCCGCGACACGGCGGACTTCAGCGCGTCGTCGAGGGTCGAGGCCATGCCCGCAACGATACCCGACGGCCTAGTTCGTCGTCAGGACGTCCAGCGCCGCCAGCGAGCAGCCGGCGATGCCGGCCGCGATCGCGTACGGATTCCAGCCGATCTCCGGCGCGCGGATCATCAGCCGGATCTCCCAGCCGCAGACGACCGCGCCCATCGCCCCCCACCAGCGCTCGACCTCTCCGCCCGCCGGGTCGTCCTGCACCGTCGCGCAGACCGGCGCCGCGTCGTCCGCACGGCCCGCGACCGGCATCATCGTCAGCGCGAGCATCGTCATCGCGACGAGCAGCGCCCGCATCGTTCGTCTTCCGTTGGTGCGCATCATGGCTCATCTCCCTAAGGGCTAGTCGTCCAGGTGCTGCGTGATCGCGTGGCCGCAGGCGATGACCGCCAGCACCCAGCCGCCGGAGCCGATGGCGAAGGCGATGGACGCACCGCACAGCGCGTAGTCCCAGAGCTTCTCGGTGGCCCGGTCGTTCATCTCGACCGTCGCGTCGTCGGGCGGGGCGGTCTGGGCCGCGACGAGCGGCGGCTGCGCGGCGAGCGCGAGCGCGAGCAGCGCCGCGATGGGGACGGTCCTGCGCTTCATGGTGTGCCTCCTTGCGATGATGGAACGGGGACGTCGTGATCGTCCGCGGCGCGATCGGCCGCGCCGTCGTCGTCGTTCGCGTGGGCCGCGATCGTGTCGCGGTAGTGCCCGCGCGCATCGAACCGCATGCGCTCGCCGTAGAGCCGGTGGCCCCATCGCCCGCGCCACACGCCGCGGCGGTCCCACCACACGGCGTCGAGCGCCACCGCAGCGAAGAGATCCACGGGCGGCCGCGCCGCGCTGTCCACGACGAGCACGACCAGCGCCTCGCCGCGATGCGCGGCACGCCAATCCGACGCGAGACGCGTCAGACCCGCGAGACA
Source organism: Candidatus Eiseniibacteriota bacterium (assembly GCA_016178725.1). Lineage (GTDB taxonomy): Bacteria > Eisenbacteria > RBG-16-71-46 > RBG-16-71-46 > RBG-16-71-46 > WS-11. The sequence continues at coordinate 12,171 of JACOSV010000008.1, forward strand.
GTGCGGGCAGCGCGGGTTGACCGCGACCACCGAGCACGGCGCGGGTGTGGCCGCCACGGGTGCCGCGCGCAGCGGAACGAACGAGTCGTCGGGCCAGCGCGGCCGCTCCCAGCGGGCCCCGCGATCGCGGAGCCACAGGCCGCCGAGCCCCGCGACCGCGAGGAGACCCGCGCCGAGCGCGACGTGGACGGCCGTCCGCAGGAATGAGCTCATGGCACCGGGCTCATGCCCTTGAAGAGATCGAACGACCAGAGCATGACGAGTCTCGTGATGATCCACGCCGCGCCGACGACGAGCATCGTGTGCCGCAGCGGCCGGCCCGTGCCGCGCGCCGCGGCCCACGCGGTCATCGCGACGCGCAACAGCGCGAACGCGCCGACGTTGCCGAACGCGGCCATCACGCCGGTCGCCGCGTGACCCGACGCGTCGGCGCCCGACCCGAGCAGCGCGGGACCGGTGAACGCGACGGCGATCGCCCGCGCGATCGGCGCCGCGTGCGCGGCGGTGCGGCGCAGCGCCGCGGCGAGCACGTCCACCGTCGAGAGCGACGCGATCCAGGTGAAGAAGCGCCAGAACGGAAGCGGCGCGCCGCGGGTCGCCCCGACCACGGCATAGGCACCCGCCTCGGCGAAGAGCGCGATGGCGCGGCCGGCGATCAACGGCGGCACGAGATGGCTCGCGCGCCCGTCGAGCACGCCCGGCGGCAGCGCGCGCAGCTGGAGCAGCGTCTCGCTCCACCACGACCAGGCGACCCACGCCCACCAGACGGGCATGAACGCGGGTTCGAACGGCCACGGCAGCCGGGAGGCGGGCGATGGATTTCGCGATGCGATCGGCAAGCGGACCCCGTCGCGGGGGCGGGCTGCCGATGTTCCATGCACTCGTCGTGCCCGCACCGGCCGCGCGGCGGGCGCGAACCGGCGGCTACGGCAGTGGCATCGCGGTGGCCGAACCGTCGCCGCCGGCTGCGGCGGCCATGCGCTCGGCCGCGTCCGCGGCGACCAGCGCATCCGAGAGCTCGTCGAGACCGCCTTCCATCACGATCGGCAGATTGTGCGAGCTGAAGTTGATGCGATGGTCGGTGACGCGGCTCTGCGGGAAGTTGTAGGTGCGGATCTTCGCGCTGCGGTCGCCGGTCGAGACCTGCGACTTGCGCTGCGCGGCGTACTTCGCCTGCTGTTCCTGGAGCTTCTGATCGTAGAGGCGCGCGCGCAGGACCTTCATCGCCTTCGCCCGATTCTTGATCTGCGAGCGCTCGTCCTGGCAGGTGACGACGAGCCCGCTCGGCAGGTGCGTGATGCGCACCGCCGAGTCGGTGGTGTTGACGCCCTGCCCCCCGGGGCCGCCGGCGCGATAGACGTCGACGCGCAGGTCCTTCTCCTGGATGTCGATCTCGACGTCCTCAACCTCGGGCAGCACGGCGACGGTCGCCGCCGACGTGTGAATGCGCCCCGACGCCTCGGTGTCGGGCACGCGCTGCACGCGGTGGACGCCGCTCTCGAACTTCATCGCGCGATACACGCTCTCGCCCGCGAGCTGGATGATGATCTCCTTGAACCCGCCGACTTCGGACGGGCTCGAGCTGATCGTCTCCTGCTTCCAGCCGCGGCGCTCGGCGAACTTCGTGTACATGCGATGGAGGTCGGCGGCGAACAGCGACGCCTCGGCGCCGCCGGTGCCGGCGCGGATCTCGACGATCACGTTCTTGTCGTCGTCGGGATCGCGCGGCAGCAGGCGCTGGACGAGATCGGCGTCGAGCTGCGCGAGCCGTTCGCGCAGCTCGGGGAGCTCGGACTGGGCCAGCTCGGCGAGCTCGGCGTCGCCCGAGGCGACCGCGGCCTCGTCGTCCTTGATCGTCTGCGCGGTGCGGCGGAACTGGGTGAGTGTTTCCATGGTCGCCGCGAGCCGCGCGCGCTCGCGCGCGAGGTCGCGCAGCCGGCGCGGGTCGCTCGCGACCTCGGGCGTGCCGAGAAGGTCGGTGAGCTCGGCGAATCGCGCCTCGGCCTTCTTGAGCGCGCCTTCCATGTGGGCGTCCATCAGTTCCTCCCTCCCGTCGCGACCACGTCGTGCATCCACGCCGCGAGCGTATCGATTGGGACCGGATCGATCGCCTCCCTCGAGGGCGCTTCGGGCGGACCGGACACCGGGCGACCCAGCACGTGCGACAAGCCGGGGAAGACCCGCACTGTGACGCGGCGGTTTCCGGCCGCGCGCATCACCGCGGCCGCCTCCTCGGCATGGTGGGGCGTGACGAGTGGGTCGTTGCCCCCCTGGAGAATGAGGACCGGACACGCGACCCGCGGCAGGAACTCCCGCGGCGGGAGCGCCAGATGCTCGCGGATGAATTCCGTGAGGGTGGAGCTGCCCACGTTCGATGCGCCCGACTGTATCCGGTGGACCAGATCGCGGAGCATGGGAGCGGGGCCATCGGGTCGAAGTCGTGCCTGCTCCATGAGCAGCGTGTCGACGTTGACCGCCGTAGCGCCGGCGATGAGGGCAATCCCGGCGATGCGCCGATCCCCGGCCGCGAGCAGAACGGCGGTCTTCGCGCCTTCGCTGTGACCGACCAGTACGACGCGGTCGGGATCCAGGTCGTGCCGCGAGCGCACGAACGCGATCGCGGCGTGCGCATCATCGAGCTTCACGCGATAGCTGCAGAAGAGCGTCCTGGATGCGCTCCCCAGCTGCGCGCCGGGATCATCGTAGCGCAGCACGGCGATGCCCGAGGCCACCAGGCGCTCGGCCATGCGCTGCGGCAGGCCATGGGCGCCGGGCTCGCCGTTACGATCGTGGGCGCCGTCACCCGAGAAGAGGATCGCGACCGGATGGCGGCGCCCCGCCGGCAGGCTCAACGTCCCCTCCAGCGTCGCGCCGCTGCTGCGGAACGTGATCTCGACCTCACGCGCACGCGATGCGCACCCGGCCAGCGTGAGAGCCACTGCTGCCGCCGCTGCACCGCGGGCGATCGCCATGCTCACTGCACGAACGCGACGTCGGCGCGCGCCGCGTCGCCCGCCCGCTCCAGCGCGACCACGATCTCGTCGCCGCGCACGCGCTCGAGCGCCGCGATCGCGACCGCGCACATCGAGAGATCGGGCTCGCGCGTGGTGAGGCGCTGGAACTGCATGCCCGGCCACACCAGCCAGCGCACGACCGGGCGATCGGCGTACTTGCCGGAGATGCGGATGAACTCGAACGCGACGCCCGCGATCAGCGGCATGCAGGCGATGCGCAGCAGATGCTGGCCGAGGTTCTGCGGCCGGCCGATGAACGTGAACACGACGATGCTCACGACGATGACCAGGAACAGGAACGACGTGCCGCAGCGCGGGTGCAATCGCGAGAACGTCTGCACGCTCTCGGGCGTCAGCGGCGCGCGATGCTCGAGCGCGTGGATCGCCTTGTGCTCGGCGCCGTGGTACATGAGCACACGACGCAGCTCCTTCCACTGGCTGATGAGCAGCAGGTAGAGGACGAATGCGAGCAGGCGGAATCCGCCGTCCACGAGGCCGAAGCCGATGCGGTCGTGGAAGCCGAGCCAGCTCGTGACCCGCGCGGGCAGGACGACGAAGAGCAGGATGCCGAGCGCGAGCGAGAAGAGAATCGTCGCGCCCTGCGCGACGCTCGCGAGCGGCGAGGGCTTCCTGGCGGCGGCCGACGCCGGCACCGCCTCGTCACCAGACGCCGGCGCCGCCTCGTCGCGCGTCGCCTCGTCGGCGCTGAAGTTGAGCGCCGTGATGCCGAGATAGAGCGTCTCGAACAGCGACACGGCGCCGCGAATGACGGGCCAGCCGAGCACGGGCACGCGGCGCGTGATCGAGACGAACGGACGCTCGAGGTAGCCGAGCGAGCCGTCGCCGCGCCGCACGGCGACGGCGATGCGCGAGGGCGAGCGCATCATCACGCCCTCGATCACCGCCTGACCGCCGACCGGCAGGAATGGCATCGGATCTCCCCCGTGCGCGCGCCGCACGACCCGCGCCGCGCGAGCGCCGGCGCCGCGCCTACAAATCAATCGCGCCGGCGCGCTGGACATGAAAACGGCCCCCGGCCGGGTGCGTCCGACCCGGATCGGGAGCCGTGCGGCTTGAAGCTAAGAGTTCGCGGTCTGGGCCTCGGCGCCCTCGGACTTCGTCGCCGGCTTCGACTTGTCGTACTTCCTGCGGAAGCGCTCGACGCGTCCGGCCTTGTCGATCAGCTTCTGCTTGCCGGTGTAGAACGGATGACAGTTGGAACAGATATCGAGATGCACCTTGCCGTCGCTGCTGCTCGGCTTCAGCGTGGTGCGCGTCTCCCACTCCGTGGCGCACCCGTAGCAATGGAAGGTGCGCACCTCGTAGTGAGGATGGATTCCGGCTCTCATTTCAACCTCCGATGGCGGCGTTCCCCGGGCGTGAACGTCGCGGTGCGACGTTCGTCCGGCCCGAGCGCTCCGCGCGGGTCCAAAGAACAAGCGGCCGGGGAGTATGCCCGACCGCCTGTGGAGCGTCAATATGCCCGGAATTCGCGCCGGGCACGGCCGCTGCTCGGCTAGTCCATCCCTTCGTACCGATCGTAGACGCGCTTGACCTCGATCGGTGGACGGTCGCCGCCCGCCTCGATGCGTGTGACGATCGTGAGGCTCTTGCCGCCGTCGCCGACCTCGAACGTCTCGCTGGTCTTGCGGCCGCGCGCTCCGGTGCGCGTCCCTTCGAGCTTCGCGCCCTTCCAGCGCGCGCTGAAGTTCCCCGGCACGCGCGCCGCCGCCGCCATGGCCGCGCTGTCTGGCGGCGTCGCGGCTCCGAGCGCGAGCGTCTGGATCGTCACGCCGCGGTCCGAGAGCACGATCGAGCTGTCGGACTGCTCGACCAGCAGCATCGCCGGCGGCTCGGAGAGCCAGCGCATCTCGGCGGCGCGCGCGGAATCGGGCGGACCGCCACCGGGCCCGCCCGGTCCACCCGGTCCGCCCGGTCCGCCGTCGCCGCCACCCTCGCCCCCACCACGGCGTCCACCGCCGAATCCGCCGCGCCCGCCGCCGCGTCCGCCCCAGCCGCCGCCGCCGCCGCCGAACCCGCCGCCGCCGCGACCACTGCGTTCGCCGCCCTCACCACCGCGCGCGGCCTGCATCTTGTCGGCGAAGCTCTCGCTCTTCTTCTCGTTCAGCTTCCACTGGCCCGCGAGCTGCGGCGGCCTGGGCGCATCCGCCGGTCGCGCGATCGCCGCGGCGGCGATGACGGCGCCGGCGATCAGCGGCGCCGCGCGGCGGGCGATCCGCCACGCACGCGGGCGCGCAGCGTCGGTAGGCTGCAATGGAATCGTGAACTCTCTGCGACTCGGCATGTCACGCTCTCCTCGTTGGGCGGCCGCCCGGTCCGGGACGACGGGGCCTCGAAGGCCCGACGTCTGGACGAACGGATCGCCGCGAAGTTCCCGCGTGCGGGCGCGCAACCACGGAGCAGCGGGCTAGCGCCCGCCGGTCGCCGCGGTCTTCAGCCGCGCGCCGTACTTCGCGCGCAGCTTCGCCATCTTGGGCGTGATGGTCGCGTTGCAGTAGGGCTGGCCGGGGTTCTCGCGGTAGTAGCCCTGGTGATAGTCCTCGGCAAGATGAAACGCGCCGAGCGGCGCGACCTCGGTGACGATCGGATCGTCGAACTGGGACGCGAGCTCGGCAATCGTCGCCTCGGCGGTCGCCTTCTGTTCCGGCGTCTCGAAGAAGATCGCCGACCGGTACTGCGTGCCGACGTCGTGGCCCTGGCGATCGGGCGTCGTCGGATCGTGGAAGGCGAAGAAGAACTCGAGCAGCTCGCGATACGAGATGACGCTCGGATCGAACGTGATGCGCACGACCTCGGCGTGCCCGGTCGTCCCCGCGCACACCTGCTTGTAGGTCGGGTTCGCGACGTGGCCGCCCGCGTAGCCCGAGACGACCTTCTCGACCCCCTGCAGCTGCTCGAACACGGCCTCGAGACACCAGAAGCATCCGCCCGCGAACGTGGCGTTCTCACGCGTCGTCGTCATGGAGCACCTCGCTGTGTGCCGGTCGCACCGCCGAGCACGTCGTGCAGCTTCGCGGCGATGAGCGCGCCGACGCGCTCGTGCGACGCGGCGTTGAAATGACAGTAGTCGGTGAAGTCGTTGGGGTGCGCGAGCAGCGTCGGGCCGGCGTCCACCAGCGCCGATCCGGTCTCGGCCGCGACGTCGCGCATGATGGCGTTGTACTCCGAGTCGAGATGGATCGGCCGGCCGCCGAACACCGTCGTCACCAGCGCGCCCGACGCCAGTACGCTGTCGGCCGACGCCGTGTTACCGGTGGCGCGGAACGCGCGCGCGAGCTGGATGCGCGCGACTTCCGAGAACGGATTGTCGGCGTGGACCGCGAAGCGCAGATGCGCGATCGCGTCGTCGTAGCGGGCGCTGTCGAGGAGCGCGATCCCCTCCGTCACCGGCTGGGTATAGAGCGGATTGTCGCGCAGGATCAGGAACACCATGCGGGCGCCGTGGCGCTTCGCGGCCTCGGCCATCGCGCGCAGGTTCTCGCGATAGTGCTCGGGATCGACGCGCGTCGGCGCGTGGTCCACGCGGAACGTCTCGGACCGGCGCGACAGGAGATGCGCGCGCTGGAGCCCCGCGGTCAGCATCTGGCAGATCGCCGAGTACCGGACGCAGGTGCGGAGGATCCGCAGCGGCCCGCCCGCCGAGCGCGCAACGCCCGCCACCATCTCGGGGCTGTCCGGGCCGAGTGCCGCGAGCGCGATCTTCTTGTCGTTGAAGTTGAACGACACGACCACCGCCGCCGGCTGGAGATCCTCGAGCGCCCTGTCGAGCACGCGGCGGCCCTGGAACGACGTGTAGCCCGGGACGGCGAGATTGATCGCGACGAGCCCGGGCGAGAGCCGTTCGGTCGCCTCGGCGAACGAGTGCTCGGTCGGCGTGCCGACGCCGAACGCATTCGAGTCGCCGATGAACAGCACCTTGCGCGCGCCACGGTCGGCGATCTGCCGCGTGTCCACGGCGAGGTGGCCGTTGGGATCGAAGACGCGCCGGTAGCCGCCGACGTCGCCCCGGTAGCCGGGGCGCAGCGTCCATCCGACCTCGGGCGAGAACACCGACCACTCGCGGTCATCGGTCTCGGCCGCGGCCCTGACCGCGTGGAGATCGCGATGCACGGAGTCCCAGAGCCGCGCGCCGATCTCGAGCACGGCGAGGAATCCGATCGCGATGAGGATGCTGGCGAAGAAGCCCTTCACGCGGATGCCGGGGCCTCGATGGCGGGGCTCGCCAGCCACTGCAGCGCCGGCGCTTCGTCCTCGAAGATGCGGATCTCGATCTGCGGATTGTCGTTCAACGTCTGGAACATCCGCGCCATGCCCATCTGCACCGGCGTCTTGACCACGATTGCCGAGCGGAACGCGTTCGCGAACTTGATGCGGCGGCGGCGCCCGGCGAGCACCTTCATGTCCTCGTAGTCCACGCGCACCTCCGTGACGCCGCTCAAGTCGGCGATCCGGTGCGGCACGGGATGGCGGCCGCGCTCGATCTCTTCCGCCGCGTCGGCGATGCCCTGGAGATCGGCCTCGGTCAACGCGCCGTGGAACGTGACGCGCACGAGAGTCGTCTGATCCACGATCACGAATGCCATCGGTGTCCCTCGCCCGACCTTCGCGGCGTTACTGGTTCATGCTCTCGAGGAATTTCTTGTTCGTCTTGGTGTCGCCCATCTTCGAGATCAGGAACTCCATCGCCTCGACGGGGCTCAGCTCGTTCAGGAACTTGCGCAGGATCCACACGCGCTGGAGCATGTCGGGCGCCATGAGCAGCTCTTCCTTGCGCGTGCCCGAGCGGTTGATGTCGATGGCCGGGAAGATACGCTTGTCCGAGATCTTGCGGTCGAGCACGAGCTCGCTGTTCCCGGTGCCCTTGAACTCCTCGAAGATGACTTCGTCCATGCGTGATCCGGTCTCGATGAGCGCGGTGGCGATGATCGTCAGCGAGCCGCCGTTCTCGATGTTGCGCGCGGCGCCGAAGAATCGCTTGGGCCGCTGCAGCGCGTTGGCGTCCACGCCGCCCGAGAGGATCTTGCCCGAGTGCGGCACGACCGTGTTGTGCGCGCGGCCGAGGCGCGTGATCGAGTCGAGCAGGATGACGACATCCTTCTTGTGCTCGACCAGGCGCTTCGCCTTCTCGCTCACCATGTCGGCGACCTGCACGTGGCGCTCGGCCGGCTCGTCGAACGTAGACGACACGACCTAGCCCCGGACCGTGCGCTGCATGTCGGTCACTTCCTCGGGGCGCTCGTCGATCAGCAGCACGATGAGCACGACCTCGGGATGGTTCTCGGTGATCGCGTTGGCGAGCTTCTGCAGCAGGATCGTCTTGCCGGCCTTGGGCGGCGACGTGATGAGTGCCCTCTGGCCTTTTCCGATCGGGCAGAGCAGGTCGATGATGCGCGTCTCGATGCAGCGGTCCTTGGTCTCGAGGTTGAGCTTCTCCTGCGGATAGAGCGGCGTGAGGTTGTCGAAGAGGATCTTGTCCTTCGCCGCCTCGGGGCTCTCGAAGTTGACCGCCTCGACGCGCAGCAGCGCGAAGTAACGCTCGCCCTCCTTCGGCGGCCGCACCTGTCCCGACACCGTGTCGCCGGTGTGGAGATCGAAGCGCTTGATCTGCGACGGGGAGACGTAGATGTCGTCCGGCCCCGGCAGGTAGTTGTACGTCGGCGAGCGCAGGAACCCGTAGCCTTCGGGCAGGATCTCGAGCACGCCTTCGGCGAAGATCAGGCCGTTCTTCTCGGTCTGCGCCTCGAGGATCTTGAAGATCAGCTCCTGCTTGCGCAGGCCGCTGATGCTCTCGATGCGCAGCTCCTGGGAGAGGCGGAGCAGCTCCGCCATGGTCTTTCCCTTGAGCTGCGTCAGCTCCATGGTCTGACCCTGGGGCTGGGGTTCGGTCGGGATCTGGGTCTGCGTTTCCATCGCCGAGACCTTCTGGTGGTGGGGCGCTCCCTGCACGTCGCGGGGCTGCGCGTGCGGGATACGCTGCGGTGTGGGACGGGCGGAGAGCCCGCGAACTAGATGACCGACGAAGGATCGAAGATGTCGATCCGTTGCTCCTGGGGACGTCGGACCCGCCGAGCGCCTGTTGCGGCGGGGGTGGCGTTCGGGCCGAAGAGGGTATCGGACGGATCTGGCTCGAACTCGACGGCCGGAAGCGTAGGCGCTCGACCGGGGGCTGTCAAGGCGTGCAGGCCGAGAAGCGGACGCATGCGGAATCGCTCGCGGGCGCCGGCGCGTTCCGCACGATCGCGGAGGCCGGCGCGCGCGCGACCGCGAGTTTCCTGCTGGGCGACGACGCGAGTTGACCCATCACGCGTGGCATGCCGGTTGCGAATCGTATCTGCGGCGGGGACGCGAGGGGCGGCGGCCAACATCGAGCCAGCTCTTCCCACCGCGGCCTCCCACCCCGCCTCCATCCGTTCACGCGGCGCCCCGGCCGGATTCCCGACCGGGGCGCGGAGGTTTATGGGAGTTCGGGGGATCGCGGGCCGGTCGGCCCGCTCGAGCGGTCGGCCCTACCTCTTCCGCTGCAGCACCACCGAGTCCGGATCCATGCGCACGCGCGCGCCGTCCGGGAGATCGCCGACGCGCTTGAGCGCGACGCGATGGCCGACGAGGTCGGCGAGCGGCAGCGGGCCGGTCCAGTAGACGTGCATGTCGCCCAGCGCCGCGCCGGCCATCGCTGCGCGTGGGGCGCTGATCGTGAGCGTCACGTGCGACGGCGACACCGTGAAGGCCTCGCCGCCCTTGGGCGCGGCGATCGGCAGCGTGACGCGCCGCGTCGCCGCCGGCTCGAGCGGCACGCTCACCGCGACCTGCTCGGGCGTGATCGTGCACCAGTCGGGCAGGTCGTCGGCGCCGACGTTGATGTTCACGGTGTCGCGCTTGGCGGCGATCGTGACCGTCGCGAGCCTGACGCTGTCGAGCCTGGCCACGGCGCGCGCCGGGCCGGACACCACGACCGTCTGCGGATCGAGCGCGACCGCGCCGCCCCAGAAGACGCCGCTCGACGGCACGCCCTCGACGCGCGCCGCCACCGGCAGCCGCCGATGCATGCGGCGGTCGATCTCGAGCTCGACGGTGCGCGGGCTGACGATGCGCTCGACCTGCACGTCGTACGTCGTCGGCAGCGGCAGATCGGCCGGCGTCATCGCGCGCGCGTAGTGGCCGACGCCGATCCCGGCGAGCGAGAGCTTGAGCGGCGGCTCGGTCAGGCGGAGCCGGATGAGCTGCTTGCCGGTGCCGCGCAGCTCGGCCTGCACCGCCGCCGGGATCGGTCCCGCGACCGAGAGCGAATCGGGCAGGTCGGCGAACTGGAGCGGGAACGAGACGATCTGCGTCGCCGGCCGGTCGGTGTAGACGTTCAGATAGACGAGCACCGCGAGCAGCAACGCCACGAGCTTGAGACCAAGGTTGTCGAACAGCAGACCGCGGATCAGGTTCAGGCGCCGGCCCTCCGCGAGGCGACGTCGTCGCCCTCGCCCGCGTCGTCATCGCCCTCGGACGCCTCGCCCTCGCCGGGCTTCCGCAGCCCGTGCTTCTCCATGCGCGAATAGAGCGTGCGGCGCGTGAGCCCGAGCAGGCGCGCCGCCTGGCTCTTGTTGCCGCGCGCCATGTCGAGCGCCTTGAGGATCAGCTCGCGCTCGAGCACCTCGAGCGACAGCCCCTCGGGCGGAATCGCCGGCACCCACGCCGGCCCGCTCGCGCCGGCGAAGCTCGCGAGCATCTCGGGACGCGCGAACGAGAGGTGCTCCGTCCCGATCGGATCGCTGCCGGCGAGGATCGTCGCGCGCTCGAGCGTGTGCTCCAGCTCGCGCACGTTGCCGGGGAACGCGTACTGCTCGAGCGCGCGCATCGCCTCGGCGCTCACCTGATCGCGGCGCGCGCCGCGCGCGCCGAGGAAGAACCCGACCAGCGCCGGGATGTCGCCGGGGCGCTCGCGCAGCGACGGCAGGCGGATCGGGAACACGTTGAGGCGGAAGAACAGGTCCTCGCGGAACTGCCGCGCCTTGACCATCTCCTCGAGGTCGCGGTTGGTCGCGGCGATGATCCGCACGTCGACCGTGATCGGCTGGTTGCCGCCGACGTGCGTGAACGTCTTTTCCTCGATCACCTGGAGCAGCTTCACTTGCAAACTCATCGGCAGCTCGCCGATCTCGTCCAGGAACAGCGTGCCGTCCGCGGCGTCCTCGAAGCGCCCCGGCTTCTGGCGCACCGCGCCGGTGAACGCGCCCTTCTCGTGGCCGAAGAGCTCGCTCTCGAGCAGCGCTTCGGGCAGCGCGCCGCAGTTCACCTTGACCCACGGTCCCGCCGCGCGGCGGCTCGAGAAGTGGATCGCGCGGGCGAAGAGGTCCTTGCCGGTGCCGCTCTCGCCGCGCAGCAGCACGGTCGAATCGGTCGCGGCCACCTTCTCGGCCAGCGCCACCGATTGTCGAATGGCGGGCGACTCGCCGATCACGGTCGCGAGTCCCTTGCGCAGCGAGTCCACGGTGCCGGAGAGCGTCCGGTTGTCGGCCTCGAGCCGCCGCTCCCGCGCGATGCGCTCGAGGATGGCGCGCAGCTCGGCGCGGAACTCGCCCTCCTTGTCCACGTAGCCGGCGGCGCCGTCGTTGAGCGCGCGCCGTGCGGTCTCCTTGGTCGAATACGCGGTCATCAGCACGACCGCGGTCGCGGGCCAGCGCGTGCGGATCTCGGTGAGCAGCGCGAGCCCGTCGGGCGGGGCCATGCGCAGGTCGGTGACGACCGCGTCGAACGTTTCGCCCTCGAGACGCTTGAGCGCCGCGCGGCTCGCGTTCACGAACTCCGTCTCGTGACCCGCGTCGCGCAGCTCGAGCGCGGTGAGCTCGGCGTTCTTGATCTCGTCGTCCACCACCAGCACGCGCACGCGTCAGCCTTTCCGTCGCGGCAGGCGCACCGTGCAGGTGGTGCCGCGTCCCACGTGACTCTCGATGTCGAGGCGACCGCCGGCGGACTGTACCAGCCGCCGCGAGAGAAAGAGACCGAGCCCCGAGCCCTTGACGCGAGCCGGCCGCCCTCGGACACGGCATCGAGCGCGTTCAGCATCAGGTTCAGGAACACCTGTTTCAATGATTCGTTGTCGAGCGGCACCGGAAGGGGCGCGGCGAGCGAGGTCGGGCGGTCGAGCGTCATCCGGCGCGACCGGAACTCGCCTTCGAGCAGGTCGAGCGTCTCGCGCAGCATCTGCGCCACGTCGCCGGCGCCGCTCCCGGCGCCGGCGTTCTCGCCGCGCGCGAACTGGAGGTAGCGCCCGACCGTGCGCGAGAGCCGGTCGGTCTCCTCGACCACCGAATCCGCCCAGCGCTGCGCGTCGGGCGCGAGCTTGCCGAGGCGCTCGGCCGAGCCGCGAATGATGGCGAGCGGGTTCTTGATCTCGTGCGCCATCGTCGCGGTGAGCCGGCCCATGGCGGCGAGGTTCTCGGCGCGCGAGAGCCGGCGCTCGAGCCGCGCCGCCGAGTTCACCGTGCGCACGACCGCGATCGCGAGCACCGCGATGCCGAGTGCGGCGAGCAGCGCCGCGAGCCAGAGCGTGCGGCCGAAGTCGGCGAGCACGGGCAGGTAGTCCACGTGCGACTCGACCGCGACCACTCCGATCACGGCGCGGCGCGCCTCGCCGCCGGTGCGCGGCGCGGTGTAGACGTCCGAGACGCCCGAGCGGCCGGCGAGCGCGGCCGCGAGCGTCGCGTGCGCGACCGAGTCGAGCGGGCTCGGCTCGCCGCGGCGCTCGGCGTCGCGCGAGTCGTAGAGCACGAGCCCGGTCGAGTCGAGCGCGGCGGCGTCTCGGAGCCCCGTGGACGAGCGCATGCCCTCGAGCAGCACCTGCAGCACGAGGTAGCTGTTCGCGTCTTCGCCGAAGAGGCGCACCTCGCGCACGTCGTCGGGGCTCACCTGCGAGGCCGCGGTCTTCGCGAGCGTCTCGAGCCGCCGGCCGAACTCGGTGGCGAGGGCACCGCTCACGCCGCGATACGCGACCCAGCCGAGCAGGGCCGTGACCAGCGCCGCGCCGAGCGCGAAGAGGATGGTGTTGATGCTGGAGCGCTGCAGACGAACCCCCGGACGGTGAAGGCACCCCGGGCGAGGCGGAGATCGCTACGGCAATACGGTGATCGTGTCGCCGACCGCGAACGCGCCCGCCTCGACCACGCGCATGAAGCGTCCGCGCTGTCCGTCGATCGCCCCGCGCAATCCCGGCTGCAGCTCGTTCATCCGTTCGCACGGCGCGCACAGCCCGCCGACCTCGAACGTCGCGCCGCCGATCCGGATGCGGCTGCCGAAGACGAGCGGCGGCAGCGCGAGATCGCGCACCGTCACCTGCTCGCGGACGTCGCCCGGCGCGAGGCCGAAGCGATCGAGCGCTTCCTGCTCGACGAACAGCACGGTGCGGCGGCCCTGCGCGCGGCCGAGATGGACGTCGCCCTCGATCCCCTGCTCGAGCAGCGCGTTCGCGCGCGCGACGGCGACGAGCGGCTTGCGGCTCCCGACGCTCATGTGGAGCGCGACGACGGTGGGCGTCATGCGAGCGCTCCCGGCGGGCGGGCCGCGGCCCTGGTCTCCTGGCGCAGGATGTGGATCGCCATGTGCTCGGCGTCCTCGGCCGCCTCGCCGATCGTCTCGGTGAGCGTCGGGTGCGCATGGATCGCCTGCGCGAGATCGTGGGCGTCGAGGTCGGCGGCGATCGCGAGTGCGCACACGTGGATCAGCTCGCTCGCCTTCGCGCCGATGATGTGCGCCCCGAGCACCTGATCGGTGCCGCGGTCGGCGACGATCTTCACGAAGCCGGTGAGCTCGCCGTCGGCGATGTTGCGTCCGTGGGCGCGGAACGGGAAGCGCCCGATCTTGAGCGTGCGTCCCTCGGCCGCGGCCTCGCGCTCGGTGAGGCCGACGCTCGCGATCTCGGGGCTCGTGAACGTCGCGGCGGGCACGGCGCGCCAGTTGGTCTGCGCCGGGTGCCCGGCGATCCGCTCGGCGGCCGCCTTGCCCTGCGCCGAGGCGAAGTGCGCGAGCTGCTTGATGTCGGTCACGTCGCCGATCGCGTACAGGCCCTTGACCGACGTTTCGAGACGGTCGTTGACCATGATCTTGCCGCGATCGCCGCGCGCCACGTTGAGCGCCTCGAGACCGAGCCCTTCGGCGAACGGCCGGCGCCCGGTCGCGACCAGCACCGTGTCGGCGGCCACCGTCTTGCCGCCCGCCAGCGTCAGCGTCACGGCACCGTCCGCGGCGTCGGCGAATCCCTCGACCTTCGTGCCGAGATGGAGCGCGATCTTCTGCTTCTTCATCTCGCGCTCGAGCGTCTGCGCGATCTCGTCGTCCTCGGCGGGCACGAGCCGCGGCAGCATCTCGATCAGCGTGACCTCGGTGCCGAGCGCCGCGAAGAAGCACGCGAACTCACTGCCGACGACACCGCCGCCGAGGATCGCGAGCCGGCGCGGCTGGTGCGACAGCTCGAGCGCCTCCTGGCTCGTGATGATGCGCTCGCCGTCGAGCGCCCAGCCCGGCGGCATCGTCGCCGACGCGCCGGTGGCGAGGATCACGTGGTCGGCGCTCAACTCCACCGCGCCGCCTTCGCGCGGCGCGACGGTCAGGCGGTGCGGGCCCGTGAGCGTCGCCGTGCCGCGGATGATCTCCACCTGGCGGCCCTGGAGCAGCGTCTTGACACCGCCGGTCAGCTGCTTCACGACCCGTTGCTTGCGCTCGAGCAACCAGCCCCAGTTGATCCTGGGCTCGCCGACCTCGATCCCGAATTCCTTCGCGCGCTTGATCTGCTCGTAGAGATGCGCGGTGACGATCCACGCCTTGGTCGGGATGCAGCCCCAATTGAGGCACGTGCCGCCGAGCTCGTCCTTCTCGACCACCGCGGTCTTGAGCCCGAGCTGCGCGGCGCGGATCGCCGCGACGTAGCCGCCCGGGCCGCTGCCGACGACGACGACCTGATAGTGGCGCGGATCGCTCATGGCGACGCCACGTTAGGAAGGCGCGGCGGGAGTGTCAAACTCCGGCGCGGCGCTAACGGAGCGTCATCACCCGGCGGACGATCGTGCGGCCCTCGGCCTCGAGCCGGACGAGGTAGAGCCCGCTCGCGGTCGCGCGGCCCGATCGGTCGCGCCCGTCCCACGTCACGTCGTGATCGCCCGCCGGCCACGCGCCCGACGCGAGCGTGCGCACCTCGCGTCCCGCCGCGTCGTAGATCGCGAGCGAAACCTCGGCGTCGCGCGGCAGCGCGAACCGGAGCGACAGAGCGCCCTGCACGGGACGAGCGCGGCGAGCTTGTAGAAGGAGTTCACGGTGCCGAGCGGATCGAGGTACGACGTGCCGCTCTCCACGGCGATGAGATTGCCGGGATTGGGGACGAACGATGCGTCGCCGCCGCGATGGAGGTGGTAGGCGGAGAAATCGGGTTCCTGATTCGCGCCCCACTGGAGCAGCGTTCCCGAATCGCGCAGCCACTCGCCGGTGAACGGCGCGGGTGTCGCGGGCGAAACGTTGTCCACCGAATAGCCGCTGTCGGGCGCCGACGTCCAGTAGGCGTTCCCGCTCGGCGGCTTGGCCTCGACCATGAGCACGGTGTACGGATTCGATCCCGACATCGAGTCCGACGTGGTCGAGACCACCATGCTGTAGCTCGCGAACGCCTGCGCGACCTGGCTGCCGACGTACTCCCACGAGTACGTGGTCGCGCCGAGCGTCGTGGTCCTGAACGTGCGCGTGCCCGGCCGCGGCGCGACGCCGTCTTCGGCGAGCACGCCGCGCCCCGCGGCGATCGCCGCGTTCGCGATGCTCCCCGGCACCGAGCGCCAGATCCAGTAGTTGGCGATCCCGAACTGCGGATCGTTGTCGAGGTAGCTCGCCGACCAGCTCAACTTGACCGATCCGCCCTGATCGTTGGGCACGTCCTTCACCTGGAGGATCGAAGGCTCGGCGTTGCCGAGGTCGCCGAAGCGATCGATGCGCTGCGCGTACACGCCGTACGCCGGGGCGTTGCGATTGTCGCCCCACGAAATGATCGCCCCGCCCGACCCGTCGCTGCAGAGCTGTGCCGGATACTGGTCGCCGTTCGCGATGCACACCGGAACGCCGTCCGCCACCCAGCCGGCCGCCGGCGACCCCGAGCCGGTGATGCGCGTGGCGAAGACGTCGTAGCTGTTGCCGTTGTAGCGCGCGTCGCGCCACGCGAGGATCGCGCCGCCCGCGCCGTCGGAGATCGCGGACGGGAAGTCCTGGACGCCGGCCGCCGCGCACGCCGCGACGCCGCCGATCGACGCATTCGGCCAGCCGGCCGCGACCGAGCCGGCGCCCGTCACGTGCTGGAGATAGATGTCGGTCACACCCGAGCGCCTGGAGGACATGGCGATCAGCGCGCCGCCGGATCCGTCGGTGACGATGGCCGTGGGTTGATCGTCGTCCGAAGCGGTGCAGATCGGCACCGAGAACGTCCAACCGACCGCGTTGGTGCCCGACGCGGTGAGCCGCAAGGCGTACACGTCGAGGTTGGATCCGCTGCGCCGGTCTTCCCACGTGATGATCGCGCCGCCGTTGCCGTCGCTCGTGATGACGGGCAGGCGCTGGTCGTTGACGCTCGCGTCAACGACGACGCCGCCGACCGCCCACGGAAGAGCGCCGGCGGAGGTGATGCGCGCGGCGTAGATGTCGTAGTTGGTGCCCGAGCGGTCGTCCTCCCACGTGATGATCGCGCCGCCGGCGCCGTCGCTGGAGAGCTGCGGATTGTCCTCGATGCCGACGATGATGCAGACCGGCGCGCCGAAGGACGGGTTCCATCCGGCCGGGATCGCGCCGCTCGCGTTCACGTGCTGCGCGTAGATGTCGTAGTCCGAGCCCGAATAGAAGCTCACGTACGCGACGATCGCGCCGCCCGCGCCGTCCGAGACGATCTGCGGACGACCATCGTCCACGCCGAGCGTCGAGAGACGCACGCCGCTCGCCGCCCAGCCTGCAGCGATCGCGCCCGAGCCGGTGACGCGCTGGGCGTAGATGTCGGCATTCCCGTTCCGGCTGTCGGCCCACGCGATCAGGATTCCGCCGCCGCCGTCGCTGGTCGCGACCAGACTCCCCTTGAGCGCACCGCCGCTGCCGGTCGAGACGAGGACGCCGCCCGGAGTCCACTCGGGCGCGCCGGCGGACGAGGTGCGCTGCGCGTAGACCTCGTAGCCCGCGCGGTTGTCCACCCACGCGACGATCACGCCGCCCGCACCGTCGCTCACCTGACCGATCGGTGAACCGCCGTAGACCGTCGTACTGCTCGCCAGCACGTTGACGGAGGGATCGTGCGGCCAGGCCGCGACGGCGCGACCCGGCGTGAGCGCCGCGAGCGCGGCGGCCGCGAGCGGTGCGAGCATCCGGAGGCGAGAGCGCATGGCGGACCTCCTGTCTGCCATCGGCGAAGCGATGCCGGCGGGCGGAAGTGCGCGCGCCCACGGCGGGCGGTGCCAGTCTCCGCCATGGGTCGCGCGGCGCGCAAGGGAATGTTGCGGCTAGCCGGTCTCGACCGCGAGCCCCGCCGCGCGCCAGTCCGGCAGCCCCGCGGCAGCGCGACGCGCGGCGTGACCGTGGGCGCGCAGGATCACGACCGCTTCGTCGGAGAACGCGCAGTAGGGCCCGCGGCAGTACACGACGACCTCGTGCTCGATCGGCAGCACGTGCAGGCGCTCGGCGAGCTCGTCCACCGGAATGTTGAGCGCGCCCGGGATGTGGCCGGCGCGATACTCGCGCTCGGGCCGCGCGTCGAGCAGCACGAGGTCTCCGCGCGCGATGCGATCGCGCAGCGCATCGAGCGCGAGTGGCGCGTCGTCCCCCGTCTCGCGCCGCGCGACCAGCATCCGCACCTCGGCGAGTTGCGACGCGCCGAGATCGCGCACCGCCTGCCAGACGCGGAACACCCCGGGATCGGCGAGCGCGTAGTGCGCGAACACGCCGGCGCGACGCACGGTGACGAGCCGCGCGTGGCGCAGCGCCTGCAGATGACGCGACGTGTTGGCGACGCTCATCCCCGTGCCGCGTGCGAGCTCCTCGACCGTGTGCTCGGACTGGGCAAGGAGATCCACGATCTCGAGCCGGCGCGGGCTCGCGAGCGCGCGACTGATCCGGCCGAGCTGGTCGAAGATTTGAGCCTCGAAATCGTCATGCCGCAACTTCATCATGTATTCAATTGAATACGTGAATATAATCGAAGTCAATGACAGAGCTGCCGCGCTGCGCTCGGCGTGATGCTCTAATCGATTGGGCTAGTGTGGGTTATCGAGCGGCGGCGCGACCTTGCCGAGTTGCTTCTGAACCCGCTCCATGGCCTCGATGATCGCGGGGCGCATGTTCTCGGGTGGCGCGCTCTCCAGCGCGCGGTGGAAGTACTGCAGCGCCGGCTCCAGCTCCTTGCGACCCTCGTGGATGATCCCGAGGTTGAAGAGCGCGAACGGATGGTGCGGATCCCGGGCGAGCGCCAGCCGGAACACCCGCTCGGCCGACTCCGGGTCACCCAGGTTGTAGTAGCAGACCCCGAGGTCGACCATCGCCGGCACGCGCGTCGAGTCCTGCCGCACCGCCGAGCGGTACTGGACGATCGCGAGGCCCCAGTTACCGGTGTCGAACAGGACGTCGCCCAGCGCGACGCGCGCTTCCACGTTGGTCGAATCGCCCGCCAGCACGCGGCGGAGTGAATCGGCGCGCTGCTGCTGGCCCTGATTCGAGCCTTCAACCTGCGGCTGTTCGCGCTGCATCACCGCCTGGATCGCGACGAACACGAGCAGCAGGGCGATGAACGCGCCGAGCAGCAGCGTCACCGAGACCGGCAGACCGGTCGTCGTTCCGGGTCGCCGCGGTCGCGCGATCCGCCTGCGCGGGATCTCGAACGGCAGCGAGGGCGCGGGCCGCTCGCCGGGCGGCTCGACGGCCGCGTGTGGAGCTAGGGGCTCGCCGGGCGCGGGCATCTCCCGCAGCGGGAAGTTGCAGCGCACGCAGGATTCGGCGTCCGCGGCGTTCATCTGGCCGCAGTCCGGGCAGGGAATCGTATCGGGCATCGCCTGACTATACGGCACCGCGCGCGCCATGCTAGCGTCGCCGACTTCCATGTCCCGCCTCGGCACCATCAGCGCCTTCGCCCTCGCTGCACTCGCCCTACTCGCCGCCCCGGCCGCGCGCGCCGCCGAGGAGGCGCACCTGACGGTGCTCCACACCACCGACCTCCACGGCGCGCTGACCGCCTGGGATTACGTCAGCGATCGGGCCGCGCCCTCCGGGTTGAGCCGCATCGCGACGCTGGTCAAGCGCGCGCGCGCGGAAGGCGCGCCCCTGCTGCTGCTCGACGCCGGCGACGCGCTGCAGGGCTCGCCTCTGGAAGCGATCTGGCACGAGCGCGGCGCCGAAGGGCCCGAGCCGATGATGGCGGCGATGAGCCGCCTCGGCTACGACGCGATGGCCGTCGGCAACCACGAGTTCAGCTACGGGCCCGACGCGCGGCGGCGCGCGCGCGCCGATGCCACGTTCCCGTGGCTCGCCGCCAACATCGTCGGCGCGGACGGTACCCCCGCCTTCGCCGCGTCCGTCGTGCGCACGGCCGGCGCGCTCAAGGTCGGCATCGTCGGCATCACGACGCCGGCGACCCCGGCGCTCGAGGACTCGGCGAACCTCGCCGGCCTGCGCTTCGTCCCGGCGATCGAAGCGGCGCAGCGCGAGGTCGAGCGCCTGCGCGGCGCCGAGCACTGCGACGTGGTGGTGCTCCTCGCCCACACCGGATACGAGGCGCCGGACGCGCCGGCCGGCGACGTGCCCGATGAGAACATCGGCGGCGCGCTCGCGCGACGGCTGACGGGCGTGGATCTCGTGATCCTCGGCCACACGCACACCGTGATCCCGTCGCTCGAGGTCGGCACGACGCTGGTGACGCAGGCCGGGAGTCACGCGAGCCGACTCGGGCGCGTGGATCTGACGCTGACGCGCAGCGCGCCGACCGAGCGCTGGACGATCGCGTCGCGCAAGGCGACGGTGACGGCGGTGCGCGACTCGGTCGCGCCCGATCCCGATGTCGAGGCGGCCGCGAAGCCGCTGCACGACCTGACGCGCGCGGCACTCGCCGAGACGCTGGCGTTCGCGGCGCATCCGATCGCGGCGCCGCGCGGGCGGCTCGAGGACGGCGCGCTCTGGGAGCTGATCCAGCGCGCGCAGCTCGACGCGACCGGCGCCGACGTGTCGCTCGCCGCGCTGCCCGATCCCACGCTGCGGCTCGCCGGCGCGATCCGGCGCCGCGACGTGATGGGGCTCTACCCCTACGACAACACGCTCGGCATCGTCACGCTCACCGGCGCCGAGCTGCTCGCGACGCTCGAGCGCTCGGCGCGCTACCTCGCGCCCGCGCCGCTGGTTTTTGTATGCTCGGACGGCGAACGGGTAACGGGTTTCAAGGGCCGGGTGCCTGACCGCACCCAGAAGCGGATCCTCAACGCCAAGGGCTTCGGCGGGGAGCGTGAGCAGCGGTCGCTCTACTGTGCGGACCTCGCCCACGAAGCGATAAAAGCCATGAGGCAGGCGGTGCTCGTCGAGGGCGAGTTCGACTGTCTCGTCTGGTGGTCCTGGGCGCTGAGCCACGGCAAGGCGATCAACTGGATCGCACTCGGGGGCACCTCGAAACCCTCCCCGATGACGTTCAAGCGGCTCCATGAACTCGGTGCCGAGACTGTGCTCCTTGCTCTCGACGACGATCAGCCCGGCCACCTGGCCACGGCCGCCGCCGTGGGGTTCGCCTGGCAGGCAGGGCTCGAACCCGTCGTCATCCAGATGCCGAGCGGCTGCAAGGACCCCGACGACGTCTTCACGCGCGTCGGCCCGAAGATCGGTCTCGAGACGATGAGCTCGAACCTATGGAGCGCGCCGGAGTGGCTCGTGCGGCACTGGGTCGGCCTCTACCCTCCCGACAGCGCGGCCGGGGTGGCTCGGATCCTCGCCGAAGCGCGGCGGACGGGGGCGTGCGCGCCGCCCATCGCGCTCGCCGCGATCACCACGGGCGTCGCCCGGGCCTTCGGGCTCGCGGTCACCGTCGTTCGTACCGATCTCCTCCATGCCGCGGCGGAGGCGCGCCGGCAACTGGCGCTCCAGCAGTTCGAGTACTGGGCTCGGGAGATCCAGACGCTCAAACCGCAGGCCCTGCCGCATGCCCTCGCGCGGGGCCAAGCCGTGCCCGAGGCCCTCGAGGGCGGATCGACGCCATGAACTGGACCGGACGGTATCGCGGGCCGCCGAGCGCCAAAGTCGTCAGTTCCGCTGGGGTTTGTGAGGTGAATTGCCGTGCCCGATCGGAGGGCCCATGAACGAGCTCAGAGAGCCGATTTCGGAGGTGCTGGTGGCAGAGGCCGGGGCGTGGGTGACGATGGTGAGGAGCATTCTCGACTACTGCCTCGCTATCGAGAAGGTCCCGTCAGAGATTCGCGAGAAGCTGCAGGTCTACCGCCCGAACCTCAGCGAGTTCGTCGCCACCGGTGAGCAGTTCAAATACCTCAGCCTGAATCCGGCACAGCTGAACCCAGTCGTGCTCCTGATCCGTGAGCCCCTCGATCACCAGGACATCCGTCGTGCGGCCAGGCTGGTCGGGCGCGAGCAGCGACCGAGCCCAGCCCCCTTCTTCCTGCTCAGCGCGATGGTCGCGGCGCGGCGCCGCTAGAGAGCGGAGGGCGCATGAACCAGGCCTCCCGGCGCTTCGGCATCCAGGCGCTGCGATCGCTCGGGCTGCGGATCACCGAGCTCGCCGAGATGTCGCCGCAGTCGGTTGCGACCATCAAGCGGTACACCAAGACGCTGATCCCGGAGCTCCGCCTGATGGTCACCGGGTTGACGGCGGTCAGCTCCCAGCACCGAGACGTGCTCACGGACTTCTGGGTTCAAATCATCGCCGAGACCCGACAGATTGCCCCGCCCGTGCCGCAGCGGCGTTTCCTCGACTTCTTCTGCCCCATCTGTCTGACACGGCCATCGACGAACCGCCACCAGCCGCCCGTGGACCAGGACGACGTCGAGCCCGAAACGGATAGCGAACGTCAGATCGCCGGCGCGCCCCCGATTCGGGGTGTGATCCCTGGCAACTTGGAGGACGCCATCCTCGAGGGAACCGCCGCCTGCCAGGCCGGGGCGAACCCCTGCGCGAGCAGCGCCGCGCGCTTCGCCGCGCTCGTGCAACTCAGCAGCGTGCGGCCCTGGGATGCTTACCACTTCATTACCCAAAACGTCGCCCCGGACAAGTGGTGGATCCGGACCTGCATCGGCTGCGACAGGGCGTT
>JACOSV010000002.1 GCA_016178725.1 Candidatus Eiseniibacteriota bacterium
CCGGCGCTCGCGCTCTCGTGGGCCGGGCTCGCGTTGCTGACGCTCGCGACCGGGACGCCGGTCGCGCGCGAGCAGTGGGCGGTGCTCGAGCTCGGCCTCGATCCGCGCTTCCTTTGGAACACCGCGCTGCCGCTCGCGCTGCTCGCCGGGCTCGTGATGCTCGGCGGCGCACCGTTCCACTTCTGGGTCGCCGATCTCCTGCAAGGTGCGCGGCCGTGGATCGGCGCCGCCGGCGTGGTCGCGCTCCAGACATGCGGCGCGGCGTGGATCTCGCAACGCCTCGACGGCATCGTCGCGTTTCCGGCCGGCCGGCAGGTGGTCTCCGACGAGATCGGCTTCGCCGCGATCGCCGCGTTCGGCGCGGGGGCGGCGACGCTGCTCGTCCAGCGCCGGCCGGAACGGCGCGTGGGCACGCTTGCGAGCCTGAACGGCGGGCTCGTGCTCGCGTGGTTCGCGAGCGGGCAGCCGCTCGATCCCGTGTCGTTCGCGCTGTGGGCCGGGCACCTCGCGCTCGCGCTGGCCGGCGCCTCGACGCTCGCGCGCTTCATGCCGACGTTCGTCGGTCAGGCGCCGGGCCCGCCGCTCTTCCGCCGCCATCCGTGGAGCGGGATCGCCGGGCTCTACGCGCTCGCCTCGCTCGCGGGCGTGCCCGGAACACCCGGCGCGATGCTGTGGCTCGCGAGCGCCCGCTCGCTCGCGCAGTCGGGGAACACGACGCTGCTGCTCGTCATGTGCGCGGCATGGCTCGCGGCGCTCACGGCGACGATGCGGCAGTGGCGGCAGGCGTTCGGCGTGCCCTCGCCGGTCGCGCCGTCGCGCTCGGTGCCGCTCGCGGCGCGCGCGTCACTGTGGATCGGCGCGCTCGGCCTGCTCATCCTGGGAGGGACGCGGCTGTGGCGGACGTGACGATCGTCACCCGTCCGAAAACAGTGAGGCGGCGCATGGCATCATGCGCCGCCTCGGCGATGCGAGCTTCGCGAAGCTACTTCTGGTCGGGAACGAGATCGAACTTGCCGTTCGACTCCATGTAGAACAGCGCGCCCAGCTTGGCGTCGCCGCCGCTCTGGTGATGGTCCGCCGCCGGCGTCGAAATGAAGCACCCGGGCCCGACGCGGTGCACCTCGCCGTTGACGCCCTTGTAGAGGTACGCGCCCTTGATCACCGCGACCCGAAGCTGGCTCGAGTGCATGTGGTTCGCGAACTTGGCGCCTGGCTCGAACTTGACGAACGCGCCGAACGGACCCTTGTCCATGTCGCCCCACACCGTGGCGAACGATGCGCCGGGAGTGGGCGCGGGCTTCCACGTCATCTTGGCCGAATCCATGAACTGGACCTTCTCCTGCGCGAACGCCGGGGTGATCGCGGCGATCGACAGCGCCACCAGCGCCAGCATGACTCTGTTCAGCTTCACGTGTCCCTCCGTGAGATAGGTGAGCGGCGCCCGTTCCGAATGATGGCGCGCTTGTGAATCGGACGGGAAACCTACTAGAGGGCGGGAGGAAACGCGAGACGGGCTGACGATGCATGTATCATCCCTCCGTGCATTCCGAACACCTCGCCGCCGTCCTTCCGGCGCTGTTCAGCGAGCTGGTCGACGGCTCGCCCGATCCCGGCGCTCGCACGACCATGCTCAATCGCGGCGACGCCGGCCTGCTCGCATCGCTCGATCGGCTCTCCGCCGCCGCCTCCTCCGCGGCGCACGCCGGTGGCCCATCCATCGCGGCGCACGTCGACCATCTCCGCTACGGCCTGTCGCTGCTCAACCGATGGGCCGCGGGCGCGCCGGTGGCCTCGCAGGAGATGGATTGGACGGCGAGCTGGCGCAGGAACGTCGTGTCGGAGCCCGACTGGCGGACGCTCCGCGACGATCTGCGTCGCGAGGCGACGGTGTGGGCCGCGGTGCTCGGCACGGCCCGCGAGGTGAGCGACGTCGAGGCGGGCTGGATGGCGGGCAGCGTCGCGCACCTCGCGTACCACTTCGGCGCCATTCGACAGATGGACCGGGCGACGCGTGGTCCGACCGCCGAGGACGAGGCCCGAGCCGAGGCCGCGATGCGGGAGAGCGGGGGAATGGTGCGCCGCGAAGGAGGCGCTATGACGCCTCAAGATGATGTACCGCTGAAGATCCTGTCAGCGCGTCGAGGACGCAGTGCGGCCGATACACACCGCGTTCCTCGAGCGCGTCTGGGCCCCGGCTACCAGAGACGGCGCGCCTGCGCGATCGGCGCGCCGCTGGTACGCCGCACGATGACCGCGACCTGACGCGGCCCTTGGACCGGCACCGGCGGAACGAGCGTGCTGTCCGCCGGGTGCTCGACTCCCCGGTCGTCGAGGTACGAGATCACGCGGATCGAGTCGACCTGCACGGTGGCGGTCAGGGTGTCGACAGCCCCGGCGCCGGAATCGGGATCGCGGCGACGCCCGACGTCATGACCGACGCCGGCAATGATGAAGATGCCGAGCAACGCGAAAGCGACGATCGCTCCTCGGGTGAACATGATGAGCCTCCTTTGGGCGTTCGAGCGCCCGGTTCGGGACATGTGCCGTGAACTCGGGTTCGCCATCGCTCGTTCCGTGCCGCGGCCATCCGCGATCAGCACGAACGGCGCAACCGCCGGTGCACGGAAGGATTGGGGCCGGCGCGCCGGACATCGGACAGGCGACCACCGCCGCCCGAATCACGCAGGAACTGCGGGGTGCCGGGCCGCCATGAGGGTCGCGCGCGTGTTTCTGCCGCGCGGCATGCGCGCCAGGCGCTCCGGGGCGGAACCGCGCAGAAATGGAAGGGTCCGCCTCCGCGCCTGCGGGCGTTTGTCGAGCGCTATGCCGGGGCTTGAGGGGCGGGCCCGCTGCCGATAGCCTCCGCTCTCGCTTCGGCGGACCCGCCGAGGCAGCGAGCGAGGACAATGCCGAGCCTGACCATCACGTCACCCGACGCGGACGACGCGCACTACCGCTGGGACGAGGGCAGCATCGGGATGGGTCGCGACGCCGCGAATCACGTGATCCTCGCGGATCCCCGGGCGGCGCGCTGGCACGCGGCCATTTTCGAAGAGCCGGGCCCGAGCTATCGCCTGCGCGCGCTCGGCCAGCGATGCGCGACGAGGGTCAACGAGAGTCCGACGCGCTCGCGGGTGCTGGACGACGGTGACGTGATCCGCGTCGGCGACTGGAGACTGACGTTCCATGCGCCCGCCGCCGCGGCCGCCGCGCGCGCCAGTCTCGGACGGCTGCAACTCACCGAGGACGTGGATCCGATCGGCCTCGATCCGGAGACCCGTGAGCTGCAGGGACCGGACTGGGGCGAGGCGGGCTGGGGCCGGGAGCACGACGGCGGCCCGCCCTTGAGTGAGTTGTTCTGGTCGATTCAGGCGGTGGCGGCGACGCTCGACGTCGACGAGCTGCTCGAGACCCTCGTGATCAAGGTCGAGCAGTACACGACGCCGAGCCTGTGCTTCGCCGCCCTGGTGGACCCGGACTCGAGCCTCGACGTGCGCGCACAGCGGACGGATCTAACGTCGCAGGCCGAACGGATTCCTTTCAGCGAGAGCACCGTTCGTCGCGCGATCGAATCCCGGCTGCCGATCCGGGCGGCCGCTGTCCGCAGCACGAGTTTCGACCGCCTCGGGATCCTTCGCGCCCTGTGCCTGCCGCTGGTGTCGAATCGAACCGTGCGCGGGATCGTCTACGCGGACTGGCGGCGCATGGGCGAGAAACCGATCGCCGACGGACCGCTCGAGTGGCTTGCGGCGCTGACGATGTTCGCGGGTAGCGCGTTCGAGAACGCGCTGTACCACGAGCGACTCCGCTCCCGCCACGAACGCCTGCGACGCTCGAACCGTTCACGCACGCAGATCATTGGCGTGAGCCGGCCGACGCGGGCGCTGCTCGACGACATCGAGCGCTGCGCGGCGAGCAGCGAGGACGTGCTCATCACCGGCGAAACCGGGACCGGCAAGGAGCTGGTCGCTCGCCGCATCCACGAACGATCGGCGCGGCACGACGGCCCGTTCGTCGCCGTGAATTGCGCGAGCATCCCCGAGCAACTGTTCGACAGCGAGATGTTCGGCCATCGGCGCGGCGCGTTCACCTGCGCGGTGACCGACCGCAAGGGGCGGTTCCAAGAGGCGAACGGCGGGACCCTGTTCCTGGACGAGATCGGCGAGCTGGCCGCGAATCATCAGGCACGCCTGCTGCGCGGGCTCCAGGAGAAGGTGATCGATGCGGTCGGCAGCGACCGGCCCGTGGCGCTCGACCTGCGGGTGATCGCCGCGACGAATCGCGATCTGCGCAAGGCGGTCGCGGCGGGAGCCTTCCGTGAAGACCTCTACAACCGTCTCGGCCTGCCGCTCGCCACCGCGCCGCTCCGGGATCGCCCCGAAGACATTCCCATTCTCGCCTACTACCTGCTCGACCGACTCACCATCGGCCAGGGCGAGGCGGTGCGCGAGATCGCGCCGCGGGTGATGCAGACGCTGACGACCTATCGCTGGCCTGGCAACGTGCGTGAGCTGTCCGCCTGCCTGCGTAACGCGATCGTCTTCTCGGACGACCGGGTCACGGTGTCCGATCTGCGCCGGAACCCCGAGGTCATCGGTCGGGCGAAGGGCCTGCCGCGGCTCGACGAGATCGAGGCGGACCACGTCCGACTGGTGATGCGCGCGACGGCGGGGAACAAGTCGCAGGCGGCAAAGATCCTCGGCGTGGCCGAGAACACGCTCTCCGCCAAGATGAAGCGCTACGGCATCCGCCGCGACGACTACCGATGAGACCCACGCGCCCACCGTGGCCCGGCGTGATCTGAACCTATCGCTCCGACACGGCCGCGACCGACGGTGCGGCCCGCTCCTCCCAACGCGCAACGTTCACACCCTTGACGATGAGCCACAGCATCAACGCCCCCTCCGGCAACGCGCCGAGCGGCAGCACGACAGCCTTGAGTGCGATCGCCAGCGGCGGGTAGAGGAAGGTCATCGCGCTCACCCCGGCGATCATCATCAGGACGCCGAGGACGCGAGGCAGGAACGTCGACCTGAGAATCAGACAGCCGAGCAGGAAGTCGAAGAGCGCGAACAGCACGAAGGAGATGTTGAACGTCGCAGAATAGATCCTCAGGCTCGCCAGTGCTGCGGCCTGCACCTGCTCGACCTTGAATGCGCCCATCAATTGGCTGTCTCTCAGAATGACCAGGGGAGCGACCTGCAGAACGCCGGCCACGATCTGCGTGGTACACCCGATCAGGCTGAAGAACGCCATCAGCAGCGAGATGGTCCGGTTGACCGGCTTGAACAGCCGATAGAAGAGCGCGGTCAAGGCGATGTAGATCAGGTTCCCGACCAGGCCGATCGCGAAGCCCGCCCGGTACGTTCCCTCGTGCGCCAGGAGGTTGGTGGCGGTCGCCGCGGGGTCGCCGGCGACCACGACGCGCCTGATGAAGAAATCGCCGAGGAAGGCCATCAGGACGTAGGACAGGTGGACGAGTCCGATGATCCGTGCGTTGGGCGGCCGTGAGCCGTCGACGATCCGTTCCATCATTCATTCCCTCCGAGAGAGCGTAAGGACCGCCGATACCACAGGTGATAGTCTGAATCCGGATCGTTGTCGATCAACGCCAGCCGTCCGAGGACGTTAGCCGGGGGGACATCGCGCGGGAATGACGCCACGCACCAAAGTCATGACCGCACGTTGCAGGAGCCGTCGCGATGCGTGAACTGACGGTCGCGGCGGGCATCGTCCGCGCCTTGCTCGAGTTCGCTGTATCGAAGGGCGCGAGCCGCGACACACTCACCCAACGGTCCCACATCGATCCTTCCGATCTGCGCGATCGGGATCAGCGTGTTTCCTTCGCCAAGTACGTTGCGCTGATGAGAGCCGCCAAGGAGTTGTGCCGCGATCCGGCGCTCGCGCTTCACTTCGGCGAGTCGGTGCCGGTGTCCGAGGTATCGCTAGGATCCGTGGTCGGGGCGTACTCCGATTCGATGGCGGAGGGCCTGGCGCTCGCCAACCGGTACGCGCCCCTGACGATCGAAGTCGACGTCGCCGGGGCCGGCGATCGTTTCATGTACGAGCGCGGCGACGGGGAAATCTGGATCATCGATCGGCGTGAGAACCCGAACGATTTTCCGGAGCTCACGGAATCGGCATTCGCGCGCATGGTCTGTGCGTCGCGCGTGGTTTTCGGCGACCAGTCGCTTCTCAAGGCGGTCCACGTGACTCACGCGGAGCCGTCCTATCGAGCCGAATATGACCGGATCTTTCAGGTGCCCGTAGTCTTCAGCAGTTACCGGAACGCGCTGTTGGCGAACGACTCGTGGCTGACCCTACCGCCGCCCTCGCCATCGCGGCCCGTTTTCGACGTGTTGAAGGCGCATTCGGAGGCGCTGCTCGAAAAGCTGGAGAGCTCGAAATCCATGAGGGGGCGCGTCGAAGAACTGCTGATGCCCTCGTTGCACGACGGCGGGGCGACGATGACGGCCATTGCGAGCCAACTGGGCGTCAGTCGCCAGTCGCTCTTCCGCAAGCTCAAGGCGGAAGGCTCGACCTTCGAAGAAGTGCTGGACGGCCTGCACCACAAGCTCGCGCTCCGATACCTGAACGGAGAGGGGCTTTCGGTGAAGGAGACGGCCTTCCGGCTGGGCTTTTCCGAGCCCGCCAGCTTTTCCCGGGCGTTCAAGCGCTGGACCGGAACGAGCCCTGCGGCGTCGCGGCGGAAGAACTGATTCAGGCGATGCTGGCGACGATCACGCCACGTACCAAGTCATGACCGCTCGTGCAGAAGGAGTTCAGTGGGCCCGGGGGATACCCGTTTCCGCGGGGCGCGGCGAGGTGGGGCGCTGGGTTCCCGCCGGCGCGCCGTCCGGCGGGAACTGACACCCCGAGTCTCCCTCGCGGCTACCGTGCCGCCGGCTGCGGCGCCCAGTCGATCGTCTTCGCCCAGTCGGCGAACTTCGTGGGACGTACGCCGGTCTCCTTCGCGAGCCCCTCGATGTCGACGTCGTAGCCCACCTGATCGAACCACTCGACCATCGCGGCGTAGTCCCCACTGAACTTCCGGATCTCGGCGGTCGGCACGCGGAAGAATGCGACTTTCTGCCGGGACGCCTCGCTCAGCACCTTCGCCACCTCCGGCATCGTCAACTGGTCGCCGGCGAGATCAATTGCGCGGCCGTTCAGCTCGGACGCCTGCTCGAACGCACGTGCGCCGTGCCGGCCGATGTCCTTCACCGCGATCATCTGCAGCACCGTGTCCGGTTCGATGCCGAACGCGAGGGTGCCCTGATGAACCCCGGGCAGGATCGAAGGCAGCAGGAAGTTCTCCATGAAGAACACCGGGCGCAGGATGACGGTCGACGGAAAGCCGAGCCCGCGGACGGTCTCCTCGACGCGCCACTTGTTATCGAAGTGCGGAATGCCGGTCTTGCGCTGCGCGGAGCCCACCGACGAGTAGACCAGGTGCTGCACACCCGCTCTCTTCGCCAGCGTGGCGAAGCGCTTGCCCTGCTCTTCCTCCTTCTCGACGCCCGCTTCCCAGGTATTCTGCACCGCGAAGGCGCCCCACACGCCGTTCAGCGCCTTCTCGACCGAGGCCGCATCGTCGAGATCGCCGGATATCACCTCTGCGCCGCGCGCGGCGAGCGCCCTGGCCTTCGGCGACTCGGGATGTCGCGTCATCACGCGGATCGAGGCCTGCTTGCCGAGCAGTTCGCTCGCGATCGCCCCACCCTGATGCCCGGTGGCTCCGGTGACAAGAATCGTCTTTGATCCGTCCATCTGGTTCTCCTCCGTGTCGCCTGCGAGGCGGGCTGGATGGCGGGCAGCGTCGCCCAGCTCGCGTACCACTTCAGCGCCATTCGACAGATCGACCGGGCGACGCGTGGTCCGACCGCCGAGGACGAGGCCCGAGCCGAGGCCGCTACGTGGGAGAGCGGGGGAATGGCGCGCCGCGAAGGAATCGAAGCTTCAATCTAACGCGCTCCCGCCCGGTTACGGGAGCGATTTCGACGGCGTGGTGTGGTCTAACCGGCGCCGGCACGAAGCGATTGTCGCGCAACGCATTGCGAGAACTGGCAAGTGCTTGCGCCGAGAGCACGTGGGCATCAACGTCAGAAGCGCTACCCTCGGAGACTTGCAGCCAACCTCGGAGGTACGAATGCGAAGAGTCACAGGTATTGGCGGCATCTTCATGAGCGCCAAGGATCCGAAGGCGCTATGCGATTGGTACAAGAAGCACCTTGGGATCGACGTTCAGGACTGGGGTGGAGCAGCCTTCGACTGGACTGACTCCGAAGGCAACCCGACCAAGGGAACTACGGCTTGGTCAGTCGGCCCAGCGGACGGCAACCACTTCGCTCCGAGCAAGTCGACCTTCATGGTCAACTATCGAGTCGAAGACTTGACAGCACTTCTTGAAGCGCTGCGCGAGGAGGGTTGCGACGTGCTCGAGAAGACCGACGACTCGGAGTACGGGAAATTCGGATGGGTCATGGATCCAGAGGGCAACAAAGTAGAACTCTGGCAACCGCCTCAAGGGCAATGAAGTTCCGTTACTCGCGAGGAGGACTGACGTCTATCCCCTCGCTCCAGCCGGTCGCTCAACAGCCGGCGTCGAGTCCCCGGAGGCGGAGGTATCCCGTGCGCAGATCGTGGAGCTTCGTCGTGGCGGCCGCGATGTTCGTCGTGGCTCCCCCGCGCTCGTTCGCGCAGGATGAGCACGATCATTCGCATGCCGTTTCCGAACGGTTCGGGAGCGTTCACTTTCCGACATCATGCAAAGCCGAGGTCGGGCCGGCCTTCGAGCGGGCGGTCGCGCTCCTCCATTCCTTCGCGTACGCCGAGGCCGCGAATGCCTTCGAGGACATCGCGGCGAAGGACCCCGACTGTGCGATGGCGCAGTGGGGCGTCGCAATGAGCTACTTCCACACGATCTGGGGGCCTTCCACGCCCGACGAATTCGCGGCCGGCAGGAAGGCGGCGGAGAAGGCCGCTGCACTTGCAGCGAAGGCGACTCCGCGCGAGCGCGACCTGATCACCGCGATCGGCGCGTTCTACTTGGGGAACGATGTCCCACACGCGGCGCGTGTCGTCGCTTACGAGAAGGCGATGGCTGGTGCGGCGCAACGTCAGCCCGACGATCACGAGATCGCGATCTTCCACGCGCTGGCGATTCTTGGGGTCGCCTACAACTCGCCGCCGGACAAGACCTATGCGCGGCAAAAGCAGGCGGCCGAGATCCTGAACCGTCTGCTCCCGCTCGAGCCCGGCCATCCCGGCATCGCGCATTACATGATCCACTCCTTCGATTATCCCGAGCTCGCCGAGCTCGCGCTGCCCGCGGCACGCGCGTACTCGCAGATCGCACCTTCCGCGCCGCATGCGCTGCACATGCCTTCGCACATCTTCACGCGCCTCGGCATGTGGCGGGAGTCGATCGAGTCGAACCTCGCCTCCGTGCGGACAGCTCAAGCCTGGCTCGCGAAGACTCAGCCGGGAGCGACGTCCTTCGACGCGCTCCATGCGATGGACTATCTCGAGTACGCGTACTTGCAGAGCGGACAGGATGCGAAGGCTCGGGCGATTGTCGACTCGGTCGAGCGCGTGACGAGCCTCGACCACCCGGTCTTCCAGGCCGGCTACGCGCTCGCGGCGATCCCGGCTCGTTACCTGCTCGAGCGCCGCGAATGGAAAGCGGTCGCGAAGCTCACAGCCCGGCCCGCGAGTTTTCCGTGGGACAAGTACCCGTACGAGCAAGCGATCGTTCAGTTCGCTCGGGCCGTGGGAGCGGCTCGCTCGGGCGATCTTCCCGGCGCGCGCGCGGCCGTGGCCCGGCTCGATACGATCCGCACGTCGCTGCGAGGCCAGAAGGGATTCGACTGGGCGACGCAGGTCGAGATCCAACGCCGCGCCGCCGCGGCCTGGCTCGCGCGCTGTGAGAAGAAGAACGACGAAGCGCTCAGCCTCATGCGCTCGTCCGCCGATCTCGAGGACTCGACGGACAAGCACCCGGTGACACCGGGATCCGTCCTGCCGGCGCGCGAACAGCTCGCAGACCTGCTGCTCGAGCTGGGCAAGCCCGATCTGGCGCTCGTCGAGTACGAGGCCTCGCTGCGCAGCGCGCCCGCCCGGCTCAACAGCTATCTGGGAGCCGCTCAAGCGGCATCTCGCGCAGGACAAAAGGAGAAGGCGAAGGAGTTCACCGACCGGCTCGTCGCGGTTTGCGGCGGCACGGTGCCGGATCGAGTGACGGTGGCGGGAGTGAAGTAACCGCGGGCTCGGCGCTTTCAAGCTTGGAAGCCGCGGTCAGGCACTTACACGGATTCGGGACACACGCTGTGCCTGATGCGGGAGCAGGAATGAATGTGCGGAATTTGGTGCGCCGCGAAGGAATCGAACCTTCAACCTACTGATTAAGAGTCAGTTGCTCTGCCAATTGAGCTAGCGGCGCACGCGGGCTCGTCGCGCGGGTGATGCGCGGGTCCAGAGCCGGGCTAATCTACGGGCGGCACCGCGGAGCGTCAAGAACCAAGCGGATGCTCGTGCTATCCTGCCCGCCGTTTTCCGACCCACGGAAGGGAGGAGGCTCGCGCGGTGACGGCGTCCACGGCTGATCGACCGTTCTTCACCACGTTCGTGACCTGCTGGGTTCCGGTCGCCCTCTACGTCACCGCGATCCTGGTCGTGAGCGCGCAGTCCGGCCTGCGCCCGCCCCCGGGGCTCATGCTCTCGGACAAGTTCTATCACTTCGTCGAGTACGGCGGCCTCGGGTTGCTGCTCGGGCGTGCGCTGCGCGCCACGCTCCGCACCCGGCTGCCGATCGTCGCGGCGCTGATCGCGATCGCGATCGGCGGCGCGATGGGGCTCGCGGACGAATGGTTCCAGTCGTTCGTCCCCGGCCGCGATTCCAGCCTCTTCGACGCGCTCGCCGACGTGACCGGCGTCCTCTTCGCCCAGATCGCCTACATGTTCGCGGTCCGCGAGTAGCGCGCGCCATGGCCGAAAGACATCAGGCGCCGCGCGGCACGCGCGATCTCCTCCCCGGCGAGATCGAGCGCTGGCAGTGGGTCGAGGCGCGCGCGCGCGAGGTCCTCGATCGCTACGGCTACCGCGAGATCCGTACCCCGATCTTCGAGGACTACGATCTGTTCGCGCGCAGCTCGGGCGAGGCGAGCGACGTCGTGCAGAAGGAGATGTACCGCTTCAAGGATCTCGGCGACCGCGATCTCGCGCTGCGCCCCGAGGGCACGGCGGGCGTGTGCCGCGCCTACCTCCAGCACGGCATGGCGCAGCAGGGGCGCATTCACCGGCTCTGGTACATGGGGCCGATGTTCCGCTACGGCCGGCCGCAGAAAGGCCGCTACCGCCAGTTCCGGCAGGTGGGGGCCGAGATCATCGGCACCGCGGCGCCCGGCGCCGACGTCGAGATGATCGCGCTGTTCGTGGATCTCTTCGACGCGTGGGGCTTCCGCGATCTCACGGTCGCGCTCAACAGCCTCGGCACGCCCGAGACGCGGCGCGCCTACGGCGAGCGCCTGCGCCAATGGCTCGCGCCCGTGCGCGCGAAGCTCGGCGCCGATGCGCAGCAGCGGCTCGAGACGAATCCGCTGCGCGTGCTGGACACCAAGAGCCCCGAGGAGCGCGCGCTGTTCGAGGATCCCGCGCTGGGCACGATGCCGAAGCTCCTCGACGTGCTCGACCCGGAGAGCCGCGATCACTTCGAAGCCGTGCGCGCCGGGCTCACGGCACTCGGCATCGCGCACGAGACCGATCACGGGCTGGTGCGCGGGCTCGACTACTACACGCGCACCGCGTTCGAAGTGCACGACCGGTCGCTCGGCGCCCAGAGCGCGCTCGGCGGCGGCGGCCGCTACGACGGCCTGATCGAAGCGCTCGGCGGGTCGCCGACGCCGGGGGTGGGTTTCTCGATCGGCCTCGATCGCGTGTTGCTGGTGCTCGAGGCGCGCGGCGTCGCGCCGGCGGCGCACGCGGGCGGCATCTACCTCGCGGCGATGGAGGGGACGCGCACACTGGCGCCGATGCTGGCGCGGGCGCTGCGTCAGGTGTACACGGTGGACCTCGACCTCGAGGCGCGCGGGCTCAACGCGCAGATGAAAGCCGCCGACAAGAGCGGAGCGCGCGTCGTGATCCTGCTCGGCGAGGAGGAATGGCAGCGTGGCGAGGTGCTGGTGAAGGAGCTCGCGACCGGCGCGCAGCAGGCCGTGACGCTCGAGGGGCTGGTCGAGGCGCTCGACCGGCTGCTCGGGCCGGCGCCGGTGAGCGACGAGGCCGAGACGCGATGAACCGAACGGACCGACGATGACCGAGACCGGAGCGCATGCCGGCGTGACGCTCGAAGGGCTCGGTGACTTGCGCCGCACGCACACCTGCGGCGAGCTCGCGCGCGCGACCGTCGGCGCCGAGGCGACGCTCATGGGCTGGGTGCACCGCGTGCGCGACCACGGCGGCGTGCTGTTCGTGGACCTGCGCGACCGCTACGGCCTGACGCAGGTCGTGTTCCGCCCGGAGCGCTGCGGCCCGGAGCTGATGACGCGCTCGGGCGAGCTCGGCAACGAGTGGGTGATCGCGGTGCGCGGCGCGATCGCGCTGCGCCCGGCGGAATCGGTGAATCGCGAGCTGCCGACCGGCGAGGTCGAGCTCGAGGCGCGCGGGCTCAAGGTGCTCGCCGCCGCGGCGCCGCTGCCGTTCCAGATCAACGAGGCCATGCACCTCGCCAACGAGGACCTGCGGCTGCGCTACCGCTACCTCGATCTGCGCCGGCCCGAGCTCGCGGCGATGCTCGCCCTGCGCGCACGCGCCGCCCAGGCCGCGCGCACCTACCTCGCGAGCCGGAGCTTCCTCGAAATCGAGACCCCGATGCTCGTCAAGCCGACGCCCGAGGGCGCGCGCGACTACGTCGTGCCGAGCCGCGTGCACCCGGGCGCGTTCTTCGCGCTGCCGCAGTCGCCGCAGCTCTACAAGCAGACGCTGATGATCGCCGGCTGCGACCGCTACGTGCAGTTCGCGCGCTGCATGCGCGACGAGGACCTGCGCGCCGACCGCCAGCCCGAGCACACGCAGATCGACCTCGAGATGAGCTTCGTCGCCGAGGACGACGTGTTCGCCGCGGTCGAAGGGCTGATGGCGGCGATCTGGAAGGAGTGCCTCGGCGTCACGCTCGCGACCCCGTTCCCACGCATGACGTTCCGCGAGGCGATGTTGCGCTTCGGCTCCGACAAGCCCGATCTCCGCTACGGCCTCGAGTTCACCGACGTGACTGCGATCTGCGCGCGCTCGCCGCGGCGCGTCGTGGCGGGGGGTGCGGCGGCCGAGGGCGGCGTCGGCGCGGCGCTGGTCGTCCCCGGCGGCGCGGCGATCTCGGGCACGCAGCTGCGCAAGTACGAGGACGTGGTGAAGGAGGCGGGCGGGGGGGGGCTCACGTTCTTCAAGGTGCAGGACGCCGACCGCGAGAAGCAGCAGGTGATCTTCCCGGGCGCGCTGCTCGACGAGTTCCTCGCCGCGGTGCGCGCGCAGAGCGGCGACGCGGTGCTCTTCACGTCGGGCCCGTGGGAGCCGACGCTCAAGGCGCTCGGCGTCCTGCGCACGCAGCTCGGCCAGCCGCTGCTCGCCGGCCGCGAGAAGGATTGGCGATTCCTGTGGGTGCGCGAGTTCCCGCTCTTCGAGTGGGACGGAGAGGCCAGGCGCTGGGCGCCGCGCCACCACATGTTCACCATGCCCAACGCCGAGCACCTCGCGCTGCTCGAGAGCGATCCCGGCAAGGTGCACGCGCAGCTCTACGATCTCGTGCTCAACGGCACCGAGCTGGGATCGGGATCGATCCGCATCCACCGCACCGACATCCAGGAGCGCGTGATGAAGGTGATCGGGCTCACGCGCGAGGCGGCGTATCAGAAGT
This sequence comes from Candidatus Eiseniibacteriota bacterium, assembly GCA_016178725.1. Classification (GTDB taxonomy): domain Bacteria; phylum Eisenbacteria; class RBG-16-71-46; order RBG-16-71-46; family RBG-16-71-46; genus WS-11. The sequence goes on from JACOSV010000002.1 coordinate 13,907, forward strand.
TCGGCTTCCTGCTCGACGCGTACCGGTTCGCCTCGCCGCCGCACGGCGGCATCGGCCTCGGCTTCGACCGCATCGTCATGCTGCTCGGCGGGGCGCCCAGCATCCGCGACACGATCGCGTTCCCGAAGAGCGCGAGCGCCGCGAGCCTGATGGACGGCTCGCCGAGCGCGATCGAGCCCGAGCAGCTCAAGGAGCTCAAGATCCGCCTCGTCGAGGAGTAGGCGCGGCGCCGGTCTGACGGCGCCGGCGGGCCGCGCGTCCCCGCGGGCTCATGCCCGCGGCCCGACCGGCCGACAACATTTCGGCATCCGGCGCCGCGACGGATCGCGCGCCGCGCCTTCGTCCGATGAAGGAGGGATGCCATGCCCGCATGGAAGCGGATGAGCCTCGGGTTCCTGCTCGCCCTGCTCGTCACCTGCGTGCCTGCGTGAGGCCGGGTTCCGCCTGGCCTTGAGGGCCGGGCTCTGATGTAGAGTCCACCGCCCGCATGACCCCGCGCGCCGCCAGGGCGGTCTTCGCCGCGACGATGGCCGTCGCCATCGCGATCCGACTCGTGCTCGTCTTCCTGACGCCGTACGGCCACCTCGTGCGGAACCGTCTCGAAGGACTGAACGACGAGCCGGCGCACATGAACTACATCCGGGCGCTGGCGACGACGCACCGCTTCCCCGTGCAGACGCATCACGCCGCCGAGCCCGGTGCGTTCGACCGCGCCGACTTCGAGTACTACCAGCCGCCGCTCGCCCATCTCATCGACGTGCCGGTGGTGTGGATCGCCGGGACGCACGCGATTCTCGCGTGCCGGCTCGTCTCGTTCGTCTTCGGCCTGCTCACGCTGCTGGTGCTCGACCGCGTGCTCGGCCGGCTCGGCGGCTCGACGACCGTGCGCCGGCTCGGGGTCGCGTTCCTCGCGCTGCTGCCGGTGCACGCCTACTTCACGTCGCTGATCTCGAACGACGCGCTGACGTGGCTGATCGCGTTCCTCCTCACGCACCAGCTCCTCGTCCTGCTCTCGGGCGCCGGCGGGAGCGCGTCGGGATTCCGGCCGTGGATCCACGTGCGCCTCGGCCTGCTGCTCGGCGCGGGCCTGCTGGTGAAGAGCAGCATCGTGATGTTCGTGCCGCTCATCGTGCTCGCCGACGCGTGGATCGCGTGGACCTCGCGCCGCGCGGGCCGCATGGCGGGCTCGGTCGTCGCGCTCGCGATCGGCGCCGCGATCGCCGCGCCGTGGTACGCGCGCAACCTCGCCGTCTATCACTCGCTGTTCGCGCTCCAGGTCGGATTCGGCCCGCCGCTCGCCGGGCGCTCCAGCGTGACGAGCCTCGCGCAGACCCTGATCGGCACGGTGCGCTACTTCTGGATGCCGATGGCGCACATCCCGGGCGGGCCGTGGGTGCACGACCTGCGCGCGTTCAGCGCCGGGCTCCTGATCCTGCACGCCGTCGCGGCGCTGATCTGGTTGCGCCGCGCCGGCGCCGCGCTCCAAGTCGATCACGCCGGCGCCGCGCTCCAAGTCGATCACGCCGACGCCGCGCTCCAAGTCGATCACGCCGGCGCCGCGCTCCAAGTCGATCACGCCGGCGCCGCGCTCCAAGTCGATCACGCGGCGTGGGACGCCGGGCTCGCGCTGCTCGTCGCCTCGTTCGTGGCGGCGGCCGCCGCGCAGATCGCGCTCAACCTCCACTGGGCCGAGGCCGAGGGGCGGTTCCTGCTGCCCGCCGCCCCCGCGATCGTGCTCTTCATCGTCCAGCCGACGGTCGCCGTGTGCGGGCGGCTGCGGAACGGCGACGCGGTGGCATGGGCGTGGGTCACGGCGCTCGCGCTCCATCCCTATCTGCTGCTCCTCTTCGTCTGACCGGGGCCGGATAACGGACGGGCCTTCCGGCGCGTCTCAATCAGGGTGCACGCGATGGACTCCGAGGCGGGCCGGGACGACGTCGATCAGGTCATCGCCGCGCGCGGCGGCGATCGCGCGGCGTTCGCCGTGCTCTACGGGCGCTACGGTCGCATGGTGCACGGCGTGCTGCTCGCACGCGTGGCGCGCGCGCACGTGGAGGATCTGGTGCAGGACGTCTTCCTGCTCGCGCTGCAGCGGCTCGGATCGCTGCGCGAGCCCGAGCGGTTCGGCGGCTGGCTGGTGATGATCGCGCGCAACCGCGCGGTGGACTTCCATCGCCGCCGACGCGACACGGTCGAGCTCGCGGACGACGTCGCCGCGCCCGGCGCGGACGCCGACGCCGAGGCGCTCGGGGTGCTCGCCGTGCTGCGCAGGCTGCCCGAGGCGTATCGCGAGCCGCTCGTCCTCCGGCTGGTCGAGGGCATGACGGGGCCGGAGATCGCGCGGCGCACCGGCATGACCGAGGGCTCGGTGCGCGTCAACCTTCATCGCGGGGTCAAGCTCCTGCGCGCGCAGCTCGGGGTGACGACGGATGCGTGATGACTACCTGTGGGACAAGTCGGGCGAGCCCGACGCCGACGTGGCGAAGCTCGAGCGCGCGCTCGCGCCGCTCGGCCACCGCGGCGTGCCGCTCGCGCTGCCCGACGCGATCGCGGCGCCGGCGCGCGCCCGGCGCGGCACGGCGCTGCGCGCGTGGGCGATCGCGGCGGCGCTGATCGCGGTCGCCGGGATCGCGGCGCTGTGGTGGGCGCGCGCGCGCGATTCGGCGTGGGCGGTGGCGCGGCTCGACGGCGCGCCGCGCGTCGGCGCGGGGACGATCCACGGCACGGGGAGCCTCGCGGTCGGCGAGTGGCTCGAGACCGACGCCGGGTCGCGCGCGCGCGTCACGGTCGGGCGCATCGGCGATCTGCTCGTCGAGCCCAACACGCGGCTGCGGTTGATCGGCGCCGGCGGCCGCGAGCACCGCATGCACCTCGCGCGCGGCACGGTGACGGCGCTGATCCTCGCGCAGCCGCGCCAGTTCGTGGTCGAGACGCCGTCGGCCGCGGCGGTGGACCTCGGCTGCGCGTACACGCTGCAGGTGGATGCGTCGGGCGGCGCGCTCGTCACCGTGCTCGCGGGCTGGGTGAGCTTCGAGCGCGAGGGACGCGACTCGTTCATCCCCGCCGGCGCGCGCTGCGCCACGCGTCCCGGATTCGGTCCCGGCACGCCGTGCATGGTCGACGCCTCGCCGGCGTTCAAGAACGCGCTCGCGGCGCTCGACCTCGCGGGCGACGCGGCGGCGCGCGACACGGCGCTCGCCGCGCTGCTTCCGGCGGCGCGCCGCGCCGATGCGCTCTCGCTCTGGCACCTGCTCGCGTGGATGCGGGGCCGCGAGCGCGACGACGTCTACGCGCGGCTCGCCGCGCTGGTGCCGCCGCCCGCGGGCGTCACGCGCGAGGGCGTGCTCGCGGGCGAGCGCGCGATGCTCGATCGCTGGTGGGACGCGCTGGGCCTCGGCGAGGCGCGCTACTGGCGCGAGTGGCAGCGCGCATGGCCGCAACCCGGCGCGGCTGCCGCGGCGAGCCCCGCCCGATAACACTGCGGGCGCGACGGCCGTCCTTCGTTCCGTGCAACCGATGCGGGCATCGCGCCCGCACGGATCGCAGCCGCCCACGGGCGGCCGGAAAGGAGACTCCCATGTCGAGCCACAGAATCCTCGCCGTTGCCGCGGCGCTGATGCTGGTGACGGGCGTCGCGCACGCGGGCGGACGCGCGCGCGTCCTGGTCCTCACCGCGCCGAAGCAGGTCGTCGCCGGTCAGGCGTTCGAGCTCGCGTTCAGTGTGCGCTCGCAGTTCCCGATGTCCCGCGAGCTCAAGCTCGAGCCGATCGTGCGCGCGGTGTGCGGCGATCAGATCCTCACGATCGCGGCGACGCCGATGAAGACGCACGGGCAGTACCGGGCGGCGATCACGCTGCCGCGCGCGGGCGACTGGTCCATCGCGGTGGACAGCCGCTACTGCGAGACGGTGATGGATCCGCTGACGTTGAAGGCCGAAGCGCCGGCCGAGAAGCGCCCGCAGGCGGTCCGGTCCTGACGCGCGGCGCCGCGACCGAACGAACGACGCCGCGGCCCGCGCCGGCCGGGGAGCGCAGGGGGGCGGGGCGGAATAGGCCTCGCCCCCCGAGCGTATCTCGGCCGTAGACGCCACCCGCTCGCGGGAGGATGATTCTTCCATTCGTAGCCGGGCGGCCCACCGCTGGGAGGTCCGTTCGACTATGAGAACCACGCTCTTCGAGTTCATGCCCTACGGCGCGCCGGAGCTGATCGAGGCGCGCACCCGCCACGAAGCCCGCGCACTGGCGCTCGCCTCGGCCGGCGCGATCACGCTGCTCGCCGTCGCGATTGCGATCGTCCCGCTCCTGCCGCGCGAGGTGACCTTGGCGCAGGTGGCGCCCGGTCCGACCACCATCGACAGGGCGCCGACGATCCTGCCGCCACTGCCGCCGCCGATCGAGGTGCACAAGATTTCACCCTCGAAGCCCACGCACGTGCCCGCCGTCCCGTTGCCCGTGCCCGATCCGACCGCTCCGCCCGTATTGCCGAATCCGAACGCGACCGGCATGACGAACACGTCGTCGTCACCCATCGGCGTGCCGTCGACCGAACCCGGTCCGGTCGTCGACCCCAATGCCCGTCCCGGCATCAACGACGTGGTCTTCGTCGAGGAGTTCCCCGCGGCGATTCGTCAGGTGAAGCCCGTCTATCCGGACATCGCGATGCAGGCCGGCGTCGAGGGCACGGTGCTCGTGCGGGCGCTGGTCGGCCGGGACGGGCGCGTGCTCGACGCGCGCGTGGACCCGAAGCACTCCGTGACGATGCTCGACGAGGCGGCGCTCGACGCGGCGCGGCAGTGGATCTTCACGCCCGGGCTCTCGAACCATCAGCCGGTCATGTGCTGGGTGTCGATCCCGTTCCGGTTCCAGCTGCACTGATTCGCGAGCGGCGCGCGGCCGGCGCGCCGCATCGGCGCCGCGTCGTCATCGCCCCGCGCCGCATCGGCGCCCCGCCTGGGTTAGTTTCCCCTTCCAACCCTTTCTGCCATCGCGCTGTCCGACCGATTGAACATGGCAGCGGCGGTCTCCGGGGTGACGATGCCGAGCGTCGATCCAGACACGGTTCCGGCGGCGTCGGACGCGATCGACGTGAGGCTCGCGGCCGGCGGGGACGCGCGCGCCTACGAACGCATCTATCGTCGCCACGTGCCGCGCATCCACGGTCTCGCGCGGCGCATGGCCGGCGACGATGACGCAGGAGACCTGACCCAGATGATCTTCGTCCGCGCATGGGAGAGGCTGGGAAGCTTCCGCGGCGACGCGGCCTTCGGCACCTGGCTCTACCGCCTCGCCATCAACGTGATCCTCGGCCGTCGCGCGGCCACGCGCACCGAGCGCGAGCGGCGCGATCACGGCGAGGGCGTGATCGAGGCGATCCCGGCGCGGCCCGCGCGCTCCGAGCATCGCATCGACTTCGACGCGGCGATCGGGCGGCTCCCGCCCGGCGCGCGCCGGGTGTTCGTGCTCCACGACATCGAGGGCTACAAGCACGAGGAGATCGCGCGCATGCTGCGCGTCACCGCCGGCACCTCGAAGGCCCAGCTCCATCGCGCGCGCATGCTGATGCGCGCCCACCTCGAGCGCTGACCATGACGATCACTCCTGCGCACGATCCCTGGACCGACCGGCTCTCCGAGTACGTCGACGGCGAGATGCGCCCCGTCGACCGCGAGGCGCTCGAGCATCATCTCGCCGGCTGTCCGGCGTGCTCGGTCGCGCTCGCCGAGCTCCGGTCGGTGGTCGCGCGCGCGCACGCCCTCGAGGATCGCGCGCCGGCCGACGACCTGTGGCCGGGCATCGCGACCGCGATCGCCGCGACGCCGCGCCGCGCGCCGGTGGCGCGCCCGCCCGCGGACTGGTGGCGGCGCCGCCTCGATCTCACGCTGCCGCAGCTCGCCGCCGCGGCGCTGGTGGTCGCGGCGCTCTCGGCCGGCACGATGTGGATCGCGCTCGCGCGCTCGCCGCTGCGCGCGCCGGCGCCCGGCGCGACGGCGCCGGTCGCATCGTCGCCGGCCGCGGCGTCGCAGCAGACCGCGCCGGCGCCGGCCTCGCCCACCGCGGTCACCGCCGCCACCGCGGACGTCGTGAACCCGCGCTACGATCGCGCGGTCGCCGAGCTCGAGCAGGCGCTCGCCGACGGCCGCGGCCGGCTCGACCCGCGCACGCTGCAAGTGCTCGAACAGAATCTTCGCACCATCGACCGGGCGATCGGCGAGGCGCGCCGCGCGGTGGCCGCGGATCCCGCCAACGCATGGCTGCGCTCGCACCTCGCGACGACGATGAAGCGCAAGGTGGATCTGCTCCGCACGGCGGCCATGCTGACCGCCGGACGGGGATGAAAGGAACCGGGAACCGATGATCGCGATGCTGGCTGTTCTCACCGCCGCGGTGTTCTCCACCGCGACGCACACCGACACGACGTTCGTCGCCCGGTCCGGCGCGCGTCTCGAGATCAACAACTTCGGCGGCGACATCGCCGTGGAGACGTGGACGCGCAACGCGGTGCGCGTCGAGGCCGACCACGGCGCGCGGGTGGGGGTCGTCGTGGACGCCGACGCCGGCGTGGTCGAGGTGCGCGCCACGACGCGCCTCGGCGTGCCGACCACGGTGGACTTCCGGCTCACCGTGCCGCGCGGGATGTCGCTCAAGCTCACCACGATCCACGGCGACATCGACGTGAAGGGCGTCGAGGGCGACGTCGAGGCGTCGAGCGTCCAGGGCGACGTGTCGGTGGGCGGCCCGGCGCGATCGGTCAAGGCCGGCTCGGTCGAGGGCGACGCGAGCGTCTCGGGCGCGCGCGGCAAGGTCGAGGTGAGCTCGGTCAACGCCGACGCGAGCGCCGAGCACGTGGCGGGCCCGATCTCCATCTCGAGCGTCAACGGCGACGTGACGCTCTCGGCTGTCGAGAGCGACGACGTCGAGGCCAGCACGATCAACGGCGAAGTGCGCTACGAGGGCGCGATCCGCGACCGCGGCTCGTACCGGTTCAGCAGCCACGACGGCGGCATCACGGTCGCGATTCCCGATCGCGCCGGCGCGGCCGTCAGCGTCTCGACGTTCTCGGGCGGGTTCTCTTCGGCGTTTCCGATCCCCTGGAGCGGCGCGCGGCGCAGCAATCAGTTCAGCTTCACGCTCGGCAACGGCGGCGCGCGGATCGAGCTCGAATCGTTCCAGGGCGAGATCCGGCTGCAGCGCCCCGGAACGGGGAAGGACCGGATGAAGGAGCGGGACGCCGAGAAGTCCAAGGCGAAGCACAGGGCGAAGACGCACGACGACGGCGACGACGAATCGGACGAGGGCAACCGACCATGAGCACGATGAACGGCGGACGGATCACGGGATGGATGCTGGCGGCGGTCGCGGCGGTGCTGGTGCCCGCGACGGCGATCGGCGCCGACGACGCGCGGCGCACGACCTCGCACGCCGAGGACTTCGCGTGGAGCGGTCGGATCGCCGCGGGGCGCACGATCGAGATCAAGGGCGTGAACGGGGGCATCGTCGCCGAGCCGGCCCGCGGCAGCGAGGTCGAGGTGACGGCCGTCAAGCACTGGCGCAAGAGCCGGCCCGAGGACGTGCGGATCGAGGTGGTCCCGCACGACGGCGGCGTGACGATCTGCACCGTGTACCCGACGCCGGCCGGCGAGCCCGAGAACCGCTGCGAGTCAGGCGACGGCGGCCACATGAGCACGCGCGACAACGACGTGTCGGTGGACTACCGCGTCCGCGTACCGGCGGGCGTGCGGTTGATCGCGCGCACCGTGAACGGGGCGATTTCCGCGCGCGACCTCGGCGGCGACGCGGAGGCCGCGACCGTCAACGGCGACGTGCGCGTCGCGACGCGCGGCGTCGCGGCCGCCACCACGGTGAACGGCTCGATCGACGTCGAAATGGGGCGCGCGATCGACGAGCCCACGGAGTTCACCACGGTGAATGGCGGGATCACGCTGTCCATGCCCGCCGACCTCGCCGCCAACCTGCAAGCGAGCACGCTCAACGGCAGCATCGCGTCCGACTACGAGCTGAACCAGGTGCGCGGCTCGACCGGGCGTCCCGGGCGTCGCCATCGCCTGTCGGGCACGATCGGGCGCGGCGGCCCGGCGCTCACCGTGACGACCGTGAACGGCGACATCCGGCTCCACAGCGGCTCCTGACGCACCGGCGCGGCGCGCGCCGGACCTGTTAGCATGCGCCCGTGCGCGACCTCGTCGTCGTCATCACCGGCGCAAGCGGCGGCATCGGCGCCGCGCTGGCCGAGCGCGTCGCGCAGCGCGGCGGCATCCCCGTCCTTGCCGCGCGCCGCGAGCCCGAGCTCCGCGCCGCGGCCACGCGCTGCGGCGACCGCGCGCTCGCCGTCGTCGCCGACCTCACACGCCGCGAGGACGCGCGCCGGGTCCTCGACGCCGCGATCGCGCGCTTCGGCCACGTGGACGTGTGGGTGAACAACGCCGGCCGTGGGATCACGCGGCCGGTGTCGCAGCTCACCGACGACGACGTGGACGACATGATGCGCGTCAACCTCAAGTCGGCGCTCTACGGCATGCAGACCGTGCTGCCGCACTTCGAGGCCCGCGGCCGCGGCCACATCATCAACGTGTCCTCGATGCTCGGCCGCGTGCCGTACGCGCCGGCGCGCGCCGCCTACAGCGCGGCGAAGCACGCGCTCAACGCGCTGACCGCGAACTTGCGCATGGAACTGCGCGAACGCTGCCCGGCGATCCACGTCTCGACGGTCTCGCCCGGCGTCGTCGCCACCGAGTTCGGCGTCCACGCCATGCATGGCGGTCGTGATTCGCGCCAGCTTCCGTTCGCGCAGCCGGTCGAGGAGGTGGCGAACGTGATCGCCGACCTGATCGAGCACCCGCGCGCCGACGTCTACGCGCGGCCGGATCTCCAGTCGCAGGTGGTCGCGTACTTCTCGGCCGAGGACATGGCGGCGGCCGAGGGCGGCTTCACCCCGCCGGGCCCGCCCGCCGGCGCGGCGCCGCAGAGGCGCGCATGAACGACACGCCCGGCGAACGCGAGCTGAATCAGTTCTTCAAACGCTGGCATCAGGAGACGAAGCGGAGCCTCGCGCTCATGCGCACGCTGCCGCACGATCGCTACGACTTCCGTCCCGATCCCGGCGGCCGCTCGCTCGGCGAGCTCGCGTGGCACATCGCCGAAGTGGACGGATTCTTCAGCACGTCGCTCGTCGCCGGCGCGTTCCGTCCCGGCGTCCCGATTCCGGGGCTCGAGCGTCCGGCCACGATCGAAGCGATCGCGCCGGGATACGAGCGCGTGCACGCGGATGCGGTGGCCCGGCTCGAGCCGCATCTCCGCCCGGAGCATCTCGACCGCGACACGCCGTTCATCGGCGGCCGGATGCTCAAGCTCCGCGACATCCTGTGGGTGGCGATGCTCCATCACCACATCCATCACCGCGGACAGCTCTCGCTGATGAACCGGCTGGCCGGCGGCGTGACTCCCGAGATCTACGGATTCACGCGCGAGCAGGTCGCGGCGCGGCGCGCCGCGCAGGCGCCGCCCGCGCCGGACACGCCGCCGCGCTAGCGTTCCCGCCGCGATAGGCACCCGCCGCGGCGTCTGCTATATCTCCCGGCTTCGGATCGGCACCGCACTCCTAGGGAGACGCGCATGGAGCTGCTCGAGTCCCATCTCGACACGCAGAGCGAGGAGTTCCGGGCCAACGCCAAGCATCATCGGGCGCTCGCCGACGATCTCCGCCGCCGGCTCGAGGCAGTGAAAGGGGGCGGCGGGGCGCAGCAGCGCACCCGCCACACCGCGCGCGGCAAGCTGTTCGTGCGCGACCGGGTCGAGCGGCTGCTCGATCCCGGCACGGCGTTCCTCGAGCTCTCGCCGCTCGCGGCCAACGGTCTCTACGACGACGACGCGCCCGCCGCAGGCCTCGTCACCGGCGTCGGCACGGTGCGCGGGCGCCCGGTGTGCGTGGTCGCGAACGACGCGACCGTGAAGGGCGGCACGTACTTCCCGATGACCGTCAAGAAGCACGTGCGCGCGCAGGAGATCGCGCTCGAGAACCGGCTGCCGTGCATCTACCTCGTGGATTCGGGCGGCGCGTTCCTGCCGCTGCAGGCCGAGGTGTTTCCCGACCGCGACCACTTCGGGCGCATCTTCTACAACCAGGCGCGCATGTCGGCGCTCGGCATCCCGCAGGTCGCGGTGGTGATGGGTTCGTGCACCGCGGGAGGCGCGTACGTGCCGGCGATGAGCGACGAGGCGGTGATCGTCAAGAACCAGGGGACGATCTTCCTCGGCGGTCCACCGCTCGTGAAGGCCGCGACCGGCGAAGAGGTGACCGCCGAGGAGCTGGGCGGCGGCGACGTGCACACGCGCATCTCGGGCGTCGCGGATCATCTCGCCGAAGACGACGGGCACGCGCTCGAACTGGCGCGCGACATCGTCGCGCACTTGGGCGCCGCGCCGCGCGCGGGGCTGGAGCTCGCCGAGCCCGAGCCGCCGCGCTACGACCCGGCCGAGATCTACGGACTCCTGCCGCGCGACCTGCGCAAGACCTACGAGGTGCGCGAGCTGATCGCGCGGCTCGTCGACGGCTCGCGCTTCCACGAGTTCAAGAGCCGCTACGGCACGACGCTGGTGACGGGCTTCGCGCATCTCCACGGCGTGCCGGTCGGCATCCTCGCGAATCAGGGCGTGCTGTTCAGCGAGAGCGCGCTCAAGGCGACGCACTTCATCGAGCTCGCCGCGCAGCGCGGCGTGCCGCTGCTCTTCCTCCAGAACATCTCGGGCTTCATCGTCGGCCGGCAGTACGAGCACGGCGGGATCGCGAAGGACGGCGCCAAGATGGTGCACGCGGTCGCCAACGCGCAGGTGCCGAAGATCACGCTCATCATCGGCGGCAGCTTCGGTGCCGGGAACTACGGCATGTGCGGCCGCGCGTACCAGCCGCGCTTCCTGTTCATGTGGCCCAACAGCCGCATCAGCGTGATGGGCGGCGAGCAGGCGGCCTCGGTGCTGGCGCAGGTGAAGGACGCGACGGCGAAGAAGAAGATGAACGAGTCGGAGGAGCGCGCGTTCAAGCAGCCGATCCTCGACACGTACGACGCCGAGGGCAGCCCCTGGTACTCGACGGCGCGGATCTGGGACGACGGCGTGCTCGACCCCGGCTCGACGCGCGACGCGCTCGGGCTGGCGCTCGCGGCGGCGATCCAGGCGCCGGCGCCCGAGACGCGCTTCGGCGTGTTCCGGATGTAGCGATGGACGCCCGCACGCGAGAGGAGCGCCCGTGGCGAACGTCGAGCTGATCCGGGACGGCGCGGTCGCGCGGCTCTGGCTCAACCGCCCCGAGCAGCACAACGCGCTCGCCGCCGAGCTGGTGGCCGAGTTGGTCGCGACGTTCCACGCGCTCGCGCACGATGACGCGGTGCGCGTCGTCGTGCTCGCCGGGCGCGGCAAGTCGTTCTGCGCCGGCGCGGACATCACGCTCATGAAAACGTCCGCCGCCGCGACGTTCGACGAGAACCTGGCCGAGGCCCGGCGCCTCGCCGGCATGTTCGCGACGCTCGCCGATCTGCCGAAGCCGGTCGTCGCGCGGCTTCACGGCAACGTGCTGGGCGGCGGCGTCGGCCTCACCTGCGCGTGCGACATCGCGGTCGCCGCGGACGACGCGCGCTTCGCGTTGAGCGAAGTGCGGCTCGGCATCCTGCCGGCGGTGATCAGCCCGTACGTGATCCGCCGGCTCGGCGACCGCGCCGCGCGCGAGCTGATGCTCACCGGCGAGCGCTTCGCCGCCGCGGCAGCGCTGCGCGCGGGACTGATCCATCGCGCCGTGCCAGCCGCCGATCTCGACGCCGCGGTGGACGAGCGCGTCGAGGCGCTGCTCGCCGGCGCGCCGCGCGCGCAGGCGCGCATCAAGACGCTGCTCGAGCTCTACGCCGACTCGGGGTGGGACGAGTACCGCACCGCCGTGCCGCGCGTGCTCGCCGAGGTGCGTTCGGGCGACGAGGCGAAGGACGGACTCGCCGCGTTCTTCGAGAAGCGGCCGCCGAAATGGATGCCCGGCTCGCCGCCCGCGCCGCCGCGCGGCTGACCGCGCCGCACCGGCCGCCCGCGTGTTCCGCAAAGTCCTGATCGCCAACCGCGGCGAGATCGCCTGCCGGATCGCGCGCACGCTGCGGGCGATGGACGTGAAGAGCGTGGCGATCGCCTCGGAGGCCGACCGAGGCGCGCTGCACACGCGCGTCGCCGACGAAGCGATCGTCGTCGGGGGTCCCGAGCCGCGCGCCTCGTACCTCGACGTGGACGCCATCGTCCGCGCCGCGAAGGCGAGCGGCGCCGAGGCGGTGCATCCCGGCTACGGATTCCTCGCCGAGAACGCGGCGTTCGCCGCGGCGGTCGAGGCGGCGGGGCTCACGTTCATCGGGCCGACCGCCGAGCAGATCGGCGCGATGGGCGACAAGCGCGCGGCGCGCGCGGCGGCGATCGCCGCCGGCGTGCCGGTCGTCCCCGGCGCCGAGGGTCGCGATCCGGCGGCGCTCGCCGCGGCCGCGGCTCGGCTCGGATTCCCGGTGATCGTGAAGGCCGCGCTCGGCGGCGGCGGCAAGGGCATGCGCGTGGTCGAGGACGTGGCGGCGCTCGGCGAGGCGATCGAGGGCGCGGCGCGGCTCGCCCGCTCGGGGTTCGGCGACGATGCCGTGTACGTCGAGCGGCGACTCGATCGGGTGCACCACGTCGAGGTGCAGATCGCGGGGGACGGCCGCGGCGACGCGATCCATCTCTTCGAGCGCGACTGCTCGCTGCAGCGCCGGCACCAGAAGGTAATCGAGGAGAGCCCGTCGCCGGCGGTGGACGAGCCGCTGCGCGCGCGACTCACCGCGGCGGCCGTGGCGCTCGCGCGGGCGATCCGCTATCGCGGCCTCGGGACGATGGAGTTCCTCGTCGCGGGCGGCGGCGCGAAGGCCGCGGGCGGAGAGGCGGCCCTCTATTTCCTCGAGATGAACACGCGGCTTCAGGTCGAGCATCCGGTGACCGAGACGATCACCGGCCTCGATCTCGTGCGCATGCAGCTCGAGATCGCGGCGACCGGCGTGCTGCCGCTGGCGCAGGACGCGGTGACGCGGCGCGGCCACGCGATCGAGGCGCGCGTCTACGCCGAGGACGCGGCGAAGAATTTCCTGCCGCAGACGGGGCGGGCGGTCAAGGTGCGCTGGCCCGAGGGCGTGCGCGTGGACGCCGGGATCGAGTCCGGGGATTCGGTGCCGGTCCACTACGATCCGATCCTCGCCAAGGTGATCGTCACGGGCGCGAGCCGCGACCAGGCGCTGGCGCGGCTCGCCGACGCGCTCGACGCGTCGGTCGTCCACGGCGTGATCACGAACTTGCCGTTCTTGAGAGCGCTCGTTCGCGCTCGCGCGGTCGAACGGGCCGCGATCGACACCGAGTGGATCGAGCGCGAGTTCCTCGCCGGGTTCGCGGCCCTCGCCACCGCGCCCGCGCCCGAGCTGGCGCTCGCGGCGGCGGCACTCGGCGAGCGGCTCGGCATCCCGGCGCCGGATCGCGCGCGCGCCCCCGCGCCGCGCCGGGCCGCGCTGTTCGCGGCGCTCGGACGCTGGCGGCTTCCGGGGCTCGAGTGATGCGCGGCGCGTGGCGGGACGGCGATCGTGTGCGACGGGTCGAAGTCGTGGACCTCGGCGCGGGCCGCTACCGCGTGACCGTGGACGACGTGCCGCTCGACGTCGCGGTCGAGCGCCTCGACGCCGATCGCATGCGGCTCGTCACCGATCAGGGCGCGACCGTCGCCGAGCTCACGGCCGCGGGCGCGCGCCGGTTCGTGCGCCTCGGCGCGATGGACTTCGTCCTCGACCGTGAATCCGCGAGCCGTCCGCGCGGCGGCCGCGGTCCCGGCGGCGGTCTCGAATCGCCGATGCCGGGCGTCGTCACGCGCGTGCTGGTCGCCGCCGGTGACCCGGTGAAGAAGGGGCAGCCGCTGCTCGCGATCGAGGCGATGAAGATGGAGCACCTGATTCGCGCGCCGCACGACGGGCGCGTGCGCGCGATCCGCGCGCGCGCGGGCGAAATGGTGGGCGGCGGCGTGCCGCTGGTCGAGATGGAGGGCGAGGGATGAAGCGCCCGCGCGAGTCGCCGGCCGCGGCGAAGGCGGACCGGCCGCGGCCCGCGCGCCGGCCGCCCGGCGATCGCGGCGCCGGCGCCGCGATCCGAGGTGATCACGCGGCCGCTGCGCTCGATGCCGCCGTGATTTTCGCGTGCGCGCTGGTCGCGCTCGCCATCCACCGCCGCGCACTCGCGGCGTATTTCGGCCTCGACGACCTCGTCATCATCGAGCAGGTGCGCGGCCTGCGCCCGCTGGTCGTCGGTCCGTGGCGGTTCCTCTCGCGCCAGCTCTTCTTCGGCTGGGCGGTGCCGGCGTTCGGCGCGAATCCGCTCCCGTATCACGTCGTCCCGTGGCTGCTGCACGGCGCGAACGCCGCGCTCATCTACGCGCTCGCGCGGCGCCGGTCGGCCGGCCGGCTCGCCGCGTCGGCCGCGGCGCTGCTCTTCGCCGCTTCGCGCCTCCACGCCGCGACGCTCGAGACGCCGGCGCGCGCCGGCGAGCCGATGGCGCTGGCGCTGGCGCTCGCGGCCGTGCTCGTGAGCGATCGCCTCGGCGCGTGGCGGGTGATCGCGGCGGCGCTCTTCGGCGCCGCGATGTTCGCGAAGGAGAGCGTCTTCTTCCTGCCGCTCGTCCTGCTCGTGCCGGGCGGCGATGACTCACGGCTCGGCGATCGCGCGCGGCGGGCCGCGCCGCTCCTCATCGCGGGCCTGATCGCCGCGATCGTGCTGCTCATGAGCCGCGCCGAGGCGGCGCATCTCGGCGGCGAAGCGTACGAGCGCGCGTTCGGCGCCAACATCCTGCTGAACCTCACGACGTATGCGCACTGGGCGGTGGATCTCCACGGTGTCCTGCCCGGGCAGGTGAGCGCGATCGCGGCGGGCGCGTGGCCGGCGGGCGCGCTCGTGACGCTCGGGCTCGCGGTACTCGCGTTCGCGGCGTGGCGCCGCGCGCCGCTCGCCGCGTTCGGCGCCGCGTGGTGGCTCGCCGCGCTGGTCCCGGTGCTGCCGCTCGTCCACCACACGTACCTCTACTATCTCTACGTGCCGCTGGCCGGGCTGGCGCTCGCGCTGGGCGGTGCGATCGAGCTCGCGCGATCGTGGCTCACGGCCGCGCCCGGTGCCGGCGATCGCCTGCGCTCGCCCGCGCTCGCCGCGATCGTGCTGACGCTGGTCGCGACGCACGCGCTGATGTCCGACCGGCTGCTCGCCGAGCGCCTCGCGCTCCACATGCCCGGTACCGGCATCCCGCTCGATCCCGATCTGCGCAAGAGCGAGATGGCGCGGCACACCGCGGCGGGCGTCGCGCAGGGGCTGGCCGGCGAGCGCGCGGGCGTCGCGTTCATCCTGCCGTCGGAGTTGAGCCAGGTCTACAGCACGGCGACCGGCGCGAAGCAGGCGCCCGGATTGCCCGACTCGGTGAGCTACCCGATGCTCGAGGGCGCGCTCGACGGCGGCGCCGGACTGCGCGTGCTGGTCGCGAACGTGGACTCGGTGGCGTTTCTGCCCGGCTGGAAGCCGGGCTACGGCGCGTTCGAGATGTTCTCGCAGAGCGCGGACGGCACGGTGTTCCCGCTCGGCCGCGGCGCCGACGGGTTCGCGTCGGCGGGTGCGGCGATGCGGCGCTCGGGCGACGTGGCGCCCGCGGTGCGCCTGCTGGCCGGCGCGGTCGGCGAGTTCCCGGACGTCGCGCGGCTCCGCTACGAATACGCGCACGCGCTCTACGTCATCGGCGATTCGCTGGGCTCGCGGCGCGAGCTGACGGAGCTCCTCCGCCGCAATCCCACGGACACGCTCGCCGCGCGCGTGCGCGCCGACTTCGGGCGCACGCAGGGGGCGGCGGCCCGGCGATGAAGTTCGGTCGCGGTCGCGCGATCGATCTCGCCGCGGTCGCGCTCGCGATCGGCGCGGCGCTCTGGGTCTACCGCTCGGTGCCGCACGCGTTCTTCTCGCCCGACGACCTCATCTATCTCGAGCGCGTGCGCGGCATCGTCGCCCAGCCGCCCGGGCCGTGGCGCTGGCTCTCGGGCATCGCGTACTTCCAGATCGCCTCAGCACTGTTCGGCGCCGAGCCCATGCCGTACATGATCGTCCAGCTCGCGCTCCACGCGCTCGCGATCGCGGCGCTCTACGCCACGGTGCGCGGCCTCGGCGGCGGCGTGCTCGGCGCCGGCGCGGCCGCGGTCCTGTTCGGCGCGTCGCGCGTCCACTACCCGGCGCTGGCGCAGGCGGTGACGGTCGCCGAGCCGATGAGCGTGCTGCTGGCGCTCGCCGCACTCGCCGTGGCACGGCGCCCCGGCGCCGGAGCGACGCTCGCGGCGCTCGCGCTCTTCACCGCGGCGCTGCTCGCCAAGGAATCGGTCGCGGCCCTGCCGTTGCTCCTGCTCGTCCCCGGCATCGGACCGGGGGCGTGGCGCGCGCGCGCGATCCGCTGCGGCCTGCTGCTCGCGCCCGCCCTGCTGCTCGCGCTCTATATGGCGAGCCCGGGCGTCCACGCCGCGATCTTCGTCAATCAGGTCTACGGGCGCGCGTACGGGATGCATCTCGTGCACAACCTCGCGACACTCACGCGCTGGACGTACGACTTCCGCGCGCCGGCGCCCGACCTGAACGGCGAGCTCTCGACGTCCGCGTGGCCCGGCGCGCTCGCGCTCCTCGCGGCGCTCGCCGCGCTCGCCGCAGCGGCATGGCGCACGACGCCCGCGCCCGCGCTCGGCCTTGCGTGGTTCGCGCTGACGCTGGCGCCGGTGCTGCCGCTGCTCCATCAGCGCTACCTGCACTACCTCTACGTGCCCGCGTTCGGTCTCGCGGCGGCCATCGGCGCGGGCGCCGAGTGGCTGCTGCTGCGCGCATTCGCGCCCGCGCGCCGCGACGTCGCGGCACGCGTCGCGCCGGTCGTCCGTGGCCTCGACGCGCGCACGGTGATGGCGTGGGCGCTGGTCGCCGGCGCGCTCGCGGCGTTCGTCGCCGTGTCGGACGCGCTGATCGTCCAGCGACGCAGCGAGCGCCTGCCCTCGATCGATCTCCCGTCGGACCCGTTCGTGCGCAAGATGGAGACGGCGCGCCGCGCGATCACCGCCGTGCGCGGCGCGATCGGCCGTGCTACGGGCCCGCGCGTGAACGCCGTGATCGTGATCCCCGCGTCGGGGTGGACGCTGCGGCTCGCCGGGATCCTGCACTCGGTGCTCGGCGAGGGCCGCGCGCTGCGCGCCACCGTGCCCGCGCTCGACTCGGTGGCGCTCGTGCCGCGCTGGACGCCGGCGTGGCGCGAGTTCGAATTGTTCTACGGCAGCGTGGACGGGAACTTCGTGGACCTCGGCCGCGGCCCCGAGGCGCACGCCGATCTCGGCGCGCGCCTGATCGCCGACCGCTGCGTCCTGGATGCGCGCGCCGAGCTCGCGGCGGCGCGCGCCCAGTGGCCCGACGACGCGAAGCTCCGCGCCGAGTCGGAGCGGCTCGAATCGGCACTCGCGGGGCGGAGCGCCGGTCGCTAGACGATCGCCCGTGGGTGGCGGCCGATGTTCCGGAACGCCGCGCCGCGTCTCGACATCCGGCGCGGTGAAACCCCCGCCCGCACATGCCGATAACCCCTTGCAGGCACGGCGGAATGTTGAAGCGCCGTCTTGCCGTGTGCTACGGTCCGACCGTCTCGTGGAGCGGCCGACGCACCGGATCCGACACCAGCATCCACGAACGGACGGAGTCCCTGGACAGGCCAAGGTTGATCGAACAGCCCAACCGCACGACCAGCGCACCATCGGCTCTTGACTCGGCTCTCCTCTGGGCCATCGGGTCAGGAGTTTTGTGTTTTGTCCCCACGAAAGGCTGACGCCGTGATCGTTCGCAAGTTCCCGATCGAGCATCTCGATCCGATGACCCTGCTGGGTCACAACGATTCGAACCTGCGCCACATCGAGAAGAGCGTCCCCGTGCGCATCACGCTCCGCGACGGCACCATCACCGTCTCGGGCGAGGAGGACGCCGTGGGTTCGGCGTCGCGCGCGCTCAAGGAGCTGGTCGAGCTCGCCGAGCGCGGCAAGATCGTCGAAGAGGCGGACGTCGCGACCGCGCTCGGCATGTCGCGGCGCAACGGCGACGGCGCGGGCCGGCTCGTCGACGCGTATCAGGGCGCGCCCGGCTACGCGTTCGACCGCAAGACCGTGCGCGCGCGCACGCCGATGCAGGCCGAGTATCTGAAGTCACTCGAAGACCACGAGATCGTGTTCGCGATCGGTCCCGCGGGCACCGGCAAGACCTATCTCGCGGTCGCGGCCGCGGTGCAGGCGCTGCGCCAGAAGAAGGTGGACCGCGTGGTGCTCGTGCGCCCGGCGGTCGAGGCGGGCGAGAGCCTCGGATTCCTGCCCGGCGACATGCAGGAGAAGGTGGATCCCTATCTCCGCCCGATGTACGACGCGCTCGCCGATCTCATGTCGTACGACAAGATGCGCCGCTACATCGAGCTCGGCGTGATCGAGATCGCGCCGCTCGCGTTCATGCGCGGCCGCACACTGCACAACTCGTACGTGATCCTCGACGAGGCGCAGAACACCACGGTGCGCCAGATGAAGATGTTCCTCACGCGCATGGGTGTGAACTCGCGCGCCGTGATCACCGGCGACATCTCGCAGATCGACCTGCGCGATCCCGACAGCTCGGGCCTCGTGCGCATCCAGGAGATCCTCGGCCACGTCGCCGACATCCGGTTCGTCTACTTCCATCCCGAGGACGTGGTGCGCCACCGCCTGGTGCGCGACATCATCCGTGCCTTCGACGACTTCCACGCACGCCAGACCGGCACGGTCGAGGACGGCGTGGGCACGAGCCTCGATCCGGCCGCACCCGCGCGCGCGGAAACCCCGGCCGCCCCGGCCGCCCCGGACGACCCGACCGAGTAGACACGTGCCGTACCACGCCCGAGGACAAGGCGTCGCGGTCGCGCGACGAGCGGAATCGTGGCCTCTTGGCCACGTTGGAGCGAGGAGCCGGCCGCGCGACGAAGTCATTCGGGCGTGGTACGGCGCGAAATGACCGTTCAGGAACAGGTGGCCCGCCCGGCGCTGCCCGATCGCGCCCGCAGCTTCCGCTGGGGCTACTACGGCGTGCGCGTGCTGCTGGTCGCGGCGCTGCTCGCGCTCGCGGCGCTGCTGCCGGCGCATCCGCGCGTGCCCGAGAAGTACCGCTACCGCCTCGGCGACATCGCGCGCGAGCGCATCGTCGCGCCCTACGACTTCCGCGTGCAGAAGGACGAGGCGACGCTGCGCCACGAGCAGCAGACCGCCTCGGGCGCGGTGCCGCCCGTGTACGTCGCCGACGCGCGCGTCACCGGCGAGACGCTCGACCGCTTCGCGCGCTTCGAGGAGAAGGCGCTGGCGCTGTCGCTCGACAGCACGCTCGCGCGCCGCGACCGCACCGCCGCGCTGCGTGCGCTCGGCGTCCCTCTCTCGGCCGCCGGCGCCGAGGCGCTGGCCGCGCCGGGGCGCGCGCGCCGCCTGCTGCGCGACGTGGGCGGCTGGCTCCACGACCTGTTCGGCGCCGGCGTCGTCGCCGAGAAGCGCAACGACATGCTGCAGGGCTATCGCTCGGTCGTCGTGCGCGATGGCCAGACGGAACAGCCGCGCGGCGCGTCGCTGCTCTACGACCGGCGCGAGGGCCTCGACTGGATGGACGAGCGCGCGCGCGAGGCGTACCCGGCCGATCCGACGTCCGCGCGGGTCGCGGTCGAGATCGCGACGCCGTTCGTCCAGCCCAACGTGGTCTTCGACCGCGCCGAGACCGAGTGGCGGCGCGTGCAGGCGCAGGGCCAGGTGCCGACGATGCTCGGCTTCGTGCAGAAGGACGAGCTGATCGTGGACGCGAACCAGCGCATCGACCGCGACGCGCTGCTCAAGCTCCAGTCGCTGCGCGACCTCGACTCCGCCCGCCGCCAGCGCGGCGAGGCGCTCTATCCGCCGGCGGCGCGCATGGTGCTGATGCTGCTGTTCATCGCCATCTTCGCCGTCTACCTGCGCGTCGAGCTGCCGCACGTGTTCCGCAGCAATCCGATGCTCGCGATGTTCGCGCTGCTCACCGCGGTCGTGATGGGCGCGGCCGAGGTGCTGGTCGGGCTCATGGGGCTCTCGGAGTTCACGGTGCCGCTGGCGCTCGCGCCGCTCGTCGTCGCGTCGCTCATGGAGAAGCGCCCGGCGCTGGTGTTCACGCTCATGCTGGTCGTGGTCGCGACCGCGATCATGGAGCTGCGCGCGCCGTTCGTCCCGGTCGCCGTGCTGGGCGGCGTCACCGCGGTGTACTCGGTGGCGCGGCTCCGCCATCGCTGGCACTTCGTGCGCGCCAACCTGCTCATCGCCGCGGTGATCCTGGCCGGAATCCTCGCCTGGGATCTCGCGCGGGCGACGCCGCCGCCCGTGATCGCGCGCGATCTGATGTGGGGCGCGCTCAACAGCTTCCTCTCGATCTCGCTCGCGTTCCTGGTGCTGCCGCTGGTCGAGCACGCGTTCGGTCTCACGTCGGACATCACGCTGCTCGAGCTCTCGGACTTGAACCGTCCGCTGCTGCGCCGGCTCCAGCTCGAGGCGCCCGGCACCTACCACCACAGCATGGTGGTCGGCAGCCTCGCCGAGCGCGCCGCCGAGGCGATCGGCGCCAACTCGCTGCACGCGCGGGTCGCGGCCTACTACCACGACATCGGCAAGCTCGGGAAGCCCGAGTACTACGCCGAGAACGAGCCGGCCGCGGGCAGGAGCCGCCACGAGCAGCTCGCGCCGAGCATGAGCGCGCTGGTCGTCAAGTCGCACATCCACGAAGGGCTCGAGCTGGCGCGTCGCGAACGGCTGCCGCGCGCGGTGCGCGACGCGATTCCCGAGCACCACGGCACGATGGTGATGGCGTTCTTCTACGACAAGGCGCAGCAGCTCGACCCCACCGTGCGCCGCGAGGACTACTGCTATCCGGGGCCGCGGCCGCGCTCGAAGGAGACCGCGATCCTGATGCTCGCCGACGGCGTCGAGGGCGCTTCGCGCGCGCTGCAGGAGCCGACGCCGAGCCGCATCCGCGGGCTCGTCACGCGCATCATCGACGAGCGCGTGCACGACGGGCAGCTCGAGGAGTGCGGGCTCACGCTCTCCGAGGTGGCGAAGATCCGCGACGCGTTCGTGCCGGTGCTGACGGCGATCTTCCACGTGCGCGCGCCGTACCCCGAAGATCTGCGCCGACGCGCCCGCGCCGACGCGGACCTGCGCCGCGAGTCGACGTAGCATGACGATCGGCGTCGGGCGGCGTGCGACGCTCGCGCTCGGCGCCACGGTCGCTCTGCTCGCGTGCGCCGTTCCCGCGGCGCCCCTGGCGAACGGCCCGGCGCCCGCCGTCGAATCGTCCCACCCGCCGCGCATGGACTTCGCCGTGTTCCGCGCCCGACTCGCGAAGGCGCGCGCCGCGACCGTGACGACCGCCTGCGGCACGACCGTCGCGCCATGGGCCTACCGCGGCGCGCACGCCGCCGGGCGGGCGCTCGGCGCGTCGCACGCGGCCGAGGCGGACGTGAAGTGGACGGCGCGGTTCGTGGCCGCGCTCGACTGGCCGGCGGAGTGGGATTCGGTGACGGCGTGCGTCGGCGCCGATCGACCGTGCGACACGCTGAACGCGACGCCGCTCGTCGTCGTCGCGCTCCACGGACACGAGGACCTCTACGTGATGTTCACGTTCGAGACGCGCTGCGCCACGGTGTTCGAGGTCGAGCGGCCGCTGGGCGCGCTGCGCCTCGGCACGCGCGCCGACTCGGTGTTCGCGCTGGTGCGCGAGGCGATGCCGCGCGAGGCGCGCATGGATTCGCTCCCGGCCGAGGTGCCTGCGCGCGCGGCCCGGAGCGCGCCGCCGAGGGACAGCCTGCTCGCGATGTGGTCCCCGGACGTCGAGTCGCTGCCCTACGCGGAGGTCAAGGTCCCGCCCTCGTATCCCCAGGCCGCCATCGCGCGCGCCGTGGACGGCACCGTCCAGGTCCAGGCGCTGGTCGGCCGCGACGGCGCGGTACACGACGCGTTCATCCTGCACTCGATCCCGGGGCTCAACGACGCGGCGCTCGACGCGGTGTGGCAATGGCGCTTCCGCCCGGCGCGGGACCACGGCGAGCCGCTCGCGGTCTGGGTGGTGATCCCGGTTCGGTTCGCGCTGCACTGATGGCCGTCACCGTCGCCGGCCGCGGTGGCGTGGCGCGACTCGTCCCGCCGCTGCGCGCGCTGGTGCGCGCGGCGCTCGACGCGGCCGACCGTCGCGCCGGCGCGATCGGCCTCACGCTCACCGGCGACGACGAGATCCGCGCGCTCAACCGGCGCTGGCGGCGTCTCGACCGCGCGACCGACGTGCTCTCGTTCGGCTATGACGAGGCGGCGGGCGCGACGCCGGTGGACGGCGACCTGGTCGTCTCGATGGAGCGCGTGATGGTTCAGGCGCGGCGCTATCGCGTGACGCCGGGGCGCGAGCTGGCGCGGCTCGTGATCCATGGCGCGCTCCACCTCGCCGGCCTCGATCACGCGACGGCGACCGAGCGACGCGCGATGCGGCGTAGCGAGGCGCGCGTGCTTGCCGCGGGCCGCGCGGCGATCGCGGCGCTGGATCGCGCGCTCGCCGCGAGGCGGCGGGGAGCCGGCCGGCCGCATTGACGTTCCGCCCGCCATCGGCGAGGCTCGGCGCGCATCCTCCTTCGCACCACGATCCGCGACCCGACCGCGAGGCCGACGCTCCCCGTCATGTCTCCGCCCGACTCCGGCGACGAGAAACCCGGCGCGATGCGCCGCCTGCGCAGCTGGCTGCTCGCCGGCCTGCTCGTGCTCGCGCCTTCGGTGCTGACGCTCTGGGTCTTCTACCGGCTGCTCAACTTCGTCGACAACATCCTCGGCCGGTTCCTGCGCTTCTCGTTCTTCGACTACCGGCGCATCCCGGGCCTCGGCCTGCTCGCGACGCTGATCCTGCTCGCGATCGTCGGCGCGATCGCGAGGCGCTTCGGCGCCGGCCCGCTCGGGCGGCTGTGGGATCGCCTGCTCACGCGCATCCCGGGCGTCGGCATCCTCTACGGCTCGACCAAGTCGCTCGGCGAGGCGCTGCTCTCGCCGGGCGAGCGCGCGTTCCAGAAGGTGGTGCTGGTCGCATGGCCGTATCCCGGCGTCTACCGCGTCGGCTTCGTCACCGGCCGCGCGCCCGCCGATCTGCGCCGGCGCATCGGCGAGGAGATCGAGGTGGTGTTCGTGCCGCACACGCCCAATCCGGCGTCGGGGTTCGTCCACTACGTGCCGAAGTCGCAGGTCATCTACCTCGACTGGCCGGTCGAGGAAGGCCTCAAGGTGATCGTCTCGGGCGGCGTCGTGCAGCCGCCGGCGCGGGCGTAGGCGCATGGCGATCGTCCGCTGCGAGGGCATCGTCCTCAAGACGCACGCGCTCGGCGACACGAGCCTGATCGTCGTGACGTACACGCGCGAGTACGGCCTGCTCAAGCTGGTCGCCAAGGGGGCGCGGCGCACGCCGAGCCGGTTCGGCTTCGCGCTCGAGCCGCTCTCGCGCTCGCGCTACGTCGTCTATCACAAGCCCGATCGCGACCTGCACCTCGTCTCGCAGGCCGAGGTGATCGATCCGGTCGGCAGCCGGCTCGCCGATCTCGCGCGGCTCGCGCACGCGCAGGCGGCGCTCGAGCTGATCGACCGCCTCGTGTGGGGCGAGGAGCCGCACGCCGAGCTCTACGATCTGCTCGCCGCCGCGCTCGGCGGCGTGACGCGCGCGCCGCTCGTGTCGCTGCCGGCCGTGACGCTCGCGTTCCAGCTGCAGGTGGCGAGCCTTCTCGGGTATCGTCCGCGGCTCGACGCCTGCGCGAACTGCGGCGAGGCCATCTCGTCGCGGCGTCTGTTCTCGCCGGCGCGCGGCGGGCTGCTGTGCGATCGCTGCGCCGCGATGGAGCCGGGCACGGTGACGCTCTCGGCCGACGGGCTCGCGGGGCTCACGCTGCTGCTCTCGCGTCCGGTCGCCGAGGCGGTGGACTGGGACGCGCTCGGCGAGGTGCGGCGTTCGGGGGAGATCCTGCGCGTGGTCGAGGCGTTCCTGAAGCACCACTTTCAGCGCTTCCAGGGCCTCAAGTCCCTCGAGATGCTGCGCTCGCTGCCCGGCTTCGACGCCGAGCGGGACGCTCCATGCCCGGCGTGAACCCCGGCCGCTCGCTGCAGGAGATGATGCTCGCGATCGAGACCTACTGGATCGAGCGTGGCTGCGTCATCCAGCAGCCGTATCCCTCCGAGGTCGGCGCCGGCACGTTCAACCCGGCGAGCTTCCTGCGCGCGCTCGGCCCCGAGCCGTGGCGCGTCGCCTACGTCGAGCCCTCGCGGCGGCCGAAGGACGGGCGCTACGGCGAGAATCCGCAGCGCTTCCAGCAGTTCTACCAGTACCAGGTGCTGCTCAAGCCGTCGCCGCCCGATGTCGTGGATCTCTACTTCGGATCGCTGCGCGCGATCGGCATCGCTCCCGCCGAGCACGACCTGCGCATGGTCGAGGACGACTGGGAGTCGCCGACGCTCGGCGCCGCGGGCCTCGGCTGGCAGATCTGGATGGACGGGACCGAGATCTCGCAGTTCACCTACTTCCAGCAGTGCGGCGGCATCGAGCTGCCGGTCGTGTCGGCCGAGATGACGTACGGCCTGGACCGCATCGGCATGATGCTGCAGGGCAAGGACCGCGTGCAGGATCTCGCGTGGGCCGCCGAGACCCGCGACGCCGCGGGGCACCTCGTGATGCCCGCCGTCACGTGGGGCGACCTCTGGCTCCAGAACGAGAAGGAGTGGTCGCGCTACAACTTCGAAGCCGCCGACGTGCCCGGGCTGTTCGAGATGTTCAAGCAGTGGGAGAAGGAAGCGGCGCGCCTGCTCGACCTCTATCTCGTCGCGCCCGGCTACGACGCGGTGATCAAGTGCTCGCACGTCTTCAACCTGCTCGACGCGCGCGGCGCGATCTCGGTGAGCGAGCGCGTCGGCTACATCGCGCGCGTGCGCAAGCTCGCGCGCAAGGCGGCGACCGCGTACGTGAAGCAGCGCGAGGCGCTCGGCTTCCCGCTGATCAAGGACGACGCCGAGCGCGCGAAGTGGATCACGGCCGCGGCGGGGGATGACGCGAAGGCCGCGCCGGCGACCGCCGGTCGCGGACGCGCGTCGTGACGCGCGACCTCCTCTTCGAGATCGGCGTCGAGGAGCTGCCGGGCGGCTACGTGCCGCCGGCGCTCGCGCAGCTCGAGCAGGCGGCGCGCGACGGGCTCGCCGCATCGCGCCTGGGCTTCGCCGACCTCACGACCTACGGCACGCCGCGCCGGCTCGCGCTCCTGGTGCGCGGCCTCGCCGACCGCCAGACCGACGTCGACGAAGAGGCGACCGGGCCCGCGGTCAAGGCCGCCTATGACGCCGACGGCGCGCCGACGCGCGCGTTGCTCGGCTTCTGCCAGGGGAAGGGCGTCGATCCGAAGTCCGTGCGCCGCGTCGCGACAGCGAGGGGCGAGTACGTCGCGGTCACCGTGCACCACGCGGGACGCGCCGCGATCGAGGTGCTGCCGGTGCTGCTCGGGGCGCTGCCCGCACGCCTCACGTTCCCGAAGAGCATGCGCTGGATCCCGGGCGACGACGCGCGCTTCGCGCGGCCCGTGCGCTGGCTGGTCGCACTGCTCGGTGACGACGTCGTGGCGGCGCGCGCATTCGGCCTCGAGGCCGGGCGGTCGAGCTTCGGCCATCGCTTCCTCGCGCCCGGCGCGGTGAAAATCAAGAGCGCGGGCCGCTACCTCGAGGCGCTCGAGAAGGCGTCGGTGCTCGCCGATCATCGCGCGCGGCGCGCGCTCACCGCCGAAGGCGTCGCGGCGCACGCCGTGAAGGCGGGCGGTCGGGTCGTGGCCGACGACGAGCTGGTGGACATCAACAGCTTCCTGATCGAGACACCGAGCGTCTTCACGGGGCGCTTCGATGCGCGCTACCTCGACCTGCCGCGCGAGGTGATCGTCACGGCGTTGCGCGAGCACCAACGCTACTTCGCGATCGAGACCGCCGACGGCGGACTGCTGCCCGCGTTCGTCGCGGTGCGCAACGGCGGCGAGGCGGGGATGGAGCGCGTGCGCCGCGGCAACGAGGACGTCCTCGCCTCACGGCTCGAGGACGCGCGCTTCTACTGGGAGACCGATCTGAAGCATCCGCCCGCGGGCCGCGTGGACGATCTCGCGAATGTCGTGTGGATCGAAGGGCTCGGCACGCTGCGCGACAAGGCGGCGCGGCTCGAGGCGCTCGCCGGCGCGATCGCCGAGCGCATCGCGCCGGACGCGGCGGCCGCGGCGAAGCGCGCGGCGCTCCTCTGCAAGACCGATCTCCTCTCTGAGATGATCGGCAGCGGCAAGGAGTACGCGGGACTCCAGGGCGTGATCGGCGGCCAATACGCCGCGCGCGCCGGCGAGCCGAAGCCGGTGGCCGAGGCGATCGCCTGGCACTACCACCCGCGCTTCGCCGGCGACGCGCTGCCGCCGACCGCGGCCGGCCTCGTCCTCGCGCTCGCGGACAAGCTCGACCACGTTGCCGGCGCGTTCGTCGCCGGCAAGACGCCGACCGGCAGCGAAGATCCCTACGGCGTGCGGCGGGCGGGCAACGGCGTCGTGCGCATCCTGATCGAGAAGACGTTCGCGCTCGACCTGCGCGAGGCGACGATGCGCGCGACCGCCCCGTTCTTCGCCGCCGGGCCGGATCTGCCGCAGGCGGCGCTGATGAAGCAGCTCGGCGAGTTCTGGCGCGGCCGCGTCGAGGCGGCGCTCGAGCAGGAGGGGCTCGCCCACGACACGCGCGAGGCGGCGCTCGAGGCGCAGATCGAATCGGACGCGAAGCCCGGCGACGGGCGCGGCGCGGCGCGGCCGGGATGGATCGATCCCGCCGACTGTCGCGCGCGCGCGCGCGTGCTCGGCGCGTTCCGCGACGACGGCCGCTTCGCCCCGCTCGTCATTCTCTACAAGCGCGTCGCCAACATCCTCAAGGCCGCGACCGAGCCGCTGCCCGAGGCGGTGGACCGCGCGCGGCTCGCCGAAGCCGCCGAGCGCGATCTCGCCGCGGCGCTCGACCGCGCGCGCGAGCGCACGGCGCCGCTCTGGCGCTCGCGTGCATACGAAGCGGTCCTGCCCGCGCTGCTCGAGATGGAGCAGACGATCCACGCGTTCTTCGACGGCGTGATGGTCAACGTCGAGGACGAGACGCTCCGCCGCAATCGCCTGCGGCTGCTCGCCGACGTGCGTGATCTATTCCTGCGCGGCTGGGACCTCTCGCGCGTCGTCGTCGAGGGCGAGAAGGGCTAGGGGCCGCGCGACCTCACTGCGGCCGCTTCGGCGCCGCGGCGATCTCGGCGTCGATCTCGCCACGTGCCGCACGGGTCGTGTCGAGCGCTGCGAAACGATCGCGATCCGCGCGCGCGTCGGTGAGCCGGCCGAGCCGCGCCTCGGCGCGGGCCCGGATCGACCAGCCGGCCGCCATCGTGCGATCGAGCGCGAGCCCCTGATTGACGATGCCCAGCGTGCGCATGTAGTGGCCTCGCGTGAACTCGATCAGCGCGGCGTTCTTGTACAGCGCGGCGACGCCGGGGAAGCGCCGCAGCGCGACACGCAGGGCCGCGTCGGCCTCGTCGGTGCGTCCGGCCTGGATCAGTGCGTACGCAAAGTTGTTCGCGTAGCCGGCGTTGGCCGAGTCGAGCGCCATCGCACTTCGGTAATGGTCGATTGCGCTGGCATACGCGGCGTCGCTCATCGCGACCTCGGCGAGGCCGTCGTGGGCGCCGGCGGCGAGCTTCGGATCGCGCGGGTGTTCGCCGAGGACGCTGTCGTAGAGCGCCGTGGCGCGTGACGGGTCGCCGGTCTGCCGCAGCAGGGTGGCGAGGTTGAGCATGGCCGGTTCGTAGTGGCCGTCTTGGTGCAGTGCGGCCTCGAAATCCGCGCGCGCCGCGCCGAGGCTGTCGTGACGCATGCGGTCGTAGCCGCGGTTGTTGAGCGCGATCGCGGTCTCCGCCGGCGGATGGCTCCCGCCACGCCGGGGCGCGAGCGGCACGAGCCCAGCCACGACCGCGAGCAGGAGGCCGAAGCCTAGGATCCACGGGGCGGCGCGGCGCGGCCGCCGTGCGTCCATGGTCGGCGCGAGCGCGCGCTCCGGCGAACCGACCGGCACGGCCTCGAGCTCGACCGTGTCGCCCGGCGCGGGAGGGAGCGGCGCGTCGGTGAGCACCGCGAGCTCGCGCGCGATGGTCGTAGCGTCGAGCCGCGCGTCGGGATCCTTCTCGAGCATCCGCGCGATCAGCGCCGCGACCGCATCGGGCACGTCGGGCCGCGCGTCACGCACCGGCTTCGGCGGCTCGTTGGCGATCACGTACATGAGCGCGAGCGGGCTGTCGCCGGCGAACGGCAGTCCGCCCGCGAGCATCTCGTGCAGCACGACGCCAAGCGCGAACACGTCGGCCGGCGGGCCGGTCGCGCCGCGCGTGGACTCCGGCGCCATGTAGGCGGCGGTGCCCAGCGTTGAGCCGGTCATCGTGATGCGCGCCGCGGCGACCACACGCGCGAGGCCGAAATCCATGAGCTTGATCGCGCCGTCCTCGTCGAACATGAGGTTCTCAGGCTTCACGTCGCGGTGCGCGATGCCGCGGCGGTGGGCGAGTGCGAGCGCGCCCGCCGTGTCGCGCGCGATCGCGAGCGCCTCGGCGATCGGCAGGGGACCGCGGCGGATGCGGTCGCGCAGGCTCTCGCCGCCGACGAGCTCCATGGCGATGAACGTGTGACCGCCGTCGCGCTCGAACGCGAACAGCGTGGCGATGTGGGGATGGTGGAGCGCCGCGGCGGCGCGCGCCTCGCGCTCGAAGCGCTGGAGCGCGTCGGCGTCGGCCGCCAGCTCGGGCGCGACGAACTTGAGGGCGACGTGGCGGTCGAGGTGGAGATCGACCGCTTCGAAGACCTCGCCCATGCCGCCGCGGCCGAGCCGGCGGCCGATCTCGTAGTGCGAGATCCGGGTGTGCTCCATGGCGTTCGCGGACCCTAGCAGCGGCCGCGCGCGGGCGACAAGACGCGGCCGCCTCCGTAAGGAGGCGGTCGCAGGAGCGCCGTGGATCGCGGCGCGCGGATCAGCGGATCCAGACGACGCGCTGGTGGAGTGTCGCGCCCTCGATGCGCAGTCGGACGAAGTAGAGCCCCGAGCCGACGTGGTCGCCCGACTCGGCCGTTCCGTCCCACGTCACGTCGTGCCATCCTGCGGGCTGGCTGCCGTCCGCGAGCGTCCGCAGGCGGCGGCCCTGCACGTCGAACACTGCCAGATCCACGCGCGCCGCGCGCGGCAGCCCGTAGTGCATGCGTGCCGATCCGTGACTCGGGCTGGGCACGATGCGCAGGAACTCGAGCCGTGCCGGCAGCGGCTCGACGTCGGTCGGCGTCGCGAGCCGGAAGTAGTCGCTCACGCCGAGGACGCCCGTGACCAGCGTGTCGCCCGGCGTCGAGGTCTCCACCTGCACGACCGCGATGCGTGCGCTGTCCTGCACGACGTCGGGCGTCGTCCACGACGTCTGCCCGTTGTTGGGCAGCTGCGTCGCGTCGAGCGACCATGTCGCGCCGTGGTTCAGCGAGTGGAGCAGCGCCACCCACTGCACGCCCGAGGCCGGGATCCACTGGACCGCGTACGCGTGGCCCGAGGTCACGACCTCGGCGGCGTGCGGCGACGTCACCTGACCGGTCTTGACCTTGATGTAGTCGGTGCCGCTGAACAGCTGCGTGCCGACGGTCCCGGTCACCGTGACCGGCACGTTGTCGCCCTGCGGCAGCAGCAGCTGGACCGCGGAGCGCAGGAAGTTCACGTCGATGCTGGGATGCGATCCGCCATTGACCGTGACGCCGCCCGAGGGATCGATCGCCAGCGCGCCGTTCAGTCGGATGCTCGCGACCACGATGTCCGTCGCCAGATTCGGCGCCGGCGGCGTGAGCGTTCCCTTCACCCACTTGCCCAGGGACTTCAGATTCAGGCTGCCGGGGTCGAACGTGAATCCCATCACGACCGGCGCCGCGGTAGGCAGCCCGATGATCGTCACCGTGCCGGAGCCGGCGTTGGGGACCAGCGCCGTGCCGTTGCCGTTCGGGTTGACGGCGACGTCGCCCGGCGTGAGCCCCACCGGGATCGTCGCCACGAGCCGCAGCGTCACCGCCGCGCCGGGGACGAAGCTGGTCGAGGCCTGCGTATTTCCGTAGACGATCTGGAATACCAGCAGGATGTTGCCGTCCGCGTTGGTCAGGTACGCGAGGCCGCCGTCGGGCGAGATGGCGATCGAGCCCGAGCCCCCGCCGGTGTTGACGGTCGCCACGACCTTGTTGAAGTTCGGGCTCCCGGGGATGGCGTCGATCACGACCAGCGTGCCGTTCACGAGCAGCGCGAGCACGATCGTGCCGTCGGGCGAGATGGCGATCGAGCCGCAGCCCGCGCCCGTGTTGACCGTCGTCACCACCAGCGAGCCGAGATCCACCTCGACCACGCCCGCCGCGGTGCCGACGTAGATGCGGCCGCCGTCCGGGGAGACCACGATCGCGCCGCTGCCCGACCCGGTGTTCACGGTCGTGACCACCTGGTCGAAGCTGGCGTTGCCCTGGTTGGCGTCGATGATGCTCACCGAGCCCGAGCCGGAGTTGGCGACGAAGACCTTCGGGCCGACGCCCGAGGTGACCACGTCGACCGGGCCGGCGCCGACCGGGATCGTCTTCACCACGGTGTTGTATTCGGGCTGGCCGGGTTTGGTGGCGATCACGCTCACCGTGTTGCCGCCGCTGTTGGCGACGTAGGCGCGCGAGCCGTCGGGCAGGATGGCGATCCCCACCGGCTTGAGCCCGACCGTGACGCTGGTGATGACCGACGCGTGCACGACATCGAGCACGGTCACGCTGTTCTTCTCGGGATTGGTGACGTACGCGCGCGTCCCGTCGGGCGTGAACGCGATCTTGCTCACGCCGGTGCCGGTCGGCACGTCGCCCACCACGGTGCCCGGGCCCGTGCCGGGCGTCAGCACCGTGAATTGGAGCGGACTGCTCGCGTTCGCTCCGACATTCACCACCACCGGCCCGGTCGAGGTGTTGATCGGCACCAGCGTCGTGAGCGAGGTGAGTGACGCCTGGCGCACCGGCGCCAGCACGCCGTTGAACGTCACGACGTTGGTCGCCGGCGAGATGCTGAATCCCTGGCCCGAGAGCACGACGGTCGCGCCGCTGCTGGCCGACGGCGGATCGATCGAGGAGAGCGCCAGCGACGGCGGCGCCTCGATCGTGAACGTCGAGTGCAGCGACTGCGCCATCGTCTGCCCGTCGGTGTCGGTGGCGCCCGCATCCACGAGCAGCGTGCAGGTCGCGCCGAACGGCAGGTTCGCCGTCGGCTGGAAGATCGCCATGCGGCCGTCGTCCTGGAACGAGAACTTGCCGGCCACGTTCTGCGTGCCGCCCGCCGTGAGGTGCATGAAGTTGGGCAGCGTCGCCGTGTTCATCTTCTGATTGAAGCTCGCGAACACCGCGGTCGAGGGACTGAAGCCGCTCTGGCCGTCGGTCGGGCCGAACTGGACCACGGTGGGAATGATGTCCGCGTCGTTCGTGACCGTGGTCGCGGTGAACATCACCGACGGTCCGACCAGGCCCAGGCCGGTCACCACCAGCGTGTGCGGGCCGAGCGTCGCCGGGAGCGACCACTGCACCTGCGCCTCGCCGTTCACGTCGGTGATCTGGACCTC
Organism: Candidatus Eiseniibacteriota bacterium; assembly: GCA_016178725.1. Taxonomy (GTDB): domain Bacteria; phylum Eisenbacteria; class RBG-16-71-46; order RBG-16-71-46; family RBG-16-71-46; genus WS-11. Next base: position 45,754 of record JACOSV010000002.1, read on the forward strand.
GTCGACGATCCAGTCGCCGTCGAGCGCGCCGCTTCCCGCCGGCAACGCGAACTTGAAGCGTGCCGCGACGCCTTCCTGCGGCTTGCCGGTCGCGTCGGTGAAGCGCACGCGGATCGGCACCGGCAGTGTCGCGCCGCCGAGTCCCGACTGTCCCTGCCCCGAGACGATCGCGAGCTGCGTCGCCTCACTCTGGCTGTAGAGCTGGACCGTCGCGGCGTTGATGTCCGCGGTCCACTGGCCGACGTAGAGGCGCCGCCCGTCGCTGGAGCGCGCCAGCGATTCGGTGTTCGTGGCGAGTGTCGCCGGGGTCGCGGTCGGCGGGGTGACGCCGATGTTGACCCGGACGAGCGTATTGCATCCGGTGCAGCCGGCGAGGATGCCGGCGCCGTCGCTCGCCGGCAGCAGCTGCGAGATCGTCGCCGGGAGTCCGGCGACCGAGCCGAAGAACAGCTCCTGCCCGATCGCGCCCGCCGCGTCGTCCAGGTTCCAGACCGCGACCTGATTCGTGTTCGTCAGGCCCATCGCCCGGCGGCCATTGGTGCTGATCGCGACCTTCGTGAAGTTGACGCCGCCGTGCGCGGTCGTCGTGGTGAGCGGCGCCGAGGAGTAGAGGATGGTGCCGCCATCGTAGATCTTGGCGCCGCCCGCGCTGCCGACGACGACGTAATGGCCGTCGGGTGTTTCCGCCATCGCGAGGACCGGGGCCGCCGAGGTGAACGAGAACTGCATCACGCCGGCCAGCGAGAAGACCGTCAGCCCGACGTTTCCGCCGAGGAGCATGTAGCGCGCGAGCGGATCCGCGGCGAAGACGCTCGAGAGCGGATCGATCGAGGGCGCCGGCGGCCCCCCGAGCGACTGACCGAACGTCGCACTTCCCGGGTCGGAGTCGAAGAGGAAGATCGAGTGGGTCTCGTCGATCGCCCACACGCTCTTGCCGTCCCCCGCGAATTCCATGCCGAGGATGGAGCCGTACAGGCCGGTGGTGCCGGCCAGATTCGCGCCGAACGCGTGGCTCAACCCGTTGCCCGTCGCCCACCACAATTGCACTTGAGTCTGATAGGCGGAGGCGTTGCGTGTGCGGGCGATGGCGAGCAGCCGTCCGTCGGGCGAGACGCGGAGCGCGTTCAGCGCCAGCGTCTCCGTGGGACTAATGGGCGCCGGGTTCGGAACCATCGCGAACGACGCGTCGTGCGGAGCGAAGCTCGTGATCGGATCCACGATCGCGAGCGGCAGCGCGAGGCTCCGCTCGCCGCCGCCCGGCCCGATGAGCGTCGTCGTCGTGCCGCGCTGCTCGGCGGGGCTCGCCGGCACGCGGAAGCCGACGCCGTTGCCCGACGCGTACTGCGCCGTGAAGGTCGTCCCGCCGAGGTCGATGCCGGTGCCGACGTTGAAGAGGTCGTCGTGGGTGATGACCGCCACCTGGCCGTCGGGCATCGCGGCGTCCGGGACCACCGCCTGCGCGCTCGTGTTCGCGCTGCTGGTCGTGTAGAACGAGAGCGTGCCGTCGGCGTAGTTGGCGACGCCGATCAACGTGCTCAACGCGCTCACCGCGACGGCGACCGGCGAATGACCGGTGCCGACCGCGGACACGGCGACATGATAGGTGCCGCTGCCGGGTGACACGTTCATCACGCGCAGCTGGTTGGTCTGCGAATCGACGATGAACGCCGATTGGCCGGCGGGGTTCATCGCGATGCCGCGCGGACTGCCGCCGAGGAACACCGATCCCGGAACGATGCTGCCCGCGCCGGGGATGGTGACGAAGTCCACCGACGAGCTGGCGATCCCGCCGGGGGCGAGCACCTCACCGCCGTCGGGCGTGATCGCGACGCCGCCGACCACCGGATCGCTCTGCAGCACCGTGAACGCGCCGGTGTTCTGCGTCAGGTCCACCGAGAGGAGCCCGAGGTTGACGCTCGAGAGGTAGAGCGTCGCGCCGTCGAGGCTTACCGCCGCGCCGCCCGAGAGCGACGCGCCCGGCACCTGCAGATCGCGGCGCATCGTGTTCGCGCCGACGCTGGCCGGATCGATGTCCAGCTCGTGTACGACGCCCTGCACCTGATCCGACACGTACGCGCGCCGGCCGTTGGGCGAGATCGCCGCACCGCCGGGCGCGCCGCCGACCGTGATCGTGGCGAGGATCTGGCCGAGATTGAGGCCGGGACTCGCGCCGATCACCAGCACCTGGCCCAGGTTCGGCCGGCAGGTGACGAGCCGGCTGCCGTCGGGCGTCAGCGCGGTGCCGCGGAACGTGCCCGAGAGGATCGGGGTCACCGGCCGCGCCGACGCGCCGACGTCGATGCTGGCGATGCCGCCGTCGCCGGCGGCGAACGCGGTCAATCCGTTCGGCGACACCGCCGCGTCGGTGGGGGAGAAGCCGACGCCGACGGGCGTGCCGCTCGGGATCGGCGCCGCCTGCGGTTCGGGCGGCAGGACCGTGAAGGCGAAGTCATTGCTGGTACCGTGGCCCTGCACCGTGACGTCGACGATGCCGGTGATCGCGCCGACCGGCACGCGCACGACGAGCGACGTCGGCGTCACGCGCGAGCCGGGGATCAGCGACACCGGGCACGCGCCGCAGAACGTGAACGCGACGAACGTTTTCGACGCGTCGCCGAATCCGGCGCCGGTGATGGTGATCACGCCGCCGACCGGCGCGGAGCGCGGCTGGATGTCGGTGATCGAGACCGGCGGTTGCGGCTGGGTCGCGAAGACGGCGCGGAAGGTGTCGGCGAGCGCGAGCCCGTTTAGATCCTGAAGTGCCGGCGTGAGGTCGATCTCGTAGCTCGAGCCGAACTCGAGCGCCAGCGTCGGCGTGAAGACGAAGTTCGTGCCGCGCAGCAGCTGGCCGGTGCCGGTGATCGACGGCGGATTGCCGTTCTTGCGCACGCGGAACGCCGACTGCAGCGACGCGGGCGTCACCGGCTCGCTGAAGTTGACGAGCACCGGCGCGTCCACGCCGATGTTGCTCGCGTTGTTGGCCGGCAGCACCGAGGCGACCATCGGCGGGATCGTGTCCACCGTGGTGATGACGTTGATCCCGGTGACGGTCTGCCCGGCGACGACCGGGATCTGGCCGCGCAGATTTGGATCGTCGCGGTCGGTCTCGGGCACGCTCCACCACTCGGGGATGAACGTGGTCTGGGCGATGTCGGCGAGCCGGCTGCTGATGTACTCGGGCGTGAGCGGGAAGCCGCCGACGTTGCCGTCGAGCGGCGTCACGCGCACCGAATAGTTGCCGGCGGGCAGCCGGCGCAGCGCGTAGCTGCCGTCCTCGGCCGAGTAGTCGGACGCGGTCGTGTCGTCCGGCGCTCCGACGCCGTTCAGGTGCACGGCCTCGACCAGCGCGCCCGGCAGCGGCAGGCCGGTCTGGCCGCGCGTGATCGTGCCGGCGATGGTCGCGTAGCCGGTGGCGAGGCTCGCCGAGGGATAGGCGGCCGCGATCGCCGAGCGGTCGTCGTCGGTGAGCGTGCGCGCGTCCTGCCCCGGCTGGATGACGAAGAACATCGTCGCGTCGAGCACGCCGGTGTGCGTGAGTCCGAGCAGGTGGCCGGCCTCGTGCGTGACGACGCTCTGCAGGTCGTACTTGCCCGCCTCGCCGGTCGTGGTCCACGGCGCGTTGGGGTTGATCATCATGTCGGAGTCGACGATCTGATCCGGCAGCACGATCCGGTCGCCGACGTTGGTGCGGCGCGTGAACGACGTCGTCGGCGTGATCGCCAGCACGCCGGGCGGGAACTGCACCTCGGGATCGTTGCGCGTCACGAGGTTGATGCCGTCGAGCGCCGAGGCGTTCATCTGCGTCGTCGTCGCGTCCTCGATCAGCGGCACCGTGGCGCCGTCGACGGCGAGCCACGTGGCGAATCCGGCGCGTACCGCCGCGAGCTCGGCGACCGAGAAGGCGCTCGGGTCCGCGAGCGGGCCGCCGGACGGCGACCAGATGCGGTAGTGGATCGGCGAACCTCCGGCCCACGACTCGACGTGGTGGAGCGTCGCGGTCGGATCGACGCATCCGTCGCCGTTGGCGTCCTGCCCCGCCGCGCACACGGTGGGGCAGGCGTCGAACGCGTCGGCGACGCCGTCGAAGTCCTGGTCCACGCCGAGCTGCACCAGCTCCATGTCGTCGATGATCGGGAGATGGGACGTGGGCCGCTGCTGCGGCAGGACGCCAAGAAGGCGCTCGGACTGGTCGAGGATGTCGATCACGATCTGGATCGAGTCGGCGCGCAGCGGCTGCAGGGGTCCGGTGCCGGGGAAGTTCGCGGGGAATTCGTAGAACGTGCCGTGGTCGAGCGGGACGTTCGATTCGCTGCCAATGCCGCCGAAGAGGATGAACGAACTCGCGTGGTATTCGAACGGCCGCGCGTCGCCGGCCCGCTTGGCGCGCGCGTAGACCTCGGCGAAGCGCGCCTGCTCGAGAATGTCGAAGCGATCGGTGCCCAGGATCGCGTAGGCGGTGTCGCCCGGCACCAGCGCGATCCACGGCGACGTGAGGCGCGCGAACGTGCCGTTCGCGAGCGTGTCGCCGGGCGAGAGGAAGGTCCACGCACAGCTCGGGTCGTAGACATCGAACCCGTGCCGCAGCGCGACGCTGGTCGCGGGCGGGGGATAATCGCGGATCGCGCTCGGGAACGTCACGCCCGGCGCCGTGCCGCCATTGATCGCCGAGAGCGTCCATGTGCCGGTCGTGCCGTCCTCGAAGTCGAGCGGGGCGATGATGTCTCCGCCGCCGCTGGTCTGGACCGTGACGTTGTCGACGAGGTTGACGCCGGTTTCGCTCGGGAAGATGAACCCGTCCTCGTTCGACGACCGGCTCGAACTCTGCATCACGATGCGCACACGCAGCGGCTCGGCGAGGCCGAGGTTTTGATTGCCGTCCCCGTCGAGGTGCACTTCGAACTTGACCGGCTTGTCGCCGGCGATCGGCCCGCCGATCACGAAGCGCTGGATCCGGTTGTTGAACGTGTCGGCGATGTAGACGTCGCCGCGCTTCGAGATCGCGATCCCCTGTGACTGCTGGAAGAACTCGCCGCCTGAAACGCCGGGCTGGCCCCACGCGGAGAGGAACGTCCCGTCGCTCCGGAATTGCTGGATCCGGTTGTTGATCTTGTCGGCGACGTAGATGGTGCCGTTCACGTCGACGTCGATGCCGCTGGCGGAGCCGAACTGCCCCGGCGCGGGCCCGGTCGAGCCCCAGGCGAGGACGAACGTGCCGGAGGACGTGAACTTCTGCACGTTGTTGTTCTGGTCATCGGTCGCGTAGACGTTGCCGGCTCCGTCGACCGCGACGCCGAGGACGTGCTGGAACAGCCCCGGCCCGACGCCGAACGATCCCCACTGGCCGAGGAAGTTTCCGGCGGAGTCGAACTTCTCGATCCGGTTGTTGTTCGTGTCGGCGACGTAGATGTTGTCGAGCGCGTCCACGGCGATGCCGCGCGGCGTGTTGAACTGTCCGGGCCCGTTGCCCGGACCGCCGAAACCGGTGAGCAGCCCGCCGACCGTGTCGAACACCTCGACGCGGCTGTTGTTCTGATCGGTGACGAAGACCTTGAAGTCGTGGGTCACCGCGATGTCGTAGAGGCCGTTGAACTGCCCGGGGGCCCCGCCGAACGTGCCCCATGCCGCGACCCACTGGCCGTTGGTGGAATACTTGACCACGCGGTTGTTGCCGTTGTCGGCGACGTAGACGTTGTCGCTGTCGTCCACGGCCACGCCGGTCGGCAGGGTGAACTGCAGCGGCAGCGAGCCCGCGACACCCCAGCGTCCGTCGAACACCGGAACGGTGGCCGCCCACGACGGCGGTCCGCCGGCGTACGAGAAGCGGCTGTTGAGGAACGTCCACGTGCCGTCGCTCTTCAGAGCCTCGGCGCCGACGAAGTTGTTGGTCGTGCGGCCCGAGACCAGCCCATTGGTGGTGAAGGCAGTGGCCAGCGCTCCATCCACCGACCGGCGGATGCTGATCGAGGCGTCGAAGCGCATGACCGCGCCGGGATTCGTGGCGAGCGGGAAGCTCGGCGACGTGAGCCGCTGGCTCCAGCCCTTGCCGTAGCCGTACGGCCGCACCCAGTGCGAGATCTCACCGAGCGCCGAGGTCGAGTCGGCGCCGAACCACAGCGCCTTCGTGCCCATGGTCAGGAATCCGTCGTTGACCGTGAACCGGCCCGAGACGTGTGCGAACACCTTGCCGGTGAGGTCCTCGCCGCTCCAACCGCCCGGGAGGCAGGTGCCGGCGAGATCCTCGAAGCCGTGCGAGTCGACGAGGAACGAATCGGTCGGCGTCACCGTGCTGGCGCTGAAGGGACGCGCGGCGCGGAATGTGTGCGTCACCGCGCGCGAGATCCTGGCGGGGTCGGCGGGCGTCCGCAGCGAGGGTTCGGCCGTCACCGCGCCGCCGCCGCCGCCTTCGAGCGCGACGGCGCCGGCGTGCGCGAGGCGCGCGCCTGTGGGAGGCGCGGCCGCGAGCAGCAGCGCGGCGAAGAGGATGGTCAGAGGCTTCGGCGTGCGGCGGGTCGGGACGGGCATCACGGTCCGTGTCGTCATGGTCGTCCCGGCCTAGCGGCCGGCCCCCTCGCGCATCGCGCTCTGGATCGCGCGCACCAGGTCGGCGAGCGGAATGCGCGGCGCCGGCCGTCCCGGCGGCACGAGCTGCAGCCGGTTCGCGTCCAGCACCGCGAGCCCCTCGGCCGAGCGCTGCACGGTGGCGACGCCCGCGGCGTCGCGCCGAATGTCGAACTTGCCCTGCGCGAGGCCGCTCACCTGCGCGCCGCCCTGGCGGTCGCGCCACACGAACAGCAGCGCCTCCTCGCCGGGCGTGAACGCCGGACAACCGGGCACGTTGTAGCGCATCGCGCCGATCGTGCCGCCGAGCTGCGAGAGCGTGAGCGTCGTGGCGCCGCCGCCCTTGAGCGATTGCGTCACGCGCACGCGGACGTCGGTGAAGATCTTGGTGTGCGAGGGACTCCAGCGCGGCGCGACGCTCTCGACCTCGCCGACCACGATGTCGTTCGAGGCGACCACGAGCGCGCGCGTGTCCATGTGCATGACCTGCGTGGCGTACGCGGCGGGTGCGGCCAGCGCCAGCAGGGTGAGGACGGAGACGACGGAACGAGCCACACGCATTGCGGCACTCCTGACAGGGGGGTGGAGATGACGGCCGTCGGGCCGTATGTCGGGCGCGGGCGCCCGAGCGGCGTCCGCGGTCACGATTGCGTTGCGGCTAGGGCTCGCCGGTCAGGGCCAGCGCCTGCTTGAACTCCGCGGCCGCCAGTTCCATCAGGCCGACCTTGGTGTAGACGTTGCCCAGCGCTTCGTGCGGGGCCGGGGACGAAGGTGACAGACGGCAGAGCGCGCCGAACTGCTCGGTCGCGTCCTGATAGAGGCCGAGTCCGGAGAGATACGATCCGGCGAGATAGCGCGCCGCCGGCGAATCGGATCCGCCGGCCGTGTCGCGGATGCGATCGAGGTTGCCGCGGATCGTCGCGGCCTTCGCGGGCTCGAGCGCCGAGAAGACGCTGCTCTCCTTGCGCAGCGACCGCGCGTCCGCGAACGCCTCGATCTCCCACAGGTAGTCACCCGCCGCGATCCCGGCCGCGTCGGCGGGCCAGCCGATCGAAAGGCCGGCAACCTCGCGCGTCCAGAGATCGCCCTTGTCGGCCGACGACACGCTGACGCGGTAGCGCGTCGCGCCCTCGACCGCACGCCACGCGAACGACGGCTTGTCGGTCAGCACCGCGGTGCGCCGCGGCGCGAGCTGGATCGGCGCCTGATCGGTGCCGCGCAGCGCCGAGCCGGCGACGAGGCCGGTCTCGCGCGATCCGCCGGCGACGAAGCGGGTGACCGACGCGTAGACCTCGCCCGGCAATCCCGACGCCGGGCCCGCCGCGGGCTTGCCGCCCACGCGGCCGCTCACGGTGAGCGAGCTCTTCTCGGCGACCTCGATGACGTTGCCGTCGTTGAAGAAGAGCGTCGCGGCGCCGCCGGCGGCGACGGTGACGCGATCGCCGCGCTCGAGCGCACGGCCGAACACGGCGCGCTGCAGCGGTCCGCCGTGGGACGAGCCGATGTCGACGCGGCCCTTGACGGCGGCGATCACCGCGACGGGATCGGCGGGCGCGGCGGGAACGGGCGCGGGGCGCGCGAGAACGGAGCCGAGGCCGAGGATCGCCGCGAGGGCGATCGGGGGAACGATCGGATGGCGAGCCACGTGGACCTCCGATTGCAGACGGCAGTCCTGCGATCACCGCCCGGCACACGCCGGGCGGTCGGCTCAGTGAGGCAGAGGGACACTGGCTCTGAACAGAGAACTCTATGCGCCGGCGGCGCGCCGCGGCAACTGGTTTCGCGGTTTGGTGACGCCATACAACGGGTCCGATGCCCGCGCGGGTGGCGCGGCCGTGCGTCATTCGCTACCGTTTCCGCCCCATGGGCGCACGACGTGCCGGAGGCGAGCGGCAGAACCCGAAGCGCGACCGCCCGGTCCCCGCGCCGCCCGCGCCCGCGCCGGCCGTGCCGCTCCGGCACCCCGCGCTCATCGCCGCCGCGCTCGTGGTCGCGGCCTGCCTCGTCGTCTCCACCACCATCTGGATCTACGACTCCGACTTCTGGCACCACCTGCTGGTCGGGCGCGTGATCTGGACGTGGCACGCGATCCCGACGCGCCAGATCTGGAACTGGTCCACGTACGGCAGCGTCGACGCCACCAACGCGTGGCTGTTCCGCATGATCGTCTGGCCGCTGTGGGCGGCGTGGGGCGTCACCGGGCTCTTCGTCTGGCGCTGGGCGAGCACGATCGCGGTGTTCGCGGTCGGCTGGGCGGCGGCGCGGCGCATGGGCGCGCGCGGATTCACGCCGCTGGTCGTGATCGCGATCTGCGCGCTGGTCTATCGCGCGCGCAGCCAGGTGCGGCCCGAGACGCTGGTCGCGGTGCTGACCGCGCTCCAGATCTGGGTGCTCGAGTCGCGCCGCGCGTTGCGCGCCGCGGGCGCTCGCGGCGTTGGCGCCGCGCCGGCCGCCGGCGGCCTGCCGCCGCTCGCGCGCGATCCCGGCCTCGCGCTGATCCCGGTCGCGTGGGTGTGGGCGAACACGCACCCGTCGTACTACATGGGTTTCGTGATGATCGGCTTCCACGTGCTCGAGGATCTGCGGCTCGCGCGCTGGGGCACGGGGCCCGCCGCGGTCCCGGCGGCGGCCGACGCGCGACGTCTCGTGCTGCTCGCGATCGCCGGGCTCGCGATCTCGTTCGCGAATCCCTGGACGTGGCGGCCGCTGTGGCAGCCGTTCGACTTCTTCATCCGCCTCCGCCACGAGCCGCTCTACAAGCAGATCGGCGAGCTCCAGCCGCTCGACTGGCGCAACAACGCGCGCAACGGGCTCGCCGCGCTGATCGTGCTGTGGCCGCTGCTCGCGATCCTGCGCTGGCGGCGCGCGGGCTTCGATCTGGTCGAGGCGCTGTCGCTCGGGTTCTTCACCGCGCTCATGCTCAACACGCAGCGCTTCGCCGGCACCTGGGCGGTGGTCGCGGCGCCCTACCTCGGACGCGATCTCGACGCGTGGATCGCGGCGCGGCGCTGGCCGGCGTGGACCCGGCCCGCGTGGACGCGCGCGGCGTTCGCCGCGATCGCGTGCGTCGCGCTCTCGATCCCGGAATGGTCGCGGGTCGAGTATCCGCTCGGCATCCGCGTGGACATGGCGCGCTTCCCGGTCGCGGCGTGCGACTTCATGGCGGCGCACGGCGTGCGCGGGCGCGGCTTCAACGATCTCGGCGGCGCCTACGTCGCGTGGCGCTTCTGGCCCGAGCGCGCGCGGCTGCCGGACATGACGGCGCGCTAGGTTGCCGATCGCGCGGCCTGCTCAGCGATAGACCGCCCGGGTAGATCGGAGGCCGCCTACGACCGCAGCTCCGCC
>JACOSV010000009.1 GCA_016178725.1 Candidatus Eiseniibacteriota bacterium
GTCACCGCGTCCGCCCCGCCCTGCTCGCAGGCGATCGCGAGATCTCCCACCGACGCGACATCGGGCGAGAGCTTGGCGATCAGCGGCGCGCGCGTGAGCGGCCGGAGCCGTCGCAGCGTGTCCTCGAGGCGCCGCGGCCGTTGCGGGGCTTCGCGCGACGCGCGGCGGGCGCACGGCGCGCGGGCGTCGCGGGCGGCTCCATCAGCCGACCGCGCCATTCCGCGATGCGGCGGATGCCGCGCGCGGCGAGGAACGCGCGCATGCCGTCCACGACCTCGGCGGCAGCGCGCGGGCGGATGAAGCTCGCGGTGCCGACCTGCACCGCCGTGGCGCCGACGGCGATGAACTCGAGCGCATCGCGCCCGCTCATGATGCCGCCCGATCCCAGCACCGGAATCCGCACCGCGCGCGCCGCCTCGTGGCAGCGCGCGAGCGCGAGCGGCTTGATCGCCGGGCCCGAGAGCCCGCCGGTCGAACGGTTGAGACGATGGCCGGCGGCGTCGAGATCGAGCGCCATGCCGACGAACGTGTTGACCGCGGTGATCGCGTCGGCGCCGCCCTGCTCGCACGCGCGCGCGAGCTCGGCGATCGAGGTGACGTCGGGCGAGAGCTTGGCGATGAGCGGCGCGCGGGTCAGCGGTTTGAGCTGGCGCAGCGTGCGCTCGAGCCGGCGCGCGTCGGTCCAGTAGATCGCGCCGCCCTTCGACACGTTCGGGCACGAGAAGTTGAGCTCGAAGGCGCCGATCGCCTTCTCGCGCCCGAGCGCTTCGAGCAGCGCGGCGAGCTCGGCGGGCGTCTCGCCGCCGAGCGAGGCGATCACGGTCGCATCGAGCGCCGCGAGCTTCGGCAGCTTCTCGCGGCGGAAGCGCTCGAGCCCGACGTTCTCGAGCCCGATCGAGTTGAGCATGCCGCCCGCGGTCTCGGCGATCCGCGCCGGCTGGTTTCCGGCGCGCGGCTCGAGCGTCACCGTCTTGGTGATCACCGCGCCGATCGTCGCGAGGTCCACGACGTGCGCATACTCGTCGCCGTAGCCGAACGTGCCCGAAGCGGTGACGACGGGATTGCGCAGCGCGAGCGACCCGATGCGCACCGCGAGATCCACGGCCGCGGGACTCACCGCCGCCGCGCGCCCCTCGCCGCGCCCGCGCGCCGCGGGAGCGCCGCGCGCCCGCCGCGTCCGGCCGGCGTCACGCCGGCGATCGCGCGCGCTCAATGGATCCGCTCCCAGTCGAGATCGGGCGCCGCGAACACCGGGCCGTCGGTGCAGCACATCGCGAACTCGGGGCTGCCGTACAGCGACGGGATGCGGTCGCGGCGCCGCGCGAGCTCGGTGCGCGCCGATTCGCTGCGCGGCAGCGGGCAGCCGCGGCATACGCCGGTGCCGCACGCCATGACCGACTCCATCGCGAGGAACGCCGGCGTCTCGTGACGCAGGCCCCAGCGCGCCACGGCGCGCAGCATCGCGTGCGGGCCGCAGGCGTGGATCACGAGCGGCGCGCGCAGGCGCGGCGCGATGCGGTCGAGCAGGTCCACCACCGTGCCGGCGAGCCCGCGGCTGCCGTCGTCGGTCGCGAGGTGCATACGCCCGCCGGCGGATTCGAGGCGCGCGGTCGCGCCCGCGAGCGCCACGAGGTGCGCCGCGTCGCGCGCGCCGAACAGAAGCTCGCAGCGCCGCGCGCGGCGCGCGAACGCCTCGGCGGCGAACAGCAGCGGCGCAACGCCGCGGCCGCCCGCGACCAGCACCGGCGTGCCCGCGACGTCGAGCGGGAAGCCGCGCCCGAGCGGGCCGAGCACGTGCACGACCGCGCCGGTGGACAGCGCCGCGAGCGCCTGGGTGCCGGCGCCGACCGCGGCATAGAGAAAGCCGAGCGTGAGCCCGCCGGCGGACGCCGAGACGGACGCGACGCTCATCGGTCGCGGCAGCAGCACCGGGGCGGGCGGCGCGAGCAGGAGCTGCACGAACTGGCCGGGCTCGGGGCGCGCGAACGTGCGCGGCACGTGGAGTTCGAGGCAGCGATGGCCCGCGCCCGCGTCGCGGTGCGCGCCGACGGTCGCGTCCACCTGACGCCACGCGGCGGGCGGCGCGACGATCCCGCCGGGATCGCCCGCCGCGCGCGCGCGGGTGATTTCGTCCGTCGCGCTCATGTGCCGCCGCCCGGGCGCGGCGGGTCGTCGAGCGGAGAGCCCCCGCGCGGATCGCGCGACGCCGGCGCTGCCGCCTTCGACGGCTTCGGCTGCTGCGGCTGCTGCGGCATCGGCGGTCCGCCGTCGGGTGATTCCGACGGCACCGCGCCGGCCGAACGGCTGGGGACGATCGGCGCCGGTTGCGCCGATGCGGGCGGCGACGGCTCCGGCTGCGGCGATGCGGGTGGCGACGACGTCGCGAACGGCGGCGGTGCGGCCGGCGCCTGCGACGAGAACGCCGACGGCGGCGTGATCTCGTGACGCGGATTGGCGCGCGCCGACGAGTCCACGAATCCGCTGCCGGTGAGCATGGCGCCGTACACGCCGTGCGGCGTGCCCAGCCTCTGCTGCGTCGTGTCGATCGCGACCAGCGCCGCGCCGGGAAGATCGCCGATGCCGCGCGCGATCGAGTCGGAGTCCGCCGCAGCGAAGCGCTCGGGCAGGCGGATGAGATCGACGGGCACGGCCTGCCCCGCCGCTTCGAGATAGTCGCGCGCCGCGAGCTGCGCCTCGGTCGCCGGGTACTCGTGCACGACCCTCCACAGCAGGCTGTCGGCATCTCCGGCGCGGTCGAGCTTGCGGCGCAGCACCCACGCCTCGGCCACGATCGCCTTCGCCGCCGCGTCGGTGCCGGGATGCTCGTCCGCGATCGTCTTGTACGCGTCGAGCGCGCGCTCGGGCTTGCCGAGCTGGAAGAGGTACTGCTCCGCCAGCAGGAAACCCGCTTCCGTGCGGCGGCCGAGCGAGTCGGTGCCGGCGCTGCGGTACTTCGCGAGCCGGTCGAGGCTCGCAAGGCGCTGCGTCGCCTGCGCCGAGAACGCCGAACCGCTCGATTCGTCGTGCACCTTGAGGTACTCCTGCCGCGCGAGCTCGAAGTCGTCGAGCACGGTTTCGTAGGCGAACCCGATCCGGTACTGCGCCTCGGCCGAGAGCACCGTCTTGGGGTACTCGACCAGCACGTGCTTGAAGTCGGCGAGCGCCTCGTCGTTCTTCCCCGACAGCAGCTTCGCGGTGCCGATCCGCAGCTCGAGGCGGCCGTAGCGGTCGGCGCCGCTCCCCGCCGTGATCACCATCGGCTGTCCCGGCAGGACCGGCGGCGGCGCCACCTGGTGCGCGATCGCGTCGTTGAGGAGGGCGAGCTCGCTGCCGTAGTCGCGCGCGCTCTCGAGGCAGTCCGCTTCGCGCAGCAGGAACTCGAAGCGATCATCGTCGGTCCGCGCGTCCGCGCCCAGCGCCTGGAAGTCGGCGCGCGCGCGGGCCGGGTCGCCGCCCGCGAGGAGCCCTTCGGCGCGGATCGCGCGCGCCTGATCCACCAACACGCTGTTCGGATAGCGGTCGATCACCTGGCCCGCCGCCGCGGCCGCCGCGCCCGGCTCCTGCAGCGCCATCAGCGCGCGGGCGCGCTCGAGATGCGCGTACGGGATGAGGTCGTGGCGCGGCGCCTTGGCGATGAACTCGTCGAGCGGCACCAGCGCCTCGCGGTACTTGCGCGCCTGGCGCATGGCGACGCCGAGATAGAACGTGGACTCGTTGCGCAGCGCGCTCGCCGGGAAGCGACGCTCGAAGTCCTGGAGCATGATGATGGTCTGGAGCGGATCCTCCTTGCCGAGGAGCGCGCGCGCCCAGAGCAGATAGGCGTCGTCGGCCCATTTCGACTTGGAGTACTCGACGACCACCTTCTTCGAGAGATCGGCCGCCTTCTGGAAGTTGCCGGCCTGGCCGGGCTGCGTCTTGTCGACCGGATAGGGCAGGCCGTCGGTCGCGGCCATGTAGTACTTCCGCGCCAGGTAGTAGGTGTTGTAGTAGGCGCACGACGAGAGCACGGCGAGCGCGGCGGCGATCCCCACCCAGCGCGCCGCATGACCGCCTGACATCGTGCCTCCTGTCGTTCCGGGATCCGGATCGGGCCGCCCCTCATGCATACCCGGCAGGCCGCGGATTTCGCCCGCGAACCGGCCGGCCGCCACGCGGCGCCCGGCGGCAGCGGCGGCGGGCGCGGGGCGTGATGGCCGCGGAGCCAATCGTCCGCAGCCTACACCCGTCGCGGGGACCCCCGAAACCATCTAGGCGAGCGCCGCGCCCTCGCGCTCGGAACGGCGCCCCGCGATCGGCAGCGACGGATCGGCGTGGGTCAACTCGCCCGCGCACCAGGTCGCGAGCGCGCGTCCCGTGACGCGCATGCCGGCGAAGGGCGTCGAGCGGCCTTTCGAGTGGAACGCCTCGGGGTCCACGACCCACTCGCGCTCGGCATCGATGAGCGTGAGATCGGCCGGGAATCCGGCGGCGAGCCGCACCTCGGGCAGATGGAACACGCGCCGCGGGCCCTCGGTCCAGAGCTGCAGCGCCCAGGGCAGGGTGACGTGGCCGGCCCGCACGAGCCCGGTGATCGTCAACGCGAGCGCGGTCTCGAGGCCGACGATCCCGAACGGCGCCATCTCGAACGGCTGGCGCTTGTCGTCCTCGCCGTGCGGCGCGTGGTCGGTCGCGAGGCAGTCGATCGTGCCGTCCTGGATCGCGGCGATCGTCGCGGCGCGGTCGCGCTCGGTGCGCAGCGGCGGATTCATCTTCGCCGCCGTGCCGCGCTCGGCGACCGCGTCCTCGGTGAGCATCCAGTAGTGCGGACACGTCTCGCCCGTCACCGCGAGTCCGCGGCGCTTCGCCTCGCGCAGTCCTTCGAACGACGCCGAGCACGAGAGGTGCGCGAGGTGCACGCGGCCGCCGGTGAGCTCGGCGAGCTCGACGTCGCGGCGCACCATCACGCTCTCGGCCGCCGCGGGGATGCCGCGGATGCCGAGGCGCGTCGCCAGCGTGCCCTCGTTCATGTGGCCGTCGCCCTTGAGCGCCGGATCCTCTTCGTGGCAGACGATCGGCAACCCGGCGTGGCACGCGTACTCGAGCGCGTGGCGCATCGTCGCCGCGGAGACGATCGGATGCCCGTCGTCCGAGAGCGCGACCGCGCCCGCCTGCTTGAGCGCGATCATCTCGGTCAGGCGCTCGCCCTTCTGCCCGATCGTCACCGCCGCGATGGGAAGGACGCGGCAGCTCGCCATCGCGCGCGCGCGCGTGCGCACCCACTCGACCCAGGCGATGTTGTCCACCACCGGCTCGGTGTTGGGCATGCACGCGACCGCGGTGAACCCGCCGGCCGCCGCGGCGCGCGTGCCCGTCTCGATCGTCTCGCGCGAGCCCTGCCCCGGCTCGCGCAGATGGACGTGCAGATCCACGAGGCCGGGCGAGAGGATCGCGCCGCCCGCATCCACCGTCACGTCGGCGCTCGCCGGCGCCCCCTCGAGGATCACGCCGCGCTGGAACGCGAGATCGATCGGCTCGCCCGTCTTCCAGTGGCGGGCATTGCGGATCACCGTGACGTGGCTCATCCGTCCCTCCCCGCGGCGCGGCGCAGCACCGCGCAGCGCACCGCGACCCCGTTCGCGACCTGGTCGAGGATCACCGAGCGCTCGCCGTCGGCGACGTCGGGGGCGAGCTCGATGCCGCGGTTCACCGGCCCCGGGTGCAGCACGACCGCGTCGGACCGCATGCGGCGGACGCGCGCGGCGTCGATCCCCCACACGCGCGTGTACTCGGCGAGCGAGGGCAGCAGGCCCTGGTCCATGCGCTCGCGCTGGAGGCGCAGCGCCATCACCGCGTCGGCGCCTTCCATCGCCTCATCGACCGTCGCCGCGACCGTGCAGCCGAGGCGCTCGACGTGGGTCGGCAGCAGCGTCGTCGGCCCGGCGACCGTCACCGCGACACCGAGCGTCGTCAGCCCGAAGATCGCCGAGCGCGCGACGCGCGAGTGCTTGACGTCGCCGATGATGGCGATGCGCCGGCCGTCGAAGCGGCCCGCCCATGCCTGACGCAGCGTCATGAGATCGAGCAGGCCCTGCGTCGGGTGCTCGTGCATGCCGTCGCCGGCGTTGATCACCGCGCTCTCGACCTGCCCGGCGAGATACGCCGGCGCGCCGGGCGAGGGGTGGCGCACGACGATCACGTCGGCGCCGTTCGCCTCGAAGATGCGCAGCGTGTCGCGCAGCGTCTCGCCCTTGCTCAACGACAGGCCGTGGCTCGAGAACGTCGAGGCGGTGGCGCCGAGACGCTTGGCCGCGATCTGAAACGAGACGCGCGTGCGCGTCGAGTCCTCGAACATCGCGATCACCACCGTGGCGTCGCGCAGCACGTCGCGCGGCGAGCGGTCGGCGGCGAGGTGCGCGAGGTCGCGCTCGGCGGCGTCGAGGATCTCGATCAGTGTCGTGCGCGGCATGCCGTCGAGGCCGAGCAGGTGGCGGGAGGCAGAAAAAAGCCCCACCGCCACACCTCGTGTGGCGCCGGCGGGGAGGGTTTCGGCGTGCGGCATTCGCATGCGAGGCCTCGCTTCGCGAACTCTCGGGTTCGCGTTAAAGGAGCCGGGGAGAACGTCTGCTTCGGCGACGAATCTACGGCATGGCGGGCGTCCGGCGCAAGCGGGCTGCCGCCCCGGCGGCGGAGCTACGAGGAGCGGGCGGGCTCCTCGGCCATCTCCTTGATCACGACGCTGTCCACCCCGTCCACCTCGGCGAGCTTGACGCCGATCACTTCCTTGCGCGACGTGGGCACGTTCTTGCCGACGTAGTCGGCGCGGATCGGCAGCTCGCGATGGCCGCGGTCGATCACCACCGCGAGCTGGATCGAGCGCGGGCGGCCGCAGTCGATCAGCGCGTCCATCGCCGCGCGCACGGTGCGCCCGGTGAAGAGCACGTCGTCGACCAGCACCGTCACCTTGTCGTTGATGTCGACCGGAATCTCGGTCGCCCCGACGACCGGATGGTTGGCGACCTGCGAGAGATCGTCGCGGTAGAGCGTCACGTCGAGGCTGCCTTCGACCGGCGCCTTGCCCTCGAATTCCTGGATCTTGCGCGCGATCCGCGCCGCGAGCGGCACGCCGCGGCGGCGGATGCCGACCAGCACCAGCCCGTCAACGCCCTTGTTGCGCTCGACGATCTCATGGGCGATGCGGGTGACGATGCGGCGCAGTCCGTCGGCGTCGACGATCTCGGCTTTCTCGCGGAGCGACATGCCGGTCCTCGGGAGTTCGTGTCGCGGAACGGGGGGACGCGGACGATAGCCGGAGCACGGGACCGCGGCAAGCGGGCGCGCGCCGCGGCGATCGGCCCGAGGGCCCCGCGGTCGCGCGGCGATCAGCCCGGGAGCCCGGCGAGCGCGCGGCGCGCTTCGGCGTTGCCGGGATCGCGCCGCAACACGCGCTCGAGGAATCCGCGAGCGCGTCCGGCGTCCCCGAGCGCCGCGTACGCCTCGCCGAGGCGCAGATCGAGAAGCCCGGGATCGAGCACCAGGCGCTGCTCGGCGCGGAACTCCGCGACCGCGTCGGCCGCGCGGCCCTGCCGGAGCGCGATCTCGCCGAGCCGCTCGTGCTCGCCGGGCATGAAGGGATCGGCCGCGACCGCGGACTCGGTCGCGTGACGCGCGTCGTCGAGCCGGCCGTGCGTGAACGCCACGCGTGCGAGCAGGCTCCACGCCTGCGCGTTGTACTTCGACTCGCGCGTCTGCCGCAGTAGCTCTTCCTCGACCTCACGCAGCAGCGCGGTGTCGGCCTCGGCCGCGCGGCCGAGCGGCGCGAGCCGCGCGGTCCCCGCCGGCAGGTGGCGATAGGCGTAACGCTCGACGACCGCCGCCAGCGGACCGCGACGGCGCACGTAGAGCGCCGCCGCGTCGTCGGCGAACACCAGCCCCCACGTCGTGCTGTCGGCGTCGAGGAAGTCGAGCAGCTCGCCCCATCCGGTGTGGTAGCGGCTCACCAGCACGTAGTCGAACCGGTGGCGCGCGTCGAGCTCGCGCCACGCGATCGCGTGCTCCTGCGCGAGCGTGTAGAGCCGGCGGTCCTCGGGCGTCACGGTCTCGAGCGTGCCGGTGA
>JACOSV010000011.1 GCA_016178725.1 Candidatus Eiseniibacteriota bacterium
GGCGATCGCCGCCGCGCTCGCGGACCGCGGCATCGGGACGCTGCGCTACCAGTTCCCTTATATGGAGGAGGGGAGCCGTCGCCCGGACGCCGAGCCGGTCGCGATCGCGACCGTGCGCGCCGCCATCGCGGCCGTGCGTCCGCACGGCGTGCCGCTCATCGCCGGCGGCAGGTCGTTCGGCGGGCGCATGACCTCGCGCGCCGCGGCGGCCGGGCCCCTCGAGGGCGTTGCGGGGCTCGCGTTCCTCGGCTTCCCGCTCCATCCCGCCGGCCGGCCCGGCACGTCGCGCGCCGATCATCTCGACGCCGTGCCTTTTCCGATGCTGTTTCTCCAGGGCACCCGCGATACCCTTGCCGATCTCGCGCTGCTCCGGCCGGTGATCGGACGGCTGGGCGCGCGCGCCACGCTCCACGTCGTCGAGCACGCCGATCATTCGTTCCACGTTCCGAAGAAGAGCGGTCGCGACGACGCCGGCGTGCTCGACGAGCTGGCGGGAGCGATCGCGGCGTGGCGGGAGGCGATCCCATGAGCGTGCGCGTGCGGGCCGGGACCAGCGGCTACTCCTACGCCGAGTGGAAGGGCAACTTCTACCCGGAGAAGACGGCGGCGAAGGACATGCTCGGCTTCTATGCGAGCCGCTTCCCGGCGGTCGAGATCAACAACACGTTCTATCGCATGCCGAAAGAGGACCTGCTGCTCGGCTGGGCGGCGCAGGTGCCCGAGAGCTTCGCGTTCGCGATCAAGGCGCCGCAGAAGATCACGCACATCGCGCGGCTCAAGGACGCGGGCGATCTCGTCACGTACCTCTACCGCGTGACCGCGAGCCTCGCCGCGCGGCTCGGACCGCTGCTCTTCCAGCTCCCGCCCAACTTCAAGAAGGACGTGCCGCGCCTCGCCGCGTTCCTCAAGGCGCTGCCCGACCGCCGCCGCGTCGCGTTCGAGTTCCGCCACGCATCGTGGTTCGACGACGAGGTGTTCGCGGCGCTACGCGCGCGCGGCGTGGCGCTGTGCGTCGCCGACACCGGCGAGGAGCCGGCGGCGCCGCTGGTCGCGACCGCCGACTGGGGATACTTGAGATTGCGGCGCGAGTTGTTCTCGGACGACCAGCTCGCCGAGTGGGCGCGGCGGATCGCCGCGCAGCCGTGGAGCGATGCGTTCGTGTTCCTCAAGCACGAGGAGGAGGGCAAGGGGCCGAAGCTCGCGGCGCGGCTGATGGCGCTCGCCGGCGCGGACGCCGTGCCCGCGGGGGCCGCACCGCCGGCGGCGGAGCCGCGCGCGTGAAGCTCGAGTCGGGCGCGCTGCGCCTCGCCGCCACCGATCTCGCGAACCATCTCGCGTGCGTGCATCTCACCATGCTCGATCGTGGCAGGGCCGAGGGGCGGTGGGAGCCGCCCGATGCATACCGTCCCGAGGCGCAGGTGCTCGCCGAGCGCGGGCTCGAGCACGAGCGCGCGTACCTCGCGCATCTCGAAGGAGTGGGGCGGCGCGTCACACACATGGGCGAGGACGCCGATCGCACGGGCGCGCTCGCGCGGACGCTCGCCGCGATGCGCGCGGGCGCCGACGTGATCGCGCAGGCGACGCTCGCCGAGGGGCGGTGGCTCGGCCGCGCCGACGTGCTGCTCCGCGTGGAGCGTCCGAGCGATCTCGGCGCGTGGTCGTACGAGGCGCTCGACACCAAGCTCGCGCGCGACACCAAGGCCGGCGCGATCCTCCAGCTGTGCCTCTACTCCGATCTCCTGCGCCACGCGCAGGGCGCGTGGCCCGAGTTCCTCTACGTCGTGCCGCGGCGGCCCGAGTTCCCGCTCGAGACCTACCGCGTCGCCGACTACATCGCCTACTACCGGCTGGTGCGCAGGCGGCTCGAGGCCGCGGTCGCGGCGGACGCCGATCCGCGCACGTATCCCGAGCCCGTTCCGCACTGCGACATCTGCCGCTGGTGGCCGCGCTGCGACCGCGAGCGGCGCCGCGACGATCACCTGTGCCTGGTCGCCGGCATCTCGCGGCTGCAGCGCACGGAGCTCGAGGCGCACGACATCGAGACGCTCGCGCGGCTCGCGGTCGAGCCGATCCCGATCCGCTGGAGGCCGGCGCGCGGCGCGCGCGACGCCTACGGCCGCGTGCGCGAGCAGGCGCGCGTCCAGCTCGCCGGACGCACCGAGGCGCGACCGCTCCACGAGCTCCTGCCGATCGAGCCGGGACGCGGACTCGCCTGCCTTCCGGCGCCGGCGCCGGGCGATCTGTTCCTCGATCTCGAGGGCGACCCGTACGTCGACGAGGGCGGGATGGAGTTCTTGTTCGGCTGGGTGGTGGCCGATCCGGCGCCGACGGGGATGCTGGCGCTGGACGCCGTCGCGCCCGCCTACCACTGCGCGTGGGCGCTCGACCGCGCCGCCGAGCGCTGCGGATTCGAGGCGCTGATCGACGCGATCATGGCGCGCTTGGCGGACGATCCCAACATGCACGTCCATCACTTCGGCGCCTACGAGCCGGGCGCGCTCAAGCGGCTGATGGGGCGCCACGCGACGCGCGAGTCCGAGGTGGACCGGCTGCTGCGCGCCGGGCGCTTCGTGGATCTGCACGCGATCGCGAAGCAGGCGCTGCGCGCGAGCGTCGAGGAGTACTCGATCAAGAAGCTCGAGGCGCACTACGGCTTCGAGCGCGCCGAGCCGCTGGTGAACGCGTCGGCGGCGCTGCGCGTGATCCAGCGCGGCCTCGAGCTCAATGCGACGGTCGCGCCGGACGACGCGCACGTGACCAGCGTCGCGGCGTACAACCGCGACGATTGCCTCTCGGCGCGCGCGCTGCGCGACTGGCTCGAGACGCTGCGCGCCGGCGTCGAGGCGGACGGGACCGAGGTGCCGCGGCCCGCGGTCGAGGTCGGCGATCCGAGCGAGCAGGTGGGCGAGCGCGAGCAGCGCGCCGCGGCACTCGCCGAGCGGCTGCTCGCGTCGATCCCGGCGGACCGCGAACAGCGCACGGCCGAGGAACACGCGGTGTGGTTGCTCGCGCACATGCTCGACTGGCACCGGCGCGAGGAGAAGGCGCCGTGGTGGGAGTACTACCGCCTGCGCGAGCTCCCGGACGATGAGCTGATGGACGAGACGGCGGCGCTCGCCGGCCTCGAACACGTCGAGCGCGTGAGCGCGGTGCGCACGCCGGTGGATCGCTATCGCTTCCCGGCGCAGGAGACGCGCATCCGCGAGGGCGACAAGCTGCACCTGCCGCTCCCCGACGGTCGCCGCTTCGGCGAGGTCGCGGCGATCGATCTCGCGGCCGCGATCGTGGACGTGAAGAAGGCCGGCGCCGTCGCGCCGATCCATCCCACGAGCGTGTTCGCGCACGACACGGTGGCGGCGCGCGAGCAGGCCGAAGCGCTCATGCGCCTCGGGGCGTGGGTCGCGGAGCACGGCGTGGACGCGCCGGGCGACCACCGTGCCGCGCGCGATCTCCTGCTCGGCCGCCCGCCGCGGCTCGCGGCGCAGGCGCAGGGCCCGCTCGAACGCGAAGGCGAGGGCGGCGTGCGCGCCGCGCGCCGGCTCGCGGTCGCGCTCGACCACGGGACGCTCGCGATCCAGGGGCCGCCCGGCTCGGGCAAGACGTTCACCGGCGCGCGCATGATCTGCGACCTCGTGCGCGCGGGGAGGACGGTCGGCGTGTGCGCCGTGAGCCACCGCGTCGTGCGCAACCTGCTCGACGGCGTCGTGCGCGCGGCGGCCGAGGAGCGCGTGCCGGTCGCGTGCCTGCAGAAGGTGCGCGAGGTCGGCGAGCTCGGCGATGCGCGGGTCACGGAGGTGACCGACAACGGCGACGTGCTCGCGGCGCTCCATGGCGGGCGCGCGCAGGTGGTCGGCGGCACGGCGTGGCTGTGGGCGCGCGAGGACTTCTCGTCGGCCGTCGACGTCCTGTTCGTGGACGAGGCGGGGCAGATGTCGCTCGCCAACGTGCTCGCGGTGGCGCAGGGCGCCGGGGCGCTCGTGCTCCTCGGCGATCCGCAGCAGCTCAACCAGCCGATCCAGGGCTCGCATCCGGACGGCACCGAGGTCTCGGCGCTCGAACACGTGCTCGAGGGTCGCTCGACCATCGCCGAGGGCCGCGGCCTGTTCCTCGCCGAGACGTGGCGGCTGCCGCCCGAGATCTGCGCGTTCACGTCCGAGCTGTTCTACGC
The DNA here is from genome assembly GCA_016178725.1 of Candidatus Eiseniibacteriota bacterium. Taxonomy (GTDB): domain Bacteria; phylum Eisenbacteria; class RBG-16-71-46; order RBG-16-71-46; family RBG-16-71-46; genus WS-11. The sequence continues at coordinate 4,169 of JACOSV010000011.1, forward strand.
CTCACGGCTCGAGCCGCGCTTCGAGGAAGGTCTCCAGACGATCACGGGCAGCGGCGCGTGGGATGGAGCGGGGCTCCGCTTCCTGCCGGTCGAGCACGCCGGGCGGCAGAGCGCGTGCCCCGAAGAGGTCGAGGTGGTCGCCGCGGTGATGGCGTCGCTGCTCGCGGGTGGCGTCACCTGGCGCGACCGCGACGGCCGCACCCACGGGCTCGCGCTCGAGGACGTGCTGGCGATCGCGCCCTACAACGCGCAGGTCGCCGACCTCATCGCCCGTCTGCCGCGCGGCGCGCGCGTCGGCACGGTGGACAAGTTCCAGGGGCAGGAGGCGCCGGTCGTCCTCTACTCGATGACGTCGTCTTCGCCGCAGGACGCCCCGCGCGGCATGGATTTCCTCTACGATGCGCACCGGTTCAACGTCGCCACCTCGCGCGCGATTCGAGCTGGCGACGACGGTCGAGTCGCCGGTGGCGGTTCGGTCGTGATTGCCCTGATCGGCGCTCTGGTGATGGCGTTCGCCGCGGGCGGTGCGTCCGCCGCGGCGTCGGCCGCGCCCGCGATCGCGCTTCCCGACACCGGCGTCTTCGCTCCGGTCGCCGCGCAGGGGGCGGAGCGCGCGCGCCGCGCCGGGACCGTGGCGCCCAGCGATCCTGCCGGCGTCGAGGCGCTCCTCGACGCCGGCCGCGCCGACGCGGCGTTCGCGTCGCTCGGCGGCCTCGGCCCGAGCGGCCGGGCGGAGGACGTGGTGCGCGCCCGCGTCCTGCTCGACCACGTGGAACTCTCGGCGCTGCGTCCGGTGATCGAGCGGATCGCCGCACAGCCTGCCGCCACCGAGCTCGAACGCTGGACGTTGTACCAGGGCCTCTTCGCCTACGACGCCGCGGCGCGCGTGGACTCGCTCACGCGCGCCCGCATCGCGGCGCGCGCCGCCGGCACGCCCGAGTGGCTCGCCGCCGGCCGGCTCGCTTACGACCAGCTGAACTACGCACGCGCCGACTCGTGCTTCACCTCGGCGTTCGACGCGTTGAAGGCCGCGCCGGCCGGGGCGGCGCCGCGGCGCGGGGCGCTGCGCGATTCGGTCGTGCGCTCGGCCGCCTACACCGGCATGGCGCTCGTGCTGCAGAAGCGGCGCGACTGGGACGGATCGTTCGGCCTGCTCGAGCAGGCGATCGCGCAGCACGTGACGGCGACCACGCTCAACGCGCTGGTCGAGACGATGATCCGGCTCGGCCGCACCGACGAGGCGATCAGCGCCGCGCAATGGGCGATCCGCTTCGATCCTTACTCCGATCCCGCGCACTACTCGCTCGGCAACGGCTACGCGCGGAAGAACTACACCGAACTCGCGGCGGCGTATCCCGCGGCGTTCGCCGGCGGCGCCGGCGCGGTCGCGCTCGCGCACGCCGACAGCCTGCTCGCCGCCGGGCGCCGCGCCGAGGCGCGCGCCGCCTACGACTCGGTGGTCGCGGCGCATGCAGGCTGGGCGGACGCGCGCGTCCGCCTCGCGTCGCTCGACTTCGAGGACGGGCGCTTCCGCTCGGCGCGCGCGCTCGCGTTCGCGGCGCTCGCGGTCTGCCCCGAGTACGGCCGCGCGCACGCCGTGCTCGCCAAGGCGATCGAGTCCGAGCGCTTCGCCGCCGACGTGCACCGGGCCGATTACGAGCGGCGTTTCGCCGCCCTGCCGATGCCGACGATCCCCGGCATCGAACGCTTCGTCACCAACTGGGCCTCGCTCTCGCCGCGACACCGGAAGCGGGTCGCGCTCTCGATCGCGCCGTGGCGACGGTTCGTCCCGGTTCTGATCGAGGGCGGCGCGACGTACACCATCAAGCCGCTCTACCAGCGGCTGTCCGAGGTGCCGGGGCAGGAGCCGCTCAAGGACCAGCGCATCGACTACGACTCGCGCCTCTGGGACGACGTGCGCGGCTCGGGCGGCTACCACACCGTGACCGGCGTCGAGGATGTCGAGCGCATCGTCTTCGACCGCTACAACACCGTGCTCCACGAACTCACGCATCAGGTGCACGCGGTGCTCACCGCCGACCAGTCGCGCGCGATCCAGGAGCTCTATCGTCGCGCCAAGGCGCGCGACGACTCGACGCACGACGGCTTCATGTCGCGCTACGCGGGCGGCAGCGTCTACGAGTACTTCGCCGAGGGCGCGAACGCGCTCGAATCGCCGCGCCGCGACGCGTACGACCCGCGCGAGGTCGTGCGCGAGCGGCTCACGCGCATGGATCCCGACCTCGAGGCGCGCGTGAAGGCACTGTTCGCGCTGACCGACGTGAGCCCGAGCTACGCGGTGGCGTACGTGAACGCGGGAAGCGACCGCGTCAGCCGCGGGCGCGTGGACGAAGCGATCGGTTTCTACCGGAAGGCGCTGGCGCGCGCGCCGCGCGAAGAGACGGCGCTGCAGTCGCTCGCGCAGGCGCTGACGCTCGCGAACCGCGGCGCACCGGCGGTGGCGGCGGCCGACTCGGCGCTCGCCGCGTACCCCGCGAGCGGCGGCGTGGTGACCGCGGCGGCCGACGCGTACCGGCGCGGCGGGCGCGGCCTCGCCGCGGCGCTCGCGCTGCTCGAGCGCTCGCGCGCGACGGTGCGCGCCGAGGATCGCTATCAGGTAGATCTCGCGCGTGGCAATCTCGCCTGGACGAAGGGCGACGCGCCGGCGGCGCTCGCGGCGTACGACGCCGCGCTCGCGTATCAGTCCGACCTGCCCGAGGCGCTGTGGGGCAAGGCCGCGGCGCTGGCGCTCACGCAGCGCTGGGACGAGGCGTTCGCGATGTACGGCCGCGCGGTGCGCGTGCGCACCGGCGTCGTGGACCTGCGCTGCGACTACGCGCGCGATCTGCTGCGCGCCGGCCGCACCGCCGCGGCGCGCGCTCAGCTCGATGAGGCGAAGCTCCTGGACGTCGAGAATCCCGACGCCGAGGCGCTGCGCGGCTGGGCCGATCTCGCCGCCGGGGACGTCGCCGGCGCGCGGCGCCGCGCCGAGCAGGCGCTCGCGTGGGGCGAATGGAGCGATCTCGCCTGCATCGTGCTCGCGAAGGCGGAAGCCGCGGCCGGGAACGCAGACGCCGCGTCGCGCGCGCTCGCGCCGCTGCGCGAGCGGATCGCGAAGGACGCGCCGCCGGAGTACGTGTTCCGGCCCAGGCTCGCGGTGTGGAAATCGGTGCACGATCTGCCGGCGGTCGAGCGCGAGATGTTGCGGTGATCGCGGCGCGCGCGCCGCGGCTCGACGCGACGGCCGCCGCGCGCATGGCGGCGCTCGCGCTCGCCGCGGTCGGCCGCGAGTATCCGAACCACGTCGCGCTGCTGCTGCGCGGCGACGACGATCTCCGCCCGCCGCGCGAGCTGACGCCGGCGTTCTTCGGCAGCTTCGACTGGCACTCGGCGGTGCACGGCCACTGGACGCTGGCGCGCCTCGCGCGGCTCTTCCCGGATGCGCCGTTCGCGCCCGCGGCGCGTGCCGCGCTCGCGCGCAGCCTGACGGCCGCGAATCTCGCGCGCGAGGTCGCCTACGTCAGCGCGAGCGGGAGGGAAGGGTTCGAGCGACCCTATGGGCTCGCGTGGCTGCTCCAGCTCGCGGCGGAGCTGCGCGCGTGGGACGACGATCGTGCGCGCGCGTGGCACGCGGCGATCGCGCCGCTCGAAGCGCTCGCAGTCTCGCGCCTCGTGGCGTGGCTGCCGAAGCTCCGCTCGCCGATCCGCTCGGGCGAGCACGCGCAATCGGCGTTCGCGATGGGGCTGATGCTCGACTGGGCGCGCGTCGCGGGCGACCGCGCGTTCGCGCGGCTCGTCGCCTCGCGGGCGCGCGCATTCCACTTTCGCGACGCGCGGGCGCCGATCGCCTACGAACCGTCGGGTCATGACTTCCTGTCGCCCGCGCTCGGCGAGGCCGACCTCATGCGCCGCGTGCTCGCGCCGCGCGCGTTCACGGCATGGTTCACGCGCTTCCTGCCCGACCTCGCGAAGCCCGCCGGCCGCCGCTGGCTCACGCCGGTGAAGAGCCCCGATCCGTCCGACGGCAAGCTCTCGCATCTCGACGGCCTCAACTTGAGCCGGGCGTGGATGCTCGAGGGCGTCGCCTCCGCGCTCGCGCCGCGCGATCGCCGCGCGGCGTTGCTCGCGCGTGCCGCGCGCGCGCACGCACGGGCCGGGCTCGCCGCGGTCACCGGCGAGCACTACGCGGGCGCTCACTGGCTCGCGAGCTTCGCCGTCTATCTCGAGACCGGCCGCGGTCTCGCTCCGTCTGCCGTATCCTCCGCGCCGTAGGCGCCATCACTCATCGAGAAGGAGCAGCCATGGATCCGCTCGCGCAATTCAAACAGATGCAGAAGCAGGGCTGGGCGCACTTCGCCCCGCTCGAGTCGACCACGATGGGGCCGGCGGCCCAGCTGGTGCGCTTCGCCGGCGTGACGTCCGGACAGCGCGTGCTCGACGTGGCGTGCGGCACCGGCGTGGTCGCGGTGTCGGCGGCGCGGCTCGGCGCGCGCGTCTCCGGGCTCGACCTCACGCCCGAGCTGCTGGTGCGCGCGAGAGAGAACTCGGGGATCGCCGGCGTCGACATCGACTGGCGCGAGGGCGACGCCGAGGAACTGCCGTACCGCGACGGCGAGTTCGACGTGGTCTTGAGCCAGTTCGGCCACATGTTCGCGCCGCGGCCGGACGTGACGATCGCCGGCATGCTGCGCGTGCTGAGGCCCGGTGGGACGCTCGCGTTCTCGACCTGGCCGCCCGAGCTGATGATCGGCCGGATGTTCGCGCTGGTCGCGCGCTACATGCCGCCGCCGCCGCCGGGCGTGTCGCCGCCGGTCCAGTGGGGCGACGTGCAGACGATCCGCGAGCGGCTCGGCGCAAAGGTCAAGGACATCACGTTCGATCGCCCCGAGGCCTCTCTGCCGGCGTTGAGCCCGCAGCACCATCGCTGGACCACGGAGCGCACCGCGGGGCCGGTGCTCAAGCTGATCGAGATGCTCGGCCCGAGCGATCCGGCGAAGCTCGAGATGTTCCGTCGCGAGTACGACGCGATCGCCGAGGAGTACTTCGTCGACAACCGCGTCCGTCATTGTTATCTGATGACGCGCGCCGTCAAGCCATGAGGCGCGTCGCCCGCCGATAGATCAGCGCAGCGGTTCCGGCGAGCACCGCCGAGGCGGCGAACGCGGCGCCCGGGAACCGGATGGGCGCGTCGACGGCGGCGAAGCGGCTGAAGATCTGCGTCATGAGCGGCGGCCCGGCGATCGCGCTCAGCGAGAACACGCACGCGAGCGCGCCCTGCAGCTCGCCCTGCGCGTCGGGCGTGACGCGCTTCGAGAGCATGCCGTTGGTGCTCGGCATCACGACGGCGCCGAAGAGCCACGTCGGCAGCCACGCGAACATCATCCATCCCGCGCTGGCGCTCGCGTAGCCGAGGTAGCCGATCGCGGCGACGCCGATGCCGAGCAGCGCGGTGCGCCGCTCTCCGAGCCGCGGGACCAGCAGGCGCAGGACGAACACCTGACTCAACGCCATGATCGTTCCCGCGGCCGCGAGCGATGCTCCGTTCATCGCCGGCGACCAGTGGAAGCGATACTGCGTGTAGAACGCCCAGGTCGACGGCATCACCTGGTGTCCGACCGTCCACAGGAACATCGCCGCGAGAACGCCGGAGACCGCCGGATGCCGGCGCATCTGCAGCAGCGTGCCGATCGGGTTCGCGCGCTTGAGATCGAACGGGCGCCGCCGCTCGGGCGGAAGCGACTCGCGGATCGCGAACGTGCCGTAGACGAAGTTGACGAGGCTCAGGATCGCGGCGAGGAAGAACGGCGCACGCGGCCCGATCCCGCCGATCAGTCCGCCGAGCGGCGGGCCAAGGATGAAGCCGATGCCGAACGCGGCGCTGATCATGCCGAAGCTCTGCGCGCGGCGCTCCGGCGGCGTAATGTCGGCGACGTAGGCGTAGGCCGGCGTGTACGACGCGCCCGCCGCGCCGGAAACCAGCCGGCCGACGAACAGCCACGCGATCGACGGCGCGAAGCCCATGATCAGATAGTCGGCGCCGAAGCACGCGACCGCCGCGAGCAGCACCGGCCGGCGGCCGAAGCGGTCCGAAAGGCTTCCGAGCACGGGCGCGATCACGAACTGCATCGTCGCGTACGCGAACGACAACCAGCCGCCGTCGACCGCCACACGTTCGACCGGGCGCCCCGAGAGCTGCACGAGCAGCGTCGGCAGCACGGGGATGATCAGGCCGAAGCCGATCGAATCGAGCAGCACCGTGCTCGAGACGAAGACCAGCGCGCGCGTTGCGCCCGGCCGGCTCACGCGGCGCCCCGGGACGTCAGCGGCCGTAGATCCCGGTCAGCGTCGCCTTCGCCAGCGCGTGGCCGTTGAGCAGGAATCCGATGTGCGCGGCGGTCGCGCCGGCCGGCGCGCCGAGCTTCGCCACGTCGAGCGCGAACAGCGTGAACACATAATGGTGCGGCTTCCCGGGCGGCGGGCACGGTCCGCCGTAGCCGGGGGCGCCGAAGTCGGTCACGCCCTGCGCGGCGCCCGGCGGGAGATGCGAGCCGTCGGCGCGGCCGGCGTCGGCCGCGAGGCGCGTGCTGTCGGCCGGAATGTCGTAGACGATCCAGTGCCACCAGCCGCTGCCGGTCGGCGCGTCGGGATCGAAGACCGTGACCGCAAAGCTCTTCGTGTCGCGCGGCGCCCCGCGCCACGCGAGCGAGGGCGAGATGTTCCCGCCGTCGCAGCTCATGCCCTTGTACACCTGCTCCATGCCGATCGGCTCGCCGGGATGGATCTCGGCGCTCATGAGCATGAACCCGCGGTGCATCATCGCGGCCGCGGCCCGGTGTCGCTGCTGCGGCGTGGGCTTTTCCGCCGGCGCCGCGGCCAGGATCGTCGCCAGCATCAGCACTCCGATTCGCATCATCATGTCCGCCTCCCGATGAGGTTACCGGTCGGCGAGGTTACACCCGCCGCGCCATCAGCACCGTCACGCGACAGTCCCCACAGCGCGAGCGAGGCCACCGCGTCGAACGCGACGAGCGCGGCGATGAAGAGCAGCGCGGCCAGCATCCCGGCACTCTAGCCGCGTCGCTACGATTCTCGAAGCGCGCGCCCGGATGGGGTAGATTCCGACGATGCCGCGCCGGCCGCAGCGCCGCCCCACGCCCCGTCGCCACAGCGCATGACGCGGCTCCGGCCGCACCACGCGCTCGCGGCGCTCCCCGTGCTCGGCATCCTCGTCGGCGTGCCGTTCGCGAACCGCGTCCACGGTTATATCTTCGGCCTGCCGTTCGTGCTGGCGTGGATCGTCGGCTGCGTCCTGCTCACGTCCGCCGTGATGGCGTTGATCGGCGCGCTCGACCGCGCGGCCGCTCGCGACGAGGGCGACGGCGGGGGCCGGGCGTGAACGCCGCGCTCGCCGTCATCGCGGCGTTCGTCGTGGTCGCGTTCGCGCTCGGGCTGCTCGCCCGCCGCGGCCGCACGATGAGTCTCGAGCAGTGGACCGTGGGCGGCCGCGGCTTCGGCGCGCTGTTCGTGTTCCTGCTCATGGCGGGCGAGATCTACACGACGTTCACGTTCCTCGGCGGCAGCGGCTGGGCGTACGGCAAGGGCGCGCCCGCGTTCTACATCCTGTGCTACGGCGCGATCGCCTACACGATCTCTTACTTCCTGCTGCCGGTCGTGTGGCGCTACGCCGCGCGCCACCAGCTCCACTCGCAGGCCGATTTCTTCGTCGCGAAGTATCGGAGCCGCGTGCTCGGCATCCTCGCCTCGGCGGTCGGCGTCGTCGCGATGGTGCCGTACCTCGTGCTGCAGCTGAAGGGGCTCGGCATCATCGTCTCCGAGACGTCGTACGGCAGTATCACGCCCGCGGTCGCCATCTGGATCGGGACCGGTCTGCTGGTCGTCTACGTGATCGTCTCGGGCGTGCGCGGCTCCGCGTGGACCGCGGTGCTCAAGGACGTGATGATCCTCGCCGTCGCGGTCGCCCTCGGCGTCTACCTGCCGCGCCACTACTACGGCGGCTATCAACCGATGTTCGAGGCGATCGAGCACGCGAAGCCCGGCTTCCTGACGCTGCCGGCAAGAGGCATGAGCGCGACGTGGCTGGTCTCGACCGTGGCGCTCACGTCGCTCGGCTTCTACATGTGGCCGCACGCGTTCGCCTCGACGTACACGGCGAAGGGCGAAGACGTGTTCCGCAAGAACGCGGCGGTGATGCCGCTCTACCAGCTCGTGCTGCTGTTCGTGTTCTTCGCCGGCTTCGCGGCAATCCTGCAGGTGCCGGGGCTCAAGGGCGCCGACGCCGACCTCTCGCTGCTCAAGCTCGTGAAGAAGACGTTCCCGCCCGGGCTCGTCGGGCTGATCGGCGCCGCCGGTGTGCTCACCGCGCTCGTCCCAGGCTCGATGCTCATGCTCACCAGTGCGACGGTCCTGGCGAAGAACGTCTATCGGCCGCTCGTGGGCGCCGTCGAGGAGCGCACGGTCGCGATCCTGGCGCGCGCGCTCGTGCCGGTCGTGGCGCTGGTCGCGGCGTGGCTCGCGCTGCGCGGCGCATCGCTCGTGCCGCTGCTGCTGCTCGGCTACAACTTCGTCACCCAGCTCTTTCCGGCCCTCGTCCTGTCGCTCGGCGAGACGCCGTGGGCGACGCCGGCCGGCGCGATCGCCGGCATCGTCACCGGCGAGGCCGCGGTCATCTGGCTCTCGGCCTCGGGCGTGACGCTGGCGAAACTCTTCCCGACGTGGCCGGGAACGATCACCGACCTGAACATCGGGATCGTCGCGATGGTCGCGAACATCGCGGTGCTGGTGCTGGTCAGCGTCCTCACGCGCGGGGCCCCGCGCGGTGCGAGGGCCGCGTGAGAAGGGGGTTGGCGAAAGCGGCGGCGGTCAGGCACCATAGTCTCCTTCGTAACGCATCATTCCCGTCGGATCGTGAACGAGGAGGTGGACGATGACGGTGCAGACGACCGAGGCGCTGCGCATCGGCAGCATGGCGCCGGACTTCGAAGCCGAGACGACCCAGGGCCGCATCCGGTTCCACGACTGGATCGGCGACCAGTGGGCGGTGCTGTTCTCGCATCCCAAGGATTTCACGCCGGTGTGCACGACCGAGCTCGGCTACATGGCGCGCATCAAGCCCGAGTTCGACCGTCGTAACACCAGGGTCATCGGCTTGAGCGTCGACCCGGTCGGCAACCACGCGAAGTGGGCGAACGACATCGCGGAGACGCAGGGCCACGCGCCGAACTATCCGATGATCGGCGACCCGACGCTCGAGATCTCGAAGCTCTACGGCATGCTGCCCGCGGACCTCGCCGGCTCGTGCGACGGCCGCACCGCCGCCGACAACCAGACCGTGCGCAACGTGTTCGTGATCGGCCCGGACAAGAAGATCAAGCTGATCCTCGTCTACCCGATGACGACCGGCCGGAACTTCGACGAGGTGCTGCGCGTCATCGACTCGATGCAGCTCACGGCGAAGCACAAGGTAGCGACGCCGGTGAACTGGAAGCACGGCGAGGACGTGATCATCGCCGGCTCGGTGTCCGACGAGGACGCGAAGAAGACCTACCCGCAGGGGTGGAAGGCGCCGAAGCCTTACTTGCGCATCGTGCCGCAGCCGAAGTAGGTCATGCGGCAACGCCCGACCCGCCGTCTCCGCCTCGCGACGATCGTCACGCTCGTCGCGGGCGGAGCGGTTGCCGGGGTCGCCGGCTTCGCTCGCTCATCGGCCGCGCCGGCGGCGGTGACGACGGCGGCGAAGCCCGCCGCGGCGTCCGCGGACGCGACGCAGCCGGTCGATCTGACGCTCGAGCGCGAGGACGATCCGCCCGGCATCCCCGTGCCGGCGATCACCAGCACGCAGGCCGCGGCGACGGTCGTGTTCGGCCGCTTCACCAGCGCCCAGGTCAACGTCAACGCGCAGCAGGCGAACATCGTCGGCGACGGGGCCAACGAGCCGTCGATCGCGGTCGACCCGACCAATCCCAATCGCATGGTGATCGGTTGGCGCCAGTTCGACACCATTTCCTCCAACTTCCGTCAGGCCGGCTACGGCTACACGACCGACGGCGGCGTGACGTGGACCGCGGGCAAGATCAACCCCGGCGTGTTCCGCAGCGATCCGGTGCTCGACTTCGACGCCGAGGGCCGGGTGTACTACAACAGCCTCATGGGCAACTTCACCGCGCAGGTGTATCCGTCCAGCGACGGCGGCGCGACGTGGGGCGCGAACGTCGCGGCGTTCGGCGGCGACAAACAATGGATGACGATCGATCGCACCGCGAGCGCCGGCCACGATCAGTTCTACGAGGCGTGGAGCACCGCGAGCAATCCGACGCCGCCGAACACGTTCTCGCGCTCGATCAACGACGGCGTGAGCTGGCAGTCGCCGATCGCGATCCCGAACTCGCCGATCTGGGGCACGCTCGACGTCGCCAGCGACGGCACGCTCTACATCGTCGGCACCGCCGGCCCCGGCTCGACGATCTACGTCACGCACTCGCTCGACGCGAGGAACTCGGGCTCGACGCCGACGTTCACGACCGTGCCGGTCAGCCTCGGCGGCACCATCCGCTTCCAGCCCGCGATGAACCCGGCCGGGTTGGCCGGCCAGCTGTGGATCGGCGTCGACCGGTCGGGCGGCCCGCATGACGGCTGGGTCTACGTGCTTGCGTCGGTCCAGACACCGACCGATCCGCTCGACGTGATGTTCATCCGCAGTACCGACGGCGGCAACACGTGGAGCACGCCGCGGCGCGTCAACGACGACCCGACCGGAACCCGGGCCTACCAGTGGTTCGGCACGATGTCGGTGGCGCCCAACGGCCGCATCGACGCCGTGTGGAACGACACGCGCGGCTCCGCCGATACGACCATGAGCGCCCTCTACTATTCGTATTCGGATGACGGCGGCACGACTTGGTCGGTCAACGAGCAGGCGAGCCCGACGTGGAACGCGACGATCGGCTGGCCCAACCAGCAGAACAAGATCGGCGACTACTGCACGATGATCTCGCGTACCGACGGCGCCGACCTCGCCTGGGCCGCCACGTTCAACGGTGAAGAGGACGTCTACTACACGCGCATCACGCTGCCGAACGCGGGCGTCGCGGAGCGGCTGCCGCCGCGTTTCCGCCTGCGCGGCAACCTGCCGAATCCGTTCGCGACGTCGACGGCGATCGACTTCGAGGCGCCGACCGGGGGCGGCGCGATGCACCTCGCCGTGTACGACGCCGCGGGCCGCCGCGTCGCGACGCTGGTGGACGGCGTCGTGGATGGCGGGCCGCACACCGTGCGCTGGAACGGGCTCGATAACGGCGGCCATGCGGTGGGCTCGGGTCTCTATCTCTGCCGGCTCGAGGCCGCCGGCGCCGCGGAGACGCGCAAGCTGATGCGGTTGCGCTAGCGGGCGCGGTGCTTCGCGTGATTCAGCGGGTGGCGCGTGCGATCGCGGTCGCGCTCACGATCGCATTCGCCGCGCCCGGTCTGGCGATCGCATTCGCCGCGCCCGCCGCGCGTGCGGCCGAGCCGCTCGCGACGCACATGACGCCGCCGACGCAGCCGCCGGTCGAGGCGATCGCCGGCCGCGATCTCGCGCCAGTGCATGCGCTCTTCAATCGCGACGCCGATCGCCCGCGCGTGCTCGTGCTGCTCTCGCCGACCTGACCGTTCTGCCTGCGGGGGGCCTCCGCACTCCAGCGCGTGCTGGATCGGGACAGCACCGGTCTGCGCGTGATCGTGATGTGGGAGCACGTCACGCCGAGCGATCGCAAGATCACGCTGCCGTCCACGTCGGCGCTCTTCCGCATCCACGATGCGCGGGCGGTGCAGTTCTGGGACGACGAACGCGCGATCTCGCGCCTGATGGTCGCCGAGCTTCCGGCCGACACGCTGAAGAGCGTCGCCGAGATGGACAGCGTGAGCACGGTCGCGTGGGACTGCGTCGCGCTCTACCGCGCCGGGCGGAAGTGGGGCGAGCGCTTCCCGGTGCCCGACTGGTCGGGCCGCCCGATCGCGGACGCGATCGAGACGATGCGGGAGAGGCTGGGCGAGATCGAGCGCGCAGCCGCGGCGGATTCGGCGCGCTGACTCCGTACTTCCAAGAGCGCAGTTCCCAGGTTGCGACCAGAGGCGCGTCAACGATGCCTCACGCGAGCGTTCTGACTGAAAACGCCGAGGGCGGCGTCCTTGCGGACGCCGCCCCGTGGCGCGAGGTGGTACCCGAGCTTGCTAGGCCTTGCGAACGTTCGCCGCCTGCAGCCCCTTCGGGCCGCGGGTCACGTCGAACTCGAGCGCCTCGCCCTCGGCGAGCGTCTTGAAGCCGTCGCCGTTGATGGCCGAGAAATGGACGAACACGTCCTCGCCCCCGTCCGACTGCGTGATGAAGCCAAAGCCCTTCGCCTCGTTGAACCACTTCACGGTGCCACTAGCCACTTGAAACTCCCTTTGTATCCGGGCCCGAAGACCCGCTCTCGCCGCGTATCACGCCGCGGCCACGTCCGGTCTCTATGACCGATGCCTCGATCGATCCCAGGCGGCCGATCAACAAAAAACCGCCAGAAGAGTCTCTGGCGGAATCTGAACGCTGACCGCACATCCACAGGCAACCGAAGACAGGGGCAGTATCGGCCAACCCTCGGAAGAAGTCCAGCGGGAACGCAGTGCGCCCATATCGCCCGCGTGCTGGCTCACTTAGCGCGACACGAGGACCTTGCGACGGACCGAAACCCCGTCCTGCGTGAGTCGCAGCCAATAGAGCCCCGATGAGAGCCCACCCGGGAATCGCGTCTCGTGAACGCCCGGCCCGAGTCCGGCGGGGGAATCGGTTCGAACGCACCGCCCCGCAACATCGAAGAGTTGGAGGCGTGCCGGACCGGCGCTCCGGAGCGAGAAGCGAACGCGCACCACGCCGCGTGGTTCGGCCACGGCCTCGACCACCGACAGGCTCGGGAGCGGCACGTCCACCCACGTCTCGGCGGTGAGCGCCGCTCCCGCGGCGCCGAGCCGGTATCCATAGCGCGCTCCGCCCACGATCTCGAAGTCCTCGTAGCGGATGTACCCGAGGCCGTCCCGAGTCGCGGTCGCGATCACCGTCCACGGGCTCTCGCCGACGCGCCGCTCGATACTCGCGCCACCGGGCAAGCGTTCGGGCGCGTACCATTCGAGCTTCACGCGATCGCCGGCGACTTCGGCGCCGACGAGCGCGACCAGAGCGGGCGTGGTGCCGTCCGAGCGAACGCCGATCGCGTAGATGTCGTAATTCTTCGGATCGCCCGTGCGCCCGTCGCCCCAGGCGACGATGGCGCCTCCGCTTCCGTCCGAGACGCAGTGCACGTCCACCTGGTCGCCGGCCGCGGTGCAGAGCGCCACCCCGTTGCTCGCCCAGCCGGCGTGCACCGATCCGCCCGAATCGAAGCGCTGCGCGTACACGTCGCGGGCGGTCGTAGAGGAATCCCGTGCGTCGCTCCACACCACGATGGCGCCGCCGACCCCGTCGCCCACGATCGAGTCCAGCGTGAGCTGCTCAATGCCTGATCCGTTACAGACCGCGATCCCATTGGTCGGCCATCCCGCTGCCGGCGTGCCGTCGGAGTTCAGGTGCTGAATGAAGGGGTCGCCATCGGGCGCCGTGCGCCGATCCGACCAGACCACGAGCGCACCGCCCGAGCCGTCGCTCACGAGGCGGGGCTGGTTCTGGGTTCCGGCGGCGTCGCATGTCACGAGGCCGCCCACGGGCCATCCGGTGGCCACTGCTCCCGACCCCGTGATGCGCTGCGTGTAGATGTCCCTGCCACTGGTGGCGACGTTGCGATCATCCGCCCACACGAGCCACGCTCCGCCGGCCCCGTCCGCGATCGGCTGGAACACGTTCTGAAAACCGTTCTCGGCGCACACGACGACTCCGTCCGCCGGCCAGCCCGACGCGGGCAAGCCACCGGAGTCGATCCGCTGCGCGCGAACATCTCCTCCGCCGGATCCCGAGGAATCGGTCCACGCCACGATCGCTCCGCCGTTGCCGTCGCCGATGACGTACGGAAGCCCATAGGCTCCTGACACGTTCGTGATCAGCGCGCCCGCCGCCGGCCACCCCGGATACGACGTTCCGTCCGCGCGCACCCGCTGGATGCGGAGATCGGGCGCGTCGTTCCAGCAGACGAAGACGCCTCCTCCGCCATCCGGCGCAACGTGCGGAAGACTTCCGATGGATGTCGTGTTCCCGACCACCAGACCATCGACGGGCCAGCCGGTTACGATTCCGGCCGCTCCGGTGACGTGTTGCAGGAAGACGCGATGGGTCGAAGGCAGGTCGTCACCGCCCCACGCGAAATAGGCGCCTCCCGCGTCGTCGGACGCCCCACGGCCTTGGGCGTAGTACGAGTTACTGGCGCCGATCTGGGCGCCATCGACTGGCCAGCCGGGCGCGACGAGGCCGTTGCGGAGCACGCGCTCGGAAAAGGTCGACGCCGAGGAGAATCGAAACTCACCCCACGCCACGATGGCGCCACCGGAGCCGTCGGGCGCGATCATCACGAGGAATTGATTCCCGAACTGTGTGCACAGCGCGCGTCCCGAGGCGGGCCAGTCGGCACGCGCTGGAGCGGCGACGATCAAGGCCGCACAGGCGGCGGCGTAGATGCTCAGTCGTGGAGATCGTTTCACGGTGGCTCCTTCGGTTCCACAGTAGCCACGTCCACGTTGGGTGACGCTAGATCGCGAAGCACCGCGCGTCAACGATCGAAAATCGGCGGTAGAGATTTGCTGTGTCTCGCGAAGGCGGCTGGATTCTCTGCCACCACTGCGCTACAACTCTCCGCCCCAAAAAGACAGTAGGGGCGGCATAGCCAAGTGGTAAGGCGAGGGTCTGCAAAACCCTTATTCCCCGGTTCGAATCCGGGTGCCGCCTCCATCCTGACGCAGAAGGTCGAGGTCCTCGCCGCTGACCTTCCATGGTGCGGCGTGGCTGGAGAGCAGGCGGCGTGCGGCGATCCCGCCTGCGCTATCTTCCCACCGTGCCTCATTCCGAGATCGTCGAAGCCGAAGGTCATCTCGTGGATTCGCAGATCCTGTCGCGGGTCTTCGACCGGGTCATCGCCTGCGGGGCCAGCTTCGAGGTGCTCGAGTTCAGCCTCGGCCGCACCAACGAGGAGTTCTCGCGCCTCCGGCTGCGCGTGACCGCGGCCGAGGCGCCGACGCTGGAGCGCGCGCTCGCCGAGCTGGTCGAGCTGGGCTGCACACCCACGGCGGTGCCCGATGTCACGATCAAGCCCGCCGAGGCGGATGGCGTGGTGCCCGGCGACTTCTACTCGACGACCAACCACCGCACGCAGGTGAGGGTCGCGGGCGCCTGGGTCGAGGCGGCGCGCCAGCGCATGGACGCCGTGATCGTCGTGCGCGACGGCGAGGCCGAGTGCCGCAAGCTGCGCGACGTGCGGCGCGGCGACCCGATCGTGTGCGGGGCGCTCGGCATTCGCATCCGGCCCGAGTTCAGGGAACGCGATCGGCTGGGATTCGCCTTCATGGCGAGCGGGACCTCGTCCGAGCGCCGCACCGAGACCGCGGTCCGGAAGATCGCGGCGCTCATGCGCGAGATCAAAGCCGAGGGCGGGCGCATCGTCTTCGTGGCCGGGCCGGTCGTCGTCCACACCGGCGGCACCGAGGCCTTCTGCCGTCTGATCCGTGGCGGCTACGTGACCGCGCTGCTGGCGGGCAACGCGCTCGCCGTGCACGACATCGAACACGCGCTCTACGGCACG
The DNA here is from genome assembly GCA_016178725.1 of Candidatus Eiseniibacteriota bacterium. Taxonomy (GTDB): domain Bacteria; phylum Eisenbacteria; class RBG-16-71-46; order RBG-16-71-46; family RBG-16-71-46; genus WS-11. The sequence goes on from JACOSV010000011.1 coordinate 19,918, forward strand.
TCGCTGGGCATGGACCTCGAGCACGGAACGCCACACGAGGAGGGCCACAAGAACCACATGCGGGCGATCAACGCGATCAACCGCTGTGGCTCGATCCGCGGGGCGGTGGAGGTCGGCGTGCTGTGCTCGGGGGTGATGCACGCGTGTGTCCAGCAGGGCGTGCCGTTCGTGCTCGCCGGCTCGATCCGCGACGATGGTCCACTGCCCGACACCGAGATGGACCTGGTGCGCGCGCAGGAGGCTTACGCGCAGCAGCTCGCCGGCGCGACGATGGCCGTGTGTCTGGCGAGCATGCTGCACTCGATCGGCGTCGGTAACATGCTGCCCGGCTGGGTGCGGATGGTGTGCGTGGACATCAACCCGGCCGTGGTGACCAAGCTCGCCGATCGCGGCTCGCAGCAAACCGTGGGGGTGGTGACCGATGTTGGGACGTTCCTGAGCCTCCTGGCGGCGGAGCTGGGCTAGCGGTAGTGCACCGCGCGTCAGAAGTGATAGAGCGCGTTGACGAGGATCGTGCGCTGGCGGTTCCGGAATCCGCCATGCGTCTCGAAGGCCGCGATCGTCGAATGATCCATGCGCAGGTCGGCGCGCAGGACCATCGCCGATGAAAGGCGCACCTCGGGCGTCACGGTGATCTCGTTGATGCTCTGCGGCGCTCCGGTGCGCGAACCGTCCTTGTCGTCGAAACTCTCGCCGCGCAGCGACAGCGCCCACGGGCCGGACGGAGCGAAGCGCGCGTATGCCGCGGCGCCGCGCCAGCGGGCCTCGCTCGTGACGATGAAAGGGGGGAAGAAGAAGTAGGACGGCGCCCTCTCCCGCGCCAGATCCCCGTTCACGCCCAGGGAGAGCGCGGACGTGACCTTCCAGGTCGCCACGACCTCGCCCAGCGTCCGCTTGTCGCCGTCGTCGCGGGCGTACTCGGGGCCGATCATGCCGGTGAACACGACGGAGACCGGCGGGGCGGGAGTGATCGTGATCTGCGCCCCACCCGAAGGCGTGTGGTTGTTGTCGCGGACGACGTCCCAGCCGTTCACCAGCAGCAGCAGCGCCGAGACCCGCGGCGAGAACGTGTACCCGGCGCGGACCCCGGTGTGCGTGAACGGGATCGCGAACCCGAAGAGCAGCGAGCGGGTCGCCTCGTCGTTCCAGTTGTCGCAGCCCTCGATGACTTCGTATCCGAACGGCGTGATGAACTTGCCGGCGTCGAATCGCAGGCCGGAGCCGACCGGCGCGATCCAGGTCGTGAACGCCTGGCGAAGGGCCACGGGGGCGTTGTCCGCCACCCGGGGCACGGAGCCGCCGAGGTCGGCATCGATCCTGAACCCCGTCTCGCGCGGCCTGGTCGCCGCCTTCTGAACGACGAGCTCGGCGACGTCGAGGTTGAACGAGCGCTGGTCGAAGTCGAACACGCGGAATTGGTTGCCAAAGTATCGCGGCCGCTCGAGGTTGACGCCGTAACTCGCGGACACGAACCCATTCACCGTCAGCGCCTGATACCACGGCACGGCCGGCGCGTCGTCGGCGCGGCTGGCGCGGGGCGCGGTGATCAGCGCCCCGGCCAGCAGCACGGCGATCGCGAAGCGGTCGCGGCGCGACGCGCGCACGATCACGCGACCTCGATCTCGATGTAGGCCTTCTCGCCGTGGAGCGCTTCGTCGAGCCCGACCGACTCGTGCGCCTCCTCGACCTTGACCGGCGTGATGCGGTCGATGAGCCACAGCATGCCGAGCGTGAACCCGAATGCCCACGCCGACGACAGGAGGACGGCGGCGCACTGCTTGATGAAGAACGACGGGTTGCCGGCGAGCAGGCCGTCGGCGCCGGCGGGATTGAACGCCTTGGTCGCGAGCACGCCGAGCATCACGATGCCGAGGAATCCACCGACGCCGTGGACGCCCCACACGTCGAGCGCGTCGTCCCACTTGAGCTTGTTCTTGAGCGAGACGGCGAGGTAGCAGACGACGCCGGAGACGATGCCGATCACGACCGCGCTGGTCGGCGAGACGTATCCCGCCGCCGGCGTGATGGTCGCGAGACCCGCGACCGCTCCGGTCAGGAAGCCGAGCAGCTTGGGCTTCCCGGTCACGAACCAGTCCACGATCATCCACACCACCGCCGCGAACGACGCGGCGAGATCGGTGTTGAGGAACGCCGTCGCGGTGGTCGAGTCCACGCGGAACTCGCTGCCGGCGTTGAAACCGTACCAGCCGAACCACAGGAGCCCGGTGCCGAGCGCGACGAGCGGGATGCTGTGCGGTCCGTGGTCGGCGGTGCGGCGGCGGCCGACGTAGAGCACCGAGGCGAGTGCCGCGATGCCGGCGATGTTGTGCACGACGATGCCGCCGGCGAAGTCGAGCACGCCCCACTTCTGCAGCAGCCCGTTGCCCCAGATCATGTGGACGAACGGGAAGTAGACGAGCACCAGCCACAGCGTCAGGAAGATCATGTACGCCTTGAACGTGACCCGGTTGGCGAACGCCCCGGTGATCAGCGCCGGCGTGATGATCGCGAACATCATCTGATACGCCATGAACACGATGAGCGGAATCGTATCGTTGGGCGACGGCGTCTGCAGCGTGATGTTGCGCATGAACGCCATCTTGAAGTCGCCGATCACACCGCCCTCGCCGCCCGAGAAGCACAGCGAGTAGCCGAACGCGAACCAGATCACGGTCGTCCAGCCCATCGAGACGAAGCTCTGCATCATGATGGCGAGCACGTTGCGCCGTCCGACCAGCCCGCCGTAGAAGAACGCCAGCCCCGGCGTCATCAGCATCACGAGGCTGCTGCAGAGCAGCATGAATCCGGTGTTGCCGGTGTCGAGATGGAGCATCGCGGCCTCCGGGTGAGGGGATGCAGCGGCGAACCCGCGGGAGCATAGGCGGTCGCTCGGGCGAGTTCTAGCCCCGGTCTTCACGGATTCTTCACAGGTGTTGGGCTACCATCGCCGGCCGTCATGCCTGCGCCGAAGCCGCTGATCCTGGTCGTCGACGACGACGCGAAGACCGTCGCGTCGGTGCGCCTCTATCTCGAGCACGCCGGATTTGCCGTCGTCACCGCGGGCGACGGACGGACCGCGCTCGAGCGCGCGCGCGCCGCGCCGCCGCCCGATCTCGTCGTCCTCGACCTGATGCTGCCGGGCGTGGACGGTCTCGCGGTGTGCCGGCGGCTGCGCGAGGAGTCGAGCGTTCCGATCATCATGCTCACCGCCCGCTCGACCGAGGAGGACCGGCTCGAGGGCCTCGACACCGGCGCCGACGACTACGTCGTCAAGCCGTTCAGCCCGCGCGAGCTCACGGCGCGCGTGCGCGCCGTGCTGCGCCGCGTGCCGGGATCGTCGGACGGTCCGCCGGTGCGCGCGGGCGATCTCGTGATCGACCCGGCACGGCACGAAGCGACGCTCGCGGGCGTCCGGCTCGATCTCACGCCGCGCGAGTTCCGATTGATCGAGGTGCTGGCGCGCGCGCCCGGCCGCGCGTTCACGCGCGCCGAGCTGGTCGAGCGCGCCTTCGGCGCCGACTCGAACGCGCTCGACCGCACGATCGACGCGCACATCGTGAACCTGCGCCGCAAGGTCGAGACCGATCCCGCCAGGCCCGAGCGGATCGAGACCGTGTTCGGCGTCGGCTATCGCTGGAAGACCGCCCGTGCGTAGCCTCGGCCTGCGTCTGTTCCTGATCGCGGCGCTCGCGATCGGGGTCGCGCTGGTCAGCGTGGCGCTGCTCACCCGCCAGGCGGTGCGCACCGAGTTCAGCCGTTTCGAGCTCTCCGAGCACGTGGTGCGTGTCGAAGGCGCGGCGGGAACGCTGGCGCGTCGCCTCGGCGCAGAAGCCGACCGGTCGCGACTCGACGCGACGCTCGAGGAGCTGGGTCGCAGCGAGCGCCGCGACCTGCTGCTCATCGGTCCGGACGGCGCCGTGCGCAGCGCCTCGCGCCCCGAGCTCAAGGACGCGACCGTGCGCATGCTCGCCGATGGCTCGCTCGCGATCGAGGGCCGCGCGCGCCGCGGCGCGGCGGTTGCGCTGGTGCGCGCCGTGGTGATCCACCCGCCAAGCGCCGCGGTGCGCACCGCCGACGGACGACTGCTCGGCACGCTGATCATGCTGCCCCCCGCCGGGCGCGAGGCCCCGCTCCACGGTCCCTTCGGCGTGGCATTCGACCTGCGGCTGCTGATCGCGGCGCTCGCGGCGGGGCTCGTGGCGCTCGCGCTCACGTGGCTCGCCGCCCGCCGCGTGCTCGAGCCGGTCGGCGCGCTGACCCGCGCGGCGCGCGCGCTCGGCCGCGGCGATCTCGCCTCCCGCGTGCCGGTGCGCTCGTCGGACGAGATCGGCGAGCTGTCGCGCGCGTTCAACGCGATGGCCGAGGACCTCGCGCGGCAGGAGGCGCTGCGGCGCACGATGGTGAGCGACGTGGCGCACGAGCTGCGCTCGCCGCTCACCAACCTGCGCTGCCAGATCGAGGCGGTCGAGGACGGGCTGCTGCCGGTCTCGCCCGAGACGGTGCGATCGCTGCGCGAGGAGGTGCTGCTGCTCTCGCGGCTCGTCGAGGATCTGCAGACGGTGTCGGTCGCCGAGGCGGGTAAGCTGGCGCTCGAGCGCGCGCCGGTGGCGCTGCGCGACCTCGTGGACGGTGCCCTCGAGAGCTTCCGCGCGATCGCGGCCGAGCGCCGCCTCGCGCTCACCGTCGACATGCCCGAGCTGCCCATGGTGGACGTGGATCCGACGCGGATCGCGCAGGTGCTGCGGAATCTATTGGCGAACGCGGTGCGCGCGACGCCCGACGGCGGCGCGATCGCGATCGCGGCACGCGCGAGCGGACGCGAGGTCGCGGTCGAGGTGCGCGACAGCGGCGCGGGGATCGCCCCGGAGCATCTGCCGCACCTCTTCGAGCGCTTCTACCGTGCCGATCCGTCGCGCGCGCGCGCGACCGGCGGCGCGGGTCTGGGCCTCGCGATCGTCAAGGGCATCGTCGAGGCGCACGGCGGCACGGTCGGCGTCGACAGCGAGCCGGGGCACGGCGCGCGATTCCGATTCACGCTTCCGCTGGCGTGATCAGCAGTGTCCACACGGCCGGGACCGACACCCCTTCTCGGCCGCTCCGCCTCGCATCCATGCTCGGCTCCGCTACAGCCGCGGCTCGCCCGCCATCCCTGGCTCAACCGCGCTCGCCGCGGGTGTGCCTTCGAAAGGGTGTCGGTCCCGCCGCTCGGCGGAGCGGCCGAGAAAGGGTGTCGGTCCCGTCGTGCAGTGGAGCGGCCTGCGAAGAGGTATTGGCCCCCGGCCAGCGCAATCAAGAGCTTCATCACTTCTTCATACGCCACACCTAGCGTGCCCCGCGTCGCACTCGCAATCGCCGTTCACCACGGAGACCCGCCATGCCACGCCGGATGCTCATCGCCCTTGCCGTCCTGATCGCGCTGCCCACGCTCGCCGTCGCCGCGATCCTTCCCGACTCCGATCTCGGCCGCGCCGCGGCCGCCTACTTCGACGCGTTCAACGCGGGCGGCGACGACGCCATGCGCGCGTTCATCGCCGCGCACGTGTCCAGGTCGGCGCTCGCCGAACGATCGGCGGACGAGCGCATCGTCATCTATCACCGGATGCGCGACGAGCACCGCACGATCACGCCGGTGCGGCTCGTGCGCGAGGCAGCGAACGAGCTGGAGATCGCCGCGCGGACCGGGAGCGGAGCGACGCTCGATCTCACGTTCATGTTCGAGACCGAAGCGCCGCACGGGCTGATCGGGATCCGCGTGATGGACAACGGCCCCGGCGGGAACGAGCCGGAGCCGGCCTCCGCGCCGCTCCCCGACGACCAGGCGGTGAAGGCGTGGAGCGCGTGGCTCGATTCGCTGGCGCGCGCGGACTCGTTCTCGGGCGCGGTGCTATTCACGAGGGGCGATCAGGTGCTGTTCCAGTCGGCGTACGGGCTCGCATCGCGCAAGGCGCGCACGCCCAACCGGCTCGACACGCAGTTCAATCTCGGCTCGATCAACAAGATGTTCACGTCGCTTGCGATCGCCCAGCTGGTCGAGGCGGGGAAGGTGAAGCTCGACGACACGATCGACCGCTATCTGCCTGACTACCCGAAGGCAGTCGCGAGCAAGGTGACGGTGCGCGAACTGCTCGAGCACCGCGGCGGGATCGGCGACGTCTTCGGCGACCGCTACGAGCACGCCGACCACGCGAAGCTGCGCACGGTCGCGGACTGGATCCCGATGTTCCGCGACACGCCGCTCGCGTTCGAGCCCGGCACCCGGCAGCAGTATTCGAACGGCGGCTACGTGCTGCTCGGGGCGATCGTCGAGAGGGCCTCGGGCGAGGACTACTTCGACTACATCCGCCGCCACGTCTACGGGCCGCTCGGGATGGCGCACACCGATTCGTACGCGGACGACGATCCGGGCTCGAGCCGCGCGATGGGCTACACGCGCCACGACGACGCGGGCGGCACGCCGGACGCTTCGGGCTGGGCCGAAAACTCGCGCTCGCGTCCGATGCGCGGCAGTCCGGCCGGCGGCGGCTACTCGACGCTCGAGGATCTGCGCGCGTTCGTGCGCGCGATCCGCGCCGGCTCGCTCCTGCGCCGCGAGACGCTCGCCGACTTCCCGATCCTCGGCCCCGGACCGGGCGGCGAGATGGGGATCGGCTTTGGCGGCGGCGCGCCGGGCATCAATGCCGCGGTGGAGATGAACGGCCCCTACACGATCATCGTCCTCGCCAACATGGATCCGCCGACGGCGTCCGGCGCGGCGCAGAAACTGCGCGTCTGGCTGCCGCGTTCAGCGGGCGGCGAACGGCGCGTGGTGGCTCCGCACGCCATCGGCGGCGAGCCCGGGCCGGGTGGGCCCGGCGGTGCCCCCGACGCCGCGCCCGTGGGCGGCGGCCTGAAGGCCTCCCACGCCGCGGACCCGGCCCCCACGCCGCCGGTCCTTGATCGCCAGATGCGCGCCACGATCCTCGACAGTCTGTGCGCGAACGTCATGCGAAGCTACGTCGAGGCGGATACGGCCCGCATGGTCGTCGACTACGTGCGCCGGCGCGAGAAGGCGGGGGCCTACGATGCGTTGACCAGCGCCACGCGCTTCGCGGAGGCGGTGACGATGGACCTGCGTCACGTGAATGGCGACCTGCACCTGAGCCTGCGGTGGGACCCGCTGGGAGCGGTCCCCAATGGTGGGCGGATCGTCGTCGGCAGTCCGGGGCCGGGCGGCCCCGAGGGAGGGCCACAAGCCCTGCGCCGTGGCACGGGCGGTGGGTATGTCGTGGCGGGCCCCGCTCCTGGCGGCGCGGTCGGGCCGCAGATCGTCCGCCGGGCCGCGGGCGATGGAACCGCCGAGCACGGTGGCCCCGGCGGGCCGGATGGCGCTCCGGGCCCGCCGCCTCAGTTCCTCCGCGACGCGGTGACGCACAACTTCGGCCTCGGTCGTATCGAGATCCTGCCCGGCAACGTCGGCTGTCTCGAGATCACCGGATTCATGGGTGCGCCGGGGTCCGACGAAGCGATCGCGGCGGCGCTTCGCTTCCTCGAGCACACCGACGCCATCATCTTCGACGTGCGGCGCAATCGCGGCGGCAACGGTCAGATGTGCAACCTGCTCTTGAGCCACTTCTTGCCCGCGGAGCCGGTGAAGATGGTGCGCGTCAAGAGCCGCATCGAGGGGTTGAACCACGACGAGACCAGCGTCGCCGACGTGCCGGGGCCGCGCCGCACCGACGTTCCGCTCTGGGTGCTCACCAGCCGCGGCACCGGCTCGGCCGCCGAGGCGTTCAGCTTTGTCCTCAAGAACCTCGCCCGCGCCACTCTGGTCGGCGAGCGCACGGCCGGGGCGAGCCACATGGTGCAGGGCTTTCCGCTGGTCGATGGGTTCGTGGCCGGCGTCTCGATCACGCGCGTCTCCGACCCACGCACCGGGCGAGAGTGGGAAGGGATCGGCGTCCAACCCGACATGACGGTGGAGCCCGAACGCGCGCTCACGGTCGCCCACGCGGCAGCGCTGCGGAAGCTCATCGCCGCCGCGGACGATCCGGCGCGCCGGCGGTCGCTCGAGATGACGCTGGAGTGGGTCGAGGCGCGCGACCGCTCGGCGCCCCAGGACGCCTCGCGCCTCGCGGCGCTGGTTGGAGCGTACGAAGGCGAGCGCGAGGCGCGGCTCGTGGATGGGCACCTCGAGTTCCGGCGCGGCCCGCGCATGGGCTCACCGCTGGTGGCGATCGGACCGGATCGATTCTCGATGGATGGGGAGGCCCGACTGGAGTTCGCCGCGGGCAACCCGTCGCCGAGCGTCATGATCGAACAGGCCGACGGTACGCGCACGACCTACGCGCGGGTGCCCGCCGGGCCGTAAGCTTCACTCGGATTTCCACCACCAGAAGAACGGTCGCATGCGGCGGGTGCGGCGCACCTGAATCGGCCGCGTTGCCGCAAGCCCATCGCGCGCTTGCGGCTAGGCCGGATTCTCACGCTCAAGCCGCGGCGCCCGCGCGCCGATAACCCACGCGACGCCACGCGTCGGGCGGCACGCCTGCCCGACGACTCACGCCCGCGAAGGGACCTCGGGGGAAGCGCGTGCCGTATTCCGAATCGACATCCGAACAACCGAACTCCGGCGCCGCCGCCGCCGGCTTCGACCCTTCGACCATTGCCGAGGTGGCGCCGCGCCCGCTGGTCGTCTTCGACGACACCGGCGCTCTACTCTGGGCGAACCTCGCGGCGGCCGAGCTCTGCGGCCGGTCGCGCGAGGAATTGTGCGGGTGTTCGTACAGAGACCTCGTCGAGCGCGACGCAGTGGTCCGCTTGCGCCGGCTGTTCCGTACCCAGCATCGCGACCGCCTGCGCGTCACCATGGATAGCTGCGGGCTGCAGATGCCGGAGGGAGGCACGATCCCGATCGGATTCTTCGCCTATCTCCTGCCGATGGGTGATCGCACCGGCTTTGCGGTCGCCGTGGATGACATCAACACCTTCAAGAGTGAAGCCTCGAACCTGCGTCTCGAGGTGGACCGGCTGACCGCGTCGGTCGCCGAGGCGGAGGCCACCGCACATCTCAAGGCGGAGTTCCTCGCCACGATGAGCCACGAGATCCGTACGCCGATGAACGGCATCCTCGGCATGAGCAACCTGCTGCTCGAGAGCGAGCTCGGCCGCGACCAGCGCGGGTTCGCGGAGATCATCGTGTCCTCGTCCAGGGCGCTGCTTCAGCTGGTGGACGACGTGCTCGACTTCTCGAAGGTCGAGGCCGGCAAGCTCGAGCTCGAGACTATCGACTACGACCTGCGCCTCAACGTGGATCAGGTGGCGGCGCTGCTCGCGCCGCGCGCCGACGCGAAGAGCGTCACGCTGTTCTGCCAGGTCCACCACGAGGTGCCCTCGCTGGTGAAGGGCGACCCCGGGCGGCTGCGCCAGATCCTGCTCAACCTCGCCGGCAACGCGCTCAAATTCACCGACAAGGGCGAAGTGCGCATCCAGGTCGAGCGCCTCGAGGAGTCTTCGACCGGCGTCACGCTGCGCTTCTCGGTCAGCGACACCGGCATCGGCATGACGCCCGATCACATGGCGCGGCTGTTCCAGACCTACGCGCAGGCCGATCGCTCGATCACGCGCCGGTTCGGCGGCACCGGCCTCGGGCTCTCGATTTCGAAGCACCTGGTCGGACTGATGGGAGGCGAGATCGGCGTGTCGAGCCGCGAGGGCGAGGGGTCGACGTTCTGGTTCCGCCTTCCGCTCGAGAAGCAGTTCTCGGTCGAGCTCGCCGCGCCGTCGCGCGACGCGCTGCGCGGCCTGCGCGTGATGGTCGTGGACCCGGCGCGCAGCGTGCGCGAGTCGCTGATCGAGATGCTCAAGACCTGGGGCTGCGAGGCGGTCGAGGCCGAGAGCGCGCACGCCGCGCTGGTCAGCCTGCGCAGCGCCGCGGCCGCGGGCCGGCCGGTGGCCGTCGCCCTGCTCGACATGCACATGCCCGGCATGGAGGGCGAGGCGCTGGGGCGGGCGATCCAGCAGGAGTCGGCGATCGCGGCGACCCGCATGGTGCTGCTCACGAGCCTCGGCCGCCGCGGCGACGCGGCGCGCGCCAAGGACGCCGGCTTCTCGGCCTACCTCGTCAAGCCGGTCCAGCAGCTCCACCTGCACGACGCGCTGACCGAGATCGCGAGCGGGCCGAAGACGGCCGGGTCCGCGAAAGTGGCGCCGCTCGTCACGCGGCACTCGATCGAGGAGAAGCGCCGGCAGCGCGTGCGCATCCTGCTCGTCGAGGACGACGTGATCAATCAGCTCGTGGCGCTCGCCGCGCTCAAGCGCGCGGGCTACGCCGCCGACGTCGCGACCCATGGCGCGGACGCGCTCGACATGTGCGAACGCAACCCGTACGACCTCGTCTTCCTCGACGGCCACCTGCCGGACATGGAGGGCATGGAGGTGGCGCAGCGCCTGCGCGCTCGCGAGGCGGGCGGCCGGCGCACGCCGATCGTCGCCATGACGGCGATGACGACGCAGGGCGATCGTGAGCGCTTCATCGCCGCGGGCACGGACGACTACATGAGCAAGCCGATCGACCTCGACGTCCTGTCGCGGATGGTCGAGCGCTGGACGACCGACGCGACGGCCGTCGACGCGGTGCCGGCGACGGCGCGCGCCGACGCGGAACACCCGCCGGCTGCCGCATCCGCGCCGGCCGAAAGCGCGGCCGCGCGCGCCGCGACCGCGCCGCCGCCGCGCGTGGACGAACCGCTCCTGCCGGCGCCCGAAGGCGTGGTGCTCGACCGCGATCAGCTCGAGGAGTCGTGCATGGGGCACGCTGATCTGCGGCACACGCTCATCCGGGCGTTCCTCGACGACATCCGGCCGCGGCTCGTGACGCTCGCCGGCCGCGTCGAGGCGTCCGACGCCAGGGCGGTCGAGTTCGAAGCGCACGGCTTGAAGGGCATGTGTGGCGCGATCGGCGCCGCGCGCTGCGCGTCGATGTTCAAGGCGCTCGAGAAGGCGGGGCGCGACGGCGAGCTCGCGCTGGCGCCGGTGATGTTGCGCGTCGTCCAGGCCGAGGTCGCGCGCGTCGAGAACGAGCTCACACCGCTGCTCGAAGCCGCGTAGTTCGCGGCGGGGGCGCGGCCGGCGCGCGCGACGCGCTGTGCTAAGGTGCGGCGTCCATGCGTCACGTCGTCACGCCCCGGCTTGCCCTGCTCGCGCTCGCGCACTTCACGATCGACGCCTACTCGAGCTTCTTCTCGCCGCTCCTGCCGCTGCTCGTCGCGAAGTTCCACTTGAGCATGACGCTGGTCGGCGCGCTGGTCGCGCTCGCCTCGTTCGCCTCGTCGCTCTCGCAGCCGCTGTTCGGCTGGCTCTCGGACCGCATCCGCCGCCCGTGGTTCGTCGCGTTCGGACCGCTCACGGCGGCGGCGTTCTTGAGCATGATCGGCCTCGCGCCCAACTATGCGACGCTGGTCGCGCTGCTGATGCTCGGCGGCATCGGCGTCGCGGCGTTCCATCCCCAGGCGGCCGCGATCGCCTCGGGACTGTCCGAGCGCCGCGCGCTCGCGATGTCCATCTTCGTCACCGGCGGCACGCTCGGCTTCTCGCTGGGGCCGATGTTCGCGGTGAGCGTCGTGGGATGGTTTGGGCTCGATCACACCTGGGTCGCTGCGATCCCCGGGTTGCTGATGGCGGGCTTGCTGGTGGCGTGGTTCGCGCGGGTCCAGTCGCGGGCGCGCGCGGCGGCGTCGCGACCGCGGCTCGCCCAGCTGCGGCCGGTGCTCAAGCCGCTCACGCTCCTCTACTTCGCCGTCGTCTGCCGCTCGGCGGTGTCGTACGGATTCATGACGTTCCTGCCGCTCCACCTCCACGCGCGCGGATGGAGCGTGGCGCAGGGCGGCGCGGTGCTCACGATGTACCTGGTGTGCGGCGCGCTCGGCGGCTTCCTCGGCGGCTGGCTCGCCGACCGCTGGGGCGGGCGGCGCGTCGTCGTCACCTCGTTCATGCTCGCGGCGCCGCTCTACTTCGCGTTCCTGTTCCTTCCGGATGGGCCGGGGCTCGCGTGCCTCGTCGCCGGCGGGTTCTTCTTGCAGTCGTCGCTGCCGGTGAACGTGGTCATGGGGCAGGAACTCTCGCCGGCGCACGCCTCGACGATCTCGAGCCTGCTGATGGGCGCGGCGTGGGGGGTGGGCGCGCTGCTGATCGGACCGATCGGCGCGCTCGCCGACGCGAAGGGCCTGCACGCCGCACTGTTCGCGCTCTCGCTGCTGCTCGGCGCCGGTGTCGTGTGCGCGCTGATGCTGCCCGACGTGCGCCGCGGCGTGCGCGCGGTCGAGCTCGCCGAGCCCGCGGGCGCCGCCGGCCGCTAGCCGGCCGGCACGACCTCGGACGGCGCGGGCTGCGGCGCGGGCTGCGGCGCGTCGGTCGATCCGGCCGCGATCCCCGCGCCGTTCGCGGACCGCGCGAGCGATCCCGCCCACGTGCCCGGCGTCCCGCCCAGCACCCAGCGCTCGGCCCAGAGCTGCAGACTCACGAGCGTCCACAGCGTGCGCCCGCGGTCGGTGCGGCAGGCGAGGTGATCGTCGAGCACGCGCCCGGCCGCGATCGGATCGAGCACGCCGGCGCGCGCGATGCGCTCGGGCGCGAGCGTCGCCGCGACCGCGCCACGCAGCGGGCCGCGCGCCCACGCCGAGAACGGCGGCGAGAACCCCTGCTTGCGGCGCGCCAGCACTTCGGGCGGCAGCAGTCCGGCCGCGGCGCGGCGCAGCGCCCACTTGCCCTGGCGTCCGCGCAGCGTGTCACGCTCGTCGAGCGCGAGCGCGTACTCGATCAGCGCCGGGCGCAGGAACGGCGCGCGCGACTCGACGCCGTGCGCCATCGTGCAGCGATCCACCTTGGTGAGCAGATCGCCCGAGAGGTAGAGCTCGAAATCGAGAAGCTGGTAGGCGACGAGCGGCGGCGGGACGCCCGCGCGCGTGAGGCCGGCGGCCGCGAGCGCACGCTCGAACGCCATGACGTGGGCGAGCGGCGCGTCGGCGTCGAGCGAGGCGCGTAGCGACGGCGCCAGCAGCGCCGTCGCCTCGTCGGGCCGCGCGGTGCCGAACCATGCGAGGTGGCGCTCGAACGGCGGCAGGTCGCGCGTCGCGAGGAAGCGCTCGATCAGGTGCGCGATCGTCACATGGTGGTGCTTCGGCCGGAAGCGTCTCGCGAGCGCGACCGCCGCGGTCGCCGCGGCGCGCGGGATGCGCTGCGCGATCGCCGCGTGACGGTGGCCGAGGTAGGTGGGATAGCCGGCAAACAGCTCGTCGCCGCCCTCGCCGGTGAGCACCACCGGCACGTGCGCGGAGGCGAGGCGCGCGAGCGCCCAGGTCGGCAGCACGCTGGGATCTCCGAGCGGCTGATCCATCTCCGCGGCGAACGCGTCGAGCGCCTCGGCGCCGGCCGCCGCGTCCATCACCAGCTCGTGGTGCTCGGCGCCGATCGACGTCGCGACCGCGCGCGCGAGCGCCGATTCGTCGTAGCCGCGATGCGCGATCCGCATGCTGAATGTTGGGAACGCGCGGCCGAGCACGCGCGCCGCGAGTGTGGCGACCAGTCCCGAGTCGATGCCGCCGGAGAGGAAGATGCCGAACGGCACCTCGCCCGGAACGCGCGAGGCGACCGCGCTCTCGAGCGCGACCAGCGCCGCGTCGCCCGCGGCGATCGCGCCGCGCGCGGCGCGCGGCGTCGCGCGTGTGGACGGCACGTCCCACGGCCGCCAGTAGCGCGTGGCGCGCGCCGCCTGCGCATCGACCTCGAGCACGTGCCCGGGCGGGAGCTGGCGCAGAGCGGCGAACGCGCAGTCCTCGCCGGCGATGAAGCCGTGCGCGAGGTAGCGCGCCAGCGCCGCGGGCGACGGGTCGCGCGAGATCCACGGCAGCGCCTGCAGCGCGCCCGGCTCGGACGCGAACGCGAAGCCCTCGGCGGTGCGCGCGTGGAAGAGCGGCTTCTCGCCGGCACGATCGCGCGCCAGCGTCAGCCGCCGCGCGTCGGCGTCCCACAGCGCGACGGCGAACATGCCGTCGAGCGCCATCGGGAAGCGGGCGCCGCGCTCCTCATAGAGGTGCGGGATGACGGCGGTGTCGAGCGTCGTGCCGAGGTCGTGGCCGCGAGCGGCGAGCTCGCGCACGATCGCGACGTGGTTGTAGACCTCGCCGTTCACCACCGCGCGCAGCGAGCCGGTCTCGTTCTCGAGCACGCTGGCGGGGGAGTGGCGCGCCACGATCGCAAGCCGCGCGATGCCGAGCGTGATCTCGTCGCCGTCCCACACCGCGAGGCCGCTCGGTCCGCGGTGGCGGAGCCGCTCGACCATCGCGGTGACGTGGGCGATCCGCTCGTGCCGATCCATCCGCGGCGCCCACAGCCCGGCGATCCCACACACGTGATGCCTCCGCTCCTCGGTGCGCGGCGGACCGGCTACCGCGCGCGCCGCCAGGCGATGAAGCGCTCGTCCCGGAACATCTCGTCCCAGCCCGGCGGCGGCGGCGCCTTACTGCGGCGCACCAGAACGCCGGAACGCTCCACGCCCGAACCGGCGCCGAGCGGCGTCCACAGCCCGCGCCGGATCAACGCGTCGCGATAGCGCAGCTGGTAGTTGCTCGTCGTTTCCTCGCCGCGATCGCTGACGAGCGTCGAGCCGCGGCCCAGCAGGAAATCGGTGCCGGGACTATAGCAGCCCTCGTACGTGACCGGCCCGCCGCCGCTCGCGGCGATCGCGCGCGCGAGCGGAGCGCCCGACGACGAACGCGCGATCGGCGCGGCGATCACCAGTGCGACGATCGTGACGACCGGCGAGGCGGCGAGCACGAGCGCGCGCGGCGCCGCGCTCCAAGGTGATCGCGCGGCGCGGCTCCGGCGCGAATCGCTCCACGCCTCGGCGGCGAGCCACGCCAGCGGCGGAATCGCCGGCACGAGATACGTCACGAGCTTCGACCGCGAGAGCGTGAAGAACACCGCCGCGAACAGGACGAACCCGAGCGCGACGCGCGCGACGACGCGGCGGGGCTCGCTCCTCGGCGCTGCGCCGGCCCGCCACCACGGCGTGGCGAGCGACCACGGCAGCGCGCCGCCCGCGAGCACGGCAGGCACGAACCACCACGGCTGGTCGCGGTGGAACGCGCCGCTCGTCATGCGCTCGACGCTCTCCTCGAGGAATGCATAGCGCGGATACTCCGGGAAGCGCGCGGTCGCGAGCGCGAACCATCCGCCCGCGAGGACGACCGGGATCGCCCAGCCCGGGAGCCACGCGAGCCAGCGGAGCGGCGCGCGCGAGCGGTCGAGCGCCGCGACGGCGAGCGATCCGCCGACCGCCCACGCGAGCATCACCGGTCCTTTGATCAGCAACCCGGCCGCGAGCGCCGCGAACATCCACGCGCGCCGGCGCGGATCGGCGCCGTGGATCAGCTCGCGCGCGAGCGCGGTCCAGATCGCGGTCACGCAGAGGGCGAGCGGCATGTCGAAGATCACGTAGGCCGCGATCGCGGCGAAGAGCGGCGCGGTAGCCGTGAGCGCCGCGACGCGCCACGCGAACGACGCGTCGGCCTCGCGCCGCGCGAGCCGCGCGATGAGCACCAGCGTCAGCAGCGCCGCGACGATCGCGGGCAGCCGCGCGGCGAGCGGGATCGGGCCCATGAGCCGCACCGGGATCGCCGCGGCCCAGAAGAGGCCGGGCGGCTTGTCGAGGTACGGCATCCCGGCGAGGTGCGGAGTCACGAGGTCGCCACCCGCGACCATCTCGCGCACGACCTCGGCGTTGCGGCCCTCGTCGGGGTCGATCAGCGGGTACGCCAGCGCGATCAGCAGGTAGCCGGCGAGCGCGATGCCGAGGACCGCGCGGACGGGAAGGCGGGAGCTCGCGGACACGCGCGCACGCTACCACGGCGGTTCGGTAGGCCGCCGGGTGAGGAGCGACGCAGGATGCGTCGCGGAGCGTGCCGAGCGAGGTGCTGCCGCTCCTCACCCGGCTGGGGTGCTGCCGCTCTTCACAGGGCGGATGTGCTTATATCTCCGCCCATGGAGATCGGGTTCATCGGGCTCGGGCGGATGGGGCTCAACATGACCGACCGCCTCGTGCGCGGCGGTCATCGCGTCGTCGCCTTCGACCGCAATCCCGCCGCGATCGCCGAGGCGTCGTCGCGCGGCGCCGCGGGCGCCGCATCGCTCGAGGCGCTGGTCGCGTCGCTGAAACCGCCGCGCGTGCTGTGGGCGATGATCCCGGCCGGCGCGCCGGTGGACGATCTGATCGCCGCGCTCGCGCCCTTCGTCGCCGCCGGCGACATCCTCGTGGACGGCGGCAATTCGAACTACCGCGACTCGCGCCGTCGCCACGATGCGCTCGCTCCGCGCGGCGTGACGTTCGTGGACGCCGGCGTCTCGGGCGGGATCTGGGGGCTCGAGAACGGCTTCTGCATGATGGTCGGCGGTCCGCCCGAGGCGATCGCGCGGCTCGCCCCCGCGCTCGACACGCTCGCGCCGCCCGAGGGCTGGCTCGCAACCGGCGCGCCGGGCTCGGGCCACTTCGCCAAGATGATCCACAACGGCATCGAGTACGGGCTCATGCAGTCGTACGCCGAGGGCTTCGAAATCCTCCAGAGCGGCGAGTATTCGTACGACCTCGCCAGGCTCGCGCACCTCTGGAACCGCGGCAGCGTCGTGCGCTCGTGGCTGCTCGAGCTGGCCGAGCTGGCGTTCGAGAAGGATCCCGGCCTCGAGCGCATCCGCGGCTGGGTCGAGGACTCGGGCGAGGGGCGCTGGACGGTGCAGGAGGCGATGGATCGCAGCGTCCCGGCGCCGGTGATCACGCTCGCGCTGCTCACGCGCTTCGCCTCGCGGCAGAGCGATTCGTTCCGCGACCGCATGCTCGCGGCGCTGCGCAACGAGTTCGGCGGCCACGCCGTCAAGGAGCGCTGATGACGGTCCACGCGACGGCGCCCGCGGTCATGCCGGCGCCGCCCGCCGCGCCGCCGGCGCCGCCGTGCACCCTGGTCGTCTTCGGCGTCACCGGCGATCTCACGCACCGCAAGCTCGTCCCGGCGCTCTACAGCCTCGCCGCGGGCGGCCGGATCGGCGAGCGCTTCGCGCTGATGGGCGTCGCGCGCAGCGCGGTCGACGTGGCGACGCTGCGCCGCGAGCTGCGCGAGGGCGTGGATCAGTTCTCGCGCCGCCGTCCGGCGGACGCGGCGAACTGGGAGCGGTTCGCCGCGGGCATCGACTACGTGCACGGCGACTTCGGTGATCCGGCGACCTACGCCACGTTGGCCCGGCAGCTGCACGCGCTCGAGGCGGCGCGCGGGCTGCCCGGCAACCGCCTCTTCTATCTCGCAACGCCCTCGAGCGCGTTCGGCCCGATCCTCACGAATCTGAAAGCTGCCGAGTTGATCACGCCGCCGCACCATCCGATCTGGACGCGCGTGATCATCGAGAAACCGTTCGGCCGCGACCTCGACTCGTCGCGCGCGTTGAACGCGCTGGTCGCGACGGTGCTCGACGAATCGCAGACGTTCCGGATCGACCACTACCTCGGCAAGGAGACGGTGCAGAACATCATGGTGTTCCGGTTCGCGAACGCGCTGTTCGAGCCGACGTGGAACCGGCGCTACGTGGACTACGTCGAGATCACCGCCGCCGAGGACATCGGGATCGAAGGCCGCGGCGCCTTCTACGACCAGACCGGCGTGCTGCGCGACATGGTGCAGTGCCATCTGCTCGAGGTGCTGTGCCTCACGGCGATGGAGCCGCCGACGACCGGCTCGGCCGAGGACGTGCGCGGCGAGAAGCTCAAGGTCCTGCACGCGCTGCGTGTGATGAAGGACACCGACATCCCCGCCGACGTCGTGCTCGGGCAGTACAAGGGCTACCGCTCCGAGCCGGACGTGGCGCCGACGTCGACGACGCCGACGTACGCGGCGATCCGCGCGTTCGTCGACAACTGGCGCTGGCACGGCGTGCCCTTCTACATGCGCACCGGCAAGCGGCTCGCGAAGCGCGTGACCGAAGTCTCGGTCCATCTGCATCCGGTGCCGCTCTGCCTGTTCGAGCACACGCGCGCGTGCGAGGGGATCGTGCCCAACGTGCTCACGCTGCGCATCCAGCCCGACGAGGGCATCCAGCTCGCGTTCAGCTCGAAGATGCCGGGCGACGAGCTGGTCGTGAGCTCAGTGACGATGGACATGAAGTACGTCGAGACGTTCGGCGGTGAGCCGCCCGAGGCGTACGAGCGCCTGCTGCTCGACGCGATGCGCGGCGATCCGACCCTGTTCCTGCGCCGCGACTGGGTCGAGGCCTCGTGGGCGTGGCTGACGCCGGTGCTGCGTCACTTCGAGCGGCAGCCGCCGGCCGATCTGCCGAACTACGAGCCCGACACGTGGGGTCCGATGCGCTGCGAGCTGTGGATCCGCGAAACGGGCCGCGTGTGGCGGGACCTCTAGCCGCGCCGCGCACGGCGCCGCCGATCGCGGGGGCCGCATGAGCGCGCCGCGCATCTTCGACGATCCGTCGGCGCTCGCCGACGCCGTGGCGCGTGCCGCCGCCGGGTCGCTCGCAGCGGCGCAGGCTGCGCGCGGCGGGGCCCACCTCATGCTGTGCGGCGGACGGTCGCCGGTGGACGCGTACCGCCGCCTCGCCGCCGACCGCGCCGTGGACTGGTCGCGCGTGGACGTCTGGTTCTGCGACGAGCGCGCGGTGCCGCCCGACGACGACGCGAGCAACTATCGCCTGGCGCTCGAGACGCTCGCGGCGCCCGCGGGGGTGCCGCTCGCGCATGTCCATCGCATGTCCGCCGAGTCCGCCGATCTCGACGCCGCGGCGCGCGCCTACGACGACGCGCTGGCGCCGGCGATGGATGTGGCGATCCTCGGCATCGGCGAGGACGGGCACGTCGCCTCGCTCTTTCCGGGCTCGCCGTGGCTCGGCGAGCGCACGCGCCGCGTGGCGCCGGTGCTGGATGCGCCCAAGCCGCCGCCGCGGCGGATGACCGTGACGCCGCCGGTGCTCGAGCGCGCCGCGCGCGTGCTGGTGCTCGCCGTCGGCGAGGGCAAGGCCGACGCGACGGCCGCGGCGCTGGCCGCATCCGGCGACCCGCGACGCCCGCCCGCCCGCCTCGTGCGGGCGCGCGAGTGGTTCGTGGATCGCGCGGCGGCGCGCGGGATCTAGTCGGCGCGATTCCCTCGGCGCGGCGTCCGTGTCGTGTCGGCCGCGCGGGATCGGTGAGGCTCTACACCCGGCGCGTGCGTCCCCGGCCGTTGCCGAACAGGGCGCTCAAGTAGCCGCTCACCTCGGTGCGGACGATGCCGGGGATGATCTGGCGCACCTTCGCGCGCACCTCGTCACGCACCTGCTGCGTGAGATCGCCGCTCGGGCGCACGCCGCCGGCGGGACGACCGCGGCGGGCGACGAGGCCGCCCTTCTTGCGCCACGAGTAGTAGGTGACGGGCTGGACGCCGAACTTCTTCTGCACCTGGAGCGCCGTGAGCCCGTCCTTGCGGGCGGCGGCGAGGATCGTGGTGCGCTGGGTGTCGGTGTACGTGTGCCGCTTGCGGCGGGCTTTGGCCATGATGGTCTCCGCTCTGAGGTCTGCGGTGCCGGGAGTGGTCGTCCGGATGCTTCATCATCCGGATCGGTCGCGGCATCATCAATGCCGCAGCCGCGGATGTCAACGCGGATGCGTGCGCATCAACTATGATTATCGTTGGCATCCGTGCGCGGCGCGATGTCAACGCCTATGCCACGAATACGAACGCATCACCTTCGGATAGGCCGTTCGCGGTGAGCGCCGCGCGCCAGCGCTCGCGCGCCGCCGGCGCCCCGAATACCAGCACCACCGGCGGCGCCGGCGCCGCATGGCCCGGCCGCATGCGCCCGTCGATCACGTCGATCCGGCGCCCGGGCCGCGTCAGGGCCGCGCGCCAGACCGCGAGGCTCGCGCCCACGCCGACCAGCGTGAGGCGCTCCGCGCCGGCGAGCAGGCCGGCCTCGAGCGCCGCGAGCCGCAGCGCGAGGAAGCGGTCCCGACCGTAGCGCGGATCGCGCCGCGTGGCGCTCGCCGGATGCTGCCGCCAGCCGTAGAGCGTCTGCCGCAGCTTGGCAAGCCGGGCGCCGTCGGCGATCAGCCGCAGCCACAGGTCCACGTCCTCGGCCCAGCCGCGCTCGATCCAGCCGCCGGCCCGTTCGAGCGCCGGGCGGCGCATGAGCGCCGTGCCGTGGGCGAGCGGGCTGTCGATCAGCGCCTCGCGCGCCATCGCCTCGTGCGTCATCAGCCCGTTGTGCCAGCGCGCCCAGCGCCGCATGCCGTCGCCGAATGCGGCGGCGGGGAAGAGGCGCACGCGGCAGCCGACGACCGCGACGCCGCGATGCGCGGCGAGGAACGCGTGCTGGAGCGCGAAGCGCCGGCGATGGGACAGATCGTCGGCGTCGTGCCGCGCGATCAGGCGGCCGCGCGCCAACCCGAGCGCGGTCGTGAGCGCGGCCGGCAGGCCGCGCGCCGGCGTGTGCGCGACGCGCAGCCGCGGGTCGCGGCGCGCCCAGCGCTCGAGCAACGGGCCCGAGTCGTCGCGCGAGCCGTCGTCGACCGCGATCACCTCGAAGTCGCGGAACGTCTGACGCGCGAGCGAGGCGAGCGACGCGCCGAGCCAGGGCGCGGCGTCGCGGACCGGAAGCAGCACCGAGATCGCGGGCATCGCGCCGAGCCTACCGGATTCCGCGTGCTATTCTGCGCGCGTGGCGGGCAGGCGGCTCCTCATTCTCGGCGGCGGCTTCGGCGGTCTCGACGTGGCGCGGGCGATCGGCCGCGCGCGCGACGCGCGTGAGTACTGGGAGACGCTGCTGATCGACAAGGAGAACTTCTTCCAGTTCAACCCGCTGCTCCCGGCGGTCGCGGTCGGCTCGGTCGAGACGCGCCACATCGTCTATCCGCTGCGCGCGATGGCGCGCCACCGCCACATCCGCTTCCAGAAGAACAAGGTCATCGCGATCGACCTCGCGCGCCGCCAGGTGCGGCTCCACAACGATCTCGTCGAGCCGTACGACCAGCTGGTGATCGCGCTCGGCAGCGTAACCGATTACTACGGTGTGCCGGGCGCCGAGGCGCACACGCGGCCGTTCAAGACGGTGGTGGACGCGATGACGCTGCGCGCGCGCGTCGTCGAGCTCTTCGAGATGGCCGAGCAGGCCGAGACGCGCGAGCAGCGCCGGCGGCTGCTGTCGTTCGTCGTGATCGGCGGCGGCGTCACCGGCGTCGAGGTGGCGGCGGAGCTGATCGAGATGGCGCGCGAGACGCTGCTGCCCAAGTATCCGAGCCTCGATCGCTCGGATCTCACGGTGCGCGTGCTCGAGTCGGGCGACCGCATCGTGAATACCGCGCTGCCCGAGCACTCGGCCTACGTGCTGCGCTTCCTCGAGCGCCGCGGCGTGGACGTGCGGCTCGGCGCGGCCGCGACGCGCGTCGAGCCGCGCGCCGTGCACCTCGCCGACGGGACCGTCGTCGAGGGTTTCACGCTCATCTGGACCGCCGGCGTGCGGCCGCCCGAGGTGATCCGCGATCTGCCGCTCGCGCACGCGAAGGACGGACGCATCGTGGTCGACGGCCGGCTGCGCGCGCTCGATCCGTCGGGAACGCCGCTGGACGACGTCCTCGTGATCGGCGACTGCGCCGCGGCGTCCGACGAGCGCGGCGGCTACCAGCCGCGCCTCGCGCAGACCGCGGTCGCGAGCGGCCGGCGCGCCGGCGACAATCTGGTGCGCCGCGCGCGCGGACTCGCCCCGCGCGCGTTCAGCATGAAGCTCAAGGGCTACATCATCTCGCTCGGCAAGCACAGCTCGGTGGTCGAGCTGATGGGCATTCCGTTCTCGGGCCGGCTCGCGTGGCTGATGTGGGCAGGCTACTACCTGATCCAGATGGTGGGCGTGCGCAAGCAGATCGAAGTCGGGCTCGATCACCTGACGCACCTCGTCTTCGAGCACGACTCGTCGCAGATCTTGAGCCGACGGCAGGTGCTCTCGGACGAGGAGCTCAATCTTTCGCTCAGGAACGCGCCGCCCGAAGCGCAGCACACGCACCGCGCCGGCGCGGCGTAGACGCATCGGGACGCGGTCCAAGGAGGAGCGATGGCGAACACGGCGACCGTGACGCTGCGGACCGTGGCGGGCGAGGGCCTGGTGTTCGAAGGCCGCGTCCCAGGCGGCGAGCCGATCGTGATGGACAGCGGTGAGACGCCCGCGGGTCCCTCGCCGGTCGAGATGTTGCTGATCGCGCTCGGGGGCTGCGCGGGGATGGACGTGATCGCCATCCTGCGCAAGAAGCGCCAGGTCGTGCTCTTCTATGAGGTCGTGCTGACGGGCGAGCGCAAGCCCGACCATCCGCGCCGGTTCACGCGCATCGAGGTGGTGCACCGCGTGCGCGGGCACGACCTGAAGCCCGCGGCGATCGAAGAGGCGATCCGCTTGAGCGACACGAAGTACTGCTCCGTGCACGCGACGATCGCGCCCGACGTCGAGATCGTCAGCCGCTACGAGATCATCCCGGCGTGACGCCGGGTTCCGCGCGGCACCGCACGCCCTCCGCGCCGCCGCCGCGTCCCGCGGGCAGCCATGCCGGCGCGCGCAACGTGCTGGTCATGTCGGCGGCGGTCTTCCTGCTGATCGCCGGCGAGCAGCTGTGGAGCCGCTTCCTGCCGGTCTACCTCGTCGCGCTCGGCGCGCCGGCCGTGGTGCTCGGGCTGTGGGGGTCGTCGAAGGACTTCCTCGACGCCGCGCTCCAGTATCCGGGCGGCGCGTTGAGCGACCGCTACGGCAACCAGCGCGCGCTGCTGGTCTTCACCGCGATCGCCGGCCTCGGCTATCTCGCGTACCGGCTCGCCGGCGCGTGGCCCGTGCTCTTCCTCGGACTGCTGCTCGCCTCGGCGTGGACCAGCCTCGCTTCGCCGGCGATGTTCGCGCTCGTCGCCGAAAGCCTGCCGCCCGGCCGCCGCGCGCGCGGCTTCCTGATCCAGAGCGTGCTGCGCCGCGTGCCGATGATCTTCGCCCCGGCGCTCGGCGGCTTGCTGGTCGAGCGTCTCGGCCTGCAGGTCGGGCTGCGCGTCGGATTCACGGTGTCGTGCGTGCTGGCCGTGATCACGCTCTGGTTCCAGCGCCGGTTCTACGTGGCGCCCGCGGCGCCGGCGGCGAATCGCGTGCACGGATTGCTCGCGACGTGGCGCCGCGCGTCGTCGCCGCTCAAGCGCCTCCTGGTCGCCGACGTGCTGGCGCGCGCGGCCGAGAGCATGGCGGACGTGTTCGTCGTGGTCTATGCGATCGATCATCTGCACGCGGGCGCGGCGCAGTACGGCGCCTGGGTCGGACTGCAGATGGCGGTCTCGATCGCCTCGTACTTCCCGGGCGCGTGGATGGCCGAGCGCTTCGGCCGCCGTCCGCCGGTGATCATCACGTTCGTCATGTTCGCCGCGTATCCGCTGCTCGTCGGTCTCTCGCGCGACGCCGGCATGCTGACGTGGGCGTTCGTCGCGGGCGGCCTGCGCGAGCTCGGCGAGCCGGCGCGCAAGTCGATGATCGTCGACGCCTCGCCCGCGGACGCGCGCGGGCAGACGGTGGGTGCGTACTACCTGGCGCGCAGCGTGATGATCCTGCCGGCGGGCGCGATCGGCGGCCTGCTGTGGGCGCGCCACATCCACGCGCCGTTCTGGCTCGCGGCGACGATCGGCGCGGTCGGCGTCGTCTACTTCACGCTCGCGTTCCGCGAGCCGGCGGTGGAGACGGCGTAGATCACGGACTGCGTGATCGCGCGCGAATTCTCTTGACGGGGATTCCGAAGCTTGTGCCATCTGCTCCACGCGCGGCGTCGTGAGCTCGCGCGTGCGCGCGACGAATGACCGCTGGCGACGCCTCGACGTCGACTCCGACAAGGGATCGTGTCGCGACGCGAGATCGTGCGCGTGCGTCGATCTGCGGACGTCGCATTCGGGCGTGATACAAAGAATGTGCGATCGGCCCCACGACCCGCCTCCGCGGAGTCACGTCCGTGCGCAACTATTCGTTCTCGCATCTGTCCGACGCCGCGCTGCGTCGCGATCTCAAGGAACAGTCCCGGAAGGAGACCGGCCTCACCGCCTCCTGATCGAGTCGAATGCGGAAGACCTGCTCGTGGCCGCGGCCGCGAAGACGGTACGGGAGATCGAGCAGCTGCTGGCCGAGCGCTTCCCGCGTCCGGACCTGGCGACCTTGATCCAATCGCTGGCTCCGGCGTCCAGCCCGGC
>JACOSV010000001.1 GCA_016178725.1 Candidatus Eiseniibacteriota bacterium
CACGCCTGCGCCGGCTGCGGCCGCTTCGCGCGCACGAACGCGCCGATCACCAGCGAGGCCACGAACCCGGTCACGATCGTGCCGATGCAGCCGAAGACCGAGGAGAGCACGGGGCTCGCGGTCTTCGCCGCCATGTCCATGACGGTGCGAATGTCGGCCTCGCTCTTGCCGGCCGCACGCAGTCCCTGCTCCTGCATCGCCAGCACTTCGCGACTGTAGTTCGGGAACACGACGGTCATGCACAGGTAGGAGGCGATCAGGATCATGATGCCGCCCACGATCGAGACCACCGTTCCCGCGACGACCTGTCCGCCGTAGCCGCGTCCCTGCCCCGCCGTCTCGCGCAGCGCGAGCACCAGCACGACGATCTGAATCAGGAACACGATCCAGAACAGGCCGAATGTGGCCGCGCTCTTGTGCCATCCGGCCCCCACATAGATGTAGGACCAGATCTCGACCAGCACACCCAGGATCACGCCCCATTTGAGAATGGTGCTCATCGTGCGGCCTCCGATGTTGGACGGCGGAGAGGCTACTCGGACGTCGTTGGATCGATGATGCTCGCGATCTGCGTCACGCGGTTCGCGGGGAAACCGCCCTGCGTCGCGTGGTCGCGCACCATCTTCTCGCTCGGCGCGATGTACACGCAGTAGATCTTGTCGCCCGCGACGTAGCTGTGCATCCACTGGATCTGCGGCCCCATCGCGTTGAGCACCGAACACGACTTCTGCGAGATCCCCTTCAGCTCGGCCGCCGTCAGCTTGCTCGCCCCGGGAATCTCCCGCTCGATGATGTACTTCGGCATGTGCAACCTCCGGATGTCTATCGCGCCCGCGCATCGGCCGCGGCGCCCGCGGCCACGGGCGCGCTGTGGCGCGCCACCTCACGCTCGATGAACCTCCCCGCGCCGCGCTCGACATCGAGCTTCCCGTCGCGGTACCGCACGCGTCCGCCGACGATGACATGCGTCGGCTTCCCGCTCACCTTGAAGCCTTCGAAGATGTTGCGATCCGCACGCGAGTGGTGCGTCTTGGCGCTCCGCGTGCCGCGGCTCGACGGATCGTACAGCACGATGTCCGCGTCGCCGCCGACCGCGATCGTGCCCTTGCGCGGATAGAGGCCGAAGATCTTCGCCGGATTGGTCGCGCCGAGCGCGACCATCTTCTGCACATCGAACCGCCCCTCGCACACGCCGTAGGTGTAGAGCAGCTGCAGGCGATCCTCGACGCCGGCGGCGCCGTTCGGGATCAGCGTGAAGTTGTCCTTGCCCATCCGCTTCTGCTCCATCGTGAACGGGCAGTGATCGGTGCCGACGGAATCGAGCATGCCGGTCGTGAGCCCGGTCCACAGCGCGTCGTGGTGGCCGATGTGCGGCGGCCGTATCGGCGGGCTCATCACGTACGCCGCGCCCTCGAAGTCGGGCTTCACGAACACGCGATCGTCCAGGAGCAGGTACTGCGGGCAGGTCTCGCCGTAGCACTTCTGCCCGCGCAGCTTGGCACGCTCGAGCGCCGCGACCGACTCCTTGCACGTCATGTGCACGATGTACGTGCGCGTGCCGTGGAGCGCCGCCATCATCAGCGCGCGCTCGGTCGCCTCGCCCTCGACGCAGCTGGGCCGCGACACCGGATGAAACTCGGGGCCGAGCTGGCCGGCCGCCACCAGCTCCTTCTGCAGATTGAACACGACGTCGCCGTTCTCGGCGTGCACGGCGACCACGGCGCCGAGCTTCGCCGCCTGCTTCATCACCTGATAGAGCTCGCCGTCGTCCACCATGATCGCGCCCTTGTAGGCCATGAACACCTTGAACGACGTGATGCCGTGCTGTTGGACGACCGCGCGCATCTCGTCGGCGGTCCTGTCGGACCAGCCGGTGATCGCCATATGGAACGCATAGTCGGCGACCGCCTTCCTGCTGCGCTCGCGCCACGTCTCGAGCCCCTTGAGCAGCGACTCGCCGCGCGCCGGAATGCAGAAGTCGATGATGCAGGTCGTGCCGCCGGCGACGCCCGACGCGGTGCCAGTCTCGAAGTCGTCCGCCGACACGGTGCCCATGAACGGCAGCTCCATGTGCACGTGCGGATCGATGAATCCCGGCAGCACCAGCTGGGCCGAGGCGTCGAGCACCTCGTCCTTCGCGCCGCGCTTCTCGAGATTCGCGCCGATCGCCGCGACCGTGCCGCCGTCGCAGTAGACGTCGGCGACGAAGCGGTCGGCCGCGGTCACGATCTCGCCGTTCTTGATCAGCAGACCCATGGCGTTCTCCTGTCGAAACGGCCGCGCCGATCGGGCGACCGGGGCCCGGCAGCATAGATCATGATTCCTCCAGCTCCACCAGCCGCATCCACGGGCGCGAACGGTCGAGCCCCTCGTACGACTCGAGCACGATCCCGTTCTCGCCCGCCCAGAACGTGTAACCCTCGTCCTCGCCGCGCGGCGGCAGGCTGACGACGTATCGCGATGCCTGCACTACACCCATCGGCGTCGCGAACCGCCCGCGCTCGACGCAGCGATAGAGCATGCGATCCGGCGTCACGGCCATCAGCGGCGGGCCGATGCGCAGCACCGGGAACTCGTGCTCGCCGCCGATCGTGAAGTCGCGCCGCGCGAGGATGAACGTGTTGAAGAGGTGCGTCGCGTACTCGACCTCGGCGATCCCCGGGAAGTCGCCGTGCTGCTCGCGCACCTCGCCGCCGTATTCGATCCGCACGCGCCACATCGGGCCGTCGGTCGCGTGCACCGCGCGCAGCACGCGCGCGCCGACCGTCCACAGCACCTCGAGCCCGGTGATCCGCCACTCGCGCGTGAGCGTCGCGCGGTACTCGTGACGGCTGGGGAACGGATGCGGCGGCACGCTCTCCTGCTCGCCGGTCACGATCAGGCGGTCGCCCTGCGCCTCGATCCTCCAGCGCTCCTCCCCGCACTCGATGCCGCCGTGGAACAGCACGTAGCGCCCGGCGAGCAACACGCCCGACTGGGCGCGATCGGGCGTCGCGTTGGGCGTCATCGCGCGGCCGCCGTAGCCGTCGTCGCCGCGTGCGCCGCGACCGGCGCCCGTCCGGGCACGAGGCCGTGCGCATCGAGGAACTGCGTGATCGCCGCGGCGGCGAGCCGATGCGAGCGCGCGTTGGGATGCGAGTCGGCGTCCGTCAACGCCAAGTCTTCGTAACGATCGTGCGCGAACACGGGATAGAGATCGAGCGTCTCGGCGCCGGCCTCGCGCAGCGCCGCGACCGCCATCGCCTGCTCGCGCGCGAATCCGTACGGCGTGAACGCGTGCCCCTTGTCGGCGTACGGCCACACGACCGCGACGACGCGAACGCCCGCGGACGCGGCGTCCGCGACGATGCCGCGGAGCGCCGCGCGATGGCGCTGCCACGAGGCGAGCGACGGATCGAACATCGCGCGGATGTACGCCGGATACTCGGGCATCTTGCCGGCCGCCACCAGCGCGCGAAACGCGATCGCGCGCAGCAGGTAGTAGAACGACGACCACTCCATCGCCATGCCGAGCGATCCCGGCAACAGCGAGGGGTACGCGAGCGGCTTCTCCTCGGGATCGTTGAGCACGTACGCGAGCATCAGCAGATCGGGATGGAAGCGCAGGCCGAGCGTGTCGAGCATCGCCCGTTCCTGCGCCGAGTTGAATCCGATGTGAGAAGCGTTGACCACCTCGACCGGCGTGCCGCCGCGCGCGTTGAACGTGCGCTCGAGGATGCGCGCGCACGTCGAATCGTCCGCGACACCGTGGCCGAACATGAACGAATCGCCGAGCGTCAGCATGCGAAACGCGCCGGCAGGCTTGGCGAACGGGCGCTCGGGATCGCGCAGGCCGTGCGAATTGACGGTCGCCTTGGGATAGTCGCGCACGAGCGCCGGGCCGCCGGTGAAGTGCGCGAGCGGCCGCGCGGCGAGCCGGCACAGTCCTTCCGAGACGCCGAAGACGAACAGGATCATCACGCCGGCTTCGCAGAGCGCGCGGAACGTCACGCCCGCGCCCCCGGCCCACGGCGTGCCGGGGCGGGCGAAGCCGCCCGACCACCACGCGCCGGCGATCGCGGTCGCGCCGATCAGCGCCGCGTACTCGAGCGAGTAGCGCCCGAGCACTTCCCGGCGATCGGGACGGCTCGGCCGCGCGAGCATCGCGACGGTGGCGGCGAGCAGCAGGAGCCCGGCCCAGCCGGCGAGGCGCGGCCAGCGGCCGACGGCGGTCATGCGCGGATCAGCGGGTGGGCGTTGCGCGCGTCGTGCCGGGCGCGAGATCCACGAGCTCGTCGTACGTCTCGGGCCGGCGGTCGCGATAGAACTGCCAGACGCGGCGCACGTCCTCGATCATGTCGAGATCCATCTCGGCGACGATCAGCTCGTCCTCGTCCTCGCTCCCGCTCGCGAGGAAGTTGCCGCGCGGGTCCACGAAGTACGACGAGCCGTAGAACTTGCCGACATTCCACGGCGCCTCGGTGCCAACGCGGTTGATGCAGCCCATGAAGTAGCCGTTCGCGACCGCGTGCGCGGGCTGCTCGAGCTTCCACAGGTACTGCGAGAGCCCGGCGACGGTCGCGCTCGGGTTGAAGACGATCTCGGCGCCGTTCAGGCCCAGCGCGCGCGCGCCCTCGGGGAAGTGCCGGTCGTAGCAGATGTACACGCCGACCTTGGCGTAGCGCGTCTGGAACACGGGATAGCCGAGATTGCCCGGCTTGAAGAAGTACTTCTCCCAGAACCCCGACGTGTGCGGGATGTGATTCTTTCGATACTTGCCGAGATACGTGCCGTCCGCGTCATAGACCGCGGCGGTGTTGTAATAGACGCCCGGCAGATCGCGTTCATAGACCGGCACGACCACCGCCATCTGGTACTTCGCCGCGAGCCTGGCGACGAAGTCCGTCGTCGGCCCGGGCACCGGCTCGGTCGCGTCGTACCAGCGCGGATCCTGGCTCGGGCAGAAGTACGGGCCGTCGAAGATCTCCTGCAGGCAGAGGATCTGCACACCCTTCTTCCCCGCCGCCTCGATCAACGGCACGTGCTTGTCGAGCATCGCCTTCTTGATCTTCGCGACCGGCTGGGATTCGTCGTTGAGCGGATTGCCGCACTGGATCAATCCGCCGATCAGCTTGCGGGGCATGAAACGGTCCTCTCGGCTGAAGGAAACGTGAACGGGACTATAGCCAGCGGGTGATGACGACCTTCTTGTCCGTGTAGAACTCGACGCCGTCGCGGCCGTGCGCCTTGAGGTCACCGAAGAACGAGCCCTTCGCGCCGCCGAACGGGAAGTACGCCATCGGCGCCGCGACGCCGATGTTGACGCCGAGCATGCTGGGCTCGACGCGATAGCGATACTCGCGCGCCCACTTGCCGCTGCTGGTGAAGATGCTGGTGGCGTTGCCGAGCTCGTGCCGGCGCACGATCTCGACGGCTTCGTCGAAGTCCTTCGCGCGCATGATGCACAGCACGGGGCCGAAGATCTCCTCGCGGCCGATCACCATCTCGGGCGTCACTTCGTCGAAGATCGACGGACCGACGAAGTAGCCCTCGGGGTGCTTCGCGTCCTTGTACGCGCGGCCGTCGAGGATCAGCTTCGCGCCCTCGGCGAGCCCCTTCTCGATGTAGCCGAGCACCCTCTCGCGATGCTGCTTCGTGATGAGCGGGCCCATCGTGACGCCGGCCTCGTCGCCGCCGCCGACGCGCAGCTTCTTCGCCTCGGCGACCAGCTTGTCGCGGATCGCCTGGTACGCGTCGCCCACCGCGAGCACGACGCTGTTCGCGAGGCAGCGCTCGCCGGCGCAGCCGAAGCACGACTCGGTCGAGATCGCCGCGGCGCGGTTCATGTCGGCGTCGGGCATCACGACGACGAAGTTCTTGGCGCCGCCGAGCGCCTGCACGCGCTTTCCCTTTTCGGCGCCGCGCTTGTAGACGTAGTGCGCGACCGGCGACGAGCCGACGAACGAGACGCCGGCGATGCCGGGATGATCGAGGATCGCGTCCACCGCGTCCTTCGCGCCGTGCACGAGGTTCACGACGCCCTCGGGGAAGCCGGCATCGTGGATCGCCTCGAAGATGCGGATCTGCGACAGCGGCACGCGCTCGCTCGGCTTGACGATGAAGGCGTTGCCGCACGCGACCGCGTAGGGCAGGAACCACATCGGCACCATCGCCGGGAAGTTGAACGGCGTGATCGCGGCGAACACGCCGAGCGGCTGGCGCACGGTGTGGCAGTCGATGCCGGTGGCGATGTCCTCGAGCGACGTGCCCTGCATCAGCTGCGGGATCGCGAGCGCGTTGTCGACGTTGTCGATCGCGCGGCGCACCGACGATCGCGACTCGTCGAGCGTCTTGCCGTGCTCCATCGTCACCGTGCGGGCGATGTCCTCGAAACGATCCTCGAGCAGGTTCTTGAGCTTGAAGAGCGGGCGCAGCCGCTGGACCGGCGGCGTCGCGCGCCAGGCGGGATACGCCTTGAGCGCCGCCTGCACGGCGTGGTCGATGTCCGCTGCGCCGCCGAGCGGCACCCTGGCGAGCAGCGTGTCGCTCGCGGGATTGCGCACCTCGCCGAAGCGGGCCGCGCCCGAATCCACCCAGCGCCCGCCGATGTAGTTCTGCAGCGTGTGCACGGCGGTCGCCGTGTCCGCACCGTTGATGACCGCCTGTCCACGGGTAGCCGACATGGGCCGACCTCCTTCGATCGTTCAGCCGGCCGAGTCGGGGCTCGCGGGCACCGTGTCTCCCGGCAGTTCAGGGCAACTGCCGTGCGCGCCGCAGGGGCGCGTTCTGCGTTCGGGATCGAGCCGGAGCACGTGCGTCCGGCGCGGGAATCGCGGCACAGCATACAACGCTGCGCGTCGGCGCGCGACAGGGCCGGAGGGCCCGCCGCGCGCGCCCGGCTACCGCGCGACGGCGCCCCGCAGCGCGCGAAACACCGCCGGCATGTGCGCCCAGGCGAGCCGTACGCCGGTCCTCCCCGCGCGCGCGATCGGCACCCACTCGGCGCTCGCCGCGTCGTCGGCCGCGACCGGCACGCCCGACCGCCAGCGCGCGAGGTAGTAGAAGTTCATCGTCGGGAAGAAGCCGAAGCCGCGGAGGTAGTAGCGATCCCAGAAGTGTCCGATCGCACGTAGCGCGCCGACGGCGAGCCCGGTCTCTTCGCGCAGCTCGCGCCGCGCGCAGCCCTCGATGCTCTCCCCCGCGTCGAGGAATCCGCCCGGGATGTCGAGGCAGCCGCGCCGCGGCTCGGACGCCCGGCGCAGCAGCAGCACGGTGCCGCGGCGCACGACCAGCACGCCGGCCGCGAGTCGCGGATAGTCGTAGATGAGATAGCGGCAGCGCGGGCAGCGGAGCTGCGGCGGGGCATTGGGCTCGGCGCCCTCGGGCGCCGGCGTGCGGCGCACCGGCCGGCCGCAGCGCGCGCACGGCACGCTCACGGCGCGAGCACCGCGATCACCGCCGGCAGCGGCACGCGCGCGCCGGGCGCGTCGGACATGTCGCCGCTCCCGCGCCACTGACCGAAGCTCGCGTAGTGAAACGCTCCCGAATTGACGCACATCTCCGCTTCATATCCGCCGTCCATGGCCATCGCGTGGGTCAGGCCGAGCGCGGGATTGCGCAGCAGGCGGCTGAAGTCCCAGAGCGTGTAGCCGCCCTCGCTGGTCACGATCACGATGCGGCCGCTGCGGTCTTCGGCGACGACGGTGCGGTTCGCGACCTGATCGGTCTTGCGGATACGCACGCGACCGTCGCGGTCGAAGAGCATGAACGACTGCGCGACGTCGCGCCACGCCGGGCGATCGAGCGTGAGCGGATCGCGGTCGAGGTCGAGCACGTGCGCGGCGCGCCGGCCGTCGGACGGCGATGCGACCAGCGCCGCCTTGAATCCCGCGTGCAGTCGCGCGGACACCGTGTCGCCGTCGCTGATCAGCACGCCCATGTACGAGAGATCCGGGTAGTACTGACCGGCGTTGAACACCGCCAGCGCGCCGGTGCGGCGCTGCCATTCGACGATCGAGAGCGGCACGCGCTCGGGCTGGCGCGAGTAGTGGAGCACGCGCATGCGCACGCGCGCGGGATCCACGCGCAGCACCGCGATCTCGGACGAGCCGATGCGGCAGAACGGATCGCCGCGCAGCGTCGCGAACTCGACGCCCTCGCGCAGCGCGGTCCAGCGCGGACGCGCGCTGCTGCGCACGACGGTGAACGCGGCGATCGCGAGCAGCGCGATCGCGACCCACACGAAGAGGGTCCGCATCGGCATGGCCGGCGATTCTCTCACGCCCGGCGGGCCATCGCCTTCTGCACCAGCATCAGCTCCGAGACGTTCTCGAGCGTGAGCATCCCGACCAGGCGCCCGCCGCTCACCACCGGCAGCGCCGGCCGCCTGTGCTCGCGCATCCGCCGCAGCGCCTCTTCGAGCGGCTCGCCGGCTTCGGCGGTGAGCTGATCGCGCGCGACCACGTCGCCGACCGGCGTCTCGGGCCCCGAGCGCTGGAGTCCCATCAGCAGCTCGGCGCGTGTCAGCAGCCCGATCGGCACATCGCCTTCGAGCACCGGGAAGTCCTGCTGCGATCCCGCCATCAACCGCGCAACCGCGTGGCGCAGCGGATCGCTCACGTCCAGCACGTCGAACTCCGAGACCATCGCCGCGCGCGCCGGCAGGCCCGAGAGCGTCGCGCGCGCGCGGACGATCGCGTGCTCTTCGCCCGCGGCGAGGAACACGAACAGCGCGACGAACACGAGCATCGGGTTGTGAAGGATGAACAGGCCGGCGACGCCGAAGAGCAGCGCGATCCCCTGGCCGACCAGCGAGGCGATGCGCGTCGCGCGGACGTATGGGAGCTTCAGCGCGAGCACCGCGCGCAGCACGCGCCCGCCGTCCATCGGGAACGCCGGGATGAGATTGAAGAGCAGCATCATCAGGTTGATCGTGAGCAACGACTCGATGATGTCGCCCGCCACCGGCTGCGCCACGTCCGGCGCGACGTGCCGGCCGAGCGCGATCCACAGGACCGCGGCGATCGCGAGATTGACCGCGGGCCCCGCGAGCGCGACGACGATCTCCTGCGACGGCTTGTCGGGCATGCGCTCGAGCCGCGCGACGCCGCCGATCGGCAGCAGGACGATGTCGCGCGTGCGGATGCCGTAGCGCCGCGCGGTCAGCGCGTGGCCGAGCTCGTGCAGCACGACGCAGGCGAAGACGAGGAGGATCAGCAGCACGCCGCCGAGCGCGCGCTCGGCGTGGCCGGTCAGCAGGCCCTGGCTGAGGGCGATCCACGCGAGGAAGAAGAGGAACGTGACGTGGAGCTGGAGCCGGATGCCGGCGATGCTGCCGATGCGGATGGACCAGGACATCGCGGCAAGTCTGTCACACGAATTCGGCGGGGGCGAATTTGGAAACGAACTCATTCGCTGTCACGCGCACCAAAGCATTCGCCCTCGCGACCCGCCCCGCGTGCGCAACTACTCGCTGCGTCACCTCTCCGACGCCACCCTGCGTCGCGACCTCAAGGAACAGTCCCGGAAGGAAGCCGGCCTCACCGCGTGGGTGCTCGCCCACATCGCCGAGTTCCACGAGCGCCGGCTCTACCGGGGGGATGGCTACCCCTCGATGTACGCCTGGTGCATCGGCGAGCTCGGCTACTGCGAGCAGACGGCCTACAAGCGGATCAGCGCCGCACGGGTCGCGCTGCGCTTCCCGGTCATCTTCGCGATGCTGGCCGAGCGCTACCCGCGTCCGGATCTCGTGACCGTCATCCAGTCGCTGGCTCCGGCGTCCAGCCCGACGCCGGTCCTCGACCAACTCTCCTCAAGGAGAGTTGACGGAAACGAGGCGCGGCCCGCGCTGGCGCCGGTCGAAGTGACGCGGCCCAGGATCACACCGCTTGCGCCCGAGTGCTTCGGTCTTCAAGTAACGATCGGCCAGAGCACGCGCGACAAGCTGCGCCACGCGCAGGATCTGCTCGGGCATCAGGTGCCCGCCAACGATCTCCCGGCCGTCCTCGATCGCGCGCTCGATGCGTTGGTCGTGGAGCTTGGCGGGCGGCAGACCTGATGGCGGTGCACCCGATGCGAGCGCGAGCCAGGGATGGCGGAGCGAGCACTCGGCTGCAGCGCAGCGACGCGGGATGCGGCGCGGAGTGTGCCGCCGTCAGGTCTGCCGCCCGCCGAGCCGCGGCCCGAGCGCGACGATCACTCGAGTTCGACCACGCGCATCCATTCGCTCGCGACGGTCGGGCAACAGTCGGCAACATCCGGCTGCGGTGCCGCGCGCACAATCGGTACGAAGCGGAGCGCACGTTCGGCGCCGAATTCGTGCGCCGGAGGCGGGAGAACTACGCGGCGCGATCCTCGGCGTCGTCATCGGGAAACTCGCCGTCGGGGGAGCGACCTTCCCAGCCTTCGAGGTCCTCGTCCGACCACAGGCTGCCCTGCGACCGGTCGGGATCGATCATCTCGAAGTTGCTCAACGCCGACTCGCCCGAATCCGGATCGCCCGGCACGATCGAGCTGTCGTGGAACGCAGAGAGCGCCTCGAGATCCTGACGCGCGGGCGCGTAGCCCGGATGGATCCACAGCGCGTGCTGCAGCAGCCGGATCGCCTCCTCGGCGGCACCGAACTGCAGACACGCCGACGCGGCGAGGTAATGGAGCTCCGGGTGATGCGGCGAGAACGAGAGCCCGCGCAGCGCGCGCGAGAGCGAGGCGCGCAGCCGGCCGCGGCGCAGCGCGTCGGCCGACGCGGTGACCATCGCGGCGGCGGCGCCGGCATCCGGCGGCTCGTAGAGCCCCGGAATGTGATGCTTGAGCTCGACGACGGCGCGCGTCAGCGACAGCCGGATGATCGGATCGAGCGAGCGGCTGCGCTCCGCGGCCACTCGGTCCGCGAGGTGGGCGAAGACGGTCGAGATCTCGTCCAGCGTGGGGCGTGAGGACTCGGACACGCGCTGCCTCCTGATCGATCGGGCGCCTGTGGGCGCCGCACGATCAGATCATCGGCAGGGTCCCGCGCGGTCTGTAGCGAATCCGTGCGGGCGATGCGAGCCGCGTCAGCCGCGGGCGAAGCGCGGGTCGGCCGAGCGCAGGAACTGCTCGAGCACGTTGCCCGAGACGGCGCGGCGGTACTCGCGGTCCGAGCGGATGTCGTCGATCGGCGCGATGTCGTCCATCAGCGCCGCGCGTGCCCGGTACGACGCGACCGGAGACGGCGCGATCCCGGCGAGCGACGCCTCCGCCGCGCGGGCGCGCAGCGTCACCGGCGCGACGCTGCCGAGCGCGATCCGCACGTGGTCCACTCGGCCGTCGCGCCCCAGACGCAGCACGCCCGCCATCACGACCTTCGAGATGCTCTGTGCGCGCCGCGTGCCGACCTTGCGGAAGAACTGGACGCTGCGCTCCGGCGCGAACGGCAGCTCGACGGCGGTGATCAGCTCGTCGGGCCGCATCGTCAGATCGCGATAGCCGCGGAAGAGTCGATCGAGAGCGATCACCCGCGCGCCGTCGCTCGAGCGCACGTGGACGATCGCGTCGAGCGCGAGCAGCGCCGGCGTCGAGTCGGCGGCGGGCGACGCGTTCGCGATGTTGCCGCCGACGGTGGCGCGATTCTGGATCTGCCGCCCGCCGACCTCGGCGGCGGCGGCGGCGAGCGCCGGGAACCGGCGCGCCAATGCGGCGTGCTCGCGAATCTCGCTGAACGTGGTGAGCGCGCCGACCGTGAAGCGGTCCGTGCCGGCGCGGATGCCGCGGAGCTCCGCGAGCGAACGCAAGTCCACGAACCGATCGCCCTTCTGCGTGCCGGCGTTGAGATAGACGAGCAGGTCGGTCCCGCCCGCGATCGGGATCGGACGCCCGGCGCCGTCGCGCATCAGTACCAGCGCTTCGGCGAGATCGCGCGGCCGCGCGACGGCGAGCGTCGAGAGCGCGGTTCTCATCGCGCCCGCCGCGCTCGCTTCGCCGTCCGCCGCGCCTTCGCCGTCGCCCGCGCCTTCGGCGCACGCCGCGCCGCGCGCGCGCGCGCCGGCATCGCCTCCCGCGCCGCTGCGCGCACCGCGTCCACGATCTTCTGGTAGCCGGTGCAGCGGCAGAGATTCCCGGCGAGCGCCTCGCGCACCTCGGCGTCGCCCGGCACCCGGCCGCGCGAGCGCAGCAGCAGCTCCTGCGCGCTGACCAGGATCCCGGGCGTGCAGATGCCGCACTGCGCGCCGCCCATCGTCACGAACGCCTGCTGCAGTGCCGAGAGTGCGCCGCCGCGCCGCGCGAGCCCCTCGACCGTGACCAGCGTCGCGCCGTCGGCGTGCACGGCGGGGATCAGGCACGAGTTCGCGGCGCGGCCGTCGATCAGCACCGTGCACGCGCCGCACTCGCCCTCGCCGCAGCCCTCCTTGGTGCCGGTGAGCGCGCAGTCCTCGCGCAGCACGTCGAGCAGCCGCTTCATCGGCGCCACGCGCACGCGCCGCCGCGCGCCGTTGAGCGTGAACGTCACGGCGATCCGGCTCAACTCTTCTCCCGCGCCGCGAGTGCCGCGAGCAGCCGCTCGGGCGTCACCGGGATCTCGTCTGCACGCACGCCGGTCGCATGCGCGATCGCCGCGACCACGGCGGGCGCCGGCGTGTCCATCGGCAGCTCGCCGACGCCTTTCGCGCCGCGCGGACCGTACGTGTAGGGATCGTCCACGAACTCGACGTGGATCGGCGGCGTGTCGGCCGACGTCGGGATGATGTAGTTCGTGAGCTGGTGGTTCCACACGCGACCGTCCTTCCAGCGCACGTCCTCGAGCAGCGCCCAGCCGAGCGCCTGCACCGTGCCGCCCTCGACCTGTCCGGCCGCGAGCACGGGATGGATCGCGCGGCCGATGTCGTGCGCGGTCGCCACGTTCAGCACCGTGGTCTCGCCGGTGTCGAGGTCCACCTCGACCTCGACGGCGCAGCCGGCGTACGAGAACACCGAATACGCGTCGCCGCGATACGTGTCGTCGTCCCACGTGATGCCGGGCGGCTTCTCGTACTGGCGTTCGATCTTGAGCGGGCCGCGCTCGCGCAGGAACCGCTTCGCCACGCGGCGGAATTCGTCGGCGCCCGCGATCGGCGTCTCGGCGAAGAGCTCGAGCCGCTCGCGCATGGCGCGCGCGCACTGCTCGAGCAGGCCGCCCACCACCATCACCGTCCGCGACGCGACGGTCGGGCCGCTGTCCGGGACCGCGCGCGTGTCCGGGTCGTGCACGATCACGAACGACGGCGGAACGCCGAGCGCCTCGCCGACGAGCTGCGAGAAGGCGGTGATCGTGCCCTGCCCGATCTCCGTGTTCGCGGTCAGGATCACCGGGCGGCCGTCGGCGCCGAGCGAAATCGCGGCGCGCGAGGCGAGCCGCACCTCGCCGCTGCCCGTGAACCCCGCGCCGTGGAGCGCGAGCGAGAGTCCGATGCCGCGGCGCAGCCGCCGCGCGGACGGCGCGGGCGCGCTCCCCGGGCGCGGCGCGGCGGCGCGGCGGCGGTGGCGCCGCGTCTCGTGCGCCGCGGCGGCGGCGTTCTCGCGCGTGAGGCGCTCGCGCGTGCGCGTCCAGTCGGCCATCGCGGCGGTGCGCGTCAGCACGTCGACCGCGCCGACGCTCTCCTTAAGCACCTGGCCGGTCGGCGTCACGTCGCCGATCCGCACCGCGTTCGCGAGGCGCAGCGCAAGCGGATCCATGCCGAGCCGCTCGGCGATGCGGTCGAGATGGCACTCGGTCGCGAACAGCGTCTGCGGCGCGCCGAAGCCCCGGAACGCCCCGTTCGGCGGCGTGTGCGTCGCGACCGCGCGGGCGTGGATGCGCGCGTCGCGCCAGCGATAGGCGCCGGCGGCGTGGATCGCGCCGCGCGAGAGCACGACCGGCGAGAGCGTCACGTACGCGCCGCCGTCCATGAGGATGTCCGCGTCGACCGCGACGAGGCGCCCGTTCTTCATGACGCCGACGCGCATCCGGGTCACCGACGGATGGCGCTTGGTGGTCGCGGCGATGTCCTCGAGCCGGTCGTAGACGATCTTGACCGGACGTCCGCTCTTCCACGCGAGCAGCGCCGCGTGGCCGCCGATCATCGAGGGGTACTCTTCCTTGCCGCCGAATCCGCCGCCCGTGACCGTTTGGATCACGCGCACCCTGTCGGGCGCGAGCGCGAAGATGCGCATCAGCGCCTTGTGCACGTAGTACGGGCACTGGAGCGAGCCGCGCACGAGCAGCCCGTCGCCGTCGCGCTCGGCGATCATGCCGTTGTTCTCGATGTAGAGCTGTTCCTGCCAGCCGGTCCGGTACTCGCCCTCGACCACGAGGTCGGACTCGGCGAGCCCGCGCTCCACGTCGCCGCGTTCGATCGTGATCTCCTTGAAAACGTTGTCGTCGCCGTGGACGAGCGCCGTGCGCGCGAGCGCGTCCTCGACCGTGAGCGCCGCCGGAAGCGGCTCGACCTCGACGCGCACCGCCATGCGCGCGGCCTCGGCGCGCTCGGCGTCCTCGTGGGCGACGAGCAGAATCGGCTCCTCGGCGTGGCGGATCTCGTCCGCGGCGAGCAGGGGCTGATCGTCCGCGATCAGCGCCACGACGTTCTCGCCCGGGATGTCCTTGTGGTCGGCGATCACGACGCCGCGCCAGTCGAACGCGGGGTCGAGCTCGACCCGGATGATGCGGCCGCGCGCCACCGTCGAGCGCACGGTGCGGCCGTGGAGCACGCCCGGAACGGCGATGTCGTCCACGTAGCGCGCGCGGCCCGTGACCTTCTCGCCGGCTTCGAGCTTCGGAATGCTGACGCCGACCGAGACCGGCGCGGGTTTCAGCGTGCGGCTCGAAGGCATGGCGCGAAAATAGTCGCTCGGTCCAGAGCGCGCAAAGTCGCGCGTCCGATCCGCACGCGCGGCACATCGGAGGTGGAACCGGAGCGGATCGGCCCCGGTATCAGGTTCGAAGCCTCGGGGACCGGGGGCCCGACGGCGCCGCGTGAAGCGCCGGCGGGCGGGAGATCAGCGGATGCGGCGGACCAGGTCCAGCGCGGCGCCCACCATCGCCACCAGCGCGAGCAGCGCGAACACCGTCTCCACCCTCGATCGTGAGGGGTCGGGCGGGCGGGCGCAGGTGATCCGAAGACCACAGGTGCACATGAGAACGTCGCGGCCGCCGGGGCGGGGCGACTGATGCCCGCACATCGGGCAGCGAACGAGATTCGACGAGCTCAAATCGGGCCGCCTCCGCGTCGCGTCCGCAATCCGGTGCGGCCGTAGGTATCCGGATGGACCAAGCCGCGAAGGCAGGGGCAAGGGTCGCGCCATGCGCGGGCGCGGGGCCGCGTGAGCGCGCTTGCGCCTTGCGACGCCGCGCGCTGCGCGATCGGCCGCCGCGCGGAGTATGCTCGGCCGCGAACGGCCCGTCCGCAGAACTGTCGGTCCCACCTTACATGCGACCCTTCGGGGCGCTGGATCGTCTAAGGATTGATCCCGTTGAACGCGATACCGTCCGGAGCGTGCCCATGAAGCCACGTCGCCCCCGGCTCGTCCCGCTGCTCGCCCTCCTCGCCCTCTGCGTCGGGACGCCCGCGCACGCCCAGTACTTCGGACAGAACAAGGTCCGCTACGAGACGCCGCGCTTCCAGGTGCTCAAGACGGAGCACTTCGACATCTACTACGACCAGGACGAGCGCGACATCGCGACCGACGCCGCGGCGATGGCCGAGCGCTGGTACGGGCGCATCTCGGCGGCGCTCGATCATCAGCTCACGCGCCGCCAGCCGCTCATCCTCTACCCGAGCCACCCGTCGTTCGAGCAGACCAACGCCGTCTCGGGCGACTTGAGCGAGGGGATCGGCGGCGTCACCGAGTCGTTCAAGCGCCGCATCGTGCTGCCGATCGCCGGTTCGTACGCCGAGACCGATCACGTGATCGGGCACGAGCTCGTGCACGCGTTCCAGTACGACATCTCGGGCCAGGGCCGGGCGATGGGCGTCGTGCCGCAGGGGATCGAGCGCCTGCCGTCGTGGTTCGTCGAGGGCATGGCCGAGTACCTCTCGATCGGCCCCCACGATCCGCACACCGCGATGTGGATGCGCGACGCCGCGGCCAACGACAAGCTGCCCTCGTACGGCAAGCTCACCGACCCGCGCTACTTCCCCTACCGCTTCGGCGAGGCGCTGTGGGCGTACGTGGCCGCGCGCTACGGCGAAGAGGCGGTCGGCCGCATGCTCAAGTCCGCCGGCAGCTCGGGCGATGCGAGTGCGGCGATCCGGTTCGCGCTCGGCACGTCGGCCGATTCGCTGATCAAGAACTGGCACGCGGCGACCAAGGCGTGGAGCGCGCCGATCGTCGCCGCGACGCAGCCGGCGGCGAAGCAGGCGACCGCGGTCATCGTCGAGAAGAAGGAGGTCGGGCGCTTGAACCTCGCGCCGTCCTTGAGCCCGGACGGCAAGCGGCTCGTGTTCCTCTCGGAGCGCAGCCGGTTCTCGATCGAGATGTACGTCGCCGACGCCCAGACCGGGAAGATCGAGCGCCAGGTGACGAAGACCGTCGTCGATCCGCACTTCCAGAGCCTCCAGTTCGTCGCCTCGGCGGGCGACTGGAGTCCCGACGGCACGCGCTTCGCGTTCACGGCCGTGAGCCGCGGCCGCCCCGTGCTCTCGATCCTCGACGTCGACCGCGGCCGCGTGGTGCAGGAGTTCCGCCGCGACGATCTCGGCGAGCTGCTGACGCCGAGCTGGTCGCCCGACGGCAAGCGCATCGTCTTCTCGGCGCTCTCCGGCGGCACGACCGACCTCTGGATCGTCGACGTCGCGACCGGCAAGCGCACGCGGCTCACGCATGACCGCGCCGCCGATCTCCAGCCGGCGTGGTCGCCCGACGGGCGCCAGATCGCCTTCGTCACCGACCGCTTCGTCGGCGATCGCGGCGTGCCGGTGTCGAGCGAGGGCGCGGATCTCGGCGAGGCGAGCGCCGCGCCGTCGCTGCGCGGATACCGCATCGGGCTCATCGACCCCGAGTCGGGGCGGATCACCGAGGTCCCGGGATTCGACGGCGCCAAGCACATCGATCCGCACTGGTCGCGCGACGGCGCGAGCCTCTACTTCGTCTCGGACCGCGGTGGCATCTCCGATCTCTACCGCGTGACGCTCGCGACCGGCGAGCTCGACCAGCTCACGCACCTGACAACCGGCGTCTCGGGCCTCACGAGCTTGAGCCCGGCGTTCACGGTCGCGCGCCAGATCGACCGCCTGATCTTCAGCGCGTACGAGAAGGGCAGCTACAACCTCTACCGG
This sequence comes from Candidatus Eiseniibacteriota bacterium, assembly GCA_016178725.1. Classification (GTDB taxonomy): domain Bacteria; phylum Eisenbacteria; class RBG-16-71-46; order RBG-16-71-46; family RBG-16-71-46; genus WS-11. The sequence goes on from JACOSV010000001.1 coordinate 17,247, forward strand.
CTCGACGGCGCCACGCCGCTCGCGGGCGCGCCGCCGTCGGCGCCGGTCGCCGCGGCCGCCGGCACGCTGCCGCCGCTCGAGCGCGAGAACGTGACCGCCTCGGTCGAGACGCCGGCGCGCACGGTGAGCGTGGACACGCTCAAGTTCCGGCGCACGCCGTATCGCGCCGCGCTCTCGCTCGACAACGTTTCGCAGGTCTCGCTCGGCGTCGCCGGCGGATCGACCGGCACGCACCTCGCCGGCGGAGCGGCGTTCTACTGGAGCGACATGCTCGGTGACCACAACCTGGCGACCGCGGTCCAGTTCCTGAACGCCGGCGGCAACTTCATCAACAACACGGGCGCGATCCTCGCGTACCAGAACCTCGCGTCGCGCTGGAACTGGGGCCTCGAGCTGAGCCAGGTCCCGTACGTGGCGAGCGGCTTCGCCGAGCTCGTGGACCCGGCGACCAGCACGATCGCGGATCAGGAGACGCGCTACTGGGAGATCGACCGCTCGCTCCTCGGCGACGTCGCGTATCCGTTCGACCGGTTCCACCGGGTCGAGTTCACCGGCGGCCTGCGCAACATCGCCTTCGCGCAGGAGATCGAGACGCGGCGGTTCGATTCGATCACCGGCGTTCTCTTGAGCGACAAGACCGTGCAGGTGCCGAACGATTCGCTCGCGTCGCTCTACCTCGCGACGGTCGGTTCGGCGCTCGTCTACGACAACGCGGTGTTCGGCGGCACGAGCCCGATCCTCGGCCAGCGCTACCGGTTCGAGGTGGACCCGGTGATCGGCTCGCTCAACTTCACCGAGGTGCTCGCCGACTACCGGCGCTACGTCATGTTCGCGCGGCCGCTGACGCTCGCCGGGCGCGTGCTGCACTTCGGCCGCTACGGCTCGGGCGCCGACGACACACGGCTCTCGCCGCTCTACGTCGGCTATCCGTCGCTCGTGCGCGGCTACGACATCAACTCGTTCACGACCGACGAGACGGTGTTCAACCGGCTGCTCGGCTCGCGCATGGCGGTCGCCAACGTCGAGCTGCGCGTGCCGCTGCTCGGCTCGCTCGGCCTGATCGCCTCGCCCGCGATCCCGCCGCTCGAGGCGGCACTGTTCTTCGACGCCGGCAGCGCGTGGAGCCGCGGCGAGAAGCCGCGCTTCTTCGGCGCCGGCGCGCGCACCGTGACCAGCCACGGCGTCGCGATGCGCCTCAATCTCTTCGGCTTCGCGGTCGGCGAGGTGGATCTCGTCCATCCCAACGATCGTCCCGGCCGCAGCTGGTACTGGGAGTTCGCGCTCCAGCCCGGATTCTAGGGCGCGCTCGCTTATACTGCCGCGCGATGAAGCTCCCGCGCGTTCTCGGACTCGCCGCGCTCGCCTCGCTGCTCGCGTGCGCGCCGGCCGCGCGGCGCCCGGTCGCGGCGAACGCCTCGGCGCCGCGATGGTTCGGGAGCACCGCCCTCCCGCCCGGCAACGTGCTGCGCTTCAACCTCGGCGCGGAGCCCGAGACCTACGATCCCGACCTCGCCGTCGGCCAGCCCGACGGCCGCGTCGCCCGCATGCTCTTCGAGGGCCTGACGCGCGAGGATCCGCAGACGCTCGAGCCGCTTCCGGGCGAGGCGTACCGCTGGGAGATCTCGGGCGACGGCCGCACGTACACGTTCCACCTGCGCCCCGGGATCCGCTGGACCGACGGACGGCCCGTGACCGCCGAGGACTTCCGCTGGTCGTGGATCCGCCTGCTCGAGCCCAAGACCACGTCGCGCTACGCGAGCTTCCTGTTCGCGGTGACGAACGCCGAGGCGTTCAACAAGGGCGACGTGAAGGACGAGCGCGCGGTCGGGCTCGCGGCGCCGGACGACAGCACGCTCATCGTGCGGCTCGATCAGCCGGTCCCCTACTTTCTCTACCTCTGCCAGTTCTATTCGTGCCTGCCGGTGCCGCGCCGAACCGTCGAGCGCTTCGGCAACCGCTGGACGCTGCCCGCGAACATCGTCGGCAACGGCGCGTTCACGCTCACCTACTGGCGTCAGAACAACCGCTTCGAGTTCGCGAAGAATCCGGCCTACTGGGACGCGGCAAGCGTCCATCTCGACCGCGTCGTCGGCTACACGATCGACGACCTCAACACGTCGTTCAATCTCTACAAGGCGGGCGTGATCGACTGGTGCCCGAGCGGCTACTTCCCGTCGTCGTTCATCCCCTACGTGCGCGGCTACGCCGACTACCACCACGGCGACTATCAGGGCGTCTACTTCTACACGATGTGCGTGAAGCGCCCGCCGATCGACAACGTCTGGGTGCGGCGCGCGCTCAACGCCGCCGTGGACCGCGAGGCGATCGCGCAGGATCTGCTGAAGGGCAGTCGGCGCGCGTGGGGCGACTTCGTCCCCACCGGCTATCCCGGCTACGAGAACCCGCCCGGCCTGCGCTTCGATCCCGCGTACGCGCGGCAGTGCCTCACCAGGGCGGGCTATCCCGGCGGCAAGGGGTTCCCGCGCGGCATTTCGATCCTCATCAACACCAGTGAGGACAACCGCCGCATCGCCGAGGCGGTCCAGGCGATGTGGAAGCGCGAGCTGGGGATCGACGTCGCGATCCAGAACGAGGAGTGGGGTTCGTATCTGCAGACCGTGACCGCGCTCAAGTACGACGTCGCGCGCCGCTCGTGGCTCGGCGACTACCTCGATCCCAACACGTTCCTCGCCTGCTACGTCACCGGCGACGGCAACAACCGCAGCGGCTGGGGCGATCCGCGCTACGACGCGATGATCCGCGCCGCGGCGAAGGAGCTCGACGCGAAGCGCCGGTTCGCGATCCTGCGCGGGGCCGAGGCGCTGCTGCTCGCCGACGGGCCGGTGATCCCCGTCTATCACTACTCGACCAACGAGCTCGTGAAGCCCTACGTGCGCGGCATCTACCAGACGCCGCTCGACGTCCATCCGCTCACCCACGTGTGGATCGACCGCGACTGGCGCCGCGGGCCGCCGCCGGTCGCGTCCGCTTCGCCTCCGGCGCCGCGCTCCAAGGCGATCACGCGGCGCGCAGCCGCGCGCGAGAAGGTCCGTTGAACGTCGCGACGTTCCTCCTGCGGCGCCTGCTGATCATGATCCCCACGCTGTGGGTGATCGCGACGCTCACGTTCTTCCTCGTCCACGCCGCGCCCGGCGGACCGTTCCAGGCCGAGCGCGACATCCCCGCCGCGGCGAAGGCGCAGCTCATGAAGACGTACGGGCTCGACCGGCCGCTCCACGAGCAGTACGTGAGCTTTCTCACGCACGCCGCGCGCCTCGACTTCGGGCCGTCGTACAAGTTCCCGCAGCGGCAGGTGAGGGAGATCATCGCCGAGGCGTTCCCGGTGTCGCTCGAGCTCGGCGGCTGGGCGCTACTGATCGCGATCCTGATCGGCGTGCCGATCGGCGTGATCGCCGCCGTGCGCCAGAACTCGTCGCTCGACTATGCCGCGATGGCCACGGCGCTCGCGGGCGTCTCGGTGCCGAACTTCGTGCTTGGCCCGGTGCTGGTGCTCGGACTCGCGCTGACGCTGTTCGTGCTCCCGCCGGCGCTCTGGGAAGGACCGCAGAGCCGCATCCTGCCGGTGCTCACGCTCTCGACCGCGTACGTCGCGTACATCGCGCGGCTGACGCGCGGCGGGATGCTCGAAGTGCTGGGCCAGGACTACATCCGCACCGCGCGCGCGAAAGGCCTGCCCGAATCCCGCGTCGTGGGCAAGCACGCGCTGCGGCTCGGCATCCTGCCGGTGGTCTCGTACCTCGGCCCCGCGACGGCCCGCGTCATCATGGGCTCGGTCGTGGTCGAGAGCATCTTCTCGGTGCCGGGTCTCGGCCGCTACCTCGTCAACGCCGCGTTCAATCGCGACTACACGCTGGTGCTCGGCCTCGTGCTCTTCTACGCATCGTTCCTGCTGCTGCTCAACCTCGCGATCGATGTCGCGTACACGCGCCTCGATCCGCGCGTGGAGTTGGCGTGAAACCTGCGGGCAAGGGGCGGGGGGCCCCCGTAGGTACGTGTGAGGCGAGCGGACGAGGGGCGGGGGCCACTGAAGGCACGTGTGAGGCGAGCGTAGCCAGGGATGGCAGAGCGAGCCGAGGCGTAGCGCAGCGGAACAGGATGTGGAGCGGAGCGTGCCGAAGTGGCCCCTACCCCTCGCCCGCGGGGAATCGATGACCCTCGGCGGCGGACCGATGACGCTGGACTCGCGCCCCGAAAGCCTCTGGGCCGACGCGTGGAAGCGGCTGCGCCGCAACCGCGCCGCCGTGATCTCGGCGCTGTTCCTCGCCTGCGTCGCCGTGGTCGCGATCGCCGCGCCGTGGCTCCCGGGACTCGCCGATCCGACGACGCAGAATCTCAAGCTCGGCGCCGTCGCGCCGACCGCGCAGCACTGGCTCGGCACCGACGAGCTCGGCCGCGACACGCTCGCGCGCGTCGTCTACGGCGGCCGCATCTCGCTCATGGTCGGCCTCGTCGCGACGCTGGTGAGCCTCGTGATCGGCGTCTCGTGGGGCGCGGTCGCCGGCTATCGCGGCGGCAAGGTGGACGAGCTGATGATGCGGGTCGTGGACATCCTCTATTCGCTCCCCTACATCTTCCTCGTCATCCTTCTGCTCGTCTTCTTCAGCCGCAGCATCCTGATGCTGTTCGTGGCGCTCGGCCTCGTCCAGTGGCTGACGATGGCGCGTATCGTCCGCGGCCAGGTGCTCTCGCTCAAGCACCAGAACTTCGTCGAGGCCGCGCGCGCGCTCGGCGCCGGCGACGGCGCGATCATCTTCCGCCACATCGTGCCCAACACGCTCGGGCCGGTGATCGTCTACACGACGCTCACCGTGCCGGCGATCATCCTCCAGGAGGCGTTCCTCTCGTTCCTCGGCCTCGGCGTCCAGCCGCCCGACGCCTCGTGGGGCACGCTGGTCTCGGACGGCGCGCGCGTGCTGGCGCTGTTCCCGTGGCTCGTCATCTTCCCCGGCCTCGCGCTCTCGCTGACGCTCTTCTGCTTCAACTTCCTCGGCGACGGCCTGCGCGACGCGCTCGATCCGCAGGGGCGCCGCGAGGTAGCCTAGCCGCATGCGGGGCATCGACGGGGCGCACGGTGAGGCGCTGGTCGCCGACCTCGAATCGGCGCTGCGCGATCTCGCCGCGCCGATCGAGCGCGATCCGGCGCTCTGGTCACGCGGGCTGCCGCGCCGCTGGACGGCGGGCCAGCACACCGAACACATCGCCGCCTCGATGGATCTCTCCGCGGCGCCGTTCGAAGCGGCGGTCGCGAAGCTGCGCGACGGGACGCTGCCGCCGGTGCCGGGCCGGGGCCCGCTGCAGTCGCTGTGGGTCGTGACGATCCTTCGCATGATGCCGACCGGCGGCCGCGCGCATCCCGCGACGAGGCCGGGGACGACGCCCGAGCGCGAGGTCGTGGCCGCACGGATCGCGCGGACGCTCGAGCGGCATCGCGCCGTCGTCGCGGCGCTCGCCGCCGGCGAGCGGGACCGGCTGTGGATCGCGAACCCGTACATCCCGCGTTTCCGGTTCGCGCTGCGCTGGCACTACAACCTGCCGGAGATGCTCCGCGTGCACGCCGTGCACGCGCGGCACCACGCGCATCTGATCGAAGCGATCGCCGGCCGCGTCTAGGCGGCCTCGCGGTGCTCCGCGAGTCGCTCCAATCGAGGTCTCAGGCGCGAGATCTCGGCCTCGAGCGCCGCCGCGACATCGACGACGGTGGCCAGATGGCCCCCGGCCGCGAGCTTTTCGAGATTTGCGGCAGCCTCGGTTGCCAGCGGGGCAGCCAGCGTGCTGAGCGATCCACGCAGGCGATGGGCCGCGCGCTCGATCGTCCGTGCGTCTGACGCCGCAATACCGTCGCGGATCTGCGCCAGTCGGGTGGGCGCATCCTCGAGCCAGAGCTGCGCGATCTCGGCCAGCAGGACGGGGTCGCCGGCGGCATTCTCGAGCGCCTGGTCGGGATCGAAGACGCCGTCGTGATCCTCCGCCGACACGGCGAAGGGACGGTCCGCGCTCGTCACCGGCGCGGCCACTCGTTCGATGGTGGCCGACAGCTCGGAGATCTTCAGCGGCTTCGAGAGGTAGGCGTCCATGCCGGCCCCGAGGCATCGCTCCATGTCGCCCTTCATCGCGTGAGCGGTCAGCCCCACGATCGGCAAGTGCCCACCCTGCGACGATTCCCGGGCCCGGATCGCTGCGGTGGCCTCGAAGCCATCCATCACCGGCATCTGGACGTCCATGAGCAGCAGATCGAACCCGCCGGTCGCGGTTGCGTGCAGGGCGAGCTCGCCGTTTTCCACCACGGTGGGCTCGTGTCCAAGTTTCTCGAGGATGCGCACCACGACCCGCTGGTTCACCGGGTGGTCCTCGGCCACCAGAATGCGCAGCCTTCGCTGGTTCATGCCGCTCTCCTGTTCGGGTACAAGCGCGAGTGAGTGTCGTCGGGGCTTCTCGGGCGCCGGGTGCAGGGCGGGATGGCGCGCGGCCAGCGCCTGCCGAATGGCCTGAAGCAGATTGCTCCGCGATACGGGCTTCATGAGATAGCCGGCCAAGCCCAACTCGCGGCAGCGCTCGGCGTCTCCGGGCTGACCGCCCGAGGTCAGCATCATGAGCGTTGCTCCGGTGAGCTCGGGGGTGGCGCGAATGCGGCGGGCGACGTCGAACCCGTCCATCTCCGGCATGTGGCCGTCGAGGACGACCAGTGCGTAGGGCTCGCCCGCGCTGCGAGCGAAGGCCAGCTCCGAGAGCGCCGAGACGCCGTCCGCCGCTGCGGTGGGAACCATCTTGAGATGGGTGAGCATCTCCACCAGCACCCGGCGGTTGGTCTCGTTGTCGTCCACCACGAGCGCGCGCAGCCCGTCGAGCGGGATATCGTTCCCCTCGACCGTCGTGGTGGAAGTCCCCGCCGTGTCGACCGCCATGCGCGCGGTGAAGTGGAACCGGCTGCCATGCCCTGGCGTGCTCTCGACCCAGATCCGACCGGACATCATTGCCACGAGCCGCGACGAGATGGCCAACCCGAGTCCCGTGCCGCCGAAGCGACGCGTCGTGGACATGTCCGCCTGGGTGAACGACTCGAAGATCGACGCCTGTTTGTCGGCGGGGATGCCGATGCCGGTATCGGCGACGCAGACGTGAAGGACGACGTCCTCGTCGCTCATCGACTCGATCGCCACTTCGACCACCACCTCACCCTGCGCGGTGAACTTGATCGCGTTCCCGACCAGGTTGAGGAGGATCTGCCGGAAGCGTCCCGAGTCGGCGAGCAGGGCGTCGGGCACGTCCGATCGCACGTCGCAGACGAGCTCCACGCCTTTCTTGTCTGCCCGGAGCGCAAGCGTCTTCAACGTCATGCTCAACGTGTCGCGCAGGCTGAAGGGGGTCGGATCGAGCTCGAGCTTGCCGGCCTCGATCTTCGAGAAATCGAGGATGTCCTCGATCACCGAGAGCAGGCTGTCCGCCGAGACCTTCACCGTGTCCAGGTACTCGCGCTGCCCGCGGGTCAGTTCGGTTTCGAGTGCGAGCTCCGTCATCCCGATCACGCCGTTCAACGGCGTGCGGATCTCGTGGCTCATGTTGGCGAGGAACTCGGACTTGAGCCGCGCCGTCTCGAGCGCGGTCTCGCGCGCGCGGAGCGATTCGGCTTCCGCCTGTTTGTGCTGCGTGATGTCCTCGACGGTCCCCACGTACCCGGCCACCGCGGTGTCCTCACGCCGTAGCGTGGCGGCCCGGGCGCTCACCCAGCGCTCGCTCCCATCAGCCGTGCGGATGCGGAACTCACGGTGGAAGGGTTCGCAGCGGGTGATCGCGTCGGTCCAGGCATCGGCGACTTCCAGGCGATCGCCGGCGTGGATCGCCCGTTGCCAGCCGTCGCCCACGCTCTGTTCCATTCCGATTCCGAAGATCTCCTGCCAGCGCGGGTTGGTGTAGACGCACTTGCCGGCGGAATCGGTCTCGAAGATGCCGATCGGCGAGGAGGCGCTGAGCGAGCGGAATCGCTCTTCGCTGCCACGCAGATCGCGCGTCCGATCCTGCACCTCGCGCTCCATGAGCTGATGGCTGCTCTCGAGCTGCGCCTGCCGGTCGGCGGAACCCTTCATGTCGCTCAAGCCCTGCTGGATGGCCAGGAAGAGTACGCAGTCCTCGAAGACCACCCACCCGGCGTGCTCGAGAGCCCGCCAGGGCGAGGCCGCAAGAACGCCGTAAACGGACTGCGGCCAGAAAAGGCCCCGCAGGATGTGGTCGGTGGCGATCACCGCCGAGGCGGTGACCAGCACGCGCCAGTCGCGGTAGAACGCGAGAAACGCGAGCGAGACGAACACGTGGAAGTGAGTCTCGATCCGCCCCCCGCTCAAGTGAATGAGGAGCGCCGAGGTCAGCATCTGCCCGGCGGCGATCACGTGTCGCGTGGAGGTTCGGCCGGGTCGGAGTAGCGCGAGGAGAATCGGAAGCCCGGAGATGCCCCCGCCCAGGAAGATGGCGGCGTAGACGTGGAGATGCACCTGGCTCGTCGCGCCGGCCCATGCCCGGGGTGAGATCCATATGGCGGCGGCGATCCCGGCCAGCCATTGAATGGCCATGAGGCCGGCGAACAAACGGTCGGTGCGCGCGCGCAGCTTCCGCCGCGAGTCGTCGAGCAGCACCTCGGCTCGCGCTGCGAGCGAAGGGTTCTGCGCCGGGCTCGCGATCACTTCGGACATTGCGGATCCATCCTTTCGGCGGCCGTGGACGGCGACTTCAGCGCGCAGCCGTACACCGGCGTGCTGGACAGCCTTCCGACACCGTTGCTGGCGATGGCGACGATGGCATCCTCGCCGGCGTTGTCGCCGGCGTGCCCGCGACCCGCCGTGATCCCTCCCGCGAAGCACAGTCGTCCGGCCGCGTCGTACAGCAGGACCTGCCCCGAGGTCAGCGAACCGAACCGCCGCGCCTCGGCGCCGCCCTGATCGATGCCGACCTGTACCCCGGGAATGGCCGCCGCACTACGCCACAGATCGGTCCGGGCCCACTGCGGATCCTCGCCCGGCGGGACGACGAACTGCACCGCGGCGTGCAGCCGGCCTTCGGTCCGTGCCATCACGCGCGCGAGCTCGCCTAGCGTCGCGCGCGTGCAGGGACAGTGCGGATGGGCGAATACCACCAGCCTCGCCTCGCCCACCGTCATGGCAATGCGCGTCGACTGCGGCCAGCTCGACGGCGGATGGGCCGGTGCCCCGGCCCGAGTCTGGTAGTCCAGCAGGAGTTTCATCCCGGTGAGGACCAGGAAAGCCCAGACGATGACGGCGAGCGCAATCCCGTGCCGCTTGAACGGTGTCGTGGTGGAGTCGGCGACCGTGTTCGACCCTCCTCAACCTTGACCGAAGGCATGCCGCGCGTGTCACCCCCCGCGGGGCGGAAGAGCCGACACAAGATGACTATCGGCAATGGTCGAGGAGCACTGAACTACGGATCCGGGCCGCCGGCCCGGTCAGCATCGCCAGCCGCGGCTCGAGAAGCTCTTCAGACCGCGACCTCTTGGGCCGACAATTGGACCACACCCTCGAGGCGACTATCGGACCATCCACGGTGGACCCGAAATGAGGTGGAGGACTGCATGCAAGTGGAGCAGCTGTCTTGGGAAGGCTCATCCGGCTGGGCGTCTTCCGACAACCCGGTGAGCGATGCCGACCTCGTTCTCATCTTCGGCGATGGGAAGGCGCTCGGTGCCTCCGATGCAATCCCCTGGCTGCGGCACCGTTTTCCGAAGGCACAATTCTTCGGCTGTTCGACCGCCGGCGAGATCCTTGGCACATCGGTCTCGGATGAGAGGATCGTCGCGACCGCCGTCCACTTCGATCGCACGACGCTTCACGCCGCGCAGGCCCGCATTACTGCCGCCGACGACAGCTTCGAGACCGGGCGGCGCCTGGCACAATCCCTTCCCCATGCCGGGCTCCGGCATGCCTTCGTCCTGTCCGACGGGCTCAACGTGAACGGGAGCGAGCTCGTTCGTGGACTGACGAGCGCCATCCCCTCCGACGTGACGGTGACCGGAGGATTGTCCGGCGATGGCGCCCGCTTCGAAACCACCTACGTGCTCTGGGATGACCGTCCTCACACTGGGCTCGTAGCCATTCTGGGTTTCTACGGCTCCAGTCTCACCGTCGGGTATGGCTCGCTTGGCGGATGGGATCCATTCGGGCCTGAACGCCTCATCACCCGATCCTCGCGAAACATCCTTTACGAGCTCGATGGGAAGTCGGCACTCAAGTTGTACAAGGACTACCTGGGGGACCATGCGGCCGGGTTGCCCGCTACGGGTCTACTATTCCCACTCAGCATTCGGTCGGACGAAAGTGCGACCCCGATTGTCCGGACAATTCTCGCGGTGAACGAGGACGATCAGAGCATGACCTTCGCCGGCGATATCCCCGAGGGCGCGTACGGCAGGCTCATGAAAGCCAACTTCGATCGACTGATGGACGGGGCGATGGGCGCGGCCTACGCCTCGCAAAGCGCGATTCGCGGCAGCCAGCCGGAGTTGGCGATCCTCATCAGCTGCGTCGGCCGCAAACTCATCTTGAAGCAGCGCGTCGATGAGGAGGTCGAGGGCGTCCGTGCCGTCCTGGGCTCCGGCCCCGCGTTGACGGGGTTTTACTCCTACGGGGAGATCTCGCCGTTCACGCCCAGTGCTCGATGCGAGCTTCACAACCAGACCATGACGATCACGACGCTGGCCGAGGCGGCGTAGCCCGTGACGTCACTCCATCGGCTCCTGCAGCGACAATTGCGGACGGCCTTCGGCGCGCTCGAGAAGGCTCCGGCAGAATTGAAGCCACTGTTTGCGGCGGTGGACGAGAGCTATCGACAGTTCGAGGCAGACTACACGCTGCTGGAGCGTTCGCTCGAGCTCAGCTCACAGGAGCTGCTTCAAGCCAACTCGGAGATGCGCGCCGTACTCCAGGCGCTGCCCGACGTCTTCATGTGGCTGGAGGCCGACGGCACCATCCTTTCGTGCCGGGCTCAGAGTGGCGATGAGTTGCTCGAACCGGCACAGGCGCTCGTCGGCCGCAAGATTCAACGCCTGCCCAACGCCGAAGCCCGAGGACTCCTCGAAGCAGCTCTCGAGCGTCTCGCCGGTGGCCAACGCGTCGATCCCGTCGACTTCGTGTTGCCGATCCGGGGGGAGGAGCGGGCCTATGAGGCGCGTTTGCTGCCCTTGCGCGGCGGTCAGGTCCTTGCCGTCATCCGCAACATCTCGGAGCGCAAACAGGCCGAGACCGCGATGATCGCGGCACGCGAGGCGGCGCTCGAGGGAGCGCGTCTCAAGTCCGAGTTCGTGGCGAACATGAGTCATGAAATCCGGACGCCGATGACGAGCATCATCGGCATGACTGAGCTGCTGCTCGACACGGATCTGACGCCGGAACAGCGCGAATTCCTTGACGCCGTAAGCGCGTCAGCAGACGGCCTGCTCACACTGTTGAACGACATCCTCGATTTCTCGAAGATCGAAGCAGGCAAGCTGGACTTCGAAGCCATTCCGTTCAGCCTGCGCGACTGCGTCGGAACTGCCGTCAAGGAGTTGGGGGTGCGGGGACACCGGAAGGGCCTCGAGCTTGCGTGCAACATCGAAGCCGAGGTGCCCGATCGGCTGATAGGCGACCCGGGCCGCCTACGCCAGGTGATCATCAATCTGGTGGGGAATGCCATCAAGTTCACCGCGAAGGGCGAGATCGTCATCCGCATACGATTGGATGGGGAGTCCGATGGCCGGGCCATGCTTCGCATTGCGGTCCGTGACACCGGCATTGGTATCCCGGCCGACAAGCAAGAGCTCATCTTTCAGCCCTTCACTCAGGGCGACGGGTCGGCCACTCGCCGGTACGGCGGAACTGGGCTGGGCCTGGCGATCTGTCTGCAGCTCGTCGAACTGATGTCCGGGGAGATCAGCGTCGAGAGCCAGCCCGGTCGGGGCAGCACGTTCACGTTCACGGCCACATTTGGGACCGCGCCTGCGGAGTCGGCTTCTCGCCAGCCCGCCAGCATGGTTAGCCTGCGCGACCGCAGGATCCTCGTCGTTGACGACAACGCCACGATTCGCACGATCTTCATGAGCGTTCTCGAGCGCTGTGGAGTGCGCGTACTGGCGGTCGAGCACGGGGCGGCCGCGCTCGAGGCGCTCGCATCGGCACGTGACGGAGGTGCGCCATTCGATCTGGTGCTTCTCGACTTCCACTTGCCCGAGATCGACGGCCTGACGATCGCTGAGCGGATCCAGCGTGACCCGAACCTGACCACGCCCGTGATTCTGCTGACGTCATCAGGACGGAGCGGTGATGCTGCACGTTGTCGGTCGGCAGGCATTGTCGGATACCTCACGAAACCGATCATCGGCGGCGAGCTGGTCGAGGCCATCCGCACCGTGTTCGAGATGCCCGTCGCCAGTCGCAGGCAAGAACTCGTTACGCGGCATTCCTTGAGGGAGAAGCGCAATCGTCTGCGCGTGCTGTTGGCCGAGGACAATCCGGTCAACCGTTCGATCCTTTCCCGCATGCTCGAGAAGCGGGGTCACGAGGTCTGTGCGGTTGAGGATGGAACGCTTGCGTTTGCGGCGATTTGCGCGGAGCCATTTGACCTCGTCCTCATGGACCTGCAGATGCCGGAGCTCGATGGCCTTGCGACGACTGCCGCAATTCGGGCCATGGAGCGCGACACCGGCGGTCATACACCGATCATCGCCCTCACGGCCCACGCCATGCGCGGTGACCGCGAGCGCTGTCTGGCGCAGGGCATGGACGGGTATTTGAGCAAGCCGGTCGAGTCTCAGACCCTCTTCGATACGATTGAGAGTTTCGCGCTCGTGAGCAGCGCGACGACACCCGGCGACGAGGCTGTCGTTGGTGATGCCGAAGTGTTCGATCTGGACCTCGCGCTCGACAGCGCCGATGGCGACCGGGAATTGCTGGATGTGGCGGTGGCGGCCTGTCTCGCCGACCTTCCACATCAGCTCGCGCAGATTCAGGACTCTCTCGAGCACCTCGACACCGCTGCGCTCGAGAGAATCGCGCACCGAATGAAAAGCGGCCTCAAGGCCCTTGCCGCCGGGTCGGCGGCCGAGGCCGCTGAGCGGCTGGAGTCCGTGGCGGCCGGCGGCGACTTCAATTCCTCGCGCCTCGCAGCCTCGGCACTACGAGAGGAACTCGATCGGCTCACGCCAGTCCTTCGATCGCTGACCAGAGCAGCCTGAACGTCGACGGGGAGCACGATGAGCGGCAGCAACTCAACGCCCGATCGCGATCAGCGCCTGTAGGATCGTTCCGCGGTAGAACGAGACGTTGTGGAACGCCTCGCGCGTGAGCTGCTGCGCGACGTAGTAGGCGTCCGCGCCGCTCTCGCCGAACACGATGATCCGCGCGTTGTGGTCGTCCGCCGGCAGCCGGCCGTCGTCCTCCGCGCGCCGCACCTCGCCCCCGTCGCGCGCCCCGGTCACCCTGGCGCGCGGGATGTTGCGCGCGTGCGGCAGCGTCTTCGCCACGAACCGGAGCGAGTCGCGCGCGTCCACGAACACCGCGCTCTGATCGAGGCTCATCACGCGCCGCAGGCCGAGGTCCTCGATCTGCGTCACACCGCCGAGCGCGCGCCACACCGGGATGCCGAGCTGGTAGCGCCGCACGTTCGTGTAGCCCGCGACCGCGAGATGGTCGGCGATCCGCCGCGTCGAGCCGTCGAACGGGCCGTTGCCGTAAAGAACGATCGCCGTGTCGCGGCGACCGCCGAGGACGCGGTCGATCTCACCCACGTCCGAGGCGGAGCGGGCTTTGGCGAGCCCCGGACGCTCGGCGACGCTGATCGCGCCCGGGATGTGGCTGATCGCGTACTCGGCGAACGAGCGCGTGTCGATCACGGCCGCGCTGCCGCGCGCGATGACATCGGTGAGATCGGCGGTCGAGATCTCGGGCGTTCGCGACTCGGTGTCGCCGAGCGTCGCGTGGTCGATCGTCGTGGGCGGCGCCTCGGCGCGCGCCGCGCCGGCGGCCAGAGCCGCGGCGAGCACGGCGCCCGCGACCAACCCGCGCGCGCCTGCGACCGCCCGATGCGCGCTCACGCGGGCTGCTCCATCGCGTCCGTCACGAGCCGCTCGCGCTCGGCACCGTTCATCACCCGTGCCTCGCGGATCAGGCCTCGTGCCCAGTCCACCTTGTTCCACACGTTCCAGAGCAGCGCGCCACGGATCACGTCGTCGCGCAGGTAGAGCACGACGCCCTCGCGCATCGGCTCGCGCCACACGGCGTGCGTCACGAGGCTCCCGTCCACCTCGCCCACCGCTTCCCAGCCGAGATCGAACAGGTCCGAGAAAAACATCGGCAGCGTCGTGTACGGGCGGTTCGCGCCCGCCATGTTGGCGCCGGCCGCCGTGCCGTGCTGCACGGCGTGGTCCCAGTGCTCGATGCGCGTCCGCTTTTCGAGCACGAGGTACGGAAACTCCGCCGCGTCGCCGGCGGCGTAGACGTGCGCGTCGCTGGTGCGCGCGTACTCGTCCACCTCGATCCCGTCGCCGGTCTCGAGCCCCGCGGCCTCCGCGAGCTCGGTCGAGGGCTCGATCCCGATCCCGGCGAGCACGAGCTGCGTGCGCACCTCGTTGCCGCTGTGCGTGAACGCGATCACCTCGCCGCCGCGGTCTTCGAACCGCGCGACCGCTTCGCCCGAGACGGTCTCGATGCCGCGATCGCGGTAGTAGTCGGCGACGTAGAGGCCCAGCTCGCGCGGCAGCACGCGGCGCAGTGGATACTCGTCCGGGAAGAGCAGCGTCACTTCCAGACCGGCGTGGCGCAGCGCGGCGGCCATCTCCATGCCGATGAACCCGGAGCCGATCACCAGCACGTGCTGGACCCGCGACGCCATCGTCTCGAAGTAGAGGTAGTCCTCGAGCGAGCGGTAGTAGCGGACGTTCTCGCTGTCGGCGCCCTCGACGTCGAGCCGGCGCGGCCGGCCGCCGGTCGCGAGCAGCAGCTTCTCGTAGTCGTGCGTCGCGCCGCGATCGTCCCAGATGCGCCGGTTCACGGTGTCGATCTCGACCACCTCGCGGCGCAGCTCGAGCTGGACGCCGCGCTCGCGGTAGAACGCCTCGTCGTGGATCGGCAGCTGGTCCTTGGTGGTCTTGCCGAACCACAGACCCTTCGAGAGCGCGGGCCGGTCGTAGGGCGGATGGTTCTCGCGCGAGAACATGAGGATGCCGCCGCTCGCGTCGTGCGCGCGGATGCATTCGATGGCCGCGGCGCCGGCGTGCCCGCCGCCGACGATCACGTAGGGATGGCGCATAGGTCGGCGGAGGCTATCACGCCGCGCCCGGCGGTTCGCTGGTCGCGGACGGCAGCGCGGCCGCCACCGCGCCGGGCGACGCGCGCAGCTCGCGCGCGAGGCCTCGCTTCCACGTTCCCCGCGCCGCCCACCCGACGATCAGCGCCACGCGCACGACGCAGGTCACGACGATCAGCCAAGCGATCCCGATGGCGCCGTTGCCGAACCGGTCGGGCACCCAGAACGCGAGCGGGATGCGCAGCAGCGAGACGGCCGTGAAGATGGTCGAGATCGCGGCGGTGTGGCCCGAGCCGAGGATCGATTCGATCACCACCACCTCGACGCCGACGAACACGAGGCAGGTCGCGAGCACGCGCAGGTAGCGGTCGCCGACCGCGTGCACGGCGGGATCGCCGCTGAACATCGCGACGAACGCGTGCGGGAACAGCGTGAGCACCGCCGTGAGGATCAGCGAGATGCCGACGATCCAGCCGACGCCGACGCGGATCGCCTCGCTCGCGCGTTCCGGCCGGCCGGCGCCGAGGTTCTGGCCGACGAGCGCCGCGCCCGCGGTGCCGATCGCCGCCGCGGTGCAGAAGTGGATCGCCTCGATCCGGTTGGCGATGCCGATCACCGCGAGCGACGCGGCGCCGAAGCGTGCTGCCGAGCGCGCGAACGCCACGTAGACGACCGAGAACATCATGCCGATCAGGGCCGCCGGCAGGCCGACGCGCGCGAGGCCGCCGACGCGGACCGGTGCACCCTCCGCCCGGCGCGCAAGCGGGAACGCGCGGTGGCCGCGGCTCGCGACGACGAGATAGCCCGCGAGCATCGTCGCCTGCGCGCCGACCGTGGCCCACGCAGCGCCGGCAACGCCCATCGCCGGGATCGGCCCCCAGCCGTAGATCAGGATCGGATCCACGATCGCGTTGAGCGCGACCGCGCAGAAGTCGATCACGAGCGGCGTCCGCGTGTCGCCCGCCGCGCGCATGATGCTCTCGCACGTGAGCGCCATCATCGGGATCGGCGCGGCGGCGAGGACGATCGAGAGGTAGCGCCCGCCTTCGTCCGCGACGCCGGCGCTCGATCCCATCAGGCCGTAGATCGGGCGCGCGAAGAAGAGCCCCGCCGTCGAGCCGATGAGGCCGAACAGCACGGACGCGCGCAGGCCCTTGTACGCCGCGACGCCGGCGCGGCGGCGGTCGCCCGCGCCGATCAGCTGGCTGACGTAGGCGGTGATGCCGATCGCGAAGATGTCGTTGAACGAGAGCGCGAACCACATCACGAACATCGACGTGGTCACCGCCGCAGTCGCGTTGACGCCGAGGCCGCGCACCCAGAGCGCGTCCACCCACTGGTAGGCGACGCGCAGGCCGAACGAGAGGAACGCCGGCCCCGCGAGGCGCATGAGCGCGCGCGGGATCGGCTCGTCGAGCGTGAAACGCGAAGGCTGCGCGGGTGAACTCACCGGCGCAGCCTAGTCGATCGGCGTCAGTCCTTCGCGTCCAGCTCCTTCAGCATGCCGGCCACCGGCTGCCACACGCCGTCGAGTGCGATCCCCGCGAGCTCGCGCTCGCCCGGCAGCGCGCCGAGGTAGACCGGACGCTGGTGGCAATCGGCGAAGAACGCCTGCCGGTCGGAGCCCAGGTAGCGCGTGTGCGCACGGTCGCGGCGCGCGTTCTCGAGCAGCGCCGCCAGCGTCCAGCTGCCGAACGTCTGCCGCCAGTCCTCCTCGATCCGGCGCGCGCGCTCGGGATCGGCGCCGCGCAACGCAGGCGGGACGAGGCAGTAGTCGGAGCATTCGCCCTGCGGGTCGAAGTCGGTGTAGACGACGCGCGCGTAGGCCGTGGCGCCGCGCGTGAACTTGCCGAGCGTGACCCCGTCGTGCGTGTCCACGACCTCGACGTCGTACTGCACGTCCACCTGCCGCTCGCGCGCGACGGCGTGGAAGTCCTGCTCGACCCAGCGGTCGGCCGTGCCGCTGGTGTCGTGCGTCGCGACGCGGCGCCAGATCACGGCGTCGAACCGATTGGTGCCGGTGTTGGCGCGCAGGCCGTAGACGCGGCCCATCACGACCTCGTCGGCGCCGACGCGGCGGCCGATCGTGACTGCGTCGTCGCGCGACATCTCGTCCACCTCGGCGAGCGTCATGCGCCCGTACACGCGGTCGCGGTCCACGAGCCGGGTGAAGCGGTACTCGTTCGACGGGATGTGCGGCGCGACCGCCGAATAGACGCGGTCCGAGAGCGCGCGCGAGATGCCGGGCACGCAGGCCTCGTCGGTCCACGGCAGGATCGCCACCGTCGCGACGGCCATGCCGAACGCCTGATCGATGCGCCGCCCCACGTCGCGATAGCCGGGGACGAAGTCCTGCGCCGTGAGGAAGTCCGCCCACGCCGCCTTCGGCTGCCGCGCCGAGAGCTCGCGCTCGGCGCGCGTGTAGAAGGCGCCCGCGGCGCCGGCGAGGAACGCCGCCTGGTGCTTCGCGAACACCGGATCGGCCGGGATCGCGACGCCGAGACGCGCCGCGTCGCCGCGGATCTGGCCGATCTCGAGCGACTGCCGCGCGGCGGCGATCGTGTCCACGGTGGCGACGTTGATGACCCGCGTCTGCAGATCGAGCACGAGCTGCGTCGCGGCGCGCGTGAACGCACCCCGCGCTTCGGCCTTCGCCGGATCCTTGATGAGCGCCGCGCGGGCGTGCTGGTACGCGGGGCGCAGATCGCCGGCGGCCAGCTCGCGCTCGCTGCGGCGGGCGAGCTGGTGGGCGCTGGCGCACGAGAGCGAGAGCATCGTGAGCGCGAGCGCGGTCAGGCGGTACGTGGAGCGCATCGGCATCCTCCTTCGAGACATGGTGGTCCGTCGGGAGGTTATCGGCCGATCGGGTGCCCGCCTGGAGACAATTGCGGGCGTGCCCGCCTGGAGACAATTGCGGGCGTGCCCGCCTGGAGACAATTGCGGGCGTGCCCGCCTGGAGACAATTGCGGGCGTGCCCGCCTGGACACAATTGCGGGGAGACGATTGCGGGCGTGCCCGGCTCGAGGCGGATGCGGGCGGCGCGCTACCGCGCGCCGAGCCAGGCGAACTTGCGCTGCGCCGAGAGGCCGGCGCGCTCGACACGCGCGAGGTAGATGCCGGCCGGCGCCGGCGCTCCGGCGTCGTCGCGGCCGTCCCAGGTCTCGCGCACGACGCCCGCCGACCGCACGCCGTCGACCAGCGTCCGCACGCGCCGGCCGCGCACGTCGAAGAGCGCGAGCCGGACGTGCCCCGCCTCGGCCATCGCGAGCGCGAACGTCGCGCGGCCCGCGGCGGGATCGGGCGAGATGTCTTCCAGCGCGAGCGCGGGGAGCGCCGCGCGCCCGTCGGGCACCGACACGGTCGGATCGTAGAGCGTGTCGGGGAAGGTCACCGATCCGCACGCGCCGTAAGCGGTGACCGCGACCGTGAAGTGCACGACCGTGCGATGCGGCGCGTCGGCGGCGACCGCGACGCGGAAGAGATTCCCGGCGTTGTTGCGCGTCTGCCCCGCCAGGATGTCGCCGAACGCGCCGAGCCCGTCCACGATCGTGACGTACGGCGAGTCCACGCTCAACTGACCGGTGGCGTTGCCGAGTCGGTACGGCCCGCCGTTCTGCAGCGTCACGAGCAGGTCGGACGTCTCGCCCGCCTCGAGCCGGTTGTTCCCGTTGTCGCCCGGGAGCGTATCGAGGTTCACCTTCGAGAAGAACGCCATCGGCGGCGCGGCCATCGCCGGCGTCGCCGCGATCGCCTCGGGGGCGCGGATGCGGCCGGCACCGAAATCGTTGTCCTTCCCCGGCGGCCCGAGATCGAGCGCCGAGGTCTCGAGGATCTGGTCGATCTGCGCCGGAGTGAGCTCGTAGTTCTTGGAGAGGAGCAGCGCCGCGAGCCCCGCGACGTGCGGCGACGCCATCGACGTCCCGGAGTTCGTGCCGTAGCCGCCGCCGAGGATCGTCGAGAGCACGTCGAGGCCGGGCGCCGAGACGTCGGGCTTGATGAGGCCGACGTTGGGCGTGACGTTGTCGCACATCTTCCAGTCGCCGTAGCCCGACGGCTGCGACCAGTCCACGGGCCCGGGGCTCGAGAACTGGGCGAGCGCATCGATGTTGCTCGTGGCGCCGACCGTCGTCGTGCCGCTGACCGCGCCGATCGCCGGCTGGCCGGGCGCGATCCACGGCGGCGGCGAGTCGCCCGGCGAGCGCGTCATGTTGGGCGGCCGCACGAGCCGGCGATCGTTCCCGGCCGCCGCGCACATCGTGACGCCCGCGGCCTCGACCGCGTCGGTGCTCTGACGGTAGAGCACGCGCTCGGGCGGATCGGGACACAGCTCGCCGAGCGAGAGGTTGAGCACCTGCGCGCCGTTCGCGACCGCGTAGCTGATGCCGTCGAGGATGTCCTGGGTCGAGCCCGATCCGCTCGCGCTCAAGACCTTGACCGCCATGATCCGCGCTTCGGGTGCGACGCCGGTCATCGTGCCGCCCGTGCCGTCGCCCGCGACCGAGCCGGCGACGTGCGTGCCGTGGCCGTTGTTGTCCATGGGATCGCCGTCGTTCGAATAGAAGTCGTAGCCGTGGATGTCGTCGATGAAACCATTGCCGTCGTCGTCGATGCCGTTGCCCGGGATCTCGCCGGCGTTGGTCCAGATGCGCGCCGCGAGGTCGCTGTGCGTGTAGTCCACGCCGGTGTCGATCACCGCGACCAGCACGCACGCGCCCCTGTAGCCCTGGCTCCACACCGTCGGCGCGCCGATCAGGCTGACGCTCCAGGCGATCGCCTCGGTCGCCGCGGTCCGCGCCGGAGCGACGCGGGTCGTCGCGGGCGCGGCGGTGGCGGGCGTGATGACGGCCGGCGTCACGATCGCGCGCGCGCCTTCGGCCGCGGGCGCGGGCGGCGGACCGCCGATCGCGCGCGGCGCGGGACGGTCGAAGCCATCTTCGAGCAGCATCGGCCGCACCGGGTCGTACGCGATCGCCGCGATGTCGTCGCGCGCGGCGAGCCGGTCGAGCTCGGCGGGCGACACCTGGGCGCCGACGGCGTTGGCGAGCCACAGCGAGCGCACGCGCGCGGCGACGCCGCCGCGCGCGGCGGCGAACAGCTCGGCCAGCACGCCTGCCTGCGTGCGTCCGGCGGCCGCGCGGAGCGCCGCGACCACCGCCCGGCGGCGGTCGAGAGCGTTCATCGGCCGCACCGTGCGCGCGAGGGCGGCGATGTCGGTCTGCTCGCGCATCTGGATCAGGATCGGGAGCTTTCCGCCCGGCGGCGTCGCCGCGCGCGCCACCGCCAGCGCCGGCGTGATCCGACTCGCGGCCGCGCCGTCGCGCGAGCCGCCCACCGCGTGCGCCAGCGCCGGCGCCGCGATCGCCACGCACCCGCCGCGATCGTACGTCGCGCCGCCGCCCGGCGGCGTCACGCGCGCGTCGCTCCACACGACGTGGACGCTCCCGTGCGTGTCGGCGGCGACCGACGCGTCGGCGGGAACGCTCCCCGCGTCCGAGACGCCGGTCATCGGCGCCCAGCTGCCGTCGAGGCAATCGCGGCGGCTGTAGACGACCGCGCCGCCGTTCAGCATCACGAGCTGGAGATTGCACAGGCCGTCGAGCGCCACGTTGGGGTTCTGGCCGGTGAGCCCGGTCGCGACCTCGTTCTCGAAGAACGTGGTCTCGGCGGCGGTCGCGGTCATGAAGCCGTGGCGGTGGTGGATCGCGCCGCCCGCCGCGTCGGCCCACACGACGTGCACCTCGCCGCAGCGGCTCGCGACGCTGGGCGGGCCGATCGGGCCCGCGAACGCGATCGGCGCGGCGCCGCGCACGCTGTAGTTGCCGGGGATGTGGCGGATGTCGCGGAAGCGCACCGCGCCGAAGCCGTAGTCGGCCCAGGCGACGTGCGCGATCGAGCCCGAACCGAGGAGCCGGAAGTGCGTGGCGACGCTCGGCGAGCGCGCGCCGGGCGGCGGATCGATCGAGTGGTAGTTGGTGAGCGGGTTGACGCCGCTCCACGTGCTCGTGCCGCCGTCCTCGATCGCGAAGAGCACGTTGTAGACGTACTGCCCGGCGCCGTTCGACGCGCCCTCGGCCCACAGCGCGTAGACGTTGCCGTCCTGATCCGCGGCGAGGCAGAGATCGCGGATGTCGTAGCTGTCGTACGGGCGCACCTGGATCGCCACATCCGACGTCCACACACCGGCCGCGCTGCGGCGCTTGTAGTAGACGTAGTGGTTGTCGCCCGCCACCGAGTGGACCCAGAGCACGTGCACCTGGCCGTAGCCGTCGGCGGCGATCGCGACCGCTCGGCACTGGGCGTTCGCGAACGACGGCAACCGCAGCTCGGACGACCACGTCGCGCTCGTCTTGTCGTAGCGGATGTAGTAGGGCGCCACGTCGCCCGCGCCGTTCCGGGCGTCGAAGTAGATGACGTGCTGGTTGTCCTGATCGTCGCTCGCCACCGTCCAGCCGTTGCTGGTCGCGGTCTGGCTGACGATCCCCGCGGGTCCGGTGAGGCGCAGGTCGGTCCCAAACTGCGCGCGCGCCTCGGCCGCCGTGAGGAGCGACGCGGCGGCGAGGCCGAGCGTCAGGCGCAGCCGGAGGGCCGCGAAGGCACGGTGTGGGGCCATGGGTGGAGCGTCCTCGACATCGGGGATGACCGGCCGGAATGGCTACGAGGATACCACCTCGCCCGCGGCTTCCGGCCGCGGTTCGCGCGCGAACGCGATACGCGCGGTCATCCCCGAATAGAGGTCCATCGCGGCGTGGATCACCATGCACGCGAAGAGCGAGCCGGTGAGCAGATAGATGGCGCTCATGAAGAGTCCGACGACCGCGGTGATCAGGACGCCGCGCGGGCCCTGATAGATGTGGCCGAAGCCGAAGATCACGCTCGCGACCGCAGCCGACGGCAAGACGCCGAGCCAGCTGTTGACGTACCAGATCAGGTAGCCGCGGTAGAGCAGCTCCTCGCAGATCCCGGCGGTGATCGAGAGCCGCGCGAACCACATCAGATCTTCGTTGCTGCGCGGCAGCATGCGCTCGATGTGGCGCATGCGTTCGCGGAGCCGCGCCAGCGCCTCGTCGTCGGCGATCGCCTTCTTCCGCTCGCGCAGGATGTAGAGCACGACGATCGCGAACCCGAGCGCCACGCCGCCGAGCCCCCACGAGAGCCTCGGCACGAGGCCGAGCATCGCCCACGTGCGGCGTTGCGCCGCCCAGAGCAGCACGCAGGCGATCGCAAGCGTCCACTGAATCGCGATCCCCTGCCGGTAGAGCCAGAGCCGGACGCGGGGAACGTCCTCGTCGGCGGCGTCGGTGAGCCGGCGGTAGCCGAACACCATCGCGCGCAGCGGAAAGAATACCGCGAGCGTCAGTGCGAAGATCGTGTCGAGCGCGCCCGGCACTAGCGCTGCTCGGCGGCGAGCCGCAGCCCGAGCGCCGCCAGCACGAGACCGGTCGCGGCGTCGAGCGCGCGGCCGAGGCCCGTGCGCGCGAGCCGGTCGCCGGCCCAGCCGATCGCGAACGCGTAGGCGGCGAGCCAGGCGCACGTCATCGCGCAGAAGACGAGGCCGAGCGCGAGCAGATCGCCGAACGCGGCGTGGCGCGTGGTGAACTGCGGCAGCAGGCTGGTGAAGAACACGGCCATCTTGGGATTGCCGAGGTTGCTCACGAAACCCTGCCGGAGCGCGGCGGGCGATGCGGCGGGCGGCGCGGGTGCGTGATCGTCTGGCACGGCGGGGCCGCTCGAGGGGCGTCCGCGCGCGGCGCGGCGCAGCGACTGGACCCCGAGCCACACGAGGTAGGCGGCGCCCATGAGCCGGATCGCGGCGAAGAGGGGCGCGGAGGCGATGAGCAGCGCCGTGAGCCCGGCGCTCGCGGCCAGCGTCCACACCGCCTGACCGAGCGAGACGCCGAGCGCGGTCGTGACGCCGCCGGCGCGGCCGCCCGCGAGCGTGTTGCGGATCGTGAGCGCCGTGTCGGGGCCGGGCGTCACGATGACGATCGCGGCGACGGTGAGGAACTCGGGAACGTGCTGGATCATGTGTCGAATCTAGCGCATGAGGCGGCGGATCGCGCGGGAGCATAGGCGAGCGGCGTCGCGGCCGTGTACTCTCGGCGCGTGACGTTCACGCCGCAGGTCACGATGGTCGCACCGCCCGACGCCGCGGCCTGGGACGCGCTGGTCGGATCCTCGGACGAGGCGTCCGTCTTCCATCCTTCGGCGTGGGCGCGACTCTGGACGTCGGAGTGGCCGAACGCGCGCTGGGAGGCGCTGGTGATCTCGAGCGCCGCGGCGGGCAACGCGCCGCGCTACGACGCGGCACTCGGGATGATCGTCCGCGACGGACTGCTCGGCCGCCGCGTGATGGCGATGCCGTGGGGCACGTACGGCGGCCCGCTGGTGCGTCGCGATCATCCCGATCCCGGCACCGCGCGCCGCGTGCTGCTCGCCGCGTTCGCCGAGCGCGTGCGCGGCGCCATGGTCGCCGAGCTCACGTGGCCCGAGGGGCATCGCGACGACCTGCCGCGCGGTCTCGATGCGCGCGAGGGCTTCACACAGGTGCGCGGGCTCGCGTCCGACTTCGCGCTGATCCTGCGCGTCCTCCCCCACTCGGTGCGCTCGCGCGTGCGTCAGGCGGAAGAGCACGGCCTCGCGATGCGGGCGGTCGCCGACGCGGCGGGCGTGCGCGCGTACCACGCGCTCGCGACCGACACGATGCGGCGCCTCGGCGCGCGACCCAAGCCGCTCTCGCTCTACCAGCGCGTGTTCGATCAGCTCGTGCCGGCGGGGCTCGCGCGCTTCGATCTCGTCGAACACCAGGGCGCGCCGATCGGCGGTGCGCTGCATCTGCTCCATCGCAGCACGGCGCTCAACTGGCTCACCGTCGCCGACGAGAAGCACCGCGACCTCCGCCCCAACCATCTGCTCATCGCGCGCGTGATGCAGTCGCTGTGCGAGCAGAGCTATCACACGTACAACTTCGGCGGCTCGCCGCCGGGGGCGGAGGGGCTCATTCAATTCAAGGAGTCGTGGGGCGCGGAGCGCCGGCCGGTGCTCGAAGTACGCAGGCGGAGCCTGCTGCACCGGCTGTTTCGCGGCTGATTCGCGCCGGCGCCGCGCATCCGAGGTGATTCGCGCCGGCGCCGCGCATCCGAGGTGATTCGCGCCGGCGCCGCGCATCCGAGGTGATTCGCGCCGGCGCCGCGCATCCGAGGTGATTCGCGCGGCGGCTTCCCGTAGACTCTTCGGCCGAGGCACCATGCACATCATCCGCTCCCGCACCTCGCCCGCGCTCGTCTGCCTGCTGCTTGGCCTCGCCGCGACGCCCGCCGCCGCAGCGCACCCGTCCGACTTCCGCATCCGGCTGGCAACCGGCGCCGAGCTCGATCCGGCGACCGCCGCCGCCGCCACGCCCGCGCCCCGGACGCGCACGCTGCTCGTCCACTACGCGAACGCCGACCCCGTTGCCGCGCGCGCGGCGATCACCGCGGCCGGCGCGAGCGTCGTCTCGTACATCCCGGATCGCACGTTCCTGGTGCGCACGCCGGCAGGCGTGACGCTGCGCGCGGGCGGACCGATCGCGTGGATCGGCGACTACCGCCCGGCGTACGCGATCAGTCCGGCGCTCGCGCGTGACGCCGCGCCCGAGGCGACGATCGACGTCCTGCTCTTCGCCGATGCCGATCTCGCCGCGTTCGCGACGCGCGTCGCGGGCCTCGGCGGCGCCGTGCTGCTCACCGGCGACAACGGCATCAACCGGATCGCGCGCGTGCGCATCGCCCGCGCGGCGATCGCCGCGCTCGCCGCCGCCGACGGCGTGCGCTGGATGGAGCCGCATCGCGACGCCGTGCCCGCCAACGATCGCGCGCAGTGGGCGGTGCAGGGCGACGTGCCCGACCAGCGACCGCTGTGGGATCACGGGCTCCACGGCGAGGATCAGTTCGTCGGCATCACCGACACCGGGATCGACATGTCGCACGTCATGTTCGACGACCCGACCACGCCCTCGACGCAGTTCTCCGAGCTGCCGGGACATCGCAAGGTGGTCGCGTATCGCGACGGCTCGAACAATCCCAACGTCACGTTCGGCGACCACGTCGGCTGCAACTTCCACGGCACGCACGTGGCGTGCACGATCACGGGCAACGACGACGGATTCGGCGCGAGCCCGCTCGACGGCATCGCCAAGGCGGCGAAGATCTTCTTCATGGATCTTTCGGGGCCGACGCTGCTGAACGGCGTGGACCCGTTCCCCGACCTCAACGATCTGTTCCAGTCGCTGTGGGACGGCAGCGGCAGCGGCACGCCGCACGTCGCGTGCAACGCGTGGAGCTATCCGACCGACGGCGCGTACACGATGAGCGCGATGCAGGTGGATCAGTTCGCGGCCGCGCACCGCGACTTCATGATCCTGTACGCGAACGGCGATCAGGGACCGTCGGGCCACGTCGGCTCGCCCGCGTCGGCCAAGGACGCGGTGAGCGTCGGCGCCGCCGGTGACGGCGCCGAAGTCGCGACGACGCTCGATCCGCTCGGCAGCATCGGCCCGACCGCCGACGGCCGCATCAAGCCGACGCTGGTGGCGCCCGGCATCGATCTGCTCTCGGCGATGAACGGGCCCGCCAACTACTCGACCTACTCGGGCAGCTCGGCCGCGGTCGCGGCGGCGACCGGCGCGGCGCTGCTGATCCGGCAGTATGTGTGCGACGGCTGGTACCCGACCGGCGCGCCGGTCCTCGGCAACTCGTTCCCGCCGAGCGCCGCGCTGCTCAAGGCGATGATGATCGCCGCGGCGACGCGCCCGGTCGCGGGCCACGTTGCGCCCGACGACGCGATCGGCTACGGGCGGATCGACGCCGCCAACGTGTGCTTCTTCGCCGGCGACACGCGGCGGCTGATGCTGGTGGACGAGGCCACGCCGCTCGCGCAGGGCGGATCGCGCGAGTTCACGATCACGCTCGCCCGCGGCGAGCGGCCGCTCACCGCCGTGCTGTGCTGGACGGATCCCGCGGGCGATCCCGCGGCGTCGGTCCAGCTCGTCAACGATCTCGATCTCACGCTGCGCCGCGGCGCCGAGGTCTACAAGGGCAACGTGTTCGCGGGCGGCTGGTCGGCGACTGGCGGCACGCGCGACGCGCGCAACGTCGAGGAGGTCGCGGCGCTCGCCGCGCCCGGCCCCGGCGTGTGGACGCTGCGCGTGGACGCGACCAGCGTGCCGTCGGGCACGCAGAGCTTCGCGATCTGCGTCACGTACGACGATACGCCGGTCGCGGGCGTCCAGCCGCCGCCCGAACGGCTGCGCATCGCGCTGCTCGGCGCGAATCCGGCGCGGCGCGGCGCGAGCTTCTCGATCGATCTGCCGGCGACGGGCGATGCGGCGCTCGACATCTTCGCCGCCGACGGCCGGCGCGTGCGGCGCGCGTTCGAAGGCGCGCTCCCGGCGGGCCGGCGGCGCGTGGACTGGGACGGCCGCGACGGCGACGGCCGCGACGCCGGTTCGGGCGTCTACTGGGCGCGGCTAACGGCGCCCGGCGGCGTGACGCGCGTCCGGTTCGCGATGCTGCGGTAGCGCTGCGGGCCGCCAGCCGCGATCAGCGTTTCGCCACCTCGCGATACCGGAAGCACGTCGTCAGGTGGTCGTTCACCATCCCGATCGCCTGCATGTACGCGTAGCAGATCGTCGAGCCGACGAACGTGAACCCGCGGCGCTTGAGATCCTTGCTCAACGCGTCGGACTCGCTCGTCCGCGCCGGGATCTCGCGATGATGCCGCCACGCGTTGCGCTTCGGCTTCCCGTCGACGAAGCGCCACAGGTACGCGTCGAACGAGCCGAACTCGCGCTGCACGTCGAGGAACGCGCGTGCGTTGCGGATGGCGGCGCCGATCTTGAGGCGGTTGCGCACGATGCCGGCGTCGGCGAGGAGTGCCCGCACCTTGTGCGCGTCGTAGCGCGCCACCTTCCTCGGATCGAAGCGGTCGAACGCGCGGCGATACGCGGCGCGCTTGTTGAGGATCGTCTCCCACGCGAGGCCGGCCTGCGCGCCCTCGAGGATCAGCATCTCGAACAGCCGGCGGTCGTCATGGAGCGGCACGCCCCACTCCTCGTCGTGGTACGCGAGGTAGAGCGGCTTCGCGACCGGCGCCCAGTGGCAGCGCTTCTTCTCTCTCATTCCTGCGTCCTCAACGCCCGCACCCGGATGCCGCGCAGCAGCAGCGGGTGCAGGATCACGAGTACCGCCGCCTCGACGCCGACCATCGGCCAGAACACGCCGTTACGTTCCGCAAGATACGCGCCGAGCAGGAATAGACCGTTCCACAGCATGCCGGCGAACATCAGACCGACGTTGATCGAGCCCTGCCGCCCGCCGGTCGGCGGCAGCGAGAGCGGCACGTAGTCGCCGGCGAGCCCGCCCATGAGCGACAGCGTCGGCATGGCGATCAAGGCCGGGATCGCGAGCCGCAGCGAGGAGTGATCGGACAGTCCGAACCAGAGGATCGCGCCCGCGGCGAGCAGGCTCGGCGCGACCAAGAGCACCAGCACCGCCTTGCGCACGCCGTGGAACACCGACGCGGTGCCGGCGAGCGGCGCGTAGCGGAACACGTCGGACGCCGCGTACTCGGGGCTCATCTTGAAGGTCATCATCACTGTCGCGGGCAGCGTGCCGGCGAGGAACACCGCCATCAACGATCCGTAGTGCGGGCCCATCTTGCGGTCCACGATCGCGATCACCGCGAACACGAGCACGGTCGCGAGCGACGGGTAGATGCGCATGCGGATGTCGCGGTCGCGAGCGAGGTACGCGGTCATGAGCCGGAACGCGCCACGCTCGACCGGATCGCGCATCCACGGTTTGAACAGCCGGTCGAGCGCAAAGCCACGCGCGCGCGCGGGGCGCGCGTCCGCGGCCGGCGCCGGATCGGCCGCGCGCCGCGCATCGACCGCGGTCTCGCCGAGCGCCGCGATCTGGCGCGCGTAATCGGCGGCGAGGTAGCGCATCGCGGCCCATACGATGAGCGGCGTCGCCAGCACGGCGACAACGGCAAGCGCGATCGTGCGCGGACCGTGATGGCCGCCGATCATGAGATCGGTGAGCGCCGCGAACCAGGCCGGCGGCAGCGCCATCAGCCACGGGTTCGCGGTCTCGAGCCCGAAGTTCTGGAAGCGGTCCATCATCCGCGGCACGAGCTGGTACGAGACGATCAGCACCGCCTGCACCGCGACCTGCGACCACGACGCGACCGTGTCGAACGTGCGGCGGCTGACGAGCCGCGCGAGCAGGGCGTAGACGAACACCACCGCCGAGGCGCTGAACAGCACCAGCAGGATCACGCTCGCGAGGTGCGCGAGCGGATACCACCAGCGCGCGTCGCGCGTGCCGAGGCCGGTGAACATCGGCGCCGCGTTGATCGCCGCGCACACCATCGCCGCGAACGCCACCATGCCGAGGCCCTTGGCGAGCAACAGCGTGCGCGGGTGGATCGGGCGGTGGCCGAGGATGTCGTTCTCGCGCGCGTCGAACAGCAGCGTGCTCGACTCGGCGATCAGCGTCATCCCGGCGGTGAGGAACGTGTAGGCGAAGATCAGCAGCGAAAACGTGAAGACGTTGAGCCCGCTGAAGGCCGTCAGGCCGATCACGAATCCGAGCGCGCCGTACATGACGAGCATGAAGACGAGGCCGCGCGGCCGGCCGCTGCGCCCGGCGAGCATCTTGCCGCGCGTCGCGCGGCGGATCGTGGTGCGGAGGATGGCGCGGACCTGCGCGCGGTCGATGCCGTCGGGCACGGGCATGTGGCCGGGCGAGGCCCTGACTGCGGAGGGGAGCATGGAATCTCACGCAAGAGTGAGCGGCCATCGCGATGCGCCAATGCACATCGCCGAGTCCGATCAGGGATAGCGGTCCGGAAGCTGGACCACGCGGTCGAATGCTGTCAATCAACGCTCACGGTCTGCCCGGAGAACCGTTAGCCTTTATCCGTGACCGCCCCACCGGCCCGCTCCCGCGCACATCACTGTCCCTCAGGTCAAGCTGCGCTGCTCATGGGTGTCGCGGCCCTCCTCGGGCTTTCCTCTCCCGCCAGCGCGGACTGGCCAGCGGGAGGCGTCCCAGTCTGTCAGGTCTGCGACGCGCGCATTCCGTTGGTAGCCCCTGATGGCCTCGGCGGCGCTTTCGTGGCCTGGGAAGATCTGCGGAATGGGAACGACGACATCTATGTTCAACACCTCACAGCCTCGGGAATGATTTCCCCGGGTTGACCCATCGACGGTATCCCAGTCTGCACGGACCCTGGTGCTCAGTACTTGGGAATGAATGGACCTCTCGTAAGTGACGGATCAGGTGGCGTGATCATTCCTTGGACGGATTACCGCAATGCAGGTCAGGGTGGGACGGATGCTGACATCTACGCTCAGCGCATTCTTGGCGACGGCAGCATCGCGCCGGGATGGCTGACGAACGGCACGCCTGTGACTAGGGCCCCGAGCAGTGACCAGCTCCCCGTGTTGATCTCCGATGGGACGGGAGGAGCGTTCATTGCATGGGACGACATGACGAATCATCAGATCAATCTGCAACACCTGACGGGGCTCGGGGAAGTGGCCGTTGGGTGGGCACTGAACGGGATTCCGATATGCACGCTCCCGAGCGGCGTTCCTAGCCTAGTAGCGGACGGTAATGGTGGGGCACTGATTGCTTGGGGAGACCTTCGCGATGGTCCAGCGGGTGTATACGGCCAGCGCGTCACTCCTTCTGGACAGCTCGCCCCCGGTTGGCCCGAGAACGGGGTGCATATCGTCGCGGGGCGATTCATCCGGGGGTTGGCCCTCGATGCAAGTTGGAGGGGCCTACCTTTCCTGTGCCACCGCCGGCTCCGTGGACGACAAGGACTTCTTCCTGCAACGGTTCACCGGCACTGGCGCGACCGCCCCAGGCTGGCCCGTCGACGGAGCGCCCATCTGCCAGGCTCCCGACGAACGGAACTCACTGGAGGTGGTCCCGGATGGACTCGGCGGAGCGCTGCTCGTCTGGGCCGACTACCGCGACTTCTACGACGACGACATCTTCGCGATGCGCGTGCAGTCTGACGGGACCCGATACCCGGGCTGGCCGCTGGATGGAATGCGGGTGACCGACAACACGGATTTGGACGATTTCCCGAAGTTGGCGGCTGATGGGCTGGGCGGCGCCTACCTCTGCTGGGACAACTACACCGGCGTCGATCGCACGCTGGTGCAGCACCTGACCGGCGACGGCCTCCCGGCGCCGGGATGGCCGAGCGGCGGCCGCGCAATCCCCTCGACCGCGAACATGTTCTCTCCGGTGATCACCGCCGATGGCACCGGCGGGGCGATCGTCGCATGGGAGAGCGGCGCGCACAGCATTCGCGCGCTGCGCTTCAATGTCGACGGGCCGGTGGCGGTGGCGGTCTCGCTGACCAGCGCCGAGGCACAGCCGGGATGGGTGCGACTCACCTGGAGCGCGGCCGCGGGCCCGGCGATTGCGACGGTCGAGCGGCGGACGACGAGCAGCGACTGGGTGACGCTCGCCAGCATCACGGCCGACGGCACCGGCCGGTTCGTCTACGAGGATCGGTCGGTGACGCCGGGCATGCGCTACGGCTATCGGCTCGCCTATCGCGACGGCGCGATCCCTAGCCACACCGTGGAAACCTGGGTCGACGTCCCCGCTCCGCGTTTCGCCCTCGGTCGGCTCACTCCCAATCCCTCGGCAGGCGATCCGCTGGTTTCCTTCTCGCTATCGAGCAGCGCGCCGGCGACGCTGGAGCTGTTCGATCTGGCCGGTCGGGTGGTGGACTCGTACGAGGTCGGCTCACTCGGGATGGGCGCTCACGAGCTGCGACTCGGCGAACGGAGTCGATTGCGGACCGGCGTCTACACGGTGCGGCTGCGGCAGGGCAACCAGTCCGCCACCGCGAGGGCGGTCATCATTCGCTGAAGTGAGCTGTCGATGGGAATCACTGCGCGAGCGCCCGGGCGAACTCCTCGGCGCGCGCGAGCAGGTTCTCGGTGGCGGTGAGCCTGTTGAACACGCGCTCGAGCGTCGGCTCGCCGGCCTGCTGTCGCAGCGCCTCGACGCTGCCGTCGGCGACGATCCGGCCCTGGTGGATGATCACGACCCGTTCGCACACGCGCTCGACCACATCGAGAATGTGCGAGCAGTAGACGATCGTCTTGCCGTCGCGCGCGAGCGATGTGATGAGCGTCTTGAACGAGAGCGCCGCGTTGGCGTCGAGTCCGTTCAAGGGTTCGTCGAAGAACACGACCTTCGGATTGTGGAGCAGCGCCGAGGTGATCACGACCTTCTGCTTCATGCCCTTCGAGAACGCCGAGAGCGGCTTGCCGGTCATCTCGTCGGCGTCGAGCTGGAAGAACTCGGCGAAGCGCGCGATGCGCTGCGCCGCTTCGGCCTCGGGAATGTGGTAGAGCGCGGCGATGAACTCGAGGTACTCGCGCGCGGTCAGGGCCTCGAACACCGCGCCGGACTCGGGTACGTAGCCGACGATGCGCTTGACGTCGAGCGGCTGCTGCACGACGTCGAATCCTTCGACCTCGGCGGTGCCCGAGGTCGGCTGCAGCATGCCGATGAGCATCTTGATCGTCGTCGACTTGCCCGCGCCGTTCGGCCCGAGCAGGCCCACGAGCTGACCGGTCGGGATCTCGAGGTCGATCCCGCACACCGCCTGTTGGTCACCGTACGACTTGGCGAGCTGCCGGAGCCGGATCATTCGATCGCCCCGCGCGTCGAGCGAGCGGCGGCCGGCCCGCGCCAAGCCGCCCGCTGCGGCGGGAAGGCGAAGAACGCGGCGAACGCGAGGTTGAGCGCCAGCGAGGCGGTCGCGTTCCAGAACGCCACCGCGAACGCGACGACGTAGAACAGCGGCCCGAACCGGTACTGCGCGTGCGTCGCCACGACCTCGGGGTGGTCGTGCGCGACGCGCATGAGCCGCGCGCGCTTCGACGACATGTAGCGCCACAGCAGGTTGAACGCGATCGCGATGCACACGAACGTGCCCGAGTAGAACGCGGCGGCGACCTTCTCGCCGGGATGGCCGAGGTAGCTGGCGAGCACCGCAGTCGGATAGGGCGTGAACGTCACGCCGAGCAGCAGCAGGCCGTTGAGGATCAGCAGCATGTGATCGACGCGCTGAACGAGGCCGAAGATGCGGTGGTGGTTGATCCACATGATGCCGATGGTCGCGAAGCTGGTGAGGAATCCGAGGTAGCTCGGCCAGTCGGCGAGCAGCGCGCGGCCTAGGCGCGCGGCCGCGTCGCGCGGCACCTTGAACTCGAGCACGAGCAGCGTGATCGCGATCGCGAACACGCCGTCGCTGAACGCCTCGAGGCGCTGCGTCTCCTTCTCGTCGGCGGATTCGGCGCGCGTGGCATCGATCGCGGACATGCCGCCCGATCCTATCAGCTTCGATCGCCCAGCCGCGCCATCGCCGCGTCGAGCACCGCGGCGATCAGGATCACGGCGCCGAGCACGACCTGCTGCCAGAACGACTGCACGTGGAGCAGATTGAGCCCGTTGTTGAGCACGCCGATCACCAGCGCGCCGATCAGCGTGCCCGGCACGCCGCCGCGGCCGCCGAAGAGGCTCGTGCCGCCCACGACGACCGCGGCGATCACGTTGAGCTCCCACATCTCGCCGATCTTGGGATCGGCGGCCATGAGCTTGCCGGCGTTCATCACGCCGACGAGTCCGCTCGCGGCGCCGGTCAGGGCGTAGACGAGGAGCCGCGTGCGGGCGACCGCGATCCCCGAGAGCCGCGCCGCCTCTTCGTTGCTGCCGATCGCGACCACCGAGCGTCCGAACACGGTGCGCGTGAGCAGCGCGTGCGCCAGCGCGAACCCGACCAGCATCACCGCGACCGGCACGGGCAGGAGCCGGCCGATCACCCCTTCGAGCACGAACCCGCGGCCGAGCGCCACGAGCCCGGACGGCAGGCCTTCGTAGATCGGCTCGCCGCGGCACAGGATGAACGCGGCGCCGCGCGCGATCAGCATCGCCGCCAGCGTGACGAGGAACGGCGGCAGCCGGAGCCGCGTGATGACGAGGCCCGAGGCGCTGCCGGTGGCGCCGCCCATCGCGACGCCGGCGACGAGGCCACCGGCGATCGCGGCGACCGGGCCAAGCGGCGCGAGCGCGCGCATCGCGAGCGCCGCGACGACACCGGTCAGGGCCACGAGCGAGCCGACCGAGAGATCGATGCCGCCGGTCACGATCACGAGCGTCATGCCGAAGGCGATCAGCGCCTCGAACGAGATCTGGCGCGCGACGTTGACCAGGTTCTCGGGTCGCGCGAACAAGCCGCCCGAGACGATCGTCGTCGCGACGACGAGCAGCGCGAGGACGATCGGCATGCGGTAGCGCACGAGCAGGTCGGCGCGCATCGTCAGCGCCCCGCTCCCGCCGCCGCGGGCGCGCGATCGGCGTCGGGCGCGGTTGCAAGGCGCAGGAGATCGGCCTGCGCCGTGTCATGCGCGCGATTGTCGAGCGTCGCGACGAGCCGGCCGCGGCACATCACGCCGATCTTGTCGCCCATGCCGATCACCTCGGCGAGCTCGGACGACGCCATCACCACCGCCGCGCCCGACGCGGCGATGCGGCGGATGTGCGCGTAGATCTCCTGACGCGCGCCCACGTCCACGCCGCGCGTCGGCTCGTCGAGGAGCAGCACGCGATAGGGCCGCGTCATCCACCGGCCAAGCACCACCTTCTGCTGGTTGCCGCCGCTCAACGTGCGCGCCGCGGCTTCGACCGACGCCGTGCGGATGCCGAGGTCGGCGACGGCGCGGGCCGCGGCCGCCCGTTCGCGCGCGGCGTCGAGCACGCCGTGCGGCGCCACGTCGGCCAGGCTCGCGAGCGTCACGTTCTCGCGCACGCTGCGCTCGAGCATGAGCCCGGCGCGCTTGCGGTCCTCGGGCAGGCTCGCGATCCCGGCCGCGATCGCGGCGCGCGGGCTCGCGAACGGGCCGATGGCGTCGCCGACGGCGACGCGGCCGCTCGCGCGC
>JACOSV010000024.1 GCA_016178725.1 Candidatus Eiseniibacteriota bacterium
CGGTGGTGGAGGGCCTGATCGCCGCGCGCGAGGCGGGCGACGCGTTCGCCGATCTCTTCGACCTCGCGCGCCGGCTCGACGCGCGCGGCATGAACCGGCGCGTGCTCGAGAGTCTCGTCGCCGCGGGCGCGTGCGACGCGCTGGGCGGCGAGCGCGGCGCGCTGTTCGCGAATGCCGGCACGGTGCTCGACCGCGCCGCCTCGTTCAAGCGCGACCGCGACGCGGGGCAGTCGTCCTTGTTCGGCGACGGAGGCGACTCGGGTGTCGCGATCGCGAGCCCCGTGCTCGCGCCGGCGCCGGCCTGGACGGGACGCGAGCGCAGCACGCGCGAGAAGGAGGTGCTGGGGTTCTATTTTTCGGAGCACCCGCTCGAGCACGTGCGCGACCGGCTCGCCGGGATCGCCACGCATCGCATCGCCGACGTCCTCGAGCTCGAGGACGGGGCCGAGGTCCGGCTCGCGGGGCTCGTGGGCGAGACGAAGACGATCATGACGCGCGCCGGGAAGCAGATGGCGATCGTGACGATCGAGGATCTCTCGGGTCGGATCGAGTGCACGGTGTTCCCGGACGCGTTCGAGGGGGCGCGACCGCTGCTCGTCGCCGAGCAGGTGATCGTGGTGAGCGGCCGCGTCGAGGTCCGCGACGATCGCGGCACCAAGGTGCTGATCTCCGAGGTGCGCGGCCTCGACGAGGCGCAGCGCGCGTGGCGGCGCTCGCTCCACGTCGAGATCCAGGCCGCCGAGATCTCCGAGGAGCGCCTCGAGGCGATCGATCAGATCCTGTCCGCGCATCCCGGCGACGCGGAGGTGTACCTTCACATCGTGCGCCCCGATCACTCGCGACTGGCGATGCGCTCACGCCGCTTCCGCGTCGCCGAGGATGACCGCGTCGTCACCGATCTCAAGCAACGTCATCCCGGCCTGCGCGTGCGCTGGTCGAAGGGAGCCGCATGACCACGTGGCTCGACTTCGAGAAGCCGGTGCTCGAGCTGGAGCAGCGCATCCAGGACCTCAAGACGCAGGTCTCCGATCATGGGCCCGACGCGGCGCGCGAGCTGGACGAGCTCGAGCGCAGGGCCGAGTCGCTGCGCCGCGAGATCTACTCGAGCTTGACGCCGTACCAGCGCGTGCAGCTCGCGCGGCATCCGCGCCGCCCGTACGCGCTCGACTACATCGAGCGCTGCTTCACCGACTGGACCGAGCTCCACGGCGACCGCCACTTCGCCGACGATCCGGCGATCGTCGCCGGGCCGGCGCTGCTCGGCGGCCGGCCGGTGATGGTGATCGGCCAGCAGAAGGGCCGCGACACGAAGGAGAATCTGCTGCGCCGGTTCGGCATGCCGAACCCCGAGGGCTACCGCAAGGCGCTTCGCCTGATGCTCATGGCCGAGCGCTTCCGCATGCCGATCGTGACGCTGGTCGACACGCCGGGCGCCTATCCCGGGCTCGGCGCCGAGGAGCGCGGCCAGGCCGAGGCGATCGCGGTCAACCTGCGCGAGATGGCGAGGCTCGGGGTGCCGATCGTCACCGTGGTGATCGGCGAGGGCGGTTCGGGCGGCGCGCTGGCGATCGCGGTCGCCGACGTGGTGGTGATGTTCGAGAACTCGATCTATTCGGTGATCTCGCCCGAGGGATGTGCCTCGATCCTGTGGCGCGACGGCAAGAAGAACGTGCTCGCCGCCGAGGCGCTCAAGCTGACGGCGAGCGATCTCATGCGCCTCGAGGTGGTGGACGAGGTGCTGCCGGAGCCGCTCGGCGGCGCCCATCGCGACCCGGCCGTCGCGGCCGAGGCGCTGCGCGACGCGGTGACACGGCACCTCGAGCGGTTGAGCGGGGTATCCCCCGAAGCGCTGCTCGATCGCCGGCTCGCCCGCTACCGCCGGATGGGCGTGTTCCGCGACGGCGGCGCTTGACCCTCATGAAACGCGGTTGCTAAGCTTTCACGGACCAGCGATCTCCCGGGAGGGGTTTCCGCGCACATTGCGACGCGTTCGTCCGGGTCGAACCGGCAACGGCCTCTAGGTTGTCCACTCCATCCCGAGGAGCCTCATGGTTCTCAGCCCCGACCTGCTCGCCGTCCTGGTGTGCCCGGTGTGCAAGAAGGATCTGGCGTACGACGCCGCCGCGGCGACGTTGACCTGCCAGGCCTGCCGCCTGCGTTACAAGATCGTGGACGACATCCCGGTCATGCTGGCGGAGGAAGCCGAGAAGTTCTGAACTCCGCGCTTCCGCATCCCACCGCCCGGGTCGGCTCGACGCACGCGCCGGCGATCGTCTCGCTGATGCTCGCGGCCGCGACGATCCCGTCCGCGGGGTACGCCGCAGCCGTCGCCCCGCCGCGCGCCGCCGCGCCGCTTCCGGTCGCCGCCGCGCGTTCCGCGCCGCCGCGCGCGATCGCCGACGCCGCGACCATCGGCTCCGCACCCGCCACGTTCGCGGGCGTCTCGCTCGCGCCCGCGGCCGGCACGGGCGTCCGCTTCTCGGTGGACGTGCCGGCGCCGGCGCTGGTGCCGCTCGCCCACGAAGGCGCCGACCTCGTGCGCATCGCGATTCCCGGCTACGTCAACGACGGACCGGGCGGCGCTCCGGCGCTGCCCGAGCGCGTCGTGACGGTCGCGGTGCCGCCGACCGGCGCGGTTTCGATCCGCGTCTCGAGCGGCACGCCCGACGTGCGCGACGGCGTGCGCCTCGCCCGCGTGCCGCTCGTGCCGCGCGCGCAGCGCGGGCCGGGGCGCGGGACGTCCGAGGACGAATCGCGGGCCGAGGCGGGCGCGCAGGAGGTCGCCGACGGCCTCGCGATGCGCGACGCGCCGGCGCCCGACATCGGCGTGGTCGCGGCGGGCGGCGCACGCGCGCGCCTCCTCGAGGTGGGATGGATGCGCAACCAGCGCGTCGCCCGCATCGCCATCGCCCCGGCGAGCTACGACATCGCCGCGCGCCGGCTCACCGTGGAGCGCAGGATCGACGTCGCGGTCGACGTCGCGGGCGGGGCGGCGCCGTCGCTCGGCGAGCGGCCGGCCGAGGATCCCGACCCGTTCGAAACGGTCTACCGCGCCACCGTGCTCAACTACGCGCAGGGACGGGCGTGGCGGCGCACGCGCGCGGCGGGGCGCGGGCAGCTCTTCGGCGCGACACCGGGCGCGTTGCGCGCGGCGAGCGTCGTGCCCGACACGAGCGTCTACGCCGGCCGGACGTGGATCAAGATCGCGTTCGACTCGACCGGCTTCTACAAGGTGGACTTCGCCGAGCTGCGGACCCTGCTGCTCTTCGGCAACAACACCACCGTCCGGCTCGACAGCCTGCGGCTCTTCACCTGGCCGGGATTCCCGGTGATGCCCGAGAACAGCTATTGCGACCGGTGCGGCTACCAGGAAGTCGCGATGGGCTTCGTCGAGACCAACAGCAACGGGATCTTCGACGACAACAAGGAGTACCTCTATTTCTACGCGCTCGGCTCGAGCGACTGGGCGGACCGATACGACCCCTCGCTGCCCGACACGGTCTTCATCAACCATCCCTACGAGCGGCGCAACTACTGCTACCTGACGATCGCCACCGATCAGCTCCCGGTCGGCGGTAGCCCCAAGCGCATCGCCACGGAGCCCGTGCCGGCCCGGACCGGCACCGAGGTCGTGCCGACCACGTTCGCCGCGCGGCTCCACTACGAGATGGACAGCGCGAACGCCTTCTGGCCGGACGCGTGGCCGAACCCGGCCTTCAAGAGCAATCTGTTCTGGGAGAA
Organism: Candidatus Eiseniibacteriota bacterium; assembly: GCA_016178725.1. Taxonomy (GTDB): domain Bacteria; phylum Eisenbacteria; class RBG-16-71-46; order RBG-16-71-46; family RBG-16-71-46; genus WS-11. The sequence continues at coordinate 3,742 of JACOSV010000024.1, forward strand.
ATGGTTCTGGACGACCGTGTACGACCGCGGCGCGCCGTTCGCCACGATCGCCGCGGCGCCGAGCGTGGACACGTCGCAGCCGTCGCGGCTCCGCGCGCGCTTCTGGGGCGTGACCGATCTCCCCGGCAAGTCGTTCGGGATGTTCGACCACTATCTCAACGTCGGCTTCAACAGCCTCGCGTTCCCGACGCACCGCTGGCAGAACATGTGGGCGATGACCTACGACACCACGCTGGTCGGTCTGGTGCAGCCGAGCAACGCGCTCACGCTGTCGGTCCCGCTCGTCGTGGACCCGGACGCGTTTGCCGAGTCGCAGCGCGTGGACCAGACGGCGCTCGCCTGGTTCGATCTGTTCTACGCGCGGCGCTTCGAGCCGATCGCCAACGAGCTCGAGTTCGATTCGTCGCCGGCGGGCGGCAACTGGCTCTACACGATCACGCCGTTCACGCTCGACGTGTCCCTGCCGCCGCGCGTCTTCGACGTCACCGATCCGCTCGCGCCGATCGAGATCCTGGGTGGCGTCTATGCGGGCGGACAGCTCCAGTTCAACCGCGTCGAGTCGGGCCTGCGGCGCTACGCCGTGATCCCGGACGACCGCATCCTGCGCGTCACGAACGCCGACGTGACGATGGCCCCGCTCTCGAGCCAGAACAATCTGCGCGCGGCGCCGACGCCCGGCCAGGACGGCGCCGACTACCTCATCATCTACTACGACGGATTCCAGGCCGCCGCGGACTCGCTCGCCAACTGGCGGCGCGAGCGACTGCCGATGCCGACACCGCCGCCCTATCGCACCGCGACGGTGCCGATCTCGGCGCTCTACGACCAGTTCTCGGGCGGCCGCACCGATCCCGGCGCGATCCGCAACTTCCTGCGCTCGGCGTTCTACAACTGGGCGCATCCGCCGGTCTACGTGACGCTGCTCGGCGACGCCTCGGCCGACTTCAAGGACGTGAGGGGGCTCGCGCCGATCGGTCTGCCCGGGTGCCTGCTGCCTTCGTACGAGAACGGCTACGTGAGCTTCCTCGAACGGCAGTACGCGACCGACGACTGGATGCTCAACGTCAACGACTCCACGGTCGTGGTGCCGGACTTCATCGGCGGCCGCATCCCGGCCGACGACGCGGCGGGCGCGTTGGGCTTCGTCGTGGACAAGCTGCTGCCGTACGAGCGCTCGGCGCCGCTCGGGGAATGGCGCAACCGCGTCCTGCTGGTCGCGGACGACAACATGCAGGGCGCGCAGCCGGACGCGCTGCGCTGGGAGCACGTGCGCCAGACCGCGGTGCTCGACAACCTCATGCCCAACCACCTCGATCGCGCCTATGCGTACCTGCACACGTATCCGGACGGCCCGGATCACACGAAGCCCGGGTGCAAGGCCGACATCCTCAAGAACGTGAACGACGGCGTCGTGCTGTGGAACTTCATCGGCCACGGCAGTCCGTTCAAGATCACCGACGAGAGCGTGTTCCTGGACTCGGACGCGGGGACGCTCACCAACGCCACGCGGCCGTGCGCGTTCATCGCCGCCTCGTGCGACGTGGGCAAGTACGACGATCCGGGGGTCCAGAGCCTCGGCGAGCGGCTGGTGATGAGCCCCGGCGGCGGCTGCGTTTCGGTGATCTCGGCGACGGAGCTGGCGTTCAGCTTCGAGAACGCCGAGCTCAATCAGGTGATCTACAACCGCCTGTTCCTGCGCGACACCGTGCTGACGACGCCGGACGCGGGCCGCTACTACGTGACGCTGTCGCAGGCGCTGCTCGAGGCCAAGATCAGCAGCTTCGGCAGCTCGAACAACCAGAAGTACCAGGAGATGGGCGACGCGGCGACGCGGCTCGACCTGCCCCGCTTCTGGGTGGATCTGACGATGAAGGACGAGACCGGCGCGCCGATCGACACGCTGCGCCGCGGCGCCGTGGTGAGCTTCGACGGGCGCGTGCTCGACCAGCCGGGCGGCGTGCTCATGCCGTTCACCGGCACGGCGGCGATGCTGATCGAGGACTCGGCGCCGATCGACACGACCTTCGATTGCACGTTCTGCAGCCGCGAACCGTACCCGTGGCGCGCCGCGCCGATCTTCCGCGGCGACGCGCGCGTCGCCGGCGGCGTGTTCAGCGGCAAGTTCGTCGTGCCGCTCGACGCGGTGGTCGGGCCGCGCGCGCGGCTGCGCGGCTACGCGCAGGGCGCGGCGATCCCGATCGCCTCATCCACCGACGCCACCGGCAGCATGCCGTTCACGCTGGTTCCCGGCACCGCGCCCGCGGGCGACACCGAGGGCCCGAGCATCGCGCTGTCGTTCGCGGGCGGATCGACGTCGGTGCGGCCGAACGCCGTGCTGCGCGCCGACATCACCGACCCGAGCGGCATTCTGATCACCGGGCACACGCTGCAGAACGGCATCATCGTCACGGTCGACGGCAATTCGAACACGCGCGCCGACATCACCTCGACGTTCCGCTACGCCGCGGGCTCGTATCAGACCGGTACGGCGTCGTTCACGCTCCCGGGGCTCGCGCCCGGGCCGCACACGATCAAGGTCAGCGCCGCGGACAACCTCGCGAGCGGCATCAACGCCGCCGCGCACCGCGCGTCGGCCTCGATCGACTTCGAGGTCAGCGAGATCCCCGCGCTCGCGGTCAAGCGCGCGTTCCTGTTCCCGAACCCGACGCGCTCGGGCGGGCCGGGCAGCGGCGGCACGTTCGTCATCGACGCTCCCGGGGACGCGGTGAACGTGCTGCTCAACCTCTACTCGGTGTCGGGTCGTCTGCTGCGGACGCTCAAGGCCTTCGGCGGGCTCGGCCAGGTGCAGATCCCCTGGGATGGCCTCGACCGCGACGGCGAGCGGCTGGCGAGCGGGACCTACCTCTTCAAGGCGCAGGTCAACGCGCAGGACGCCGCCGGGGCGAGCAACCCCAGGTCCCGGGCGGTCGGGGAGGGCCGCTTCGTCATTCTCGGACGATAGGTTGCGGATTGCGTCGCGGTCCCATGGGCATGCGAACCCGGCAAACCGGCCCCTGAAAAAAGCTTGGACCGCCGGGGGCGACCGCGGTGTAGTATCACCGTCCGCCGCCCCCCGACGGGGGATCGCCGCGATTTGGAGGAGTGGATGCGCATTTCTATCCGTTTGTCAGCTTTGCTCTTGGGCCTCCTCCTCGCGAGTTCCGCATGGGCGCAGGGCACGGCTCGTTCGCTCGATATCCAGCCCGGCGCCCGGCAGGTGGCGATGGGCGCCGCCGGGGTCGCGCTCGCCGACGATCCGACCGGCGTTTCGTGGTGGAATCCCGCGGCCCTCGGCTACCTCGGCCGTCCCTCGCTCGAGCTGACCTATTCGCAGCTCGTCCCGGGTCTCGCGACCGACGTGACGTACAACTACATCAACTACCTCCATCCGGTGGAGGGCTGGGGTTCGTTCGGCGTCGGCGTGCTGTTCCTCTCGTACGGGAACATCGACATCACGAACACCAGCGGGCAGCAGCTCCAGACTTATACGCCGGTCGAATACTCGCCCGCGCTCTACTACGGCACGCAGATCCTTCCCGACCTCGCGGTCGGCGCGGCGGTCAAGTACGTGCGCGTCCAGCTCGCCCCCAGCTCGTATCAGGGCATCGGCTCGACGTTCGGCTTCGACCTCGGCGCGCTCTACAAGATCCCGCAGGCGCGGCTCAACTTCGGACTTAACGTGCAGAACCTCGGCCCGGCGCTCGCGTTCGTCGACGAGGACAAGGCCGATCCGCTGAGCCGGAACGTCAAGGTCGGCGCGGCATGGGTGCCGTTCGTCAGCAAGGAATTCACGGTCACGCTGGTCGAGGACTACAACCAGTCGCTCGTGAACAGCAACTTCCGCACGTTCAACCACGGCGCGGAGCTCTCGTTCGAGGACCAGCTGGCCGGCCGCATCGGCTGGGTCGCCGATCCCTCGGGCGACATCAGCGGATTGAGCTACGGACTGGGCGTCGCCTGGAACAGCCTGAGTCTCGACTGGGGCAGCATGCCCCAGGCACGCACGCTGCCGTCGGTGACGAGGATCACGCTGGGCTATCGCTTCTAGCCGTCCACGCGGGGAAAACGGTCCGGTCTTGCGCCGTCTCGCCCTCACATTTATGGTGTGCGCAGTGCTGGCCGGGGGTTCGGCGTCCGCCTCCGGCCAACTCGTTGTTCGGCGCCTCGCCGCCGAATCGCCGCGGGCGCGGACGAAGTCGGCGCCGCGCGCCGCCGCCCCCGCGACGCGCACGCGATCTGCCGCGCCGCGATCCGCCGCGCCGCGATCCGCCGCCTCGCCCCGGCCTGGCGCCGTCGTGCCGCCGCCGCTTTCGCCCGCCGGTCCCAACGCCGGACCCGCCGCGTGGCGGCACGAGATGGACGTGCGCGCGAAGCGCTGGCGCGCGTTCCCGGATCTCATCTCCGGCCCGCGCCACGACTGGTCGCCTAACGCGCGGCGCCGGCTGGGATGGATTCCGCCGGCCCGTCCGCAACGCAACCCGCACACCGCCGAGGCCTCGCGCCCGGCCGCGAGCAGCGCGTCCGACGTGCGGCGCATCGCCTTCATCCGGATCGACTACGCGCACGATCGCGGCGGCCCGCTCTCGAGCGGCGATGGGCACTTCGATCTCTCGGGTCCCGACAGCACGGTCGCGGTGATCGACCGGCCGCCGCACAACCGCGCCTTCTACCTCGCGCACCTCGAGGCGCTGCACCGCTTCTACGACGTCACGTCCTACGGAAGCGTCGACATCCAGGGCGACGTCTGGCCGCGCACGCCGAACGGCGCCTACTCGCTGAACGACATGGGCGACTTCGGGCCGTGGGCGTTCAGCCAGGACATCTATCCGGCGGCGCGCGACTTCTTCCGCGCCGCGTTCACCGCCGCCGACTCGCAGGCGAAGACCGTCTACAGCGATCCGATTCCCTGGGACCAGTACGACAGCTTCATGATCATCCACGCCGGGAGCGACCTGCAGAGCGATCTCCGGCAGGACAGTCCCGAGGACATGCCGACGTTCACGATCGGCGTCGCGCCCGAGGACGAGGTCCAACTTCCCGGCGCGACGCAGCCGATCGGCCGTGCCTCGATCGTGCCCGAGACCGCGACGCAGGACGGTTTCTACGGCGCGATCAACGGACTCGTCGCGCACGAGAACGGACACAACCTGTTCGGCTTCGCCGACCTCTACGATGTCTTCACCGGCGAGCCCGAGGTCGGTTACTGGAGTCTGATGGACAGCGGCAACCTCGTCGGCGCGCCCTTCCTGCTTCCCGACGGCAGCGAGAGCTTCGCAGTCGGGCTGGTGCCGCCGAGCGTGGATCCGTTCCAGCGCTTCTTCACCACCGATCTCCTCACGTTCAAGGACGTGACCGACGACACGATGACGATCGCCGACAGCGAGCGGAATCCCGACATCCGCCGCCTGTGGCTCTCGAGCGACGAGTACCTGCTGCTCGAAAACCGCGCGATCGCGGCGACCGACTCGGTGCCGCTCGATCAGGATTCGACGACGCGCGTGATCCTGGGCCCCAAGTCGCCCGACCGGTTCGAGTACGACACGCTGCTGCCGTCGCTGCCGCACGTCGTCGGCACGCCGCCGCTCGCGAGCGGTGGCATCCTCGCGTGGCACATCGACGCGAGCTCGATCCCGTTCCTCACCGCGACGCGCATCGATCCCTACACCGACTACGGTTTCAACTCCGGCCCGGGTCCGCCCGCGATCAAGATCGTCGAGGCCGACGCGCTCGAGGACCTCGGCGACCCCTCGTCGCCGTTCCTGTTCGGCAGCGCGTACGATCCGTGGTTCCACAGCAACAACGTCGTGCTCGCGGACGACACCGAGCCCAATCTGGTGCCGCACACCGGCAGCCGGCCGCACGCGCGCCTCGAATTCCTCGACGATCCCGGGAACGCGATGCGCGTCGCCGCGACGCACGACTGGAAGCTGCCGGGGTGGCCTGTGGCGGTCGACGTGCCGCCGGGCGGCCCGCTGTTGCTCGCGGTCGACGCCGACGGGGATCGCAAGCTCGAAGTGTGCTGGGCGGGCGGCGCCGCCGACAGCCCGGACAGCACCGCGTTGTTCGCGGTGCGCGTGAACGGGCAGGGACTGTTCGGGCCGGTGTACGCGTTCGCGAACCTCGATCGCCGGCCGCGCCCCGAGATGGCGGCGCTGCCGATCGGGGATCCGCTGCAGGATCCGCCGATCGGGCCGGCGTACTTCGCGGCCTCGACCTACTACGACGCGGGCGCCGACACGCTCGGCGGCGCGCCGGGCGGCAAGGTGTGGCTCGTGGATCACACCGGCATCCCACTCCCGGGCTGGCCGGCGGTGCTGCCGTCGCCGGTCTCGACGCCGCCCGTGATCAGCGGACTGTTCCCCAACGCGACGGTGTGGGTGGGCTGCCTGAACGGGAAGATCTACGGCCTCGGCCTCGACGGTCAGATCGCGACCTCGACCGGCGCGGGGCTCGTGGGCGGGATCAGCGGCCGGCTCGCGGTGACGACCGCGGCCGGAGGCGGCCCGACGCTGGTCGCGGCGGGGAGCGCCAACGGCTCGGTGCATGTCGGCCAGTGGTCGGGCGCGGGGCCGCTCGCCGATGTCGGAACGTGGAGCGTCACCGGGACGGTGGGATTCCTGCCCGACTTCCTGTGGCTCGATTTCGGCGGACAGGGTGCGCCGGCGGGTTCGAGCTCGTGCGCCGCGGGCACGCCGACGCTGATCGTCCACCATGCCGACCGGCTGTGGGCGTACTGTCCGAACGGCACGCCGCTGCCGGGCTGGGGGCGCGCGCTCGGCGACACGATCGTCGCCGGTCTCGGCGCCGGCGATCCCGACGGCGACGGATTCCCGGAGGTGCTGACGCAGACCGTGCACTCGCAGGTGGCGTTCTGGAACGAGAGCGGCTACCCGTCGCCGGGCTGGCCGCGCGCGTCCACGCACGAGGGCCTGCGCACCGCGAGCCCGGCGCTGGCGATGGACGTGGACGGTGACGGCAAGTCGGAGATCGTGGCGCTGGACGGGAGCGGATTGATCGCGGCGCTGCGCGCCGACATGCGCGCGACCGCCGGTTGGCCGGTTGCAACCGGGGCGGGCGCGGCCGGCTCGCCGGTGATCGCCGATCTCGACCGCGACGGCCGGCTCGAGGTGATCGCGCCCGATCGCTGGGTCCCGGACGCCGAGCGCGGCGACGTGAATGGACGCTTCGGCTCGCTCTACGCCTACTCGCTGCCGCCGCACATCGCGAACCCGGTCGCCGACGCGTGGCCGATGCTGGGCGGCAACGCCGGGCGCACGTCGTCGCTCGACGGCGCGCACACGCCGGTCGCCGCCGCCGCGACGAGCGGGCCGCTCGTCGGCGGATCGCTGCACGCGTACCCGAATCCGGCGCGGCGCCATCCGGTGTCGTTCGCGTATCAGCTCACCGAGCCGGCCGAGGTGGAGTTCTCGATCCGCGACGCGTCGGGACACGAGGTGGCGGCGTTCACGCGCAGCGGCCGGCGCGCCGACAACCTCGAGGTGTGGGAGCCGGGCGGCGTGCCGGCCGGGCTCTACGTCGCGCGGCTGCGCTTCCGCGGCGCGACCACATCGTCGGTCCAGCTGCTGACGCTCGGGGTGCTGCGTTGAGGCGCGCGCTCGCGGCGCTCGCGATGATCGCGGGCTGCGCGGCCCCGGCGGTGCTCGCGGCCGCGCCGCGCACGTATCCCGCGCTCCATCCGCCGACGCTGCTCGCGCAGCGTTCGATCGAGCGCGAGTGGGGGCCGTCCGACGACTCGCTCTACCGCGTCGTGGACATCCCCGGCCTCAAGTCCGAGGCGCTCGCGACGTCGCTTTCCGCGATGCTGCCGGGCGCGGGCCAGCTCTACGCGGAGGAACGGAGCGGCTGGCTGTTCCTCGCCGCCGAGGCCGCGGGATGGGGCGGCCTGCTGTGGTACCGGCACGACGGCCATCGCCTGCAGGATGTCTCGGCGCGCGTCGCCGGACCGCCCGATCAGGCGGGGAGCGCATGGTCGTTCGATCGCTGGGCCGAGGCGTCGGGCGGAAACGCCGGATCGCTCGCGGCGCTCTACGCCGCCGATCCGCAGGCGTTCTATCGGGCGATCGGTTCCGATCCGAGCCTGGCGTCGGGCTGGGCGAACGAATCCAGCCACGCCGACTTCAACGGGCTGCGCACGCGCGCCAACGCGCGCTTCGGACGGGCCCGCACGTACGCGACCGGACTCTGGTTCAACCATCTCGTCGGCGCGCTCGACGCCCTGCGCGCGGCGCGGTTCCACAACCTGCCGCTGCGCCAGAACGTCGGCATGCGGATCGCGCCCCGCGGCACGGCGGTCGGTCCGGCGGTGGCGATGACGCTCGAGGTGCGCTTCTGATGCGCGCGCGGATCGGGATCGCACTCGGCGCGGCGCTCGCCCTGTGCGGCACCCTCGCGATCGCGCGGGACGCGCGCGCGGCGTCGGCCCTGGACGGCCGCGATGTCTCGCTCTTCGCCACCTCCGTGCTGCCGTTCGACCCGCCCGCTCCGACGCTGCTCGCGGACCGCGGCATGGGCCCGTCGCCCGGCAGCCGGCCGCGGAAGAGCGACGCGCCGCCCGCCGACAGCGCCGGTGGGGCCGCGGGCGCCGCCGCCGACTCGACTGCGCCGAAGCACGAGCCGCACGGGCGCTCGGCGCGCGCGCATCGCGTGGTGCCGATCGCGCTCTCGCCCGAGCGCGCGCGCCTCATGCTCCGGTCGCTCACAATGCCGGGATGGGGCGAGGCGTCGGTCGGGCGCCGGCGCGAGGCCGGGCTGTTCGCGCTGATCGAGGCGGGCGTGTGGACGTCCTTCGCCGCGTTCCGCATTCAGGAGCGGATGCGCCGCGACACGTACGAGCGCACGGCGGCGCTGTTCGGCGGCGTCCAGCTCGCCGGGCGCGACGAGGAGTTCCGTCGCATCGTCGGTTTCTACATGAGCAGCGACGAGTACAACCGGCTGGTCGTGCGGCGCGATGCCGCCAACCTCTATTACGGCGATCCCGCCGCCTACAACGCCTACGTCGCCGCGCACGAGCTCAGGGGCGCCGACGCGTGGTCGTGGGACAGCGATGCGAGCCTGCTGCGCTACCGCGCGGAGCGGCAGGAAACTCAACGCGCGGCGCAGCGCGCCCACACCGCGATCGCCGCCGCGATCATCAACCGGCTCCTGAGCGTCGTGAACATCTCGCGCACCGGTGCCGCGCACGCGGGGACGCCTGCGTCCACGTCGTGGAAGCTCGAGTGCGTGCCGGCGGGCGACGACCCCACCGCGTACCACCTCGGGGTGCGCGCCGACTTCTGATCGGAGGGGAGCTCCCCTCGTGCACGCCATTCTCATCGCGCTTCTCGTCGCCTCCGCGCCCGATTCGGCGCGCGGCGACACGCTCGCCTGGGCGCTGCGCCCGGCGGCGACGATCGCGCCGCAGGGCGATGGTCGCGGGCAGGTGCTCGAGCCAAGCGGTGTCGCCGTGGACGCCTTCGGCCGGATCGTCGTCGCCGACGCGGCGGTCCACCGGCTGCAGCGGTTCGACGCCGACGGCCGCTGGATGGGCGAGTCGGGATCGCTCGGAAGCGACGCGGGCCAGCTGCGCCGGCCCGAATCGGTCGCGATGCTCGGCGCGCTCACGGTCGCGGTGCTCGACCGCGAGAACCGCCGCGTCGAATCGTATGACGTCTTCGGCCACCGTCTCGGCACGATCGTAGATCTACAATCCGCCACGCTGACCGACCAGACGGGCCGGATCGAGCCGATCGCGCTCACCGCCGACCGTGGCGGCGCGCTCTACGTCGCCGACGGCGATCGCGACCGCGTGCTGGTGTTCGACGCCACGGGCACGCTGCTGCGCACGATCGGCGGATTCGGCGCGCGCCCCGGCTCGTTCCGCGGCCTTGCCGGGCTCGCGGCCACCGGCGACGGCGGAATCGTCACGGCCGAACGGGGCAACGCGCGCGTTCAGCGCTTCGATCCCTCGGGGCGCGTCGCGGTTGCGTGGCCGATCGCAGTCTCGCGTACCGCCGGCGCGATGGCGGTCGCGGCGGACGATTCGGGGCGGGTGGCGATCGCCGACGAGCCGGGGGGCTCGGTGCGTGTCTTCGACCGCGGCGGCCGCGCGCTCGCGGCGGTGACCGGCCTCGCGCGCCCGCGCGCGCTCGCGTTCGCGCCCGACGGCACGCTGCTGGTCGCCGAGGCCGCGGGCGCGGTGCGCCGCTTCACCCTGCTGCGCCGCGAATGACGGGGACCCGCGGCGCCGCGCTGCCGCGCGCTCGCGAGGCATGATGCCCCGTCGCGGATTCCGACGCGCCACCGTGCGCGCGGGCGGCGCGGCGCTTATCGCGGCGGCGTTCGCGTTCGCGCCGTCACCGGTGCGCGCCGCGGACGATCCCGGCTGCTGCGTGAGCGCGGTCGTCCAGCAGAGCGGCGCCGTGGTCTACCGCCTGCCGCACGCGTTCATACGGCTCGGCAGCGATTCGCTGTGGACGCGCGTCGCGACGTGGCGGCGCGGCGCGGACTACGGACTCGATCCGACGCGCGGCGAGCTGCGCCTCCTGCGCGAACCGGCGCCCGGCGAGACGCTGTGGGTGTCCGTATGCTGGCTGGTCGTCGCGCCGCCGCTCGATCTGCGGCTCAACATCTATCACCCGGCTCCGGGCGTCGTGCCCGACACGAACGCGGCCGCCGCGCCCGCGCCGCCGCCGCCGCGGCCGGTGACCGGCCGTTCGCCGACCACGGCGGCCGCGGGAACCGAGCTCGCGGTCACCGGGAACAAGACCATCGCCGTGGATTTCGGCTCGGGGCAGGACGCGTTCCTGCGCCAGTCGCTCGACCTCGCGGTGAGCGGCACGCTCGCGCCGGGCGTCGAGATGACGGGCGCGCTCTCCGACCGCAACACGCCGCTGGGTGCCGCCGGCGCGACGCAGAGCCTGCAGTCGCTCGACCGCGTCCTGATCGAGCTGAAGGCGCCCTCGGGCCGCGCCGCCCTCGGCGACGTGACGCTGGCGCTCGATCGCGGCGAGTTCGGCCGCGTCGAGCGCCGCCTGCAGGGCGTGCGCGGCGAGTGGAACGCAAAGGGATTCTCGGGCGTGCTCGCGGCGGCGAGCGAGCAGGGCGAGTACAACACGCTCCAGTTCGTCGGCATCGAGGGGCGGCAGGGGCCGTACGAGCTCACCGACCGCTCGAGCGCGACCGGCGTCAGCGTGGTCGCGGGCAGTGAGGTCGTGACGATGGACGGCGTGCGGCTCACGCGCGGGGAGAGCGCGGACTATTCGATCGACTACGACCGTGGGCGCGTGACGTTCACGAACCGGCGTCCGGTCACATCGGCGTCGCGCATCACGATCGACTACCAGTTCACGCTCAACCGTTTCCGTCGCAACATGGCCGCGGCCGGCGCGAGCTGGGAGCGCGGCGCGTTCCGCGCCTCGAGCACGTTCATCACCGAGAGCGACGACGGCGGCAGTCCGCTCGGCTTCACGTTCGACGCCTCCGACCGCTACGCGTTGAGCGCCGCCGGCGATTCGGCATCGCGCGCGATCGGTCCCGGCGTCGCGCCCGGGCCCGGCGATTACACGTTCATCCCCGCGGGGGCGCAGCCCGCGCACTACGCGTTCGCCGGCGTGGACTCGGGCGCGTTCGTGGTCGGCTTCGCGCGCGTCGCGCAGGGTCAGGGCGCCTATCAGGACTCGGCGGTCGTCGCGGGGCACACCGCCTATCGCTTCGTCGGACAGGGGAACGGCGACTTCCAGATCGGGCGGCAGCTCCCGCTCCCCGAGTCGCACCAGCTGTGGTCGGTCGGCGGCTCCGCGGCCGCGGGCCCCGTGACCGTGGACCTCGAGGGTGCGGTCTCGCGCCACGACCGCAACACGCTCTCGTCGTTGGACGACGGCGACAACAGCGGCATCGCGGGGCGTGCGCGCGTGGCGCTCGCCGGCGCGCCGCGCTGGCTCGGTGGCGCCGCCGGGCTCGAGCTCACGGCGCGCGGCGTCGACAGACGGTTTGACCCCTTCAGCCGCGTCGAGCGCGCGTTCGCCGAGGAGGACTGGGGGCTGCCGATCGGCGCCGACCTCGACCACCAGCAGCGGATCGAGCTCACCGGGTTCGCGACGCCGCGCGCGGGCGGCGAGTTGCGCGCAAGCCTCGGCCACCTCGCGACGCCGGACGGCTTTCGCGCCTTCCGCCGCGCGGCGTCGTGGACGCGCGACGGCACGGTCAGCGCCCGCGCGTCGTGGCAGCGCTCGGACGGCACGCAGCCGGGGCTGCGCTTCGCGAGCGGCGGACGCGAGCGCGCGACCGGCGAGCTCGCGTGGCGCACGCCGTGGCTCGAGCCGGCCCTGCGCGGCGAATGGGACCGTCGCAGCTCGCCGAGCGACACCGGCACGGTCGGCGCGCGCACGCGCGAGATCGCGGCCGAGGTCAGGAGTCCGCGCGCGATCGCGTGGCGCGCGCTGCTCGGCTATGCGGTGCGCCACGAAGGCCTCGCGACGGCGGGCGGCTTCGTCGATCAGGACCGCGCGCGCACGCTGCACGGCACGCTGGAGACACCGGCGGCCCAGCCCTGGGGCGCGAGCCTCGCATGGCAGCGGCGGCTGGTCGATCCGCTGGCGAATCCCGCGCGCACGCGCAGCGATCTCGCGAGCGCACGCCTGCGCGCCGGCGATCCGGGCCGGGGCTGGTCGGGGCTCGCGAACCTCGAGATCACGAGCGAGGGTGAGAACCGGCAGGTGCGCCGGCTGGTGTTCGTCGGCGCGGGGAAGGGCCCGTACGACGCGGCCGGCAATCTCGTCGGGAACGGCGACTACGATCTGGTCAGCGTGCTCGCGCCGGATCTGCAGCGGATCGCGCGCGCGGCGACCAGCGCGCGGGCGACGTGGCGGTTCGGCGCGTCGGACGTCTGGCGCGGCTCGCGCGTCGAGTTCGACTTCGAGAGCGAGGCACGCCGTCGCGGCGAACTCGGCGGGCGCGATGCGGTCATCTCGCCGGGCGCGGCGCTCGGCGACACCGCGCTCGCGCGCGGCGCCGTGACGCAGCGCTTCGAGACCGAGCTCGCGCCGGGCTCGCGCGTGTCGGCGCTGCGCTTCCGGATCGAACGGCGCGTGAGCGCGGACCGCGGTTTCACGAACTTCGCCCAGACGCAGGACGCGCGCGAGGCGACGCTGACGTGGCGAGCGCGCGCCACGGCGACGGTGAGCGCCGAGGTCGAGGGGCGCTGGAAGCGCAGCGAGGCGGGACAGACGCTCGGCGCGGGCGTGCCGTTCCGCCGCACGCTCGGCGAGACCGGCGCGATCGGCCAGCTCGTCTTCACACCCGACGCGCGCGTGCGCGCGGCGGCGAGCGTGGACGCGGGCTGGGTGCGGCCGGAGTCGCCGGGCGGCGCGACCGGAGAGGCGACGCGCACCATCAAGGTCGGTCCCGACCTGGGCGTCGCGGTCGGCGCGCGCGGCCACGTGGACCTCACCGTGCGGCGGGCGTTCATCTCCGGCGCGCCGCCGATCGCGCTGGTGCCGGGGATCGATCCGGCCGGGGCGCCACGCTGGGACGGCACGGTGCGCGGCGACTACCGCGTCCACGAGAGCACGACGTTCTCGACGTCGGTCACCGTGCGCGATCGCAGCGGGCAGCCGCTCGGCCTCGCCCGACCCACCGAAGTCACCGGCCGCGCCGAGCTGAGGGCGTTCTTCTGATGCGCACGCTCCATCACTCACTGCGCCCGGCGCGCGCCGCGACGCTCGGCGCGCTGGCGCTGGTCGGCGCGCTCGCGTCGCCGGCCGCGTCGGCGGCCGGGGCCGCGCGCCTCGAGGTGCGCGGCACGATCTCCACGCCGCGGCTCGCGGACGCCGCCTTCGCGCCGGCGTTGCGCGCATCGCGCGACTCGGCGGCGGTCGGCGCGGCGCTCGCGGACCTGATCGCCGGGCTCGAGGACCAGGGCCATCTCGACGCGCGGGCGCACGCGGCGTGGGACTCGGCCGGCGTGGTGCTGCGCGTCGCGGTGGAGGAGGGCCCGCGCTACCGCTGGGCATCGATCGTGATCGATGGCGCGACGCGCGAGGACTCGGCGGCGTTCTCGGCGTCGCTCGCGCTCGCGCCCGGCGTGTGGGCGTCACCGACCGCTCTATCGGACGCGATCGCGCGCGCGGTGCGCGAGGCCGCCGACCGCGGCCGCCCGTACGCGGCCCTCGGCGTGCGCGTGCTCCGCTGGGATTCGGCGGGCGCGCACGTGCGGCTCAACGGATCGCAGGGGCCGCGCGTCACGATCTCGAAGGTGCGCCTCGAGGGCATGCGCGTGACGCGGCCCGCGCTGGCGCAGCGCGCGATGGGCCGGCTCGCCGACGCGCCGTTCTAGCAGTCCGAAGCGCTCGCCGCGCGCGATCGCCTGCGCCGGCTCGGCGTGTTCGACGCGGTCGAGTACCGCGGACTCGACGGCGAGGGCGACTGGAGCCGCGGCCAGCTCGTCTATCAGGTGCAGGAGCCACGCTACAACCGGTTCGAAGGCGCGGTCGGCGTGCAGGGTGACCATCGCGTCGTCGGCGTCGCGGGCCTCGGGCTCGACAACCTCGCCGGCACGGGGCGCGCGCTCGCGCTGCGCTGGGAGGCGCGCGGGCGCGGGGTCGCGGAGTTCTCGGCCCGCTACGCCGAGCCGCTGCTCTTCGGCACGCCGATCCGCGGCGAGGTCGCGATCGATCAGCACAACGAGGACACACTCTACACGCGCACGACCTGGGGCGGGCGCTTCGGCTTCACGCTCGGCGACCGCCAACGCCTGTCGGCCGGCTACACGCAGGAACGCGTCGTGCAGGCGCTGGGCGATGTCGAAGAGGCCGACCTCCAGACGACCGAGTTCACGCTCGAGCGCGACGAGCGCGACGCGCCCGTCGATCCGCGGCACGGACGCCTGCTGCGCGTCACCGCGGCGCAGATCTTCAAGAGCGAGCTGCTGCGTCCATCGGGACGCGGCAGCGCGCGCGCGAGCGCGGTCGAGGCCGCGACCGAATGGTACCGACCGCTCTCGACGCGATCGGGTCTCGCGCTCGAGCTCTCGGGCGCCGCGCGCTTCAGCTCGGAGCGCGTGCTGCCGCTGTTCGAGCGCTATGCGGTCGGCGGCGCGGCGAGCCTGCGCGGCTACGACGAGCAGGCGTTCCGCGTCGACCGGTACGGGCTCTCGCGCCTCGAGTGGCGCCGGTTCCTCGGGCGCGCGGGTGAGCAGGTGTTCCTGTTCTGGGACCATGCGCTGATGGGCACGCGACTCGCGCTCGCCACCGGCGGCGACACGTTCCAGGTCCTGAATCGCGACGGCCTCGGATTCGGACTCCGCCTCCGTGCCGCGGGCGGCACGGTCGGAGTAGACTACGGTCTCGCGCCGGGCGCGGCGCCGCTGGAAGGGAAGATCCACTTGAGGCTGATCAGCGCGTTCTAGGCGCAGTCCGGAGGAGCATGACGCTCGCATCCGAGGTCCGATCGCTGCTCGCCCCCGACGGGCGGCTCGCGCAGCGATGGCCGCGTTACGAAGACCGCGAATCGCAACGCCGCATGGCCTGCGACGTCGCGCGCACGCTGGAGCAGGGCGGCGTGCTGCTCGCCGAGGCGCCGACCGGTGTCGGCAAGTCGCTGGCGTACCTGCTGCCAAGCGTGCTCGCCGCGCGGGACACGGACCGGCGCGTCGTGATCGCCACCTGTACCAAGTCGCTACAGGACCAGCTCTTCGAGCGCGACCTTCCAGCCCTGCTCGAAGCGCTCGGCCTCTCGCTCCCATGCGCCCGGCTCAAGGGCAAGCAGAACTACCTCTGCCCGAAGTCGCTCGAGGTCGCGGACTCGGAGGCCGCCGAGGAGCGTGCTGTGCTCGAGTCCCTGCGCCGCTGGGCGGCGGACGAGGAGATCGGCGATCTCGACCGTTTCGCGGCGGAGGACGAGGAGGCGTGGCGGCGGATCCGCGGGCGCGTCGCCACCGATCCGGTCGCGTGCTCGGGCGCCGCGTGCCGGCGCGGCCGCGAGTGCTTCTGGGTGCGCGCGCGCCGCCGCGCGGGTGAGGCGCGCCTGCTGATCGTGAACCACGCGCTGCTCGCGCTCTCCGGCGAGGCCGAGGGCCTGCTGCCTGAGTTCGACATGCTGATCGTCGACGAGGCGCACCGGCTCGAAGGCGTGCTGCTCGGACAGCTCGAGCGCAGCGTGTCGCGCCACCGCGTCGAGGAGGCGCTGCGCGTGCTCGGCGCGCGTGCGGCGCGGCGGCCCGCGTCGCCCGGCGGGCTGCTCGCTCGCGTGCGCGGCTACCTGCTGCCGCTCTTCGACGGTGAGCGGCGCGAAGGACTGCGCGGTGACGTCGATCGTCTCGACGAGCGCATCGCGCCGGCGCGCGAAGCGGCCGAGGCGTTCTTCGCCGCGGTCGAGCCGGCGCCGCGGATCTATGACGATCCGCGGCGGGGCGCGCGCCACGAGCTCTACGGCGCGCGCGAGCGCTACCGCGACGCGCGCGAGCTGCTGGGCCGCGATCTGCAGCCGCTCGAGACGTTGCTCGGCGAATGCCACGCGTTCGCGCGCGGGCTCACGCGACTCGCCGACGCCGTCGGCATGCTCGCGCAGCGGGGCGGCGCCGGCGGCGCCGGCGGGGGCGGCGGATCGCAGGCGATCGAGGAGGAGCTGCAGGGCGAGCTCGATCACGGCGCGGCGCTGTGGTCGGCGCTCGCCGCCGATGTCGTGCATCTCGCCGAGGCGAGCGACCGCGAGTGGGTCTACTGGCGCACCGCCGCGCGCGGCGCGGGCACCGCGGCGGGCGGGCGCGGCGTCGAGCTGCACGGCGCTCCGATCGGTGTCGGCGGCCACGCGCGGCGGCTGGTGCTCGGCCGCGCGCGTGCCGTGATCCTCACCTCGGCGACGCTCGCCGCCGGCGGCGACTTCGAGTTCACCGCCGAGCGTCTCGGCCTCGGCGAGTCGCACGGTCTGCCTTACGAGGTCGCGACCTATCCGACGCCGTTCCCGCTCGAGCGCCAGATGCGCGCGTTCGTGCTCACCGAGCGTGGCGCGGGGGCACCCGGTGACGAGGCGTCGCAGATCGCCGACGTCGTCGCGGCGCTCGCGCCGACCGGGCGCAATCAGCTCGTGCTGTTCACGGCGCACGAGCGGCTGCGGCGCGTGCGCGACCGCCTGCGCGGCAGGCTCGGCGCCGATCGCGTGCTGCTCGCGCAGGAATGGGACGGATCCGCGGGGCGCGTGAGCGAGCGGTTTCGCGAACATCGCGGCGCGGTCTTGCTCGGCGTTCAGAGCCTGTGGGAAGGTGTCGACTTTCCCGGTGAGGCGCTGGAGATCCTCGTGGTCGCGAAGCTCCCGTTCTCGGTTCCCGATGAGCCGCTGGTCGAGGCGCGCGGCGAGCGCCTGCGCGAGCGCGGCCTCGATCCGTTCCGTGACGACGCCGTGCCCGAGGCGGTGCTGCGCTTCCGCCAGGTGATCGGCCGGCTGATCCGCCGCGCCGACGATCGCGGGGTGCTGGTCGTCTGCGATCCGCGGCTCGCGACCGCCTCGTACCGGCGCGCGTTCCGCGAGGCGCTCGCGGTCGAGCCCGAGATGGCGCCGGACGTGGCGACGCTCGCGCGCGAGGCCGCGGCGTTCTTCGCCGGCGAGGACGTCGAGGATCCCGCGTGATCGAGCTCGGCGCCCGGTCGCTGACGCTCGCGGACGTCGTTGCGGTCGCGCGCGACGGCGCGCCGGTGACACTCGCCGCCGGCGCGCGCCGGAGCATGGTCGCGGCGCGCGCGGTGATCGAGCGCGTGGCGGCGGGAACCGCGGCGGTTTACGGCGTCAACACCGGGTTCGGCGTGCTCAAGGATCAGGTGATCGCGCCGGAGCAGATCCGTCAGCTCCAGCTCAATCTCCTGCGCTCGCACGCGGCCGGCGTCGGGCGCTTCGCGTCGCGCGACGTGTCGCGGGCGATGCTGCTGCTGCGCGCCGCCTCGCTGGCGCGCGGCCATTCCGGCTGCCGGCCCGAGGTCGTGGAGTCGCTCATCGCGCTGCTCGTGAACGACGTGACCCCGATCGTGCCGCTCCAGGGCTCGGTCGGCGCGTCGGGCGACCTCGCGCCGCTCGCGCACCTCGCGCTGGTGCTCGTGGGCGAGGGCGAGGCGTGGCTCGGCGCGCCCGACGACGCGGCGGCCAAGCGCCTGCCCGGCGCGCTCGCGCTGCGCGGCGCCGGGCTGCAGCCGATCACGCTCGAGGCGAAGGAGGGGCTCGCGCTCATCAACGGGACCCAGCTCTCGACTGCGCTCGCCGCGCTCGCGTGCGTGGACGCGCGGCGGTTGTTGGAGGCGGCGGTCGCGGCGGCGGCGCTCTCGACCGAGGTGCTGCTCGGCTCGTTCCAGCCCGCGCGCGCCGAGGTGCAGGCGCTGCGGCCCTATCCCGGCGCGCTCGAGACGGCGCGGCGCATGCGTGCCTACGCCGAAGACAGCGCGCTGGTCGCCTCGCACGCGGACTGCGGCCGCGTGCAGGACGCCTACAGCCTGCGCTGCGCGCCGCAGGTGCTCGGCGCCGCGTGGGACGCGATCGGCCATGTCGAGAGCCAGCTGGTCGTCGAGATCAACGGCGTCAACGACAACCCGCTCGTGTTCCCGTCGTCGGACGAGGTGATCTCGGCCGGCCTGTTCCACGCGCAGCCGGTGGCGCTCGTCGCCGACTACCTCAAGATCGCCGTGGCCGAGATCGCTTCGCTCGCCGAGCGCCGCATCGACCGGCTGACCGACGCGCGCGTCTCCGGGCTGCCGGCGGTGCTCGCCGGCGAGCCGGGGCTCGAATCGGGCTACATGCTCGCCCAGTACACGGCCGCGGCGCTGGTCTCCGAGAACAAGACGCTGTGCCATCCGGCGAGCGTGGATTCGATACCGACCGGCGCGGGGATCGAGGACCACGTCAGCATGGCGCCGATCGCCGGCCGCCACGCGCTGCGTGTCGTCGAGAACGCGGCGCATGTCGTGGCGCTCGAGCTGATGTGCGCGGCGCGCGCGCTCGAGTTCCGCCGGCCGCTGCGCGCCGGGCTCGGCAGCGAGCGGCTCTACGGCATGGTGCGCCGCGTGGTGCCCACGCCCGAGGGCGACCGTCCGCTCTCCGAGCCGTGCCAGGCGCTGAGCCGATGGGTGCTGTCGCGCGAACCGGTGCGCCTCGCCGAAGAGGTGCTCGCGTCGTGAGCGTCGCCGCCGCCCGCACCGTGCGCGCACCGCGCGGCACGACGCTCTCGTGCCGCGGCTGGGTGCAGGAGGCGGCGCTCCGCATGCTCATGAACAACCTCGATCCCGAGGTCGCCGAGCGGCCGGACGAGCTGATCGTCTACGGCGGCACCGGCAAGGCGGCGCGCTCGTGGGAGGCGTTCGACCGCATCGTCGCCGCGCTCAAGTCGCTCGATCACGAAGAGACGCTGCTCGTCCAGTCGGGCAAGCCGGTCGGCATCTTCCGCACGCACGCGGGCGCGCCGCGCGTGCTGATCGCGAACGCGCTGCTCGTGCCACGCTGGGCGACGTGGGAGCACTTCTGGGAGCTCGAAGGCAGGGGCCTCATGATGTTCGGTCAGATGACCGCGGGCTCGTGGATCTACATCGGCTCGCAGGGGATCGTCCAGGGCACGTTCGAGACGCTCGCCGAGTGCGCCGACCGCCACTTTGCCGGTTCGCTCGCCGGGCGCCTCGTCCTCACCGCCGGCCTCGGTGGCATGGGCGGCGCGCAGCCGCTCGCGGTGACGATGAACGGCGGCGTGTGCCTCGCGATCGAAGTGGACGCCGCGCGTGCGCGGCGGCGCGTCGAGACCGGCTACTGCGACCGCATGACGGCCTCGCTCGACGAGGCGCTCGCGTGGTGCCGCGCCGCGCAGTCGGCGCGACAGGCGGTGAGCGTGGCGCTGATCGGCAACGCCGCCGAGGTCGAGCCCGAGCTGCTGCGTCGCGGCGTCGTCCCCGACATCGCGACCGATCAGACGTCGGCGCACGATCCGCTCCACGGCTACGTGCCGGCCGGGCTCACGCCGGATCGGGCGGCGGCGCTGCGCGCGGACGATCCCGACGCGCACGTGCGTCGCGCGCGCGCGTCGATGGCCGATCAGGTGCGCGCGCTGCTCGGGATGAAGGCGCGCGGCACGGTGCTGTTCGACTACGGCAACAACCTGCGCGGTGAGGCCGAGAAGGGCGGGCTCGCGCACGATCAGGCGTTCTCGTATCCGGGATTCGTGCCGGAGTACATCCGGCCGCTCTTCTGCACCGGCAAGGGACCGTTTCGCTGGGCGGCGCTCTCGGGCGATCCCGAGGACATCCTCGCCACCGACCGCGCGGCGCTCGAGGAGTTCCCGGACGACGCACGGCTCCGCCGCTGGATTCCGCTGGCCGAGAAGCACGTGCGCTTCCAGGGGCTGCCGGCGCGCATCTGCTGGCTCGGCTACGGTGAGCGCGCGCGGCTCGGCCTGCGCTTCAACCGCATGGTGCGCGAGGGCGCCGTGAGGGCGCCGATCGTGATCGGCCGTGACCATCTCGACGCGGGCTCGGTCGCCTCGCCGTTCCGCGAGACCGAGGCGATGCGGGACGGCAGCGACGCCGTCGCGGACTGGCCGATCCTGAACGCGCTGCTCAACGTCGCCTCGGGCGCCTCGTGGGTGAGCGTCCACCACGGCGGCGGCGTCGGCATCGGGCTCTCGATCCACGCCGGCATGGTGATCGTGTGCGACGGCAGCGCCGCGGCCGACGAGAAGCTGCGGCGCGTGCTCACCAACGACCCCGGCACCGGCGTGATGCGCCACGCCGACGCCGGCTATCCCGCCGCGATCGAGCACGCGACGAGGACCGGCATGAAGCTCCCGGGGATCACGGCGTGACCGTTTCGCCGGCGAGCGATCCGTCGGGCCGTGTCGTCGCCGGGCGCGCCTCGTACCTCGTCGTCCACAACACGTCTGAGGTCGTGACGCCGGACGCGACCGGCATGCGCGTCGTCCGCTACCCGCGCGGCGCGGTCGTGTTCCGCGACGGGCGCGTGCTCGAGATCGGCCCTGGCGCCGAGCTGCTGCGTCGCCACGGCGAGGCGCGGCCGATCAACGCCAACGGGCGGCTCGTGACGCCGGGCCTCGTGGACTGCCACACGCACATGATCTTCGCCGGCCAGCGCGCGGGCGAGTTCCAGCGGCGGATCCGGGGGGAGAGCTACGCCGCGATCGCGGCCTCGGGCGGCGGCATCCGCGCGACGGTCGCCGCGACCGGCGCCGCGCGGGAGGATGCGCTCGAGAAGAATCTCGCCGCGCGGCTCGAGCGCTGGCGCGCGAACGGCTGCACGACAGTCGAGATCAAGAGTGGCTACGGGCTCACGCCGTCCGCGGAGATCCGCATGCTCGAGCTGATGCGCGGCGCGGTGCAGCGCGTGCCGCTGCGCGTCGCGCGCACGGCGCTGCTGCTCCACGCGCTGCCCGAGTCGCACGCCGGGCGGCGCGACGCGTACGTCGAGGAGATGGCGGCGGTCGTGCTGCCCGAGCTCGTGCGCCGCGATCTCGCCGGCGCCGTGGACGTGTTCTGCGACCCGGTCGGGTTCAAGGTGGAGGAGTGCCGCGTGCTGCTGGCGCGGGCGAAGGCGCTCGGGCTCGCGATCAGGGTGCATGCCGAGCAGACGAAGCGCTTCGGCGGGGCGAAGCTGGCCGCGGAGATGGGGGCGCTCTCGGCGGACCATCTCGAATGCGCGAAGGAGGAGGATTGGCGTGCGCTCGCCGAGGCCGGCACGGTCGGCGTGCTGCTGCCGGTGTCGGCGTTGACGCTGCGCGAGAGGCTTCCGCAGGCGAAGATGCTGCGCGCGAGCGGCGCGCGCGTCGCGATCGCGACCGACTTCAATCCCGGCAGCGCGCCGGCGCAGTCCCTGCTCGAGTGCGGGGCGCTCGTGGCGCGGCTCGTCGGGCTCGACGCCGAGGAGATCCTGCTCGCGCTGACGTGGAATCCGGCGAAGGCGCTCGGGCTCGAGGCGCAGGTCGGGCATCTCACGCCCGGCGCGTCGGGCGATGCCATCGCCTGGGAGTGTGAGACGCTGGAGGAGCTGCCGTACTGGATGCCGGCGGTCCGTGCCGATACCGTGTTCGTGCGCGGCGCCGATCTGGCGCTGCCGGCGGTGGAGCGGAGGGTGTGGCCGTGAACGGTGGGGCGAGCGACATTTCATGACCCGGCTCGTCGAGTGCGTTCCCAATTTCTCCGAGGGCCGACGCCGCGAGGTCGTCGAGGCGCTGATCCAGACGATCGCCGCCGTGCCGGGCGTCACGCTGCTCGACAGCGAGATGGATCCCGACCACAACCGCTCGGTGCTCACGTTCGCGGGCGAGCCCGATCCGGTGATCGACGCCGCGGTCGCCGTGGCGAAGCGCGCCGCGGAGCTGATCGACCTCAACCATCACTCGGGCCAGCACCCGCGCATGGGCGCGACCGACGTCGTGCCGTTCGTCCCGGTCGAAGGGGTCACGCTCGAGGACTGCGCCGGGTTCGCGCGGCGCGCGGGAGAGCGCATCGGCGAGGAGCTGAAGATCCCGGTGTTCCTCTACGAGGCCGCGGCGTCGCGGCCGGATCGCGCCAATCTCGCCGATGTGCGGCGCGGCGAGTTCGAGGGGCTGCGCGAGCGGATCGGCACGGATCCCGACCGCGTCCCCGACTTCGGGCCGAAGCGGATCCATCCGACGGCGGGCGCGACGGCGGTCGGCGCGCGGCACTTCCTGGTCGCGTTCAACGCCAACCTCAACACCGGCGACGTGCGCGTGGCGAAGGCGATCGCCGCCGCGATCCGCGAGCAGAGCGGCGGCCTGAAGCACGTGCGCGCGCTGGGATTCTCGATCGAGGGCGGCCGGCGCGCGCAGGTGAGCATGAACCTCGTGAACACCGAGGCGACGCCGATCCACCGCGTGCTGGCGCTGGTCCGCGACGAAGCCGCGCGGCGCGGCGCGGCGATCTCGGGCTGCGAGGTCGTGGGGCTCGTGCCCGAGTACGCGATGCTCGACGCGGCGGAACACGCGCTCCAGCTCGAGCACTTCCGGCGCGACCAGGTGCTCGAGCTGCGGCTCAAGCGGCCGCCGCTCACCGGCGCGGTCACGCTCGCTGAATTCATGGATCGCATCGCGGCGCCGACGCCGACGCCGGGCGGCGGCACGGTCGCGGCGATCGTGGGCGCGCTCGCGGCGAGCCTCGCGGTCATGGTCGCGAACCTCTCGCTCGGGAAGAAGAAGTATGCCGAGCACGCCGACGCGCTGCGCGGCATCCAGCGCGACGCCGACGCGCTGCGGCTCGAGCTCACCGGGCTCGGCCGTCGGGACAGCGATGCGTTCGACGCCGTGCTGGCGGCGGGACGCCTGCCGCAGGCGACGGCCGGGGAGTCCGCAGAGCGTGAATCGGCGATGGCGGGGGCGGGCCTCGAGGCCGCGCGCGTTCCGCTCGCCACGGCGGTCGCGTGCCTCGGCGTCGTCGGCCTCGCGACGCGGGTGGCCAAGTGCGGCAACGTCAACGCGATAACCGACGCCGGGAGCGCCGGGCTGCTCGCGCGCGCCGCAGCCGAAGCGGCGCTTCTCAACGTCGAAATCAATCTGAAGTCTCTGCCCGAGTCTGCCGATAAGCATGGCGTGGAGGCGGAGTTGGACCGCTTCCGTCCGTCCCTCGCTCGTGCCGCCGACGCATGCGCGGCCGCGGTCAGGGCCGTGCTTGGCGCTTCATAGGGATGTGACGAAGCCGGAGTTCACCCGCTACGGTTTCGCGGAGAACGACCAACTTGGACAGGGCGATCGATATCAAGCGCCGGGCGCAGCGCTGCATTCAGAGCGGCGACCTCGACGGCGCGCTGGCGGAATACGAGAAGCTCATCGCCGCCGACGAATCCGATCCGTATAACTACGTTCTCCTCGCCGATCTCCTCTATAAGAAGGGGGATCACGAGAACGCGTCGCGCCGTTATCTCGCCGCCGCGTCGGCGTACGAGAAGCACAGCCTCTACAAGAACGCGATCGCCGTCGGCAAGAAGATGATGCGGCTCGGGCTCTCGCCCGCGACCGTGCTCGATCGCCTCGCCAATCTCCACGCGCTGGATGGCCTCGCTACCGAGGCGACGCTCTACTACCAGCAGTATGCCGAGCTGCAGGTGCGCGAGAACCGGCTCAAGGACGCGGCCGAAGCGCTGCGCAAGGCGTTCGACTGCTGTCCCGAGAACATCAAGGCGCTCGAGCGGCTCGCGGAGGTCTTCTCGCTGATGGACGACGAGCCGGCGGCGGCGCGCACGCTCGCCGAGACCGGCGCGGTGTTCGAGAAGGCCGGACAGGCCGCCGACGCCGAGCGCTGCCGCGCGCGCGCAGAACAGATCCAGCCCGGCGCGGTCGCCGCGTTCGCCGCGTCGCCGACGCCCGCGCCGGCCCCGCCGCGCCGTGCCGCGGCGCCGAGCGCCCAGGTCACGCCGGAGCCGGGGCTCGTGAGCGCGAACGCGCGCCCGGCCGCGGGCGCCGCGCCTGCCGACGACGCGGCGGCGAGCGCGATCGAGATCGCACCCGTGACGCGCGAGACCACGGTTGCCACCGATGCGATCGAAGCCGATCGCCCGCCGGTATTCGTGCCGCCGTCCACCGACCGCATCCACACGATCGAGCTCGATCGCCACGTGCAGACGTCGCGGATCCCGGGGGCGGCGCCCATCGATCCGTCCGCATCCACCGAGCCGGCGGCGCGCGCGCCGGTCGCCGTGGATTCCGAACCCGAGACAAATGCCGACGGCGCGAGGCCTGCGGATTCGATCGAAGCGGTCGAGCGTATGTTGACCATCGCCCAGACCGAGTTCCGCGCCGGCAACCGCGAGTCCGCGGCGCAGATCCTCAAGCGCGCGGCGCAGTCGTACGAGGCGCTGGGCCACGCCGACAACGCCGCGTCGATCTATCGCAGCCTGTGCAAGGGGCCGCACGGCACGACCGCGATGGTCGAGCTGTGGTTTGCGAACTGCGAAGCGCGCGACGACCGCCGCGAGGGCGCGGTGGTCGCATGCGATCTCGGCGATCGCGCGATTCAGGACGACGACGTCGAAGGCGCCCGCAGCT
The DNA here is from genome assembly GCA_016178725.1 of Candidatus Eiseniibacteriota bacterium. GTDB lineage: Bacteria > Eisenbacteria > RBG-16-71-46 > RBG-16-71-46 > RBG-16-71-46 > WS-11. Next base: position 28,769 of record JACOSV010000024.1, read on the forward strand.
GGTTCGAGCGCGCCATCAAGCTCGACGGCAACAACGGCGTCGCCGTTCGCCGGCTCGAGCGTCTCGCCAAGTCGACGGCGCCGGTGCCGCCGGCCGCAGCCGCCCCGCCGGCTCCCGCCGCGGCCGCTCCGCCGCCCGCCGCGGTCGCTCCGCCGACTCCGGTCGCCCCGCCGACTCCGGCCGCTCCGCCGCCCGCCGCACCGGCCCCGCCGTCCGCCGCCGCCGACGGCAAGGTCGAGGTCGCGATCGGCCGCGGCCAGGCGGTCACGTTCGACTTCTCCTCAATGCTCGCGGAGTTCCAGCGCGGCGTCGAGACGCAGCTCTCGGGTGACGCGCAGGCCCACTATGATCTCGCCATGGCCTACCGTGAGATGGGGCTCGTGCCGCAGGCGGTGGACGCGTTCCGCCTCGCCGCGCACGATGCGCGCTTCCAGCAGCGCTGCGCCGAGATGATCGGCCACTGCCTGCTCGAGGAGGGGCGTTTCGACGATGCGATGCAGGAGCTGACCGACGCGCTCGCCGACTCCTCGCTCACGCCCGAGTCTTCCGTGGGCATCCGATTCGAGCTCGGCCTCGCGTTCGAGGCCGCCGGCCTCGCCACCGAGGCACTCGCCGAGTTCGAGCGCGTATTCGAGGTGCAGCCGAGCTACCCGGAGGTTGCGCAGAAGATTCGCTCGCTGCGCAAGAGCTCGGAGGCCGCCTGATGTCCGGCCCGGCCCCGGCGCCGGGCGGCCGCAGGGTCGATCTCCACGCGCACACGACCTTCAGCGACGGTCTGCTCTCGCCCGAGGCGCTGGTCGCGCGCGCGGTGGACAAGCGACTCGCGGCGCTGGCCGTCACCGATCACGACACCGTCGAGGCGATCCCGCGCGCCCGCGCCGCCGCAGGCGCGGCGATCGAGCTGGTGCCCGGGATCGAGATGTCCACGGCGTTCGAGGGCGCCGATCTCCACATTCTCGGCTTCTTCGTCAGCGCCGAGCATGCGCCGCTCGTCGAGCGCCTCGCCCGCTTCCAGCGCGAGCGTCATGATCGCGCGCTGGCGATCGTCGAGCGGCTGCGCTCGCTCGGCGCGCCGGTCGAGCTCGACACGGTCCTGGAGCTCGCCGGGCCCGGCGTGGTCGGCCGCCCGCACGTGGCCGAGGCGCTGATCCGCGCCGGCCTCGCCGCCGACTTCGACGACGCGTTCGGCCGCTTCCTCGGCGCGCAGGCTCCGGCATACGTGCCGCGGCCGGCGTTCCGACCCGACGAGGCGATCGCGCTCATCCACGCCGCCGATGGCGTCAGCGTGCTCGCGCACCCCGGCCCGCAGATGACGGACGGGGTGATCGAGCGCCTGCGCGACGCCGGCCTGCGCGGGATCGAGGTGTGGCATCCGTCGCACGGGGCAAGCGCGGTGCGCCGCTATCGCGTGCTCGCCGACCGCCTCGCCCTGCTCGCGACCGGCGGATCGGATTTCCACGGCGAGCACCGCAGCTGGGATCTCGGCGAGCTGCCGGTGCCGTTCGCGGTGCTCGACGCGCTCAAGCAAGCGGCGGGCGTGACGGGTTAGGGCGCCGCCGTTGCGCCCTCCGCGGCGCGCCGGTATCTTCCTCCGTGAACGGCCGCAATCCGGGCCGCATCACCCGACCCGCCGCTGGCGGGTGCCCCGCACGCGACCCCGCACGGAGAGCGTCGCCGATCGCACGGCAGCCGTACAGCTCGCGCCGACTGTCCTACGCCGCGCTGCTCGTCGCCGCGGGCCTGACCGGCGTCTACGCCGAGACCATCCCCAACTTCGAGGTGCTGACGCTGGTGGTGTTCTGCGCCGGGGTGCTGCTCGGCGCGCGCGACGGCGCGCTGGTGGGCGGCGTCTCGATGCTGCTCTACTCGCTGCTCAACCCGTACGGACCGGCGCCGCCGCTGGTCACGGCCGCGCAGGTGGTCGGCTCCGCGGCGGCCGGCGTCGCCGGCGCGATGTTCGCCGCGGCCGGGCTGCCGCGCGGGCCGGCCGGTGCGCGCGCCGGTGTGCTGGCGCTCGCGGCGATCGGCATCACCGCGTTCTTCGATCTCATCACCAACGTCGCGACCGGTCTGGTGTACGGACAGATGAAGATGTGGCTCATCGGAGGCATCGCGTTCTCGCTATGGCACATCGGGACCAACGTCGCGCTGTTCGTGGTGCTCGGCACCACGCTCACCGCGGTCTTCGCGCGCTACGCCGAGCGGCTCTCGGTCTGACGCTCGTCGCGTGCGCGACGGCCGCGCACGCCGAGGCGCCGCCCGCGGGCCGCGACGATCTCCTGCTCTCCGGAGCGTGGAGCGGGCCGGCGTGGTGGAGCATGCCGGGACGTCCGGGTTGGGCGGATGATCGCGACCTCGGCGCCGCGAGCGCGTGGACGCTCGCCGGTCTCTCGCGCGGCGCGTGGGCGCTCGACGCGCCGGGGCTCGCCTCCGGCGCGAGCCCGTTTCCGGGAACGCCGGGCGCGACGCGCCCGCTGCTGTGGTTCGATTCGCTGGCGGTCGTGACCGGCGAGGGCGCGGGGCTGCGCGGCTTCGACGCCGCGCTGGTGCGCGTCGGCGCCGGTTTCGATCTCATCGACCTCGCCGGCACGCGCGGTCGCCCGACGGCCGACCTGGTGATCGCGAACGGCGGCCATCAGCTCGGCGACAACGCGCTCGCGGTCGCGCGCAGCGACACGTCGAACGCGCTGCGCGTCGAAGCCGGGAGCGGCAACCGGGGTCCCGCCGGAAGCTTCGCCGGAGCAGGACGCGATCTCTACGGCATCGCCGCGGCGATCCGGCGCGGGCGCCAGCGCTTCGAAGCCTCGTTCGATCACCGCCGGCTAAATGCCGAGCTCGCGGACGGATCGTTCGAGACGGTGCGGGGCGAGGGCGGACACGCGGGGTATCGCTATCGCTCCGGCCCGTGGTCGGTGGACGGCGCGTTCACGCGCGCCTACGACCGCCACGTGAGCGGCGGCGGCGCCTTCGGCGACCTGACGCGGCTCGCGAGCGCGACCGCCGCGTCGCTCGCCATCGATCGCAGCGGCGCGACCGGGCGATTCGGCGTGCGCGGCGCCTGGCGCGAGTCACGCGTCGCGCCGGCCGCGGGCGACAGCGCACGCGTGCGGGCGCGCGAGGTCTGGGCGGCGGCACACGCCGAGCGCACGCACGGGTCGGAGACGATCGCCGCCGAGCTCGGCGCCGGGCACGACGACGTGCTCCACCGCACCGTGCTCGCGCCGTCGCTCGCGTACGGCCTCGTTCGGGCGCGCTGGAGCGGCCGGGCGTTCGCCGAGCGCGTGGTGACGCCGGTGTGGTCGGACCTCGCGCCCGGTGTCGCACCGTTCCTCCAGGATACGTGGGCGGGCGGCCTCGAGCTACGCGGCGCGACCGACGGCGGGAGGGGCGGGTTCGGCGTGCTCGCGGGGCGCACCGGCGACCGCGCGATGATCTCGCGCATCCCGCTCGAGTCGCTCGCTCTGCGGGCGGGGACGAGCGTCGATCCATCCACCTACGCGTTCGCGCTCATGCATGCCGACGCCGCGTGGCACGGCCGGCACTGGATGCTCGGCGCCGAGGGCTTCGCGCTGGCGCGGTCGTCCGGCACGCTTCCGGCGCTCGATCCCGACCGCGGCGGGCGCGCGTTCGTGGGCGCGAGTGTCCGGATGTTCCAGGGCGATCTGATCGTGCGCCCGGAGTTCGAGGCGGCGGCGGTCGGCGCGCGCTGGAGCGAAGCCGGCCGCGCGCTCGCGGGCTACGTCACCTGGACTGCGCGGCTGCAGCTGACGCTCGCCGACGCGGTGCTGCTGATCGAGGGCCGCAACCTCGAGGATCGCATTCGGCCGCAGGTGTGGATCGACGGCGCGACCGGCGTCGAAGCGACCGGCTCGGGACGCGAGCTGCGCACCGTCTTCTCGTGGCGGCTCTGGGACTGACCGCGCCGTCGCCCGCCCCCGCGGGGAGTGGACGTGCAGGCGTTGACGCCGGCCGAGCGCCGCGGGGCGCTGGTCGTGGTGCTGCTGCTCGCGATCGGCGCGTTCCACGATCTGTGGCGCGCGACCCATCCGCTGCCGCCGGCCTCGGCGGCGGACCCCGCCGTCCCGGCGGAGACGGCCGCCGCCGATGCGGGAGCGCCGCGCCCGGATAGCGGGAGCGCGCCGGACGCATCCGGCCGGCTCGATCTCAATCGCGCTACGGCGCGCGACCTCGACGCGCTCCCCGGCATTGGGCCGGTTCTCGCGGGACGCATCGTCGCGCACCGCGAGCGCTACGGTCGGTTCACACGCCCCGAAGATCTGCTGGCGGTGCGCGGGATCGGCCCGCGCCTGTTCGAGCGCCTCCGCCCGCGCGTGCGCGCCACGGCCGATTCGGCCGATACCTCACGGCGGAGCTCCGGCGCCCCGTCACACCCCGGCGCCACCGCATCGACGCGGCGCCGGCGGGGACGTGCAAAGCGCAGCGCGGCCGCTCCCGCGGCGTGCAGATTCCGCTTCAGTCGCCGGGGGTGAGGTTCCGATAACGCCCGGGGACCGTACCGCGGAACGCACGGAGTCCGGTCGGCGGCGCTGCCGATCGCCGGACTGCGCGCGTCGGAATCCGCGCGGCCCGCCGCATGTCCACCGCCCGCGCGGGGCGCGCCACACGCCGACGGAGAGGCCATCGTGCAGGAAGACATCGGGCAGAAACTGCTGGACGCGAACCTGATCGCCGCCAACGCGCTCGAGAAGGCCGCCCTCCAGCAGAAGAACACCGGCGGCTCGCTGACCGGCAATCTGGTCAAGATCGGGGCGATCAGCGAGGCGGACCTGCTCGAGTTCCTCGCCCGCCTCTACCACGTCCCGGCCGCCGATCTCGCCAGCTACGAGCCCGACCCGGCCCTGACCAAGCTGATCCCCGGCGACGTCGCGACCAAGTTCATGGCCCTGCCGATCTCGCGCAGCGGCCGGCGGCTGCTCGTGGCGATGAGCAATCCGTCCAACATCTTCGCGATCGACGACATCAAGTTCATCACCGGCTACGAGGTCGAGCCGCACGTCGCCTCCGAAGCCGCGCTCAAGAAGGCGCTCGATCGCGCCTACGACTCGGCCGGCACGATGGCCGACGTGATGAAGGGCATGGAGGAAGACCTCGCGGTCGTCGAGGAGGACGACAGCGCCGAGGCCGATGCCGGGATCGCCGGCGCCGACGAGGCGCCGATCGTCAAGCTCGTGAACTCGCTGATCGCGGACGCGGTGCGGAAGGGCGCCTCCGACATCCACATCGAACCGTACGAGAAGTCGATGCGCGTCCGCTTCCGCATCGACGGCATGCTGCACGAGATGATGGCGCCGCCGTACAAGTTCAAGGCGGCGATCCTCTCGCGCCTCAAGATCATGGCCGAGCTCGACATCGCCGAGCGGCGCGTGCCGCAGGACGGCCGCATCAAGATCAAGGTCATCAACCGCACCATCGACCTGCGCGTCTCGTCGCTGCCCACGATCTTCGGCGAGAAGATCGTGATGCGAATCCTCGACAAGACCAACCTCAACATCGATCTCGAGAAGCTCGGCTTCGAGCCGCGGCCGATGAAGGATTTCACCTCGGCGATCGCGAGCCCGTACGGAATGGTGCTGGTCACGGGGCCCACCGGCTCCGGAAAGACCACGACGCTCTACTCGGCGCTCTCGCGGATCAACACGCCCGAGGTCAACGTCATGACCGCCGAGGACCCGGTCGAGTACAACCTCGACGGGATCAACCAGGTCCTCGTGCACGAGGATATCGGGCTGACCTTCGCCGCGGCGCTCAAGGCGTTCCTGCGCCAGGACCCGAACATCATCATGGTCGGCGAGATTCGCGACCTCGAGACCGCGTCGATCGCGGTCAAGGCGGCGCTCACCGGCCACCTCGTGCTGTCGACGCTGCACACCAACGACGCGGCGAGCGCGATCGGCCGACTGATCGACATGGGCATCGAGCCGTTCCTCGTCGCCTCGTCGGTGAACCTGATCCTTGCGCAGCGTCTGGTGCGGCGCGTGTGCTCGAGCTGCCGCCGTCCGGTGGACCTCGACGCCGAGATCCTGCGCGAGCTGCAGCTCGATCCGTCCGAGGCGAAGGGGAGCGGTCTCTCCGACGGCGCGGGCTGCGTCGAGTGCAGCAACACCGGCTATCGGGGTCGCCAGGGCGTGTACGAGGTGATGACCATGTCGCCGCGTCTGCGCGATCTGACGCTCGACCGCGCCCCGGCAAGCGACATCAAGAAGTCGGCCATCGCGGAGGGCATGCTGACGCTCCGCCGCGACGGCCTCGAGAAGCTGAAGCGCGGTGTGACCACCGCCGAGGAGATTCTCAAGGAGACGGCGGCCGACGACCTGTAGTCGGCGCGGACAAGGAGAAACGATCGTGGTGACGCTGCGGCAGCTGCTCGAAGAGATGACCCAGAAAGGCGCGTCCGATCTTCACATCACGGCCGGCGTGCCGCCCGAGTTCCGCATCGACGGGCTGATCACGCCCACCGAGCACGACGTGCTGACGCCGGACCTCACGGCGCAGCTCGCCTACAGCGTGATGTCGGACGAGCAGCGCAAGCGTTTCGAGACGACGCGCGAGCTGGACTTCTCGTTCGGCGTGAAGGGCCTGTCACGCTTCCGCGCCAACGTCTTTCTGCAGCGCGGCGTGATCTCGATGGCGGTGCGTCAGATCCCCTACGACATCCTGCCGATGGAGAAGCTCGGCCTGCCGCCGGTCGTGCGCGAGTTCACCAACCATCACAAGGGGTTCGTGCTGGTGACCGGGCCGACCGGGAGCGGCAAGTCCACGACGCTCGCCTCGATGCTGGACAAGATCAACGCTACGCGCCAGGCGCACATCATGACGATCGAGGACCCGATCGAGTACATCCACCACCACAAGAAGTCGATCGTCAACCAGCGCGAGATCGGCGCCGACACGAACTCGTTCCCGACCGCGCTGAAGTACGTGCTGCGCCAGGACCCCGACATCATCCTCATCGGTGAGATGCGCGACCTCGAGACCATCGAGGCGGCGCTCACCATCGCCGAGACCGGGCACCTGGTGTTCGCGACGCTCCACACCAACTCCACGTACGAGGCGGTCAATCGCATCGTCGACGTGTTTCCGGCCGACCAGCAGCGGCAGACCTACACCCAGCTCGCCTTCACGCTGCAGGGGGTCGTTACGCAGCAGCTGGTGCCGCGCAGCTACGGCCCCGGCCGCGTGATGGTTTCCGAAGTGCTCGTGTGCACGCCGGCGATCCGCGCCGTCATCCGCGAAGGCAAGACGCACCAGATCTACAGCCTCATGCAGGCCGGCCAGAAGTTCGGCATGCAGACCATGAACCAGGGACTCCTCCAGGCGGTGCTCGACAAGGCGCTGAGCCCGGAGGGTGCCCTCGAACGCAGCACCGACCGTCCCGAGCTGGAAGGCATGCTCGAGAAGGTGCTTCGGGCCGCGGCCTAAGGGAGAGACACGATGCCGACGTTCGTCTGGAAGGGGCGCACGCTCGCCGGTGAGGCGCAGAGCGGCGAGATCGAGGTCGGGCGGCAGGAAGAGGCGCTCGAGCTCCTGCGCAAGAAGAAGATCATGGTCACGTCCATGCGTCCGAAGGGCGGCTTCAAGCTGCCGGGCTTCGGCGGCGTGTCGGTCAGCACCAAGGACCTGGCGATCTTCACGCGTCAGTTCGCCACCATGATCTCGGCGGGTCTGCCGCTGGTCCAGTGCCTCGACATCCTCGCCAAGCAGTCGAGCAAGCCCGCCTTCGGTCGCGTGATCGGCGAGGTGACGCGCGAGGTCGAGGCGGGCTCGACGCTCGCCGACTCGCTGGGCCGCCACAAGACGGTGTTCGACGACCTGTTCCGCAACATGGTGGCCGCCGGCGAAGCGGGCGGCGTGCTCGACGAGATCCTGATGCGTCTCGCCACCTACATCGAGAAGGCGGACGCGCTCAAGCGCAAGGTGCAGGGCGCGATGGTCTACCCGGCGGTGGTGCTGACGGTCGCGCTGGGCGCCACGGCGTTCATGCTCATCTTCATCATTCCGACATTCGCCAAGATGTTCAGCGACTTCGGCGGCGAGTTGCCGCTCCCGACCAAGATCGTGCTCGCGCTGTCGCACGCGCTGCAGTCGTTCTGGTGGGTCGGCGTGCTGGCGATCATCGCCGGCGCCACCACGTTCACCCGCTACTACGCGACCGACAACGGCAAGCGCGTGATCGACGCCGCGATGCTCAAGCTGCCGGTGCTGGGCGACGTGCTGCTCAAGGGCGGCGTCGCCCGTTTCACCCGGACGCTCGGCACGCTAATCGCATCGGGCGTTCCGATCCTCGCCGGGCTCGAGATCACCGCCCGCACCGCGGGCAACAAGGTCCTCTCCGAGGCGATCATGACCGCCCGCGCCTCGATCCGCGAAGGCGAAACGGTCGCCGCGCCGCTCAAGGCGTCGAACGTGTTCCCGCCGATGGTCGTGCAGATGATCTCGGTCGGTGAGCAGACCGGCGCCCTCGACGAGATGCTCACCAAGATCGCCGTGTTCTACGAGGCCGAGGTGGACAGCGCCGTGGACACGATGACGTCGGTCATCGAGCCGATCATGATCGTCCTCATGGGCGGCATCGTCGGCGGCATGGTTGTCGCGATGTACCTGCCGATGTTCAAGCTCATCAGCGTCGTCTCGGGAGGCAATTGATGACGCCTCGCCCCGCCGCCGATCCCGACGCCCTCACTGCCGCCCTCGTGTCCGTGGGCGACCCGTGGGGCCGCGTCAAGAGCCTGATCCGGACGCGCCTGCTCATTGCGACACTGGCGCTGCCGATCGGCGTGCTGCTCGCTCCCGGAGCGACGGCCGGATCGTGGTGGGTGATGTGGTGGTCGCTGCTCGCGGTGGGCACACTGTCGGCCCTGTACTGGCTCGGCACGGTGATCCACCGCGGCGCGGCACTGCAGACGTACGCCCAGCTCACGCTCGACCTCGCGATCGTCACGGTGCTCGCGGCGCTCACGGGCGGGCCCGAGAGCCAGTTCGTGCTGTTCTTTGCGCTGGTGGTGATTGCGGGGGGCCTCCATCTGCGGCTGACCGGCGGCGCAGTGACCGCGGTCGGGGCGACCGCCGCGTATCTGGCCCTGCCATGGATCGGGTCGCTGCTCGGGGCGCCGGCGGTGGTGAACCCGCGCTCGGGCCTGCTCGCCGCGTTCCTCGCGACCGTCGGCGTGCTGTCCGGCGTGCTCGGCCGCCGCGTCCACCGCACCCGCGAGCACCTCGACCGCACCGCGCGCGAGCTCAACCGCGTGATGGTGAACAACGATCTCATCCTGCGTCATCTGACGTCGGGCGTGTTCACGGTGGACAAGACCGGCATGGCCGCGTACCTGAACCCGGCGGGGGAGGACGTGCTCGGCATCAGCGACCAGGAGCTGCGCGGGCGCTGGATCCAGGACGCGCTGCCGCCGCGGCTCCAGCCGCTGCGCGAGGAGATGCTCTCGAGCCTCGAGCATCTGCACTCGCGCGCCCGCGCCGAGATCATGGTGAAGAACGCCGCCGGCCGGCCGCTGCCGCTCGGGCTCTCGACCAACCTGCTCATGCACGAGCGCGGCGTCACCGGCGTGGTGGCGGTGTTCCAGGATCTGACCGCCGTGCACGAGATGGAACGGCGCGTGCGCCGCAACCAGACGCTCGCCGAGGTCGGGGCGCTGGCCGCGGGCATCGCCCACGAGCTGCGCAACGGGCTGAATCCGATCAGCGGTTCGGTCGAGTGCCTGCAGCGCGAGCTCAAGCTCGAGGGCGAGAACGCCCAGCTCATGGAGCTGATCGCGACCGAGTCGGCGCGGCTCAATCGGTTCGTCACCGACCTGCTGGCGTACTCGCGCGAGCGCGACCTCGTGCTCGACACGCAGCCGGTCGACGATCGGCTCGGCGAGCTGTGCGAGACGGTGCTGCGCGATCCGCGCTGCAAGCCGGGCGTCGCCGTGCGCTGCGAGCGCGGCGCCGACGCCCTCGTCGTCCGCGCCGATCACGATCAGCTGCGGCAGGTGTGGCTCAACCTCGCCGTCAACGCGGTGGAGGCGATGAGCGAGCGGGGAACCCTGATCGTGCGCTCCCGCGAGGGCGCGGACGGACAGGCGATCGTGGAGTTCATCGACGATGGACCCGGCATCGCGGCGGACGATCTGCCGCGGGTCGGTCAGCCGTTTTTCACGACGAAGGTGGGTGGCACCGGTCTGGGTCTGGCGATCGCGCAACGGATCGTGGAGCGCCACGGCGGAACGCTCGTGTTCGAGAGCACGCCGGGGCGCGGCACGACCGCGCGCGTGACCCTGCCCGCGGCCGCGGCCCCGATGGCACTGGCGGCCTGACAGGCCGATTCACATCCCGAACGAGGTGAGGCTCATGCCGGCGGACAAGATTCTGGTGGTCGACGACGAACAGAGCATGACGCAGTTCCTGAGCATCGTGCTCCGCAAGGAGGGATTCCAGGTCACGGCCGTGAACAACGGCAAGGACGCGCTCGACAAGGTGCGCGCCGAGGGCTTCGACGTCGTCATCACCGACATCAAGATGCCGGGGATGGACGGGATCCAGCTCCTGAGCCAGCTCAAGAAGCACGATCCGTCGCTGCCGGTCGTGATCATGACCGCCTACGCGTCGCAGCAGTCGGCGATCGACGCGGTCAACATGGGCGCATTCCAGTACCTGATCAAGAACGCCAAGAACGACGAGATCAAGCTCGTCGTCCGCAACGCGCTCGAGATGCGCAAGGTGCGCAGCGAGAACCTGTTCCTCAAGCGCGAGCTCAAGAAGGGCCACGAGGAAAAGGTGATCATCGGCTCGTCGGACGAGATGGTCCGCGTGTTCAAGATGGTCGACAAGGTGGCCGACAGCGAAGCGACGATCCTGATCCAGGGCGAGAGCGGCACCGGCAAGGAGCTGATCGCCCGCGAGATCCATTATCGCAGCGGCAAGGCGCAGGGTCCGTTCGTCAGCATCAACTGCGGCGCGATCCCGCGCGATCTGCTCGAGAGCAACCTGTTCGGCCACGTGAAGGGTTCGTTCACCGGCGCGGTGCGGGACTCGGCGGGGCTGTTCCAGGTCGCCGAGGGCGGCACGTTCTTCCTGGACGAGGTCGGCGACATGCCGCTCGCGACCCAGGTCAAACTGCTGCGCGCGCTCCAGGAGCGGGAGATCATCCCGGTGGGCGGCACGCAGCCGATCAAGATCGACTGCCGCCTGGTCGCCGCGACCAACGCCGACCTCGAGAAGGACGTGTCGACGGGCCGGTTCCGCGCCGACCTCTTCTACCGGCTCAACGTGATCCCGATCCGGCTGCCGGCGCTGCGCGAGCGGCGCGACGACATCCATCTGCTCGTCGATCACTTCCTCAAGCGTCACGCGCACGGCGGGACGCCGAAGCTGATGAGCAAGGAGGCGATGGATCTGCTGCTCCGCTACGACTGGCCGGGCAACGTGCGCGAGCTCGAGAACGTGATGGAGCGCGCGCTGATCCTCGACGAGAGCGGCACGATCGGCCCCGAGGACCTGCCCGAGAAGATCCGCTTCGGCCACAGCCAGCGCGGGAGCCTCGTGATCGACACGCCGACGCTGACGCTCGAGGAGCTCGAGAAGGAATACATCATGAAGGTGCTGAATCACACCCGCTGGCAGAAGAAGCGGGCGAGCGAAGTCCTCGGCATCAACGCCTCGACGCTGTACCGCAAGCTGCTCGGCTACGGCCTCGACAAGGGCGAACGTCCGGAACACATGGAGACGCCGGAGACGCCCGACGCGCACGCGGCCTAGGCGTTGCGAACCGCCCGTTCCGGGTTTCGAGCGTGCGGAATGCGTGAAACGCGAGTCGGCCGCATCGAGATTGCCCGGTCCGGCGAAGGACCGGCCGCAGGATCGAAACACGGCGAACCGCGCAAGTCCTTGACGAACAACGGCTGGGCCCGGGGAAGGGGAGCCGCCCTCGGTCGGCATGGCGGTTGCTCGACCCTGTAGTGCGAGGGTCAGCGACACGCGAGCGGCCCCGGACCAATCGTAGGAGGAGCAGACACCATGCGGACCCAGAAGGGCTTCACCCTGATCGAGCTGATGATCGTGGTCGTGATCATCGGCATCCTCGCGGCGATCGCGATTCCGAACTTCATCGCGATGCAGGCGCGGGCGAAGGAAGGCAGCACGAAGGCGAACATGCACACGTTCCAGCTCTCC
>JACOSV010000021.1 GCA_016178725.1 Candidatus Eiseniibacteriota bacterium
CGGCCTCCTTCGTATGCGGCTCTGGCGCCGCTGGCGCTAACCCGCGATCGAGTGTGGCGGCGTCCCCGCCACCTGTCGTGTCTCCCGCTCGCGAGAGCACGACGCTACGACCGCAGGCCGGTCGTTCCATACTGTCTAGGCTTCGGGCGCCGCCGCCTCGCGCCACTCGAAGCCGCGGCAGCTCCGCATCGGGAGCGCCGGGTACTTCGCGAACGACGGATCGTCCGCCGAGCGCCGGCACAGCCAGTAGCGCGCGCGCGCCGACGGCACCTCGCGCGCGTGGCGGCAGTCGCGGCAGAGCCCGACCTGATCGGGCGCGCGGGCGGGCGGATCGCCCGCGAACGGATGTCCGATCAGGCGCTCGTGCTCGATCCACGTGCAGCGGTCCATCACCGTGATCAATCCCGCCCGCTCCGCGATCGCGGCCGCCGCATCGCTCACCACGCCGAGCTGGAGCCACAGCACGCGGGCGCCGCACGCCACCGCCTTCCGCGCGACGTCGGGCGCGGCGTCGGCGCGGCGGAAGACGTCGACCAGATCGACGCGCGCGGGGATCGCCGCGAGCTCGGGATAGCACCGGCACCCCAGCACCTCGGCGACGGCCGGGTTCACCGGCGTCACGTCGTAGCCCGCGCCGAGCAGGGACTCCATCACGGAGTGGCTCGGCCGCTCGGGACGCGGCGAGGCGCCGACCAGCGCGATCCGCGGCCGCGCAGCGAGCAGGGCGCGCAACCGGTCGTCGGCCGGCGCGTGCACGCCGCTCATCACGCCCCCCGTCGGCATGCTTGACGCTTCTTCCGGAGCCGGCGCCTCGCGGTCGGTTTCGGCGACGCGTCCCGGGTCGGCCTCCGCGCTGCGATCATTGTGTTTGCCCTCTCCGGCACGGTCGCGGTACGGGGCTTGCGAGATCGGCTGATGACGTCGGAGCCCTTTGCCTTCTCACCCCCGATGACGAGGAGCATAGCAACGATGAAGCTCGGACTGATCGTCGCGTGTCTGGGCGTGCTGGCGGTGTCGAGCCCCGCGGCCGCGTACGTCCAGCCCGGTTCGCTGATCTACGGCACGCACGGCCCGGTCACCACCGGTGCGATCGGCGGCGGCGGCGGCGACGGATACAAGGTGCCGCAGATCATCGACGACGGGCGTATCCCTGCGGCCTCGCCGGTGCCGGGCAGCGTCAGTCCCGCCAGCGGGCCGGTTCCCGAGCCGGGCACCATGGCCATGGCATCGATGGGGCTCATCGCGTTGGGCGCGACGTTGCGGCGTCGCCGCGGGCGCTAGGTCCTCCCCACCCGAAGACCCGCAATCGCGCGGCGGTGAAGGTCTCCTTCACCGCCGCGGCCCTTTTCAGCGCCGCGATCCAAATCGCTACGCGGCGCCGCGATCCAAGTCGATCACGCGGCGGGCCGCGCTCCAAGTAGTTACGCGGCGCCGGCGCTTGACTCCGGAGCACGGTTGGCCCCAGATTCGCCCCCCTGTTCGTCGCCGCGCGGGCCCTCGGGCGTCTCCTGCGCGCACACGCAAAGGGAGTCGCATGGCCACCCGTTCGCCGCTCGCCACCCGATCGCTCCTGGTCGCGATTGCGCTCGCCGCCCTCTCCGGGGTCGCCGGCGCCGCCGACCGCCCCTTCGGCAGCATCGACTTCACGCTCGGCTACAAGCACATGTCGAGCGACTGGATGCTCGGGACGCCGAAGATCACCGCGAACACCGACACCAGCGCCGAGACGGGTCCGACCCAGCCGGGGCTCGGGATCGAGACGACATGGGGCCGCCCGGGGTGGCCGGTATCCATCGCGTTCGACGTGATGCACTCCTACGATGACGGCCTCCAGCACTTCCCGCTCGTCAACCTCGGCGTGGACTCGGTCTACGCCGCGAACGTGCGGCGCCGCGCGAGCACGCTCGAAATCGGGCTCGGCGTCCGCCGTGCGTGGATGATGCACGACTGGGCGCCCTACCTCGGCGCCGGCGGCAACTGGATGCACGCGACGTTGATCGATCAGGTGATCGACCCGGCGATCGGGCCGACCGGCGCGGTCGTCGGCGGCCAGCGCGGCCACGATTCGGCGTTCGGGTACTGGGTGGGCGGCGGCCTCGAGCGCCGCGTCGGCCCGCGCTGCCACATCGGGCTCACGTTCCGGGTCTCGCGCGCGAAGCTCGACGCCCCCGACACGCGCGTCGTGGGCGAGGTGCCGCACTATCGGTTCGTCGGCACCATGCACCAGGTCGAAGCGGGCGGCACGCACTTCGGGCTCGTGATGGGCTGGGCGTTCCCCGACTCCAAGAAGTAGTCACGCGGTCCGTTGTAGGCTCGTCTCCGTGAGCCGCCGCTCGCGACCTGCCCGCACGCGTCCCGGCGCGCCGTCCGGCGCGCCCGCGGACTCCCGCAACCGCGCCCTCTCCGGCGCAGGCGGCGCGTCCGCCGCATCGGCCGCCTGGCTCGGCGCCGCGGCCGTCGCGGTCGCGGCCCTCCTCGGCGCCGCGCTGATCGCGATGGTCATCGGCCCGCACCGCGTGGGCGACGTCTTCACCGAGACCGACTTCTATGGCGGCTACGCCGAGGGCGCGCGCGCCATCCTCGCGGGCCACGTGGATCCGACCCGCTATGGCGTGGTCGGCCCGGTGTACGAGTTCACGCTCGCGCTGGTCGGCATCGCGGTGCGCGACCTGTTCGCCGCCGCCGAGCTGATCTCGATCGCCGCGACCGTCGCCGGCGTGCTGCTGTGGTTCGCGCTGCTCGCGCGGCGGACGAGCGCGAAGCTCGCGCTGCTCGCGGTGCTGTTCCTCGCCGCCAACGCGACGCTCTTCCGCTACGGCTACTCGGCGACCACCGACGCGCTCGCCTTCGCGCTCCAGGCGCTGGCGCTCTGGCTGCTGCTCGCGCGCGAGCGCCCGCGCGACGCGCTGCTCGCCGGCCTTGCCGCGGCCGCCGCGTTCCTCACGCGCTACAACGCCGCGGTGCTGCTGCCGGCGGGGCTCGCCGCGATCGCGCTCGGCGGCACGCTCCAGCCGCGGCGCAGCGCCGCGGCGCTGCGCTTCGCGCTCGGCTTCGCGGCGCCGGTCGTGCCGTGGGTGCTGTTCTCGCTCGCGCGCGGCGGGACGCTCGGCTTCCAGCTCCACCACAACATCGCCTACGACGTGTTTGCGCGCTCGAAGGGCATCGTCTGGGACGACTACCAGAAGCTGATGCAGCCGCAGTTCAAGTCGCTGTGGGACGTGATCGCGCGCGATCCCGGCGCGGTCGCGCGGCGCGAGCTCTTCAACCTCGGCGACCATCTGCGCCTCGACGCGCGCGATCTGCTCGGCGTGCCGGTCGCGATCGCGGCGGGGATCGGCCTCGTGCTCGCGGCCTGCGACGGCACGCTGCGCCGGCTGTGGCCGGTGGCGCTGGCCGCGGCGCTCACGTTCCTGGCGCTGGTCCCGGTCTTCTACTCGCCGCGCTACGCGCTCCCGCTGCTGCCCTTCGACGTCGCGCTCGCCGCGACCCTCTTCGTCTCGCCGCTCCTCGCGCGCGCGTTCGGCCGCCGGGTCGCGGCACTCGCGCCGCTCCTCGCGATCGTGCCGCTCGCGTTCGCCGTGCGCGCGTCCGCGCGTGAGCAGGCCGGCGTGATCCGGCAGCTCCCGGTCGAGGTGCTCCAGATCGCCCGCACGCTGCGCGCCGAAGCGCGGCCGGGCGACGCGGTCATCTCGCGCAAGCCGCACATCGCCTTCCACGCCGGCCTGCACTCGATCGCGTTCCCGTTCACACGGACGCTGCCCGAGCTCGCCGACTACGCGCGCGCGCACGGCGCGCGCTGGCTCTACTTCTCGTGGCCCGAGGCCGAGATGCGGCCCGATTACAGCTACCTGCTCGACACGAGCGCCGTGGTGCCCGGTCTCACCGTGCGGCGCGCGACGACGGACCATCCGGCGGTGCTCTACGCGATCGGTCCCGAGTTCGGCGCGGTCCCCGCGTGGGTGCGCAACGATACGCTGCTCGCCTTCCACACCGCCCGCGCGCGGCTGCTCCTCAACCCCCTCGACCCGCGCGCCCTCTACGCGCTCGGCATGGTGGCGCGGGTGCAGGGGCGTTACGCCGAGGCCGCCGGGTACCTCGATCGCGCGGCGGCCGTGCGCCCGCGCGACCTGCCGACGGCGCTGCTCCAGGGCGAGGTCTATCTGCTCGCCGGCGACCTCAACCGCGCCGAGGTCGCGTTCCGCCGCGCCCTCGCGATCGATCCCGCGAGTCTGCCCGTGGCGATCGGCCTCGGCTGGCTCGCCTCGTATCGCGGCCGCAACGCCGAGGCGGCGGCGTTCTGGCGGCCGGTGGTCGGGCTCACGCGCGACGGTGCTACGCTGCGACGCATGATCGCGACGTTCGAGCGCACCGGTGACGCGGCGGCGGCCGCGGAGGCGCGCGCGGCTCTCGCACGGCTTTCGGGGCGGCCGTGAGCCGAGGGACGCTCGCCCCGATCGCGATCGCGCTGCTCGCCGCCTCGGTCTCGTCGTGCATGCACGCGACCGCCGGCGCGCGCCAGTCGCACGCGACGACCGACGTCGACTCGGTCACGGTCGCGCTGTGGCGCTTCGACGAGCCATCGGGCGTGCGCTGCGTGGACGCCGGTCCGTTCCGTTTCGAGATGACCGCCGGCGGCGGCACGCAGCCCGGCTACGGCCGTTTCGGCGGGGCGCGCGAGTTCACGCGCGTCATCGATTCGTTCGCCTTCGCCCCGTACAGCCCGGCGCTCGATCCGCCGCAGGCGATCACGATCGAAGCGTGGGTGAACGCGAGCGCGTACGGCCAGTACGAGGACACGCCGATCGCGGCGCACTGGACGCAGGAGGGCAACCAGCAGAGCTGGCTGTTCGGCATCGTCGGCCAGCGCGCGCTGGCGGCGCTCTCGGCGCTACCGAGCCCGGGCTACCACGACGATCTCGTGGCCGGCGGGCGGACGGGGCAGCTGCTGTTCGCGTTCCAGCCCGATGAGGCGAGCCAGCCGCGGTCGTTCCGTTCGACGCAGATCGTGCCGCTCGGGCGCTGGGTCCACGTCGCCGTCACGTTCGACGGCGCGGTGGTGCGCTTCTACTTCGACGGAAAGCTGGACGCGCAGTTCGCGACCGTCGGGCGCATCCATGCGACGCGCGCGCCGCTCCTCGTCGGCAACTACTTCGATACGCGGCGGCTGTCGCGGTTCAGCGGCGAGCTGCGGCTCGACACCGGCGGCGATGACAATCCCTACTACGCGTTCGAGGGCATGATCGACGAACTGCGCATCTCGAACGCGGCGCGCGCCCGCTTCCCATCGGCCGAGGGCCGCTGATAGAGTCTCGGCGCCCGCCCCCCTCCCCCCAAGACGCCTCCGCTTCACCCGCCTCCCGTGGTTCCGCCGTGCGCCGTGCGTCCGTGCTCCTCCATGCCGCCCTCTGCGCCCTCGCGCTCCTTCCCTTCCGCGCTGCCGCCGGCGCCGCGATCCAGACCGATCACGCCGGCGCCGCGATCCAGACCGATCACGCCGGCGCC
>JACOSV010000022.1 GCA_016178725.1 Candidatus Eiseniibacteriota bacterium
CGGCGTCGCGGCGGTGCGCGGCGCGGTGCAGGTCGGTGAGAACACGTCCGAGCGCATCGTCGAGGCGACGTCGCGCCTGCTCGTCGGCCTGCTCGAGCTCAACCGCCTCGATCCGGCGCGGATCGTGAGCGCGCTGTTCACCACCACCGCCGATCTCGACGCCGACTTCCCCGCGCACGCCGCCCGCAGACTGGGCTGGAGCGACGTTCCGATGCTCAATGCCCGCGAGATCCCGGTGCCGGGCGCGATGCCGCGCGTGGTGCGCGTGCTGCTCACCGTCTCGGGCGTCGCGCCGGGGACGCGGCTCCAGCCGGTCTACCTCGACGCGGCCGCCGGCCTGCGCCCGGATCTCGCGAGCGGTCCCGACGCGCCGACGCCGCGTGCGGGCGCGGGCGCCACCGGAGCGGCCGGTGCCCCGTCGTCTCCGGCCGCCGAGGCGCCGCCGCACGCGGCCCGTCACGTCGCGATCATCGGCCTCGGCCAGATCGGCGGCTCCATCGCGCGCCGGCTCGGGCGCGCGCGCGGATGGTGGCGCGTCGGCTACGACCTCGACGCGCGCGCGGGGCTCGAGGCGCGCGCGGCCGGCGCGATCGATCAGGTCGCCGAGAGCCTCGAAGCGGCGTGCGCGGGCGCCGACCTCGCGGTAATCGCGACGCCGGTGGACACGCTGCCGGGGCTGATCGCCGCGGCGGCGGCGGCGCTCCCCCCAGGCGCGGCGCTGCTCGACACCGGCAGCACGCGCGCGCCGGTCACCGCCGCGCTCGCGGCCGCGGCGGCGCGCGGCATACGCGCCGTCGGCGGGCATCCGCTCGCGGGCAGCGAGGGACACGGGTTCGCCGCCGCGCGCGCCGATCTCTTCGAGGACGCGACGTTCACGCTCTCGCCCGCCGCCGGCGACGTGCCCGAGGCGGTCGCGCGCCTCGTGCTCGATCTCGGCGCGCGCCCGCTCACCGTCGAGCCCGAGCGCCACGATCGCGCGCTCGCGCGCACCAGCCATCTCCCCTACCTCGTCGCCTGCGCGCTGCGCGAGCTGGGCGTCGCCGAGGCCGAGGCGGGATTGAGCGGCCCCGGCTTCCGCGACATGACGCGGCTCGCGGCGAGCGACGCGCGCGTCGCGGGCGCGTACGTCCGCGCCAACGCGACCGCGGTGGGCGAAGCCTGGCGGTCGCTGCGCGCCTCGCTCGATCGCGCGGTGGAGACGCTCTCGGCCGGATAGTCGCGGTCGGCGATGACGACCTGCGGCCCGCGGGCTTTGTCCCGCGCGCGCGCCACGGCTATCATGCGCCGGTTCCCGCCGCCGCACGACGCCTTCCCGTGTGCATCGCACCACCGCTCTCGGAGATTCCCGCACCATGTCGGTCGACTTCCTCGTCTTCGGGCCGCATCCCGACGATGCCGAAATCGGCGCCGGCGGCCTGCTGCGCAAGATGAAAGCGCTCGGCCACACGACCGGCATCGTCGACATGACCACCGGCGACATGGGCTGGGGCACGCCCGAGATCCGCGCCGCCGAGAGCGCCGAAGCCGCGAAGATTCTGCAGCTCGACGTGCGCGAGAACCTCGATCTCGGCGACTGCCGCGTCGAAGACACGTTCGAGAACCGCTGCAAGGCGGCGGCGATGATCCGCCGCCATCGGCCGCAGATTGTGATCGCGCCGTATTACAACCTGCCGATCGGCCGCGGCCTCGGGCACAACGATCACTACAAGACGGGGCAGATCGTCGCGAACGCGTACAACCTCGCGCACCTGCGCAAGGCGCCGATCGAGGGCGAGCCGCATCAGGCGAAGGCGATCTACTTCTACTTCCTGCCGCCCGGCAGCGCGCCGACGTTCGTGGTCGACATCACGGAGCACTTCGCCGACATGGTGGCGGCGATCGAGTGCCACAAGAGCCAGTTCTCGAATCCCGACCGCCCGCGGCCGGCGCCGCTGCCTGCGGTGCGCGAGGTGTTCGAGACCACGGCGCGCTACTGGGGCTGGCAGATCGGCGTGCGCTACGCGCAGGCCTATCTCTCGGTCGGCCCGCTGCGCGTCGGCGATCCCCTCTCGCTCGTGCGGGACGTCATCCCGAGGCCATGACCCGGCGCGGCGGCCCGGCGTCGCGGCGGCCGCGCGCCCCTACGATGGCCTCGGCGCTCGCGGCGCTCGGCCTCGCGCTCGCGCTCGCGCCGCCCTTCGCGCCGGCCGCGTGCGCGGCGTCTGCCGGCGACCGCGTGCGCGCGCTCGGCGAGGCCTTCGTCATGCGCCTGATCGAGCGCTCGCCCGACCGGGCGACGCGCCTCGGCATCCACGATCACGACGACCGGCTCATCCCGGTCACGCAGGCGACGCTGCGCGAGGATCGCGACGCGGCGCGCGCGCTCGAGCAGGCGTTGCGCGAGATCCCGGACGCCGGACTCCCGCCCGCCCGCGCGCTCGAGCGCGAGCTGCTCCTCGGCCGCTGCGCGACGACGCTCGCCGACCTCGAGATCATGCGGCCGTTCGAGCGCGACCCGCTCGCCTACCTGCCGCTGATCGCCGGCTCGGTGCGCGCGGTGTTCGATCGCGTGAACGGCCCGCCGTGCGGGCGCACCCACCTCGCCGCGCGGCGGCTCGCCGCCGTTCCCGAGGCGTTGCGCGCCGCGCGCATCAACGTGAGCGGCGCGCCGCCCGAGCGCGTCGCGATCGCGATCGAGCGGCTGCCGGCGGTGCTGCGCTTCTATCGCGAGACGGTCCCGGCGCTGGCCGCGGCGTGCCACGACGGGCGGGTGCAGGCGGATCTCGCCGAGGCCGACAGCGCCGCGATTCGCGCGGTCGAGGCGTTCATCGCCGACCTGCGCGAGGCGCGCCCCGCGCCGGGGGCGTCGCTCGCGGTCGGCGCCGAGGCCTGTGGGCGCTGGATCGCCGCCGTGACGGGCGAGCGCCCGTCGCTCGATTCGTTGCGCGTCGAGGCCGAGGGCGCCGTGGATCTCGAGCGCGCGCGCGTGGACGCGCTCGCCGCGGCCGGCGCGACCGCCGCTCCCGTGCGTCTCGATCGCGTGCGGATCGAAGAGGCCGTGCAGCGCGTCACCGCCTTCGTCGCCGATCACGGGCTCGTCACGGGAAGGACGCCGGCGGTGACCGTGCGCGACGCCGCGCCGTGCGACGTCGAACCGCTCGCGCTCGACGTGCCGGGACCGTGGGAAGAGCACGCGCGCCAGATCCGGCTCGATCTCGTCGGGCAGGACGCCGACGATCTCCCGGCCGAGCGCCGCTCGGCGCCGCCGTTCACGCACTGGGACGCCGACCGGCTCGCGATCGGCGCGGTCACGCCCGGATCGCTCGCGCGTCATCAGGCGATCCGGCGCATGCCGACGCGGCTCGCGCACATGCTGGCGTGGAGCCGCCCCGGCGAGGCGTGGGCGGGATTCGCCGAGCGGCTGATGCTCGACGAGGGCTACGCCGGCGGGGCGGACGGACTCGCGCTGGCGGTGGCGCGGACGTCGCTCCGGCGCCACGCTCGGACCCTGGCGGCGCTCGGGCTCTACTCGGGCACGCTCACGCTCGAGTCCGCGGGCCGGATGCTGGTCGAGCGCTGCGGGCTCGATCAGGTCACGGCCGCATACGAGGCGCGAATGGCCGCTTCCGATCCGCACGCCATGGTCTACACTCACGCGGTTTCGAGCCTGATCGCGCTGCGGGACGAGGCGCGGCGCCGTCTCGGTCCCGCGTTTCGCACCCGCGCGTTCGTCGACGCCGCGCTCCGCGCCGGCGGCGTTCCCGGCGCGAGCCTGCGCGCGCGCGTCCTGCGCGATCTGGGCGTGAACGTCGCCGACCGCGAATCCTCTGGGGCCGCACCGTGATCGAACGTCTCGCCGGCCGATACCTGCTGCTGCGCCGTCTCGGCGCCGGCGGCATGGGCGAAGTGTTCCTCGCGCGCGATCTCACCACCGGCACCGAGTGCGCGCTCAAGCGTCTGAACCCGGGGCACGAAGGCGTCGCGCCGGACCTCACGCGCCGCGAGTTCGAAGCGCTCACGCGCGTGCGCCATCCCGCGGTGGTCGCCGTGCACGAGATCGGCTTCGCGCCCGAAGGCACCGCGTTCTACACGATGGAGTACGTGCCCGGCATCGCCGCCGACCGCGCGCTGCGCCGCGGCGACTGGGCGTCGCTGTTCTTCATCGCCGCGCAGGTGGCGCAGGGACTCGAAGCGCTGCACGCGGCGGGCGTCGTGCACGGTGATCTCAAGCCGTCCAATCTGCTCGTGATCCCGCCGCCCGGCGGGCAGGGCCTGCCCCTCGGCGTGCGCCTGCTCGACTTCGGCCTCGCCGCCGTGCTCGGGCGCGAGGCACGCGGTCATCGCGGCACGCCCGGCTACGCCGCGCCCGAGGTCGTGCGCGGCGACGCGCAGACGCGCTCGGCCGATCTCTACGGATTCGGCGCGATGCTGTTCACGCTGGTCGCGGGCCGTGCGCCGTTCGAGGCCGACGGGCCGTCGTCGCTGCTGCGGCGCCAGCAGTCGGGACCGCCGCCGGCGCAGCCGCTCGAAGAGGCCGGCGCGCCCGCGCCGCTCGTCCAGCTCATCCTGCGCCTGCTCGCGCCGGATGCGAACCAGCGCCCGCGCGACGCGCGCGAGGTGCGCCGCGAGCTCGAGCGCGCGCATCCGGCGGCGCGCCGCCCGCTCGCCGAACGGCTGCGCTCGGCCCCGGTCGTCGGACGCGAGAAGGAGCTGGCGCGGCTCGAGCAGTGGGGACGGCCGGGCGACGATCGCATCCGCGCGGTCGTGATCGCCGGCGAGGCGGGCACGGGCAAGTCGGCGCTGCTCGGCGCGCTCGCCGCGCGCGCGGCGCTCGATGGACGCCGCGTCGCGCACCTGGCCGCGGGCGCGCTGGCCGGCCCCGGCGCGGTGGCCGCGGGGCTGCTCAGGCGCTGGGCCGCCGAGGCGCAG
The DNA here is from genome assembly GCA_016178725.1 of Candidatus Eiseniibacteriota bacterium. Classification (GTDB taxonomy): domain Bacteria; phylum Eisenbacteria; class RBG-16-71-46; order RBG-16-71-46; family RBG-16-71-46; genus WS-11. The sequence goes on from JACOSV010000022.1 coordinate 4,909, forward strand.
ACCGACGCGGCCGGGGCGCGCGACGTGACGCCGGCGACACGCGCGGTGCTCGGCGGCGCGGCCGGGGCGTTCGCCGAAGAGGATCTCGGCGCGCTCGCCGATCAGGCGTCTGTTTGGATCCGCAACGACGGCGCGACGCTCCCGCGCCTCGTGCTGATCGACGAAGCCGAGCGCCTCGATCCGCTGACGCGCGCGTTCGTGCGCCGGCTGGTGCTGCACCCGAACGCCCCGCCGATGCTGTGGGTCATCGCGCGGCGCGGCGCGCCGTCCGAGGACGAACGCGTGCTGCGCGAGGCCGGCGTCGCGGAGATCGTCCACCTCGCGGCACTCGATCGCGACGCGGTCGCGCGGCTCGCGGCGGCGCGCCTCCATCAGCCGGCGCCCGACGCGCTGCTGGCCTTCCTGTGGAGCCGCGCCGCGGGCCACGCCGGGCTGACGGTGGACCTGCTGCGCGCCGCGGCCGAGTCGGGCGCCCTGCGCGAGAACGAGGCGGGGCTGGTCGTGGACGCCGCGGCGCTCGACCAGGTGCGCGTGGCCGAGACGTTCGACGCCGCGCTCGCGGCGGCATGCGCCGCGCTGCCCGACGACGCGCGGCGCGCGGCCGAAGCGCTCGCGGTGTGGGGCGCGGGTGTCGCGCCCGAGCGCGTGGCGATGCTCGATCCCGGC
>JACOSV010000032.1 GCA_016178725.1 Candidatus Eiseniibacteriota bacterium
CCGGGCCCGCGGCGAGTTCCACCGCGACGACCCGGCAGCGCGGGCGCAGCGCCTTCACCGCGCTCGCCACCCCGCCGAGCAGCCCGCCGCCGCCGACCGGCACGATCACCACGTCCACCGCCGGCACGTCCTCGATGATCTCGAGGCCGACCGTGCCCGCGCCGGCGAGCACGACCGGATCGTCGAAGGGATGGATGAACGTGAGGCCGCGGGCCTCGCGCACCTCGTGCAGCCGGTCGAACAGCGTCGTGCGGTCGTCGTGCAGCACCACCTCGGCGCCGTAGCCGCGCACCGCGGCGAGCTTGGCCCGCGGCGCATCGGTCGGCATCACGACGACGCACGGCGCGCCGACCGCGCGCGCGGCGAACGCCACGGCCTGCGCGTGATTGCCGGCCGACACGGTGACGATCCCGCGGGCGCGCTCAGCGTCGGTGAGGCTCAACGTCTCGTTGAGCGCGCCGCGCGGCTTGAACGACCCGGTCTTCTGGAAGCTCTCGCACTTGAGCGTGAGCGTGACGCCGGCGAGGTCGCCGAGCGTCGTCGAGGCGAGCATCGGCGTGCGGTGGAGCCGGCCCACGATGCGCTCGGCCGCGGCGTGGATGGCGTCGATCGGGATCACGCGCCGCTCCGCGCTTCGCGACCGGCACAGCGCTCGGCTACTCTCCCGCCCGTGCGTCCCTTCACCGATCCCGTGCCGCTCGAGGCGATCCGCGCCGCGCGCATGCACATCGCCGGCGCCGCGATTCGGACACCGCTCGTCCGGCTCCACGTCGACGATTCGCCCGCCGAGATCTTCCTCAAGCTCGAGAACCTCCAGCCGATCGGCTCGTTCAAGATCCGCGGCGCCTGCAACGCGATCGCCAACGCTCCGCACGCCGCCCTCGCGCGCGGCGTGTGGACCGCGAGCGCCGGCAACATGGCGCAGGGCGTGGCGTGGGCGGCGCGCCGGCAGGGGCTGCAGTGTACCGTCGTGGCGCCCGATCATGCACCCAGGACCAAGCTCGACGCGATCGCGCGGCTCGGCGGCCGCGTGGTGCAGACGCCGTTCGCCGAATGGTTCGAGGTGCTGCGCACGCGCGCGTTCCCGGGCATGGAGGGCTTCTTCGTCCACCCGGTGAGCGACGCGGCGGTGATGGAAGGCAACGGCACGATCGGCCTCGAGATCCTCGAAGACCTCCCCGACGTGGACGCGATCGTCATTCCCTATGGCGGTGGCGGGCTCTCGTGCGGCATCGCCTCGGCGGTGCGCGCGCTCAAGCCGGAGACGAAGATCTTCGCCGCCGAGGTCGAAACCGCGGCGCCGTTCGCCGCGGCGCTCGCGGCCGGCAGCCCGCAGACGGTGGCATACACGAAGAGCTTCGTGGACGGAATCGGCGCCATGTCCGTCCTCGCCGAGATGTGGCCGCTCGCCTCCCGGCTCCTCGACGGATCGCTGGTGGTGGCGATCGATCAGGTCGCCGCGGCGCTCCGGCTGCTGGTCGAGCGCAACCGCGTCGTCGCCGAAGGCGCCGGCGCGACGCCGGTCGCGGCGGCGCTCACGGGCCGCGCCGGAACCGGCAAGGTCGTGTGCGTGGTCTCGGGCGGCAACATCGACGCGGCGACCCTCGCGCCGATCCTCATGGGCGCGGACGCGTAGCGTTCACCGTCGCGCGCGGCACGCATCGCGCGCCGCCGTCTAGCGCGCGGCGCCCGACTCCAGCTCGCGGATGCGCTGCAGCGTCGCGTCACGGCGCGGCGGCGGCAGGCCCTTGTCGAGTGCCGCGTGACAGCGGCGCAGCGCCTCCTCGCGCCGGCCGGACTTGTCGGGCTGGAGCGCGATGTCGAACGGCGGATCGGGCGACTCCGGGTCGAGCCTCGCCGCCTGCGTCCACGCGGCGATCGCCTGCCCGCCCTCGTTCTTCCACGCCAGCACGAAACCGAGGTTGAGCCAACCCGGGATCGCGCCGGGAACCTCGGCGATGGCGCGGCGCGTCAGCGCCTCGGCCTCGTCGAGCCGTCGCTCCTTCACGATGATCCCGGCGTAGTCGAGCAGCGTCGAGTAGCCGGGCTCGACGCCGAGCCCGGCCTCGTCGGCGTGGCGGATGATCGCGCGATAGAGCGTCGCATCGTCGCGGTACTCGCGGTTGCGCGCGAGTGTCAGCGGGGCGAGCGCCGCGACCAGCGCGAGCGCCGCCGCCGCGGGCAGCCACGGCCGCACGCGGGCGAGCGGGGCTTCGATCGCGAGCACGAGCAGGGCCGCGGCCCCGAACGCCGGCAGGTAGAGGTAGCGGAGCGCGACCGGCGTCGGCAGCGCCACGATCACGCCCGCGACCGGCAACATCGCGAGCACGGCGAGCGCGAGCGGGACGGCCGCGCGCGCGCGCCGCCGCCAGGCGACCGCGAGCGCCGCGAGCGCCGCGATCGCAATGAGCCCGCCGGCGATCACCGCCCAGTCGCCCCATGCGGGCGGCCGCGCGAAGATGTCGCTCACCAGCGCCCGCGGCCAGACGAGCGAGCGCGCGTAATAGGTCCAGGCGCGCAGCGCGATGCGCGCGGCGGCGGCGCGGCCTCCGCCCGCCCACTCCGCGTGCGAGAAGGCGCCGATCACGGCGACGCGCTGGACGATCGTCGCGAGCACCGCCGCGCCGAGCACGGCGAGGCCGAGCCCGAGGCGCCGCCCCTGCTGTCCGCGCGACGCGCGCGCCAGCGGCTCGACCGCCAGCGCCATGAGCGGCGTGAGCGCCGCAGACTCCTTGGCGAGGCACGCCGCATACGTCACCAGCGCGGCGAGCGCGAGCCAGCGGTGTCCTCCCACCTCGCGCCAGCGGAGCCACGCGATCAGCGCGCCGAGCACGCCGCAGGTCGCGAACGCGTCGGTGCGCCCGGAGATCCACGCGACCGATTCGCTGGCGATCGGGTGCGCGGCCCACAGCGCCGCCGCCGCCGCGGCCGTCCACACCGAGGCGAAGAGCCGCATGAACAGCAGCGCCGCGAGCACCGCCGCGAGCGCATGCGCGATCAGGTTGGCGAGGTGGAACGGTCCGGGTCGCGACCCCCAGAGCGCGTAGTCGACGACGTACGAGGCGAGCGTGAGCGGACGGTAATAGGCCGGCGGAGCCGCCGCGCCGCTCTGGAACCGCTGCACATCGGTGGTGAACGCGAGACCGACCCCGGCGAGCGAGTGCGCGCGCGGATTGCGCTCGATCAGGAAATGGTCGTCGAGGACGAAGCCGCCGGCGAAGATGTTCGCGAACAGCGCGAACACGAGGACGACGAGGAGGACCGCGGGAAGCAGCGCGTGACGCCTTGGGCTCGTCGGGGCGGCGCCGGTCGGCGGCGCGCGCCTCGCGCGATCAGTCACGCGGCGTGTTGCGGTTGCGCACCACGCCCGAGTCGCCGCAGTCGAGGAACCCGACCAGCCGGGCGCTGCGCCGCATCGCGTCGCTCAAGTCGCTCGCGCCGCGATCCGCCGCGATCGCGCGGGCGAGCGCGGGCGAGAGCGCGACCGGATGACCGCGGCGCCGGCGGTAGCGCGGCACCAGCGCGTACGCGAACCCCGGTACGGCGCGGCGCGGGCGCCGGCGGGCGCGGCCGCGCGCCGCGGGCGCGCCATAGGACGCGAGTGCCGCGCCCATCGCCGCCGCCAGCGCGCGCACGGTGTCGGGGCGCACCGAGGGATGGTCCACCGGGAGGACCAGCACCAGCGCGGGATCGAGCCTCAATGCCGTGGCGAGCCCCGCACGCACCGACGAGAGCATGCCCGTCCGCCACGCGCGGTTCTCGACGATCCGCACCTCGAGGCCGGCTGCGCCGTGGCGGCGCGCGAGCATCAGGTCGCGATGGAGCGCGCCGCGCTCGACGAGCGTGACGAACTCGCCCTCGAGCGCATGACGCATGTGCCGCGCCCCCGAGCCGAGCACGACGACGACCACGTCGCACGCGTGCCACAGGTGTCGCACGCCGCTGGCGAGGAACGTCTCGCCGCCCGCGCGCATGAGCGACTTGGAGCGGCCCATCCGGCGCGATGCCCCGGCGGCGAGCAGGATGCCGACGTTCACGGGTTCGTCTTCCCGGCCGACCCGGTCGGCGTGGCCGGCGCCTCCGTCCGGGCGCGCTCGCGCTTCGGCAACGGCGGGGTCCAGCCGGCCGTCGTGGACGCGCCGCGACGCGCGGCGATGATCTCGCCCATCGCGCTCACCGCGATCTCCTCGGGCGTCTCGGCGCCGATCGGCATGCCGAGCGGCGAGTGGAGCCGCGCGATCCGCTCGTCGCTCATCCCGCGCGCGCGCAGCCGCAGCGCGAACTTCCGCTGCTTGGCGACGCTGCCGATCATGCCGACGAACGCGAGCGGCCGCTCGAGCAGGTCCTGTACCAGCCGCTGGTCGAGCGCGTGGTCGTGGGTCACGACCACCGCGTAGTCGCGCGGCGTGGTCGCGAGCGCGGCGAGGAACGCCTCGGGCGCGCGCAGCTCGAGCCGGCAGCCGGGGAAGCGCTCGGGCAGCGCCCATTCGGGACGCTCGTCGATCACCGTCACGTCGAAGCCGCACCCCGAGGCGAGCGAGGCGAGCGCGCGGCCGATGTAGCCGGCGCCGAAGAGATAGAGCCGCGGCGCCGGCTCCAGCACCTCGAGGAACACCGCCATCTCGCCGCCGCAGCACATGCCGAGCTCCTGCGTCAGGTGCTTGCGCACCAGCGTCGCGCCGCCGCCCGTGAGCAGCGCCCGCGCCTCGTCCACCACCTTCCGCTCGATCGCTCCGCCGCCGATCGTGCCGCAGATCTCGCCGTCGTCGGCGACCAGCATGTGGGCGCCCGGCTTGCGCGGCGTGAAGCCGCGCGACTCGATCACCGAGGCGAGCGCGAACCGCCGGCCCTGGTCGCGCCAGCGCGCGAGCGTCTCCCACACCTCGGGCGGCGACGCGCCCGCCGCCGCGTCGCGCAGGGCGTCGAACGGGCGATCGCTCATGCCGTCACCACCTCGCGCGCCGCGCGCGGCGGCAGACCGAGCGCTTCGCGCAGCGCGCGGCGCACGAACACCGGCACCATCGCGTGACGGTAGTCCTCGTCGTAGGGAATGTTGATCACCGGCCGGCACTGCTTCGCCGCCGCCTGCGCGATCCGCTCGATCGCCGCGTCGTCGAGCACGCCGTCCGCGAGGAGCGCGTCGAGCCCGGTGACCGACCGCGGCTTCGCGGCCAGCGCGCTCACGACCAGCCGCGCGTCGGCGACATGGCCGTCGCGACGCGACGCGGCGAACGCGACCGAGAGCATCGGGAAGTCGATCGCGCCGCGCGGCCGCAGCTTCTGGTAACCGCCGATCCGTGCGCGCGCGCGCGCCGGGACGAACACGCGCGTCACGACCTCGCCCGGCGCGAGCACGTTGTTGTGGATGCCGTCGGCGACGAAGAACGACTCGACCGGAACCGTGCGCCGCGCGGCGCGCGATCGGATCTCGACCTCGGCGTCGAGCGTGATCAGCACCGGCGCGGTGTCGGACGAATGCGCGGCGACGCAGCGCTTGCCCTGGGGCACGACGTGGCAGACGGCGCCGTCCTTCTTGAGGCAGAAGCCCAGCGCTTCGCGCCAGAAGAACGTCTGGTTGTAGTAGGTGCAGCGCGTGTCGAGGCAGAGGTTGCCGCCGATCGTGCCCATGTTGCGCAGCTGGGGACCGGCGACCAGCGACGCGGCGCGCGTGAGCGTCGCGAAGTCGCGGCGCACGACCGGATGGCGCGCGAGATCGGCCAGCGTGACGAGCGGCCCGACGTGCAGGCCATCCGCTTCGTCCCGCACGAAACGCAGCTCCTCAACCCTGCCGATATGAACGAGATAGCGCGGCTCGTGCAGGCGATGCTTGAGATTGGGAACGGCGTCGGTGCCGCCCGCGACCATGAGGCTTTCTGCCGCATGCGCGGCGAGGTGATCGAGCAGCTGATCGAGCGTGCGCGGCTCGACCCACTCGAAGCGTGGAAGCGTCAGCACGTGATCACCTCGCCCGCTTCGCGTCGGTCATCGCCGCGCGGGCGAGGACCTTCGGTCGCGCGGCGGCCCACCGCGCGCGCGCGTCGCCGGCCGCGAGCAGCTGCATGATCCGCGGCGGGCTGAACGGCAGCGCGTCGCAGCGGATGCCGAGCGCGTCGTAGATCGCGTTCGCGAGCGCCGGGATGCTGGGATGCAGCGGCCCCTCGCCCGCCTCCTTCGCGCCGTACGGTCCCTCGGGATCGAGCGACTCGATGATGATGGACATGAACTCGGGCACGTCGAGCGACGTCGGGATGCGGTAGTCGAGCAGCGACGGGCCGTGGTGCAGCCCCGGTCCGTGATGCGGCGCGGCGGGCTTGAACACCTGCTCCTCGAGCAGCGCCTCGGCGAGCCCCATGTAGGCGCTTCCCTCCATCTGCCCTTCGACCGCGACCGGGCTCAACGCGCGGCCGCAATCGTGCGCGATCCACACCTTCTTCACCTCGACGAACCCGGTCTCGGGATCGCAATCGACCTCGACGACGTGCGCGGTGAACGAATACGCCGGCGACGCGCCGATCGTGCCGCCGCGGTAGTCGCCGCCCAGCTTCGGCGTCTGATACCAGCCGACCGAGCCGAGCGTGCCGATGCGCGCCTCGGTCCACTGGAACGCCTCGCGCACGCTCGCCGTCTCCTTCGCGGCGTCGCGCGTCGAGCATGCGACGCCGTTCGCGAGCACGACCTGGTCGCGCGCGCAGCCCCAGCGGCGCGCGAGCGTCTCGGCGATCTCGTGACGCAGCTTGCGCGCCGCGTCGAGGCAGGCGTTGCCGACCATGAACGTCTCGCGGCTCGAGTACGAACCGAGGTCCACCGGCGTGAGATCGGTGTCGGCGGCGACCACGCGCACGTCGCGCAGCGTGAGCCCCAGCTCCTCGCACACGATCAGGGCGAGCAGCGAGTCCGAGCCCTGGCCGATGTCCGAGGCGCCGCAGAACACCGTGGCGCGGCCGCTGCGGTCGAGCTTGAGCTGGACGCCCGACTGCGGCATCTCGTTCGGGTAGATGCAGTAGTTGGTGCCGCTGATGTACATGCTGCCGGCGATCCCGACGCCGCGGCCGTACGGCAGGCGGCGGAACTTGTCGCGCCATCCCGACGCGCGCTCGACCGCGTCGAGGCAGAGCGGGAAGCCGTTCGACGTGACGCGCATGCCGTTCACCGTGCGGCTGTTCGCCGGCATGAGATTGCGGCGGCGCAGCTCGATCGGGTCGAGGCCGACCGCCTCGGCGAGCTTGTCGAGCTGGCACTCGAACGCGAACCGCGGCTGGACCGAGCCATGGCCGCGCTTCGGCCCGCAGCACGGCTTGTTCGTGAACACGCGCGTCGAGTCGAACCGGTAGGCCGGCATCTCGTACGGCGCGGTGAGCAGCTGGCCCGAATAGTAGGTCGTGACGAGGCCGAACGACGAGTAGGCGCCGCCGTCGATCGCGATCTTCGCGTCGACCGCCGTCAGCTTGCCTTCGCGCGTGACGCCGGTGCGGTAGCGCATGCGCATCGGGTGGCGGCCGCGATGCGCGTAGAACACCTCTTCGCGCGTGTAGAGGATCTTCACCGGCCTTCCCGTGATCATCGCGAGCTTCGCGGCGCAGAACTCGAGCGAGAACGGCTCGCTCTTGCCGCCGAACGCGCCGCCCACCACCGGCTGGATGACGCGGATGCGCTCGGTCGGGAGCTTCAGCACGCGCGCGAGGTCGCGGTGGAGGTAGTGCGCGACCTGCGTGCTCGACCACAGCGTGAGCAGCCCGGCGGAATCGAAATCGGCGACGCAGCAGTGCGGTTCGATCGGCGTGTGGGTCGAGCCCTCGTACCAGTACTCGGCCTCGACCGTCGCCGCACTCGCGGCGAGGCCGGCCTCGACGTCGCCGAACGCGAGGTGCACCTGCTTCGAGATGTTGCCCTCGGCCGACTTCTCGTTGACGCGGCGCTCGGGATGCGCGAGCGCCTCATCGATGCTCATCACCGCCGGCAGCGGCTCGTAATCCACCCGGATCGCGCGCAGCGCCTCCTCGGCGAGGAGCTCCGTCTCGGCGGCAACGGCGGCGATCGCGTCGCCGACGTAGCGCGCCTTCTCCTCGCACAGCGCCTGCTCGTCCTGCGTCCACGGGATGATGCCGTAGAACTCGGGCAGGTCCTTGCCGGTGATCACCGCGTGGACGCCCGGCATCGCCAGCGCCACCGACGCGTCGATCGCGCGGATGCGCGCGTGGGCGTGGATGCTGCGCAGCAGCTTCGCGTGCAGCATGCGCGGCAGGCGGATGTCGTCGGCGTAGATCGCCTGACCGGTCGCCTTGGCGAGCCCTTCGATCTTGCGGGTGCGCGTGCCGATCAGCGAGAAGCGGCCGTTGGGCGGCGCGGTGCGGCCCTCGGGCCACACGGGCGGGGTGAGCCGCTCCTCGCTCGGCATCGTGCGGCCGGAGGGGATCGCCATGTCGCGTTTCCGGTCGCTCATCGGGGCACGCCTTCGCGGCCGCGCATCTCCGCCGCGGCGCGCTCGACCGCCTCGAAGATCTTCGTGTAGCCGGTGCAGCGGCAGAGATTCCCCGACAGCGCCTGCGCGATCTCGTCGCGCGTCGGCGCGGCGTTGGTCTCGAGCAGCGCCAGCGCGCTGATGAGGATCCCGGGCGTGCAGAACCCGCACTGCGCGGCGCCGGTCACGTCGAAGGCGTCCTGGAGCGGATGCGGCCGGCCGTGCGCGGCGACGCCCTCGATCGTGGTGATCGCCGGTCCGTCGTGGTAGGCGAGCGCGAGCGAGATGCAGGCGAGCACGGCGCGTCCCTCGACCAGCACGGTGCAGGCGCCGCAGTCGCCCTTGTCGCACCCCTGCTTCGACCCGGTGAGGCCGAGGCCGTAACGCAGCGCCTCGAGCAGCGTCGTGCCGGGCGTCACGGCGCACACGTGCCGCTCCCCGTTCACCTGCAGCCGGCAGAGGGTCGTCGCCGTCGGATCCATGGGCTGGACGTGTCTCCGATTGCCATCGGCCGCCGCGCTGGGCGCGCGGCGCGTCGGCCGCGATTCAATCCGCTCGGCGCGGGCGTGTCAACGCGTCCGGCCATCTTGCGGAAGGGCGGCACTCGCGTCACAATGCGCGCGCATGTCTCACCCCACAAGCGTTCCCGGCTCCATCTGGTGGGCCGAGCCCGGCCCGCCCACTCCCGCGTTCGAAGGCGAGCTCGATTCCGAGATCCTGATCGTCGGCGGCGGCGTCACCGGCGTGACGCTCGCCTACACGCTCGCCGACCAGGGCGCGACCGTGGCGCTGCTCGACGCCGGCCCGCTCGCCGGCGCCGCGAGCGGACGCAACGCGGGATTCCTGATGGTCGCGCCGGCCGAGCCCTACAACGAGCAGATCGCGCTGTGGGGCCGCCCCGGCGCGCGCGCGGTGCTCGAATGCGGACGGCGTTCGCACCAGCGCGTCCGCGCGCTGGTCGAGACGCTCGGGATCGACTGCGACTACCGCGCGAACGGCAGCATGCGGCTCACGCGCACCGAAGAGGAGGCCGAGGACATCCGCGCTTCCCTCGCGCCGCTCAAGGTCGACGGCTTCCCGATGCTCGAGGTGCCGGTGAGCCACGCCGCACCCGAGCACGCCGTCCCGAGCTTCACCGCGGCGTTCGTGACGCTCGAGGACGGCGAGCTCCACCCGGTGCGCTTCATCCACGCGCTGGCGCGCGAGGCGGCGGCGAAGGGCGCGCGGATCTACGCCGACTCGGCCGTCACGGGCGCCGCGTGGCGCGGCGGGCTGTGGGAGGCGCGCACCGCACGCGGCGTCGCGCGCGCGCGCACGCTGGTGCTGGCGACCAACGCCTATACGCCGCGGCTCTGCCCGGCGCTCACGCCGATCATCGCGCCGCGCCGCGGCCAGATGCTGGCGACGGCGCCGCTCGCGCGTGAGGTCGCGCCGCGGCCGACGTACGCGCACTGGGGCTACCACTACTGGCGGCAGACGCCCGACCAGCGGCTCGTGATCGGCGGCTGGCGCGAGCTCGATCTCGACGGCGAGGTCGGCTTCGACACGATCGTGACGCCGACGATCCAGTCGGCGATCGAGCAGGCGCTCGCCGATCTCGTGCCCGAGGGCGCGGCGATCGACTATCGCTGGAGCGGCACGATGGGCTTCGCGCGCGACGGGCGGCCCGTCGTCGGCTGGCTCGACGCCGAGCACCATCTCGCCGTGTGCGGCGGCTACACCGGCCACGGCATGGCCATGGCCGCCGCGTGCACGCTCGACCTCGCCGATCTGCTCGCGTGGCGCAAGGCGCCCGGCATCGCCACGTTCGATCCCGGCCGGTTCGACGAGCTGCGGCAGGCTCGGGCGGGGCTCACGGCGCTCGGAGTGGCGGCGCAGTAGGCACCGCGGCGCTGGTCCGGCGCCGGTTCGATTCGCTATACTCGCGCGAGCGTTCGGCCCCACCGTCCTCGGTTCCCCCTTCGCGGCGACACGCCTTCCGGTCGCCGAGCCACGGATGGACGCACCCGCATGGAACTCCAGCATCAGGACGATCTGAAGCACGCCGTCGCGGCGCTCGCGACGCGCAACGCGGACGCCCTCGACCGGCTGGTATGGACCGGCGTCTTCGCCGCGGGCGCGCTGCGCGATCAGGCGCGCGGCGCCGTGCTCGATCAGGCGCGGTCGGCCGGCATCTACCCCGCCTCGATCCACGACCTTTACGCGGCACGCGGCCGCGGCGAGGTCGCGCCCACGTTCACCGTGCCCGCGATCAACATCCGCGGCATGGCCTACGACACGGCGCGCGCGCTGTTCCGCGCCCGCAAGGCGCTCGACGCCGGCGCCGTGATCTGCGAGATCGCCCGCTCCGAGATCGCCTACACCGACCAGCGTCCGGCCGAGTACGCGTTCGTCGTCATCGGCGCGGCGCTGCGCGAGGGCTGGAAGGGCCCGGTCTTCATCCAGGGCGACCACTTCCAGATCAACGCCAAGAAGTACGGCGCCGACGCGGCCGGGGCCGCGGCCGAGATGAAGGCGGTGCAGGATCTGACCGCCGAGGCGATCCGCGCCGGGTTCTACAACATCGACGTGGACACCTCGACGCTCGTGGACCTGTCGAAGAGCGGCCACGAGGCGCAGCAGGCGCTCAACGGCGGCCTGTGTGCGGGGCTCACCGCCTTCATCCGCGCGCGCCAGCCGAAGGGCGTCACGGTCTCGGTCGGCGGCGAGATCGGCGAGGTCGGCGGCAAGAACTCGACGCCCGAGGAGCTCGAGGCGTTCATGACCGTCTTCACCGCCGCGCTCCGCGAGGCGGCGCCGGGCGCCGAGGGCATCAGCAAGATCTCGGTCCAGACCGGGACGAGCCACGGCGGCGTGCCGCTCCCCGACGGATCGATCGCCGAGGTCAAGATCGACTTCGACGCGCTCGAGCGCTGCTCGACGCTGGCGCGCGGGACCTACGGCATGGCGGGCGCCGTGCAGCACGGCGCCTCGACGCTGCCCGCGGCGCTCTTCGACCGGTTCCCGAAGCTCGGCGCGTGCGAGATCCATCTCGCGACCGAGTTCCAGAACATGATCTACGACCACCCGGCGTTCCCGGCCGATCTCAAGCGCGCGATCTACGAGAAGCTGCGCACCGCGGCCGCCGACGAGCGCAAACCGAGCGACACCGACGAGCAGTTCTTCTACAAAACGCGCAAGAAGGCGCTCGGCATGTTCAAGCGTGAGATGTGGGGGCTCGCGGGGCCGGCGCGCGCGGCGATCGGCGCGACGCTCGAGGAGAAGTTCACGTTCCTGCTCGACAAGCTCGCGGTGCGCGGCACGCGCGCGCTCGCCGACCGCTGGGCGCCGTTCGTCGCGGGCTCGTTCCCGAGCATCGGCGCCGCCGCCGGCGCCGACGGCCGCGCCCACGAAGACGTGACGGGCCTCTCGGACTGAAGCCGGACTGACGATGAGCCAGCGCGCCGCGATCACCCTCTCCCAGTTCATCCTCCAGGAGGGGAATCAGCACCCCGGCGCGACCGGCGAGTTCACCGATCTCCTCTCGGACATCGAGCTCGCGGCGAAGATGATCAACCGCGAGGTGATCCGTGCCGGGCTCGTGGACATGCTCGGCTACACCGGCGGACAGAACGTGCACGGCGAGAAGGTGCAGAAGCTCGACCGCTTCGCGCACGAGACCATCTACCGCGTGCTCGGCGCGACCGGACAGCTCGCGGTCATGGCATCCGAAGAGGACGAGGACGTGATCCCGGTGCCGGTGGGCGCGCCGGTCGGCAAGTACGTCGTCAACTTCGACCCGCTCGACGGCTCGTCGAACATCAACGCGAACGTGAACATCGGGACGATCTTCTCGGTGCTGCCGCGGGTCACGCGGGAAGGCAGCGGCACGCTCGCCGACTGCATGCAGCCGGGCAAGCATCAGCTGTGCGCCGGCTATGTGATGTACGGCTCGAGCACGATGCTCGTCTACACGACCGGGCAGGGCGTCCACGGGTTCACGTTCGAACCCTCGATCGGCGAGTTCCTGCTCTCGAATCGCGACATCCGCACGCCGGCGCGCGGGCACATCTACAGTGTGAACGAGGGCAACTACTTCAAGTGGGACGACGGCGTGAAGCGCTACGTGGACTGGGTCAAGATGGACGATCCGTCCACCGGCCGGCCGTACACGGCGCGCTACGTCGGCTCGCTGGTCGCCGACTTCCACCGCAACCTGCTCTACGGCGGGATCTACCTCTACCCCGGCGATCGCAGGAGCCCGAACGGCAAGCTGCGCGTGCTCTACGAGGCGGCGCCGCTCGCATTCATCGCCGAGCAGGCCGGGGGCGCGGCGAGCGATGGGCATCGGCGCATCCTCGAGATCGCGCCGACGCAGCTCCACCAGCGCACGCCGCTCTTCCTCGGCAGCGCCGAGGACGTGAAGGAGTGCGAGACGTTCGTCCAGGGCCGCAATCCCGCGATCACCGCCGACCGCCGCGCGGGTTCCGCGGCGCCGCCGTCTCCTTCGGCGCCGTCTACTTCAGCACCGTCGCCTTCGCGGTCAGCACGCGCTCCGCGCGCGTGAGGCGCACGAGGTAGACGCCGGGGGCGAGCCCGGCGGTCGCGAACGCGACACGATGCTCTCCCGCGCCGAGCGAGCCGACATCGCGGCGCGCCACCCGCCGCCCGCCGAGATCGAACAGCTCGAGCCGCGCCGCGCGATCGTCGGGGAGCGCGAACGCCACCTCCATCCGCGCGCCGGCCGGATTGGGCGCAGCGCCCGCCAGCGCGAGCTCCGCGCGCGCGACCGGCGGCGTCACGCCGACCGGCGCCTGATCGAACGACAGCGCCCACGCCTCGTCCGAGTAGGCGCTCGCCCCCGTCTCGCCCCCGTACAGCACCATGCGATGCCGCGCCGCGTCCCAGACCGCCGTGTGCAGCAGCCGGTTCGACGGCCCGACGTTGGTCGACCACAGCCGCGCCCATCCGGTCCCACCCGAGAGCCACAGCGCCCACAGGTCGCTGTGGAACGACTGGTCCGCCCCGCCGAACACGATCATCCGGTCGTGGTCCGGGTCGTAGATCATCGACTGCTGGCTGCGCCCGTTGGGGCCGACACCGCCGGGGAAGATCGGATGCCATTCGAGTGCCGGCGAGAGCCGCAGCTCCCACACGTCGTTGAGCGAGTTGCCCGCCTGTCCGCCGAACACGATCACCCGATCGCGCACCGGATCGTACGCGGCGCTGTGATCCTCACGCCCAGGGAACGTCGCCCCGCCGGGTGCCAGTTGCGTCCACACCATGTCGGGCAGCGACAGCGACCAGACGTCATTGCGTGACGTCCCGTCGTAGCCGCCGATCACCAGCATCCGGTTGCGCACCGGGTCGTAGACCGCCGCGTGCCCGTCGCGGGCCGTGGGCGGCGTGCCGCTCCCCAGCGCCCGCGCCCACGACGCCGGGCTCGTCATGTCGAGCGCCATCACGTCCGGCTTGAGCTGCAGGCAGAACCCGCCGTACGTCACCACCTGCTGATCGAGCGCGTCGTAGATCAGGCTGTGGTGCCAGCGCTCGTCGGTGCGCTCGCCCGGGCCCACGAACGTCGGCAGCGTCACCCACTGCGGCGCCGGTGAGAACCGGAGCGCCCAGTTGTAGATGTCGCAGTCGCCCCAGTTGCCGGCCACCAGCACCATCTGATCCCGAACCGGGTCGTAGACCGCGGCATGCCCGTAGCGCGCCGGCGGCGGATCTCCGGAGGGCGTGAGGCGCTGCCAGGTCACGTTGGGCGGTGTCGCCGCCTCGGCCGGCGCCTGCACCTGGACCGTGTACTTCTTCACCGACCAGCCCTGCTGATCGCTGGCGCTCGTCCCGTCGGTCGGCAGCCCATTCACGTAGTCGCACGTCGCGCCGCCCGCCGTGTGCATCGTGCTCCGCACGTACACATCGAACGGCCCCACCGCCTGCGGCTGCACCGTCACCGCCAGCGCATGGCTCGTGTTCTGCGCCCAGCTGCCGTCGCGCGTCTCGACCGACAGCGAGCCGGCCGTCTGGTTCACGCAAATGTGGTTCGCCACCGTCGTCCCGCTCGGCTGCACCACGGTGCCGGGCGTGACGTTCGCCCCGCGTGCGTCGATCCACTGCGCATCGCCTGCCGCGGTCAGCGACGGGAACTCGATCGCGATCCGCCCGTCGTCGCTCGCGAGCCCGCCGTTCGACGCAGTCGCGGTGACGCAGAAGTTCTCCCCCAGCGTGATCGCACTCGGGATCCCGGTGACGCTCGCGAACGTCGGCGCCGGCTTGGTCGGCGGCGGCGGCGGGTTGACATAGAGCGTGTAACGCAAGACCGGATAGCCCTCCTGATCCGTTCCCACGACTCCGCCCGGAGGGCTCGTAGGTATGCCGGTTACGTAGTCGCACACCGGGCCTCCCATGTGATGCATCGTGCACCTAACCTCGACGATGAACTGGCCGACGGCCGGAGGGATCACGGAAACGGTCAGCGTGTGGGACTGGGACGGGGTCCAGCGGATATCTCCGAACTGAGCGACGGCGTAGACGGCGCTCATCGGCTGGCAATTCGCGTTGGCGTTGGGGACCGACGCTGCGACCGGGTAGTAGAGGAAGCCGGGCGAGTAGCTTGGGCTCTCGCCAAAGCCACCCACGATGTTGTCGCCGGCGTGCGAGAGGTTCGGAAACGCGATGCTGATCCGGCCATCGTCCGTCCGAACACCGTCACTCTGACTAGGCCCGTAATTCTGCGCGGAGGCCGTGATCGTCACCGCGTCCCCGAGCGTGAGCGCCGTTTGAGAGAAGGTCAGTGAGTTGAAGACGGGGATCGGGTACCCGGACGGCGGTGGCGGTACCCCGGACACCTGGACGGCGAAGCGCTTCGCATACCAGCCCTGTTCGCCATAGTTCGCTGTCCCGCCCGAGGGCCCGTCGTCGACGTCGTTGCAGGGCGCCGTGCCCGTCACGTGCAGCGCGCCGCGCACGTCGATGTAGAACGTTCCCACCGTCGTCGGTGTCACGGTCAGCGTCAACGTGTGCGTCTCGACGCCTCCGCCCTGCCAGTTCGCGTTCTGGTATTCGACCGTCAGGTAGCTCGGGTGGTACGTGAGGCAGGACGCGTTCACGAACGTGGATCCCGCCGGATACTCGCTGTAACCATCTACGATCGCGGGACTCACTGCCTGGGAGTCCGTCGGCGCGGTAAACGCCGGAAAGGCGACGCTGATCCGGCCGTCGTCACTTGCGACACCATCATTCCGCATCGCGACCGTGAACGTGAACGGCTGTCCGACGACGGCCGTGGACGGAAGCGTCACCGGCGAAGGGAACGTGGGGATCGGCGGCCCTGGATTCACGTCCACCTCGATGCGCCGCGCCGGGAACCCTTGCTGGTCCACGACCGGGTCGCCGGTCGTCGGCACGCCGTTAACGAGGACGCACGGCGGATCGCCGTCCTCGTGCATCGTGCAGCGCACGATCATGTAGAACGGCCCCTGCACGAGCGGCCGCACCGCCATCGTCAGGTAGTGTGTCTCGGCGTTGGTCCAGTCGTTGTCGCGATACTCGTCAGTGACGCAGCTCGCGGTCATCGGCTGACAGTTCACGTCGGCCAACGAGTCGCCGGGCAGGATCTTGAACTGGTTCGGATCGCCGAGCGTGTTGACCCACTGGCCGTCGGATGCGTTGGTGAATGCCGGCATCGAGACGCTGATCCGCCCGTCGTCGCTGTGCGTGCCCTGATTGCTGAAGCCGATCGCGATCGAGAACTGCTGCCCAATCGTGATCGACGCGGGACTACTGGTCAGCGTGCAGGTGGGATTGGGGGCCGCCGCGGCGAACGAAGCGAGACCGCAGGTCACGATAAGTACGAGGAAGCACGTTCGTAAACGCACCGGCGACCTCCTACTTCAGCACCGCGACCTTGCCTCTAAGGATACGATTCTCGTGCGTGAGCCGCACCAGATAGACGCCCGCCGCGAGCCGGCGGCCGTCGCTCAGCGCCACGCGATGCTCTCCCGCGCCGAGCGAACCCACATCGCGCCCCGCGAGGCGCCGGCCACCGAGATCGAAGAGATCGAGCCGGGCGGCGTGGTCGTCCGGGAGCGTGAACGTCACCGTGATGTCGCGACCGTCCGCTCCCGCCGCGGCGGGCCCGAGCGCGAGCTCCGCCGCCCCCGCCGCCGGCACGGTCACCCACGTCGTCGCCGAGTAGGTCTCGGTTCCGCCCTCGTCGACTCCGAGCCGGTAGCCGTAACGGGCCCCGGGCGCGATGGCGCGATCCTCGTACGTGAGCTGATCGTGCGAGACGGCGGGCGTGCCCAGCACGCGCCATTCGGCCGATCCCGCGCTCTGCCGGTACACGGTCGCGCCGGGCTGCGGCGCGCCGAAGACACTCCAGACCAGCCGCACGCGCTCGGCGGTGGCATCCGCGCTGACCAGGTCCACCGTCGTCGCCGTCGGCGCGTCGAGCGCGAGCGCCCAGACGTCGTCGGCATAGCTGCCGCTGGCGACCTCGCCGCCGTACACGACCATCCGGTGTCGCGCCGCGTCGTAGACCGCCGTATGCAGCAGCCGGTTCGACGGCCCGACGTTGGTCGACCACAGACGATTCCACGCCGGCGCGCCCGCGAGTCGCAGCTCCCAGAGATCGCTGTGCCGCGAGAGATCCGCGCCGCCGAACATGAGGAGCCGGTCCGCACCCGGGTCGTAGATCATGGTCTGCTGTTGGCGCGGCCCGGGTGACGTTCCCGAAGGGGTGAGTTGCGTCCACTGAACCGTCGGCGAGAGGCTCAAGGCCCACACGTCGTTCAACCAGTTCCCCGCCTGCCCGCCGAACACGATCACCCGGTCGCGCACCGGATCGTATGCCGCGCTGTGATCGCTTCGCCCCGGGAACGCCGCCCCGCCCGGTGCCAGCGGCGTCCACACCATGTCGGGCAGCGACAGCTGCCACAGGTCGTTGCGCGACGTCCCGTCGTAGCCGCCGATCACCAGCATCCGGTTGCGCACCGGGTCGTAGACCGCCGCATGCCCCTCGCGCGCGGTGGGCGGCGTCCCGCTCCCCAGCGCCCGCGCCCACGACGTGGGGTTGGTCAGATCGAGCGCCATCACGTCCGGCTTGAGCTGCAGGCAGAACCCGCCATACGTCACCACCTGCTGATCGAGCGCGTCGTAGATCAGGCTGTGATGCCAGCGCTCGTCGGTCCGAGCACCCGGCCCCACGAACGTCGGCAGCGGTGACCATTGGAGCGTCGGTGAGAACTGGAGCGCCCAGTTGTAGATGTCGCAGTCGCCCCAGTTGCCCGCGACCAGCACCATCTGATCGCGCACCGGGTCGTAGACCGCGGCATGTCCGTAGCGCGCGGGCGGCGGATCGCCGGCCGGGGCGAGCGGCTGCCACGCGACGGCCGCCGGCGCGACCGGAGTCGCGGGCGCCAGCACCTGGACCGTGTACTTCTTCACCGTCCAGCCCTGCTGATCGGTCGTGAGCGTGCCGCTGCTCGCCCAGCCGTCCACGAGATCGCAGCTCGCGCCGTTGGTCGTGTGCATCGTGCTTCGCACGTAGACGTCGAACGAACCCACCGCCTGCGGTTGCACCGTCACCTTCACGACGTGCGTCTCGTTGTTGAGCCCGAGCCAGCTCATGTCGCGGTACTCGGACGTGAGGTAGCCCGTCGCGATGGCCTGACACTGTGCGTTGATCATGGCCGAGCCGGCGGAGAAGACGGCGAACGTGCCGCCTTCCAGCGGACTGGCATCTGTCACCCAGCGTCCGTCCGCGGGACTCGTGAGGCTCGGGAAGCTGAAGCTGACGCGGCCGTCGTCGGTGGTCGTCCCCGAGTTGCGCACGGTCGCGGTCACCATGAGGTTCTCGCCCAGCGTGATCGACGCGGGCAGGCTGCCGATCGACGTCACCACCGGCGTCGGCTTCGGCGGCGACGCTGGCGTGTTCACGGTCACGAGATAACGTCGGACCGGCCAGCCCTGCTGGTCGACGAACCCCGCCTCACCGTCCGTGGGCACGGCGCCGACGATGTCGCACGGCTGGCCGCCGCTCGTGTGCATGGCGGCGCGCGCGTAGATCGGGAAGACGCCGGCCACCTGGGGCGTGATCGTCAGCGTCATCGTGTTCGACTCCGTGCCGACCCCGAGCCAGCCGTTGTCGCGATCCTCGGCCGCCACGCAAACGCCGGTGACCGGCTGGCAGTTGACGTCGGTCAGCGCCGAGCCGACCGGGAGGCGCACCATGCCGGGAATGTCGTCGCTGGTTCCGAGGACGACCCAGTTGTAGTCGGTGCTCGCGGTCAGCGTCGGGAACGAGACCGCGATGCGGCCGTCGTCGCTCTGGCCGCCGTCGTTGCGCGCCGTGCACGACAACATGAACGACTGACCGAGCGTGACCGACGAGGGCACGGTCACGTTGCCGACGAACACGGGCGCGGGGCTCGGGGGCTGCGGGTTGACCTGAACGGCGTAACGCTTGACCGCCCATCCCTGTTGATCCACGTAGCCCGCATCACCGTCGGACGGCAGCGCGCTGGCCACCGTGCACGAGGACGAGCCCGGCTTGTGCATGGTCGTGCGGACGTAGAAGTAGAAGGTGCCGACGGCTGGCGGCCGGACGGTGAGCGTGAGCGTGTTGATCTCACCCTGCAGCCAGCTCGTGTCCTCGTACTCCTCGAGCAGGTAGGCCGCGCTCGCGAACTGGCACGCGGAGGTCGGCACGTTGTTTCCTGGCGCGACGCGGCGCACGCCCGGACTGTCGTCGCCCGGCAGACCGCTGGCGTACTGGGTGTCGGTGAAGTGCGTCAGGCTCGGGAACGAGACGTCGATCCGCGCGTCGTCGCTGGTGACTCCGTCGTTGCGGACGGTCGCGACCATCGTGAACGACTGAGTCACGTAGATCGAGGCCGGGATGCCGTTGAGACTCACGAACACCGGGACGGGATCGGTCGGCGGCGGCCCGTTCACCGTGACCACGAATCGGCGCACGGCGAACCCCTGCTGATCCACGGCGACCGATCCGGTCGCGGGCACGCCGTTGACGTAGGCGCACGGCGCGCCGCCCGTGACGTGCATCGTCGAGCGCACGTAGATCTCGAACGTCCCGACCTGCTGCGGCCGAACAGTAACCGTGAAGTCGTTGCGCTCGGTGTCGAGCCACTTCCAGTCGTTGTCGACGTACTCGGCGGCGAGGTAGCTCGCGGTCATCGGCTGGCACGAGGCGTCGTTCATCGCCCCACCCGCCGGCGTCTTGGCGAATCCCGGCGTGTCGCCGCCCGACGAGCTCGAGACCCACTGCGCGTCGCCCGTTCCGGTGAGCTCCGGGAACGAGACGCTGATCCGTCCGTCGTCGCTGGCGGCGCCGTCGTTGAGGACGCTCGCGGTCAGCGTGATCGACTGCCCGAGCGAGATCGTCGTGGGCAGACCCTGGACGTCGGTCGGGAACGAAGGCTGCGGCGCGGTGGGCGGCGGCTGGACCGTGACCGTGAACCGGGTGACGGGCCATCCCTGCTGATCGATCACGCCGCTCTGGCCGCCGGTCGGCACACCGTTCACGTACGCGCATGGCGCGCCACCGGTCGGGTGCATCGTGCTGCGCACATCGATGGCGAACGTGCCGGTTGCGGTCGGCTGGACCGTGAGCGTGAAGGTGTTGGTCTCAGCGGCGAGCGCCGACCAGTCGTTGTCCTGATACTCGGCCACCAGGTAGCCGGCGGTCATCGGCTGACAGCTCGCGTTGCCGATCGTCGCCCCCGCCGCATAGGTGACGGGGCCCGGGCTGTCGTTGCCGGGCTGCACGGCCACCCACTGCGCGTCGCCCCCGCCCGTCAGCTGCGGGAATCCGACGCTGATCCGACCGTCGTCGCTGGCCGCCCCGTCGTTGCGCACCGCGACCGAGAGCGTGATCGTCTGCCCGAGCGAAATCGAGGACGGGAGCGTCGAGTTCGACGTGAAGACCGGCGCGGGCACCGTCGGCGGCGGTGGAGGCGGTGCGGAACCCAGCGCATACCACGTCGGCGGGCCCAACAGCGCGAGGAACCAGGTGTCGTTCGGCAGCCCGCCGTTGTAGCCCGAGAACACCACCATGCGATCCGATCCGTCGATGATCGCCGTGTGGTACGTGCGCACGCCGGGCGGTCCGCCGGCCGGCGAGACCTGCGCCCACGCCGGATTCCCGCCGCCCCCGAACGACAGCGTCCAGAGGTCGTTGAGGATCGTTCCCGGCGCGCTGCGACCGGCGAACACCCACATCTCGTCGCGCTTCGCGTCGTAGACCGCGCTGTGACCGGAACGCGCCGACGGCGCTGTGCCGGACGGCGTCAGCCGCTGCCACGCCGGCGTCGGGGCGAAGTTGAGCGCCCAGACTTCGTTGTAGTAGCCGCCGTCGGTGCCGCCGAACACGATCATCCGGTCGCGCACCGGGTCGTAGATGGCGCTGTGCTCGCGCCGCGGCGAGGGCGGCGTGCCGGACGGCGTGATCTGCGTCCACGCCAGCGTCGAGAGCGACAGCGCCCACACACCGTTCAGGTAGCCGGCGTCTTGGTAGCCGCCGAACACGATCATCCGATCGCGCAACGGATCGTAGATCGCCGCGTGCAGCGAGATCGGCGGCGGCGGCGTTCCGAACGTCCCGAGCAGCGTCCATTGCGGCGACGACGAGGCCGAGAATGCCCACGTGTCGTTGCGTCGCGACGGATCGCCGCCGCCGAAGACGATCATGCGATCGCGCAGCGCGTCGTAGATCGCCGTGTGCCCCATCCGCACCGGCCCCGGCGTCCCGGGCGGCGTGACCAGCGTCCAGTCGTTGCTCGCGCCGAGCGTCAGCTGCCAGAGCTCGTTCACGGGATTGAACTGCACGCCGCCGCCGAACATCAGCATACGGTTCTGGCCCGGATGGTAGATCGAGGTGTGGATGTAGCGGCCGTCGGGAACGGTCGCCTGGGCATTCATCGGCGCCGGGTAGCTCGGATCGGGGTGCGCCTGCGCCGCGGCGGCGGAGTCGGAGAGCGCCGCGGTGCGCGCCGGGCGCGCGGGCGCGGCGTGCGTGCGCGGCGCGAGGCCGGCGAGCAGCACGAGCACGGCGATGGCCGAATGTGTTCGGATAGGCGGCCCCCTTCGGCCCAACGGCTCGTCCGTGACCCATCGCAGCCGTGCCCAGGGGGGACTTGGGTGGCCGCGTCGGAGGATTATCGCCGATGGACCGCACGAATGCCGCAGAAAACGCCGCCTTCGGGGCACCGCCCGCCGTCGGGAGCCGCGCCGATCACGACGGTTCGGTGAGCCTGAACTCGGTCAGCCTCGCGGCCAGAGCGACGCCACGCGCCAGCGGATCTCGTCACGCACGTCGCGGAAGATCGCGAGCCGCTCCGCCTCGGGCGCGGCCGCCGGATCGGGCAACGGCCAGTGGACGCGCCGCACCGGCGCCGCGACCGCGGGGCAGACCGCCTCGGCCTCGCCGCACAGCGTGACGACCGTGTCGGCGGTTTGCCACGGCACGTCGTCGAGACGCTTCGAGCGCTGGGAGCCGAGATCGATCCCGGCCTCGCGCATCACCTCGATCGCCAGCGGATGCACGGTCGAAGGCTCGCTCCCGGCGCTTATCACCTCGACGCCGGGCGGCGCGAGCGCGCGCGCGAACCCTTCCGCCATCTGGCTGCGCGCCGAGTTGTGCACGCACAGGAAGAGCACGCGGACCGGCGGCGCGGTGATGATCGCGGGTGGAATGGGTTTCGTGGCCATCGTGCACGGCTCCGTGGGATTCATGCGGGCAGGTTCTGCTGGCGCAGGAGTTCCTGCATCAGCTTGGCGCTCCGCGCCGCCTGTCCGGCGTGGCAGTTGTTGAAGAAGAGATACGTGCGCCGCGCCTGTTCCGCAAGTGCGGCGACCTTCGCCGTCCACTCGGCGAGCTCGTCCGCGCGATACGAGTAGTCATAGCGCAGCAGCTGGCGATCGTCCGTTCCGCTTCGCCCCCACCACGCGCCGGCGTTACGGCCGTGAAAACGAACGTACGCGTCCTCGGCCGTGCGGAGGACGATCGGCGGCATGAGACCTTTGAGCCGGGGCTCGTCCACGGCGCAGAATCCGATCCGCTGCCCGCGCAGCATCGACTCGAGGTCGGGCGCGGCCCACGAGTCGTGGCGGAACTCGGCGAACAGCGTCTCGCCCTCGAGCCGCTCGCGCATCGCCGCGAGGTGCGCGCGGCTCTCCTCGTCGTTGTGGAACGCCCACGGAAACTGGGCGAGCAACCCGTCGAACTTGCCGGCGTCCTTGAGCGGCCGCATCGCGGCGATGAAGTCGCGGTAGAGCGCGGGTTCGCGCGCGCCCTCGTGCGTCATCGAGCGGTGGAGCTTGACGACGAACCGGAATCCCTCGGGCGTCTTCCTCTCCATCTGCTGCATCATCTTCGTGTCGGGCGGCCGGTAGTAGGTCGCGTTCACTTCGACCGCGGAGAAGTGTCGCGCATAGAACCCGAGCTGCTCGGACGCTCGGATGCCGGGCGGGTAGAACGGGCCGATCCAGTCGGGGAACGAGTACCCCGACGTGCCGATCACGATCGGGCGATCGGGCAGCGGCTCGGGCAGGAACAGCTCGAGCGCGCCGCTGTCGCGCGCGGTCATGCCTCGCGCCTCGCACGGCCTCCGGGGCGACCGCCCACGGGGCCGAACGGCACGTGCTTCAGGCGGCGGCGGCGGGTCATCGTCGCCGCCGGGATCAGGCTCGCCTCGCCGAGACGATCGCGCACGCGATCGAGCGCCGTGCGCAGACGCACCGCCTTGAGATCGTGCGCGAATAGCTCGGACTGATCGTGCTCGGGCGCGCGCTCGAGCTGCGACACCGTGACGCCGACCAGCCGCAGCGCGTCGCCCCGCCAGTGCTCGCGCATGAGCGCGCGCGCGGTCTCGAAGATCGGGCGATGCTCGGCGGTGAACCCCTCGAGCACGCGCTGGCGCAGCCGCGTGACGAAGCGGCGATCGCGCAGCTTCACGCACACGGTGCGGCCGACGTAGCCCTCGCTGCGCAGCCGGCGCGCCACCTGATCCGAGAGTCGCAGCAGCATGCCCTCCAGCATCGCCGGATCGTCGCTGTCTTCGGCCAGCGTGACCTCGTGCCCCATGGACTTGGCCTCGACGCCCTCATGATAGGGAACGAGCGGCGTGTCGTCCTTCCCCCATGCCGCCTCTTTGAGCTGCGGGCCGATGATGCCGAACTCAGCCTTGAGCGGACCCGCGGGCGCGCGGCCGAGATCGCCGACGGTCATGATGCCGATCTCACGCAGCCGCGCCGACATCTTCTCGCCCACCCCCCACAGCGCCTGCACCTCTTGTGACCAGAACTCGGCGCGGAATCCCGCTTCGTCGAGCGCGGTCAGCCCGCGCGGCTTGCGCACGCCGGCGGCCATCTTGGCGATCAGCTTGTTGGGCCCGATGCCGATCGATGCGCCGAGGCCGAAGCGCGCGTCGATCGTGCGCTGGAGATCGCGCGCGATCACGCTCGCGTCGTCGAGCGTGGTTCCGGGCTTGCCGACCGAGAGGAACGCCTCGTCGACGCTGAACGGTTCCACGTCGGGCGTGATCGAGAGATAGAGATTCAGCAGTTGCAGTGAGAGCGCGACGTACTTCTCGGGATCGCCCTCGACGTAGATCGCGTCCGGGCAGAGCCGCCGCGCTTCCTGGAGCGGCATGCCGGCGCGCACCCCGCTCGGCCGCGCTTCGTACGACGCCGCGGTGACGACGCCGCGCCGCGACGGATCGCCGCAGACGATCACCGGCTTGCCCCGCAGTTGCGGGTGATGCGCCTGCTCGACCGAGGCGAAGAACGCGTCCATGTCGACGAGCAGGATCATAGGTGCACCATAGTGCACGCATGTGCAGTATTCAAGAGACGGGATCGTATGCCCCGGGGCATACGTGTTGCCGGAATCAGCGCGTGAGGATCAGTGCTTCACGCAGGTGCCGACGAGCGCCGAGACGATCGTCGACGAGATGCTGAAGATCAGCATGCGGCGCCACCACTTCGCCTGCGACGACATCTGCGGGCGGAGCTTCGGCTCGAGCGCCAGGAGCAGCGCGGGTGGGATCGCCTGCTTGCCCGACTCGGGCTCGGCATGCGGATTCCTGGCGCCGCAGTAGAGGCAGGTTGGCGCCTTGAGCAGCGCGAGCGGCCGGCCGCACGAGGCGCACGTCGCCTTCGCTTCGACCGCGGGTGCGGCCCTCGGGACGGCACGGATTCCCATGTAACGGTTATCGGCCCGCGGGCGCCGCGGCTTGAATGGCGGCGCGAGGCGGCCGGAACGCGCTCTACGCCGCCGGTGCCCCGCTCGTCGCGCGGCGCAGATCGATCGCGCGGCGGACGACGCTCATCAGCGCGCTCGCGAGCATCACGATCGCGCCCAGCCACACGAGATTGATCAGCGGCTTGGTGCTCACCTCGACGGCGAGGATGTTCCCGCCGCTGCCGCGTGCGAGCCCCGGCACTTCGAGCGCGACGCGGCCGGTGTTGGGATCCACCGACGCGATCTGCACCGATGCGCCGCCCGGCAGGTAGTCCGGGATCCGGTTCGGGATCCCGCTCTGCATGTTCATCTCAAGCACCGGGCGCGCCGGCACGGTACGGCCGCCGATCTCGACGCGCAGCCGCGCCGCGACGCGCACCACGTCCGTCCCCATCTGCCGGTCGAAGTCGACGAACGTGTACTTCACCTGCCCGACCTGCTTCGTCTCGCCCTTGGCGAGCCACAGCGCGTTCGCGGACGCATCGTCGCCGACGATCTCGAGCGGCGAGATGTAGATGTCGTGCGTCAGGAAGCGCTCGATGTGCGGCTTCTTCATGTAGCCCTGGTTGAATTCGCTCCAGAAGAGCGCCGGCCGCGCCTCGAACTTCCCCTCCGGCGCGTTGACCGCGATCATCACGCGGTTCTTGCCGTTCGTCTCGGGATGGACGCCCTCGAACGTGAGCCGGTAGCCGAGTGCCGTGCGCTGCTGGCCCTCCGGGAGCTGCACCTGCGCCGAGCGCCCGTAGCCCGACGACGCGACCACGCCGATCAGCAGCAGCGCGGCGCCGAGGTGGCCGAGATACGCGACGCCGTGCTTCCACCCCGCGCGGAATCCCTGCAGCGCCACGATCGCGTTCGCCGCGAGCGCGAACGCCGCCGAGAAGACGATGATGATCGGGATCACGTCGCGCACGCCCGCGGCGATCGCCGCCAGCGTGGCGATGCCGGCGAAGGCGATCGCGGCGTTCGCCGCCGGCACCCAGATGATGAGCGCCGTGATGAGCCAGATCAGCGCGCTGCCGACGATCCACCACCAGAGATCGCCCGGCGCATGCTTCCAGACCAGCAGCACGGTCTGGAATACGAGTCCGACGGCGCCGCCGATCAGCTGCCCGCTGCGGCCGGGGAGCGGGATCTCCTGCTTGCGCCAGCGCAGCAGCGGCGCGATGCCGAGCAGCAGCCCCATCACCGCCGCGAGCGGCGCGTTGACCAGGTTGTAGTACGAGGTCTGCACGTTGGACGGGGGCCCGAAGAGCCGCGTGATGAGCGGCGCGCTCATGCCGACCGCGGTCAGCGCGCACATCAGCATGAACACCAGCTGGCCGAGCCACATCATCGACTCGCGCGAGAAGTTGCCGAGCTGCTGCACCGGCCCCGGGATATCGCGCATGCGCACGATCAAGAGGCCGTAGCCTATCACGCCGATCGCGATCAGGAACGAGAGCAGGAAGCCGTTGAGGCCGAGATTGACGAACGAGTGCACCGAAAAGTCGGCGAGCACGCCGCTCCGCGTCAGGAACGAGGCGTAGAGCACGAGCACGTAGCTCGTCACGGCGAGGAAGAAGTTCGTGCGGCGGAGACTCCCCGTCACGCGCTGCACCAACAGCCCGTGGAGCAGCGCGATGTTCGAGAGCCACGGGATCAGCGAGCCGTTCTCGACCGGGTCCCAGCCCCAGTAGCCGCCCCAGCCGAGCACCTTGTACGCCCACACGCCGCCCATGATGAATCCGGTCGCGAGGATCGCGACCGAGAACACCGCCCACGGCAGCACGACCTTGACCCAGCCGTCGTAGTCGCGCTTCGTCAGCGCCGCCATCGCGATCGCGAACGGCACCGCGAGCGACGAGAAGCCGGTGAACAGCACCGGCGGATGGATCGTCATCCACGGGTCCTGGAGCAGCGGGTTCAGCCCCTGACCGTCGGGCGGCACGTGGCCGGCCGCGAACATGAGAAATGGCCCGCGCATCACGGTGACGAGGGTCAACATCACGAGCGGCAGGTTGAGGAAGAACATCGCCGGCGCGATCAGCGCGTGCCGCACGCGCATCAGGATCAGGCCGAGCGTGCACGTGATGAGCGCCCAGAGCAGGAACGTGCCTTCCTGCCCGCCCCAGAACGCCGCGTAGACGTATTGCGACGGCATCGCCTTCGATGAGTACGAGGCGACGTACTGGTACTGGAACTCGTGGTTGAAGAGGATGCGCCAGAGGAAGAACGTCGCGCCGGCCAGCGCCCCCCACTGGACGAAGTAGGCGATGCGCCCGAAGCGCCACGCGCCCGCGCGGCCGCCGGTCGCGGCGAGGAACGCGAGCCCCGCGGTCATCGACGCGAGGAACGCGACCCAGGTGATGAGGATGCCGAGGTTCACGTCTTGTTGCGCGCTTTCTCGGCCTCGGCCTGATACTTCGACGGGCACTTGACCAGCAGCTGGTCCGCCTCGAAGCGGCCCTCGTGGTAGCGCCCGATCGCCACGATCGACGTCGCCTGATCGAAGTTCCCGGGGATCACGCCGCGGAACTCGACCGGCAGCACCTCGCCCTTGTCGTCCTTGAGCCGGAAGCTCAAGTACTGCTCCTGCTGCTTGAGCACGTACTGCTTGTCGGCGAGCGTGCCGTTGACCTGCACCATCCCGCTCGCCTTGCGCGCTTCGGCGAACGAGATGTAGGGCGTCACCGTCTTCCGGAAGCTGCTGACGCCGACCAGCGCGGCGACGACGACCAGCGCCAGCGCCACGATCACTTTGAGATTCATCGCTTCTCCAGCTCCTTCACCCGCCGCTCGAGCCGGGTCAGGTAGAACCAGAGCAGGACCCAGACCAACAGCGCGACCGCCAGCACCACTACGTTTCCGCTCACAGCATACCCCCCGCGGCCGTATCCCGCACTTGCTCCAATCGTGCAATCCGCACGCGCAGCGACTGGATCCAGAAGAACAGTCCCGTGAACCCGATCAGCATGGCGTAGAACACCGTGCGGATCTTCGGGTCCATGTCGAGCTTGCCGCGCGGGTTGATGATCGGATCGGGATGGAGCGAGAAGTAGATGCGCGGCACGACGAAGATCAGGAACGGCACCGAGACGAACGCGATCGCCGAGTAGATCGCCGAGAGCCGTGCGCGGCGCTCACCGGGATCGATCGCGGCGCGCAGCGCGAGGTACGCGGCGTACGTCAGCAGCAGGAAGAAGATCGAGGTCTCGCGCGGATCCCAGTTCCAGTACGAGCCCCACATCGCCTTGGCCCAGATCGAGCCGCTGATCGTCGCGGCGACGCAGAAGAGGATGCCGATCTCGGCCGCGGCCGCCGCCTGATGGTCGTGGTCCATGTCGCGGCGCTTGAGATAGAGGATGCTGTGGAGCATCGACCAGCCGAGCGCCAGCACCGTGACCCACGCCGCCGGGATGTGGAAGTAGAGGACGCGCGTCGTCTCGCCCAGGACCGGCACCAGCGGCGCCCACAGGAACCCGGCGACGATCCAGCCGCCGATCCACAGCAGCAGCAGCACGCGGGCGATCACGACGCTAGTCTTCCCACAGGTGGTCGTAGAGGAGCAAACTCGCGGCGAAGAGCAGCGCCGCGTACGCGCCCAGGAGCTTCGCGTCGGGCGCGATCGAGCCGCCCATCCACTGCGCGCGCGTGCCGCTCACCGCCGCGGCCAGCACCGGCAGCAGCAGCGGCAGCGAGACGCCGGCGAACAGCGCGCCACGGCCGCGCGTCTGCGCGATCACCGCCCCGACCAGCGTCGCGGCGCAGGCGAGCGCCACACTCCCGAGTGCCAGCAGCAGCACGAACCCGCCGCCGATCGCGGGTGCGCCCATCAGCACCACGAACAGCGGCACCGTGACGATCTCGATCACGGCGAGAAAGACGATGTTGAACAGCAGCTTGCCGAGCGCGATCGCGGTCGGCGAGGCGACGAGCCGCAGCATCGTCAGCGTGTGGCCCTCGACCTCGCGCACGAACGCGTGGCTCAACGAGGCGAGCGAGGCGAACAGCAGCACCACCCAGAGCAGCGCCGCGAGCACGTCCACGCGGTCGCTCAAGCGGCCGACGGCGAAGCTCACGCCGGCGAGCGAGGTGACCGCGAACAGCAGCGCCGCGTTGAGCCCGTAGCGCGTGCGCCATTCGCTGACGCACTCCTTACGCAGAATGGCCCAGACCGCGGCCGCGGAGCTCGATCCGCTGGTCGGCAAGCCGTCCCTCCGTCTCGTCGTTGGTCGCGATCACCACGATGCGCTTCTGTCGCTCGTCGGCGACGATGCGCGCGAGCGCCGCGCGGCCGTCGTCGTCGAGGTGGCTCGACGGCTCGTCGAGCAGCAGGACGCCCGGCGCGTGCATCAGCGCGAACGCGAGCCGCAGGCGCTGCTTCATGCCCGAGGACAGCGCGGCGACGCGATCGTTCGCGCGCGACCCGAGGCCGACGCGGTCGAGCGCCGCGCGGACGCTGGTCGCGGCGTCGCGGTCGCCGCGGGCGTTCGCCGCGAACGTGAGGTTCTCGGCGACCGTCAGCTCGTCGTAGAACGCGAGATCGGGCGACGCGAAGCCGACGCTGGCGCGGTGTTCTTCGCGCGATGCGGCGCGACCTGCGACCGTCAGCCGGCACGCGCCCGCGCTCGGGCGCAGCAGCCCCGCCATGATTCGCAGCAGCGTGCTCTTGCCCGAGCCGTTGGCGCCGGTGACGGCGATCGCGGTCGGGGCGCCGAACGAGAAGCTCACCGGCTCGAGGCCGACGCGCGCGCCGTAGCGATGCGCGAGGTTCGTGGCCTCGAGGCCCGTCAAACGACCGCCGCGCGCACCAGCTCGCCGAGCGCCGGCAGCACGCGCTCGCGCACCTCGGCGCGCGTCCCGCGCAGCAGCACGCCGGCCGCGTGCACGTGGCCGCCGCCGCCGAGCCGCGACGCCACCTGATCGATCGAGACGCGGCCGGTCGAACGCAGGCTCACCTTCACCTTGCCCGGGTCCACTTCGCTGAAGAGCGCCACCACCTCGACGCCCCCGATCGTGCGCGGCAGGTCCACGAGGCCGTCGGTGTCGGCGCCGACGAGGCCGTGGCGCTGGAACTGTTCGGGCGCGGCTTCGAGGACGACCAGCCGCCCGTCTTCGAGCATCTCGAGCGCACTCAACACCTCGCCGAAGAACCGCAGCCGCCCGGCCGAGGCGTGCGAGTGCACGTCGGAGTGGAGCCGCTGCGGGTCGAGGCCGTGCGTCAGCAGCTCCGCCGCCATGCGGTGCGCGTGCGAGTCGGTGTTCGAGTAGCGGAACGATCCGGTGTCGGTCATCAGCGCCACGTAGAGCGCCTCGGCGATCGTCCGCGTGATCGTGCCGCCGCCCTCGCGGATCAGGTCGTAGATGATCTCACCGGTCGCCGCCTTCTCGGGTTCGATCACGTTGACCTGACCGAAGCCCGCGTGCGAGACGTGATGATCCACGACCGCGATCGGGATCGCGTGGCGGTCGAAGTGCTGCGCCACGCGGCCGACGCGCTGGCGGTTGCTGGTGTCGAGCACGATCACCGCGTCGGCCTCGGTGAACCGGCGCTCGGCGACCTCGGGCTCGTACGACTCGTACGCCACGTCGCGACCGAGGAACGTGAAGTTGAGCGGCATGACCGCATCGTTCAGGACGCGCGCCTCGCGCCCCGACTGCGCGAGCCAGAGCGCCAGCGCCGTCTCGCTGCCGAGCCCGTCGCCGTCGGGATTGATGTGCGTGGTGAGCAGGAAGCGGCGGTGCCTGGCGATGAACTCGTGGAACGCCGCGCGCGGCGTGCTCACCGGATTCATCGCGCCCCGCGGCGCACGGCGACCGCGCTCTCGACCGCCGGCAGCCGCAATCCCGCGACCTCGGTCAGGAACCAGCGGTGGAAGCGCAGATCGCTCGTCAGTTCGGGATGGAAGCAGAGGCCGACGATCCTCCCCGCGCGCACGCCGACGATTTCGCCCGCCGCGGCGCCGTCGGCGGGCGTGCGGGTGCGGCGCGCGACGATGTCGACGCCCGCGCCGACGCGGCGGATGCGCGGCGCGCGAATGAAGACGCCGTGGAACGTGCCGCCCACGACCGGCGCGTCGAGATCGGCATGGAACGAGTCGATCTGCCGGCCGTACGCGTTGCGATCGACGCCGATGTCGAGCACGCCGAACGACGGCGCCGGCAGCAGGTCCGCCTCGCGCGCGAGCAGGATCACGCCCGCACAGGTGGCGAGCACCGGCTTCGTGCGCACGAACTCGGCGAGCGGATCGTAGAGCCGGTTCGCGACCAGGAGCCGCAGCATCGTCGTCGACTCGCCGCCCGGCATCGCCAGCGCGTCGAGCCCCTCGAGATCGGCGGGCAGCGTCACGCGGCCGACGTCACAGCCGAGCGCCGCGAACGAGGCGCGATGGCAGGCGAAGTCGCCCTGCAGCGCGAGAACGCCGACGCGCGGTGCCGCGAGCGCGGGTTTGGCCGATTCGCGCACGCTCACCAGCCCCGCTTGGCCAGCTGCTGCTCCTCGGGAATCGCGTCGGTGGCGATCCCGCGCATCGCGCGCGGCAGGCCTTCGCTGATCTCGGCCAGGATCTCCGGGCGATCGTAGTGCGTGACCGCCTTCACCACCGCCTGCGCGGTGCGCAGCTGGTCGCGGCGCTGATCTTCGGGCTTCTGGTCGAGCCCGACCTCGAAGATGCCCGAGCCGACGAACACCGCCTCGGCGCCGAGCTGCACCATCAACGCCGCGTCCGCCGGCGTCGCGACACCGCCCGCCGCGAAGTTCGGCACCGGCAGCTTGCCGGTGCGCGCCACCTGCTTCACCACCTCGAACGGCGCGCCGAGCGCCTTCGCCTCGGCCATCAACTCGTCTTCGCGCAGCGACGCCAGCTTCTTGATTCCCTTCTGCACCGCGCGCATGTGGCGCACCGCTTCGACCACGTCGCCGGTGCCCGCCTCGCCCTTGGTGCGGATCATCGCCGCGCCCTCGCCGATCCGGCGCAGCGCCTCGCCCAGATCGCGGCAGCCGCACACGAACGGGACCTTGAAGTCGTGCTTCCAGATGTGGTGCTCGGTGTCGGCGGGCGTCAGCACTTCGCTCTCGTCGATGAAGTCGACGCCGAGCGATTCCAGGATCTGCGCCTCGGCGATGTGGCCGATGCGGCACTTGGCCATCACCGGGATCGAGACCGACGCCTCGATCTCCTTGATGAGCCGCGGATCGGACATGCGCGCGACGCCGCCCTCGCGGCGGATGCGCGCCGGGATGCGCTCGAGCGCCATCACCGCCGCGGCGCCCGCCTCCTCGGCGATGCGCGCCTGATCGGCGGTCATCACGTCCATGATCACTCCGCCCTTGAGCATCTCCGCCAGACCCACCTTGAGGCGGAACTGATCCTGGTGACTCATCGACTCGCTCCTCTCCGCGCTCACGCGCTGGCCCTGCTCATCCGCGTCGCCGGGTCGTCCGCGCCCAGCGACCGCAGGCGCTCAACAGTACTCGCAGTCACGGCGACGATGCGATCCACGTCGCTTTCGATGCTCCCCTCCCCCAGCGAGAACCGCACGCTCGCGTGCGCGTCCTCGGGGCGGAGCCCCAGTGCGATCAGCACGTGCGAGGGGCCCGCCGCCGCTGCGCTGCACGCCGAGCCGGTCGAGACCGTGATGCCCTCGCGATCGAGCTCGTGCAGCACCGCCTCGCCGTCGACACCGGCGAAGCACACGTTGACGATACCTTGGATGCGCGCGTCGCGCGCGCCGTTGAGCCGGGCGCCCGGAATGCGCTCGATCAGTTGATCGAGCAGCCGGTCGCCGAGCGCGTTGATCGCGGCGTTCGCGCCGGCTGCGAGCGCGGCCCGCGCGCGGCGGGCGGCGGCGCCGAGGCCGACGATCGCCGGCAGATTCTCGGTGCCGGCGCGGCGCGAGCGCTCCTGATGGCCGCCGTGGATCTGCGGCACGAGCCGAGTGCGGCGGCGGACGTAGAGCGCCGCGGCGCCGAGCGGGCCGTGGAACTTGTGCCCCGCGAGCGAGAGCAGATCCACGCCGAGGTCGTCCACGCCGACCGGGATCTTGCCGACGCCCTGGATCGCGTCGCAGTGCATCTTCGCGCCGGCCGCGTGCGCTGCGCCGGCGATCTCGGTGATCGGCTGGATCGTGCCAATCTCGTTGTTGACGAGCATCACCGAGACCAGCGCCACGTCCGGCGTGAGCGCCGCACGCAGGCGCGCGAGGTCGATGAGGCCGTCCGAGTCGACCGGGACGATCGTGAGGTCGAAGCCGCGCGATTCGAGATAGCGCGCCGACTCGAGGACCGAGAGGTGCTCGATCGCCGAGACGACGATGCGGCGCCTCGCCGCGCCACGCTCGCGCCCCGTCGCGTCGCGCCCGGCGGCTGTGCCCCGCCCCGCGTCGAGCGCCGCCGCCTCCATCACGCCGGTGAGCGCGAGATCGTTGGCTTCGGACCCCGTTGCGGTGAAGACGATCTCCTCGGGCGTGGCTTGGATCAGCGTGGCCACGTCCGCCCGCGCCGACTCGATCGCCTCGCGCGCCGCCTCGCCGCGGCGATGGACGGACGATGGATTGCCGAACGCGTCACCGAGGTACGGCGCCATCGCTGCCACGACTTCCGGCGCGGGCGCCGTCGTCGCCGCGTGGTCGGCGTAGATCTCGCGGGTGTCAGATGCTGGCATGGTCGTGTGCTATGCCCTCCCCTCATCTTCCGGCACTGGGATATCTTCGGGCTGGACCCACTTGACGCGGCCATCCTTCCAGATTGCCACAGGATTGCCAGCAAGCCTGTGGCGCCAGAGGGCTTCCTGAACCGCCAACCGCAGGGCGCGCAGGATGCGTGGGATGTCGTCGACCCGCTGGGCCGGGGTCAGGTCGGAATCTAGGGGCTCGGTCATCGTGGCTCCTTCAGGTTGTCCCAGGCGGTCGTGTTGGCGATGACGGGAGGAGCGCCGGCGGCCTGCGACGCGATCAGGCGCGGTCCTCCAAGTTCCGCATTGTCGTAGACCTGCCAACTGTCGACTTCCATAGCGTAGCAGGTAAGCAGATTCCTCAAGCCAGCGCGGAAGCGCCGTCGCACCACGTCATCGGGCACATGGTGGCCGCCCCGTCTCACCCGTTCTAAAACCCTCGCAATGGCGAGTTCGGGAGCAGGCAGCGATAGGAAGATCAAGTGGACGCGGTAGCCGGAGGATCGAAGTTCTCGAAGCCATCGCGCATGGCCGCGCCCGGCGAGCGTGGTCTCGAAAGCGAAGTCACGACGCTCTCTCGCGACAAAACGGAGGCGCTCCAGCATCACGCGGCCGGCGGCGACGGCGGCGGCCTCGGGCCTGTAAGCCGATAGGCCCTGCGCGATCGTATCGGCGTTGACGAACTCCTCGACCGCGAGCGCTCCACGCAGCAGGTGTGGTGCGCTCGTGCTCTTGCCTGCGCCATTGGGACCAGCCAGCACCACCACTAATGACGTTCGCGGAGCCATGGGCAAGGTCTCCTTGGCGAACGCTGCGATCTCCTTGTGCCTCGGTTTGTAACTCTCGCCATCTGGTGCTGCCTCCGGCGGGGCAAGGTCTGGGGGGACGATGACGTTCCATCTGCGGACCAATCGGCCCGGCTGGCGACGATCGAGGTAGACCGGCCCACTCGGTCGCTGCGCTTCGAGAGAAGCCAGCAGTTTCCCGGGTGTCAGCCAGCGGCGTGCATGCGTCTCGAGCAGATAGCCGAGGCGCGCGGTCAGAAGTGGCCGCGCGACTAGCCGCAGATAGCGACCAAGCACGTCGAAGTCCAACGCTTCGACCGAATCGAGCGAGCGCCAGACCTCTTCCATTCCACCCGCCAGATCCGGTCGGTCGAGCACGTCCACGACCGTCCTCTCGAGCACGGTGACACGGACCGCAGCGCCTGCGCGCTCACGACTGACGACGAACGGCTCGTTGCTGTGTCGAAGCGCGGCACGTGGCCGGACCGGCACGTAGTGGCGGCGCTGGAATTGAAGCGCCCGAGTCTTCGACCAGGTGACGAAGAACACCCGACTGAAGGCACTCTGTGCGTGGCCGAGCGCCTCGAGCGCGCTGTGGTAGGCGACGGCGGCGTCCGGGGCGAGGCGCGAGGCCAGGACCAGCGGATCGACAGGTGCTTTCGACTCGCCCTTGTCGGTGCCGAGCCGAACGTAGACGCCGCGGCGCACGGTGTGCAGGCGACCAGCGCGCCGCCACGTCTGGAGGAGCTTGGTCACCGTTGCCGGTGCACGCTCCCCCGGTCCGAGCGCGCGCGCGAACTCATGGCGGCTGAATACGGCGTGAGTGTGGAGGAATTCCGCTGGTTTCATTGCACTCGATCTCCGGAACTGGCAAGAACATGCCAGTTACGCGGATTGAATGCAAGTATTGGATACACCTCAACTCCTCGAGCCCCCGGTCGGGCGTCGTGAGCGGGCTATCGATAAGCCACCTTGAGACGGCCCCAGGTCGATCGGTTTGTTGGGACCGGGGCCGGACCGAAGACCTGGATCCGGTTGTTGTAGATGTCCGCAACGTAGACGCGTCCGTCACCCGTCACCGCCAGGCTTTCCGGGTGATTGAACTGGCCGTTGCCGGCGCCCGGGCCACCCCACTGAGCGATGAACCCGCCCGTTCGCGAGAACTTCTGGATCCTGTGGTTGTCCGCGTCTGTGACGTAGACGTTGGCCTCCGAGTCCACGAACACATCACTCGGATGATCGAACTGCCCCGGTCCTGCGCCGGTTCGTCCCCACTCCATCAAATAGGTTCCCGCGTCGGTGAAGACTTGGATGCGATCGTTGTATGTGTCGGAGACGTAGATCACGCCGCCCGCACCGATCGCAACGCCCGATGGCGCGACGAACTCACCGGGGCCTGTCCCGAATCCTCCCCACATGCGAAGAAAGGCGCCCGAGGCGGTGTACACCATGATTCGGCTGTTGGCGCATCGATCGGCCACGAGGACATCGCCGGCGGCGTCGACCGCAAGACCTCCGGGGAAGCAAAGCCCAGCGTCATTCACGGGGTTTCCGGCCGTGGGAAGCGGACCCCACTTGGCCACAAAGGTCCCGTCACTCGTGAACTTCTCGATCCGAGCATTCTCGTAGTCCGAGACGTAGATGTTCCCCTGCTCGTCCACGGTGATGCGGCTCGGGGTTCGAAACTGACCGTCACCGTAGCCGTAGCTGCCCCATTGGGTGAGGAACTCACCCGTACTCGTGAACTTCTGAATACGCTGGTTGACCTGATCGGCGACATAGACGTTGCCCGTGCGATCGATGGCGACGCCCCCCGGGTAGTAGAACTGCCCGCTGGCCGAGCCGAGAGAGCCCCACTGCACGAGGTAGACCGGGACTTGTGCTCCGGCGCCGGCGGGAATCATCAGGCAGAGAAGCGAAACGGAGAGTGCCCTGCGGGTCATTCGCAGCGTCGTCAGGACTGGCTCGCAGGCGCCGGCTGCGGCGCCCCGACCGTCTGGATCGAGATGCGCTGCGCCAGATGCCCCGCGATCGCCGTCAGCGCGCGCGCGTACTCCGTGTCCGGGCTCGAGATCACCGCCGGCCGGCCCTCGTCGCCGGTGATGCGCACGTCCGGATGCAACGGGATCGCGCCGAGGAACGGCAGGCCCATCGCCAGCGCGCGCGCTTCGCCCGTGCCGCTGCCGAAGATCTCGTGGCGCGCGTTGCAGCTCGGGCAGATGAAGTAGCTCATGTTCTCGATCACGCCCAGCACCGGCACGTTGAGCTTGCCGAACATCGCGATCGCCTTGACCGCGTCCTCGATCGCCACCGTCGAGGGCGTGGTGACGATCGCCGCGCCGGCGACGAACGTCTGCTGGATGAGCGAGAGCTGCACGTCGCCCGTGCCCGGCGGCAGATCGACCAGCAGGTAGTCGAGCTCGCCCCAGTCCACGTCGTGGAGGAAGCTCTTGATCGCGCCGTGGAGCATCGGCCCGCGCCACACCACCGCCTCGCCCTGATCGACGAGCAGGCCCATCGACATGAAGTGGATGCCCCACGCCTCGACCGGCATGATCTTGCCGTCGCGTTGCGACGGCTGGCGGCGGACGCCGAGCATGCGCGGCAGGTTGGGCCCATAGATATCGCCGTCGAGGAGGCCGACCTTGGCGCCGGTCTGGGCGAGCGCGACCGCGAGGTTGGCGGAGACCGTCGACTTGCCGACGCCACCCTTGCCCGAGCCGATCGCGATCACCTGCGCGACGCCCGGGAGCGCCTTGCGGTCGGCCGTCGGGTCCTTGGGCTTGCGCATGCGCGAGATGGTGCGGATGGCGATGTCCTGGACGCCCGGGACGGCGCTGACCGCGGCGCGGCAGTCGGCCTCGATCTCGGCTTTGAGCGGGCAGGCGGCCGTGGTCAGGACGACCGTGAAGGAGACGCGGCCGCCGTCGACGACCACGTCCTCGATCATGCCGAGGGTGACGAGGTCGCGATGGAGGTCCGGGTCCTGGACGGTGCCGAGGGCCATGAGGATGTCGTCCGGTGTTCCCATGCCTGCTCCGCCGAGCCGGGGATGGCGCCCGGGGTGCCCGGGGCCGCTACGAGGGCCGACTCGAACAGAGCAGATTATGGGGTGGCGGCGGGGGCGTCAAAGAGCCGGCCGGTCAATGCCATGCCCCGATGCCACCACTGAATCAGGCTCTAATCATCCAGTCCTGCCCAACTCTCGGAGAGTACCTCCGCTTGTTCCAACACTGTTTGGGTCGCCTTCTCCTGCTTGTCCGGCGGATAGCCGTGCTTGCGCAAGGTGCGTTTCACGAGCACGCGGAGTTGCGCCCGGACGTTCTCGCGGATGGTCCAGTCGATCGTGACGTTCTTGCGGACCGTCTCTACCAATTCACGCGCGATAGCTCGGAGAGTCTCGTCGCCAAGAACCTTGACGGCGCTGTCGTTCGTCTCAAGCGCGTCGTAGAAGGCGAGCTCGTCTTCAGAGAGCCCGAGCTGCTCGCCCCTCGCGCTCGCCGCCCGCATTTCCTTAGCAAGCTGGATCAGCTCCTCGATCACCTGTGCCGATTCGATGGCACGGTTCTGGTACTTGCGCACGGTCTGCTCGAGCAGGTCGGCGAACGATCGGGCCTGGACGACGTTCCGCCTGCCCCGCGTTCTGATTTCCCCCTTGAGCAGCTTCTGCAGCAACTCGACGGCGAGGTTGCGCTGCGGCATTCCGTGAATCTCTGCAAGGAATTCGTCCGAAAGAATCGAGATGTCCGGCTTCTTGAGGCCGGCAGCCGCGAAGATGTCAACCACCGCATCGGAGACGACGGCCTTCGAGATGATCTGCCGGATGGCGAAGTCCAGGTCCTCGTCCGTCCTCCGATCGCCGGGCGTGGTCTTTGCGAGCACGGCGCGCACTGCCTGGAAGAAGCCCACGTCGTCACGGATGCGCAGCGCCTCCTCATTCGGCACCGCTAGCGCGAAAGCCTGCGACAGCTCGGTGACGGCGCGCAGCAACCGCGCCTTGCCGTCTGGCTGCGCCAAGATGTGCTCCTGCGCCGCCGGAAGCAGCGACAGCCGATCTTGCGGCGTGCCGTCGATCCAGCGGCTCCAGTCGAAGCCGTAGAACAGTCCCCGGCACACTTCGTACTTCTCCAGCATCAGCGCCACGGCCTCGGCCTGGTCGAGCACAGTCTCGCCCTTGCCGTCCGCCTCCGTGTAGCTCGCCAGCGCCTGCTTCAGCTCGTCGGCCAGCCCAAGGTAGTCGACCACCAGCCCGCCGGGCTTGTCCCTGAACACTCGATTGACGCGCGCGATGGCCTGCATCAGCCCGTGCCCGCGCATCGGCTTGTCCACGTACATCGTGTGCAGGCTCGGCGCGTCGAAGCCGGTGAGCCACATGTCGCGCACGATCACGACTCGGAACGGATCGACTGGGTCGCGGAAGCGATTGGCCAACACCTCGCGGCGCGGCTTGTTGCGGATGTGCGGCTGCCAGTCGAGCGGGTCCGACGCCGAGCCTGTCATCACCACCTTGAGGGCACCCGCCCCATCGTCATCGATGGCCCACTCGGGCCGCAGGAGCGCGAGCTCGCGGTACAGCTCAACGGCAATGCGTCGGCTCATGACCACCACCATCGCCTTGCCGTCCATCACGGCGAGCCGGTTCTCGAAATGCTCCACCAAGTCGCGGGCAATGAGCTTGACGCGGTTCTCCGAACCGACCACCGCCTCGAGCTGCGCCCACTTGCTCTTGAGCTTCTCCTTGCGCTCGACTTCCTCGCCTTCGGTCGCCTCCTCGAACTCCGGATCGATCTTCGGCCGTTCGGACTCCTTCAGCTCAAGCTTGGCCAGGCGGCTCTCGTAGTAGATGGGCACAGTTGCGCCATCGAAGACGGCGCGCTGGATATCGTACACACTGATGTAATCGCCGAACACCGCACGTGTGTTGGCGTCGGTCAGGAGTAACTTCTCGCCTTCGGTTTAGCGATCCCGCGCTCTGGAGCACGCATGATTCGGCTCATCGACACCCGAGAGCAGCTCGAAAAGGTCGTTCGCGAAGCAGCTGGCTTCGTCTACAACGACTTTCGCGGGCGCGACCCCAAGATGTGCCCGGTTCACGCGGCGAGTTGTTCGTGGCTCGCCGGCATGTTGAAGGTCGCCACGGGCAGGCTGTCGGTGAAGAAAGTCTGGAGCGACTCTCTTCCGGAGCTGTTGGCATGGATCGCTGGCCATGATCGGGTGTATCGGCTCTGCGGCAGCGAACCGGGACTCGCTGACTCGGGTCACGGGAAAGCCGCCGCCACCGCGCCGCCGGCCCCGCCAACCTCCCGTGCCACGATTCGTCATGCACCATCGCTGCCGACGCAGACGGATCCGTCCGACTTCTCAGGCTTGTTCCACGCCTCCAAGTCGGATTCACCCGCGGGTCCGGCGGAGTTTTGGAGCCGGAACCGGCTTCAGTTCGATTCGAAGCCAATCACGCAGGCAATGAAGCGAAGGATTCGAGACTTGGTCGCGACGCTCGAGGCTGGCGATCAGGGAATCCTCCGCGCCATCTACACGTCGTCCTCTCGAGACATCGTCGATGCGGAGAACGTGCTCTTCTACAACGTCGGTACCGGCGCGTTCGCGCGCGCGGCCCGCTTCGGCGTGCGGTTCGAGCGGAGCTTCAACACGTGCAGCGAGTGTCCCGACTGTCCCGATGCGATCCACCACCATCGCTATGACGTGTGCACGCCGGCGGCGCCGTTCATTGGCTGGAAGGCCGAATCGACCTTGGTCTCATGGGAGGGCGTCGAATCTCCGCCAATCGATGAGTTCACGAAGCCGCACGGCATCTGGCTGGCCATGAAGCGCGCCTCGCTTCTTGTCTCCGTGCGGTCGGCACCGCTGACGTATGGATTGCGAGTTCGAGTGTCGCGAGGCGCACGAGGCAGTCGCAATGCCGCTGCCATCGTGAAGCCGCTCATCGA
Source organism: Candidatus Eiseniibacteriota bacterium (assembly GCA_016178725.1). Classification (GTDB taxonomy): domain Bacteria; phylum Eisenbacteria; class RBG-16-71-46; order RBG-16-71-46; family RBG-16-71-46; genus WS-11. The sequence goes on from JACOSV010000032.1 coordinate 40,089, forward strand.
CGGCGTCGTGGCGGCGCTGCACACGCACGATGGCTCAGACCTCGGAGTTGTCGCCTCGCGTGTCGCACGTGAGATCGACGAAGACGACACGAAGATCGCGGAACTGCTGATGAGCGAAGATCAGCTCGTGCTCGGACGGAGGCGCTTGCTCTGGCCACGAGCGGCCGGGGTCCAATGGAACCCCGGCGACGATGCCTGCGTGGCGGCGGAGATTCTAGTCTCTGACTCGACGGGCAATGTCTGGTCGCATTCTGGCGAACTATTCGCCGTAGTCGGGGTCGCGTGATCCGCAATCGACCGCTCAGCCGGAATCACCTCTGGTAGGCTCCGTCTCTAATGACGAGAACAGTCGAGCTGATGCACCGAAGCGACATGGACATCGAGTCTATGACGCTCCATCTGCACAGTCCGAAGTATTCGGTCGACTTTCGGCACTTGGGCAGGCCAATCCCGGAGTGTGTCGTCGTCGAACTCAATGAGGGGCCTCCGGGCGAACCAATTGCGGACTTGGGCCTGCCGCACCTCGTCGACACTCTCAAGATCCACTTCTTTGACCAGGCCCCGGTCGCAACCGGCGTTGGACCGATTGGGTACCGGGTCGTCGCCCTAGAGACCCTCGAGCGATTGGTTGCCGCTGGCGAGCTACTCACGACTGACGACGCTCACTACCAACCCAACGATCGGCTGTTCGTCGAGATGGTCTACGTGCCATTGGACGCGCTGTTCAAGCATTTCGCTTCAGCATCGTCGGCACTTGTGTGCCACGCGTATGAGGCAAGGAGAACGGAACCAGAGGACACGACTCTTGTCACGCTACAGGCCACGCCTATCATTAGCCACGTCATCGAGCCACTGCCATTGAGCGCAAACCAGGTGGACTTGTACGGGCTTGTGACGCTCGCGGACCTCAATCGCCGCGAGGTGCGCCGGGTTACATATGACCTGGTACTTGACCTTGAACGCGCATTGGCAGAGCTGATCGCCGGCCGGTTCAATGAGGCTTGGGATTGGATCCAAGGGCTGGGGGAGGGCTCCCAAGTCCGCATTCTCGGTCAATGGACTGTTTCAAGACGAAAGATGATGCAGATCGAGGAGGTCGAGCTCGCGATGTTGAACGAACTGCTTACTGTCGTTCGTCGCTCTGAACCCCTTCGGAAGCAGCTCGAGATTCCTGCTGGGAAGCAAGGAGACAGCCTAATCTGGAAGGTCACCGAGTTTCGCAACAAGGTCATGCACCCAGCCCGTCAGCTCGTTCTGGATCAGAGCGACGCGCGGAAGGCGAGCGAGGCGATTCAATTCATGGCCGCCCTACTTGGAAGGCTTGAGAAGACCGCTGGGTAGCCAACCCGCCGATTCCGTTTGACGGCCGTCGGTCGACGCCCTACCTTCTCCCCCGCAATGAACCGCGCCACCCACCATCACGCGCATCACGTCCACGGCCCGACGGGCCGGGGCATCGTGCGCGTGCGCGGGGATCGCGGCTAGCAGCACCCGACACGGCTCGACGCTCCGCCCGTCCGGAATCCGGACGGGCGTTTTCGTTTTCCACCGCAACGGGAGGCACGAACCCACCATGCTGCGACTGGCGCTACCCAACAAGGGTCGGCTCGCCGAGGACACGCGCGATCTGTTCGCGGACGCGGGCCTCACGCTCGAGACCCGCGGCGAGCGGGCGCTCTCCGCCTCACTCGGCGGCGAGTTCGAGGCGATCTTCGTCCGCGCCCAGGACATTCCCGAGTTCGTCGCCGACGGCGCGGCGGATGCGGGCGTCACGGGCTGGGACATCGTCCGCGAGTCGGGCCGCGTGCTCGACGATCTCCTCGACCTCGAGTTCGGCCGCTGTCGTCTGGTGGTCGCGGCGCGCGAGGAGACGGCGATCGCCTCGCTCGATCAGATCGCCGGCGTGCGCGTCGCGACGCCGTTCCCACGCGTGACGCGCGAGTTCTTCGCGGGCCTCGGTCGCGAGGTCGAGGTCGTGCCGGTCTCGGGCGCGGCCGAGATCGCGCCGCACCTCGGGATCGCCGACATCGTCGTCGATCTCACGTCGACGGGCTCGACGCTGCGCATGAACGGCCTGCGCGAGATCGTGACGGTGATGGAATCGAGCGCGCGGCTCATCACGGCGCCGGAGCCGGCGGAGTCGCTGGCGGGCGGGAATGGCGGTGGCGTTGCGGTCGCGCCCACCGCCGCCAGGAGCACGACGGACCGCCGCGTCGCGCTCGGCGAGCTGACCTCGGCGCTCACGTCGGTGCTCCGCGCTCGCGGGCAGCGCTACGTGATGGCCAACGTGCCGCGCGCGGCGCTCGATCGCGTGCGCGAGGTGCTGCCCGGGATCGACGGGCCGACGGTGATCGACGTGCTGGACGGCGGCGATCTGGTCGCGGTCCACGCGGTGGCTCCGGCGCGCACCATCTTCCGCACGGTCCACGAGCTCAAGTCGCTCGGCGCGCGCGGGATCCTCGTGACGCGGATCGAGAGGCTGATGCCATGACGGTCATTTTCTCCAAGTCGGGACCGCTCGCGGCGTTGTCGCCGGCCGACCGTCTGGCCCTCTGCGACCGTCGAACTTCCACCGATTCCGTCGTCCGATCGACGACGGCGGCGATCCTCGAACGCGTAAGTCGCGACGGCGACCGCGCCCTGTGCGAGTTGGCGCGTGAGCTGGACGGCGTGGATCTTGCGTCGCTCGAAGTGCCTGACTCGTTCTGGAACGAGTGCCTTGCCGGAATCGCCCCGGATCTTCGCGCCGCGATGGAGCGCACGTTCCGGAATCTCGCGAGCGTGTCGCGCGCGTTCGCGCCGCGTGCCGAAGAGACCGAGGTCGAGCCGGGCGTGATCGTCGGCCGGCGGCCGGATCCGCTCGCGCGCGTCGGCGTCTACGCGCCGGGCGGCCGCGCGGCGTATCCGAGCAGCGTGCTCATGTGCGCGGTACCGGCGCGCGTCGCGGGCGTGGGCGAGGTGATCGTGTGCTCGCCCCCCGCAGCCGACGGCCGCCCCTCGCCCGCCGTGCTCGCGGCCGCGGCGCTCGCGGGTGTCGACCGCGTGTTCGCGATCGGCGGCGCGGGCGCAATCGCGGCGATGGCGTTCGGCACCGCGTCGGTGCCGCGCGTGGATCGCATCGTCGGCCCAGGCAACGCGTGGGTGGCCGAGGCGAAACTTCAGATTTCGGGCACGGTGTCGATCGATTGTCCGGCGGGACCGAGCGAGCTGCTGGTGATCGCCGACGATTCGGTGGATCCGAGGCGCGTCGCACAGGAGCTGATCGCCCAGGCCGAGCACGACCCGCTTGCGAGCGCGGTGGTCGTGGCGCTCGACGCGGACACGAAGCGCCGAATCGCGGTGGCGCTGGTCCGCGAGCGGATCTCCGAGCCGCGACTCCGGACGGTGATCGAGGCGCTGGCGGCGCGCGGCGCGCTGCTACTGGCGGAGACGCTGGACGAGGCGCTCGCGTTCGCGGCCGAGTTCGCGCCCGAGCACCTGCTGCTCGCCGTGCGCGATGCCGACGCGGCGCTCGCGCGCGTACGCAACGCCGGCGCGGTGTTCGTCGGCGCGAGCAGCTCGGTCGCGTTCGGCGACTACATGACAGGTGCCAACCACGTGCTGCCGACCGGCGGGCTCGCGCGATCGTACTCGGGCCTCTCGCCGCTCGACTTCGTGCGCTGGACGAGCTGGCAGCGCGTGACGCCGCGCGCGGCAGCTTCGCTGGCGCCCGCTGTCGCGACGTTCGCAGAGGCCGAGGGTCTGTCGGCGCACGCGGTGGCGGCGCGGTCGTGGGAGGAGCAATGAGCGCGCCGGTCCTCGATCTCTCCGACAACACGAATTGCTACGGCGCTCCACCGTCGGCGCTGCGGGCGCTCGGCATTGTGGCAACTGTCCTCAAGGACAGTTCGATGCTCGGCGGCGACGACGTGACGCGGTACCCATCGGCGACCGCCGACGCGTTGCGCGCGGCGCTCGCGCGGATGCACGGCACCACGTCCGATCGCATCACGACCGGCTGCGGCTCGGACGGCGTCCTCGACGCCGCGGTCCGCACACTGGTCGCGCCGGGCGCGACGCTCGCCCATCCCGACCCGACGTTCTCGATGATCCCGGAGCTGGTGAGCCGCAATCGGCTCGTCGCCGCGCCGGTGCCGCTCGCGGGCGACGGCGACATCCGCGCCGACCTCCTGCTCGCGACCGGCGCCGCGGCGATCTACGTCGCCTCGCCCAACAATCCGACCGGCACGCCCGCCTCGCGCGCGGCGATCGCGCGACTCGCAGCGAGCGGCGAGACGTTGATTCTCGATCAGGCGTACGCCGACTTCACGAGCGACGCGTCGCTCGATCTCGCGCTCGCGCGCCCGAACGTGCTGGTCACGCGCACGCTGTCCAAGGCGTTCGGCCTCGCCGGCCTGCGCGTCGGCTACGCGATCGGCGATCCGGCACTGATCGCGCGGATCGAGGCCGCGCGCGATCCGTACGCGGTGAGCGCGGTCGCCGAGCGCGCCGCGTGCGCCGTGATCGAGCGCGATCTGACGTGGGTGCGCGAGCGCGCGGCCGAGGCGGTGCGCGATCGCGCGCGACTCGCCGCGGCGCTCACGGCCTGCGGGTTCGCGCCGCTCCGGTCCGAGGCGAACTTCGTGCTGGTGCCGGTGCGCGACGCGCTCGCCTGCGCCGGGCGGATGCGCGAGCGGGGCGTCATGGTGCGCGCGTTCCCGGCGCTCACCGGGATCGGCGATGCGGTGCGGATTACGGTCGCGCCCTCGCCGGCACTCGAGCGCGCGGTCGCGGCACTCGCGGAGGCCGCGCGATGAAGATCGCGATCGTCGATTGCGGCGCCGGCAACCTGCACTCACTGGCCAAGGGACTCGCGCTCGCCGGCGACGTGGAGGTCGCGATCGAGACCGATCCGGTCGCCGCGATCTGCGCCGACGCGCTGGTGCTCCCCGGCGTCGGCGCGTTCGGCTCGGCGATGGAGCGCCTCGCCCCGGCGCGCGAGCAGATCCGCGACGCGCTGCTCGGCGGCCTTCCCTGCCTCGGCGTGTGCCTCGGCATGCAGCTGCTCTTCGATGCGAGCGAAGAGGGCGCGGGCGACGGGCTCGGCGTGATCGCTGGCCGCGTCGAGCGGCTGCGCGCGCGGCGTGTGCCGCAGATGGGCTGGAATCTCGTCGCACCCGAGCCCGCCGAGTCGCTCGCGGCGCGCCCGTTCCACGCCTACTTCGCGAACGGCTACGTGTGCCGGCCCCGCGACGAGGGCGTCGTCACCGCGTGGAGCCGGCACGAGGACGATCGCTTCGCGGCGATCGTGCGCACGGCGCGGACGGTGGGTGTGCAGTTCCATCCGGAGAAGACCGGACGCGACGGGCTCTCCCTCCTTGCGGCCTGGTTGCGCGCGGCGGCCGGCGCGCCGGCGATGAGCCCCGCGCGCGAGGCGGCGCGATGATCGCGATCCCGGCGGTGGATCTGCGCGACGGCGCGTGCGTCCAGCTGGTCGGCGGCTCGTACGCCGACGAGCGCGTGCGCATCGCCGATCCGCTCGCGGCGGCGCGGGCGTGGATGGACCTCGGCTTCACGCGGCTCCACGTCGTGGATCTCGACGCCGCGACCGGAGCGGGATCGAACGGCGAGGCGATCGCGGCGATCCTGTACGAGGCGGACCGCCGCGGTGTGGATGTGGCGGTCGGCGGCGGCGTGCGCGACGACGAGGCAATCGCGCGGCTGATCGCCGCCGGCGCGCGGCACGTCGTTGTCGGCACGCGCGCGCTGATCGAGCCCGAGTGGCTCGCGCGCGCCGCGGCGCGATTCCCCGACCGCCTGATCCTCGCCGCCGACGTGCGCGGCCGGAAGATCGCAACGCACGGCTGGGCGCAGACGCTGGACGACGACGTGGTCGCCGTCGCGCGACGCGCGGCGACGCTGCCGCTCGCGGCGCTGCTGGTCACGGCGGTCCATCGCGAGGGCCGAATGGAAGGGCCCGATCTCGATCTGATCCGCGACGTGGCGGCCGTGAGCACGGCGCCGGTTCTCGCCTCGGGCGGCATCGCATCACTCGACGACCTGCGCGCGCTCGCCGGCTGCGGCGCGGCGGGTGCGGTCATCGGCATGGCGTTCTACACGCGCGCGCTCGACCCGGCGGCGGCGCGGGAGGAGTTTGCGACATGATCTTCACCACGGGAGGCACGCAACCATGAGCACGGTGACACGCGAAACCCGCGAGACGCGCGTGAGCGTGCGCGTCGAGCGCGGCACGGGAACGGCGTCGGTCGCGACCGGCGTTCCGTTCCTCGATCACATGCTGGTGACGCTCGCCCGCACGTCCGGCCTCGACCTCGACGTCGAGGCGCGCGGCGATCTCAAGCATCACCTGATCGAAGACGTGGCGATCGCGCTCGGCGCGGCGGTCGCCGCCCTCGGCCCGCCGACGATGGCGCGCTACGGCGAGAAGACGCTGGCGATGGACGATGCGCTGGTGCAGGCCGTGATCGATGTCGGCGGCCGGCCGTATTACCGCGGCCCGCTGCCGAGCTCGCTCTATCGGCACTGGATGCGCTCGTTCGCGTTCGAGGCGAAGGCGACGCTCCACGTCCGCGTGCTGCGCGGCGAGGATCGGCATCACATCGTCGAGGCGGCGTTCAAGGCGCTGGGCTTCGCGCTGCGGCAGGCGCTGGCCGAGAGCGGCGCGCCGGCGAGCACCAAGGGCGCCGTGTCGCTCGAGGTCGAGCGGTGAGTCTCACGCGCCGGATCATCGCCTGCCTCGACGTGGCTGCCGGGCGCGTCGTCAAGGGCGTGCGGTTCGAGGGCCTGCGCGACGCCGGCGATCCGGTGGCGCTCGCCGAGCGCTACGAGGCCGAAGGCGCGGACGAGATCGTGTTCCTCGACATCTCGGCGACGGTCGAGGGACGGCGCACGATGCTCGACGTGGTGCGGCGCACGGCCGAACGGCTGTTCATCCCGCTCACGCTCGGCGGCGGGATCGCGAGCGTTGATCATGCGGCGCAGGCGCTGCGGTCCGGCGCGGACAAGATCGCGATGAACTCGGCGATCGTCGCGCGGCCGGAGCTGATCGGCGAGTGCGCGGAGCGCTTCGGCGTCCAGTGCGTGGTGGCGAGCATCGACGCGCGCCGCGAGGGCGATGCGTGGCGCGTGCGGACGCGCGGCGGCCGAACCGAGACGTCGCTCGACGCCGTCGCGTGGGCGCGACGCTGCGCCGACCTCGGCGCCGGCGAGATCCTGATCACCAGCATCGATCGCGACGGCGGGCGCGTGGGCTATGACCTCGAACTGACCGCGGCGGTCGCGGCGGCGGTCACCGTGCCGGTCGTGGCGTCGGGGGGCGGTGCCGATGCCGCGCACATCGCCGCGGCGCTGGAGGCAGGGGCCGATGCGGCGCTGCTCGCCGGCGTCCTGCACGACGGCGTGACGACCGTCGCGGCACTCAAGCGCGAGTTGGCGGCGATGGGCGTCGCCGTGCGGCCCACGATCGCGGAGGCACTTTGAGCGATGCGCTGATGCATGCCGCGCTTGAGGCCGCGCGCTGCGCCGGCGCCGCGGCGCTGCCGGGATTCCGCGGCACGGTGGTCGCCGAGCGCAAGGCCGACGGCTCGCCGGTGACCGCGTGGGATCGCGGCGCGGAGCAGGCGGCGCGCGAGTGGATCGCGGCGCGTTTCGCGGCGGACGGCATCGTCGGCGAGGAGCTCGGGGCGCTGCGGCCCGACGCCGCGCGGCGCTGGATCATCGATCCGATCGACGGCACGAAGAGCTTCGTCCGCGGCGTTCCGTTGTGGGGATCGCTGGTCGCGGTCGTGGAGGGCGATCGCGTCCTCGCCGGCGCGGCGGTGTTCCCGGCGCTCGACGAGGCGATCGTCGCGGCGCCGGGCGAAGGCTGCTGGTGGAACGGGGCGCGCTGTCGCGTCTCGTTCGTGAGCGATCTCGCGCGCGCGACCGTGCTCGCGACGGACGTGCGCAGCGCCGAGGCACCGGAGCGCGCGGCCGGCTGGGCGCGCGTCAGCGCCGCGGCGGGCGTCGCGCGCACCTGGGGTGACGCGTTCGGCTACCTGCTGGTCGCGACCGGTCGCGCCGAGGCGATGGCCGATCCAAGGCTCGCGATCTGGGACGCGGCGCCGCTGGTGCCCATCATCGCGGAGGCGGGCGGCGTGTTCAGCGATTGGGACGGCGGGCGCGGGTTCGCGGGCGGCAGCGCGATCGCGACCAATCGCGCGCTCGCGGATGACGTGCGGCGGTTGTGCGGCGCGGCGGCGATCGTGAACGCCGCGACCGCACGCGCCGCGGAGTCGCGATGACCGAGACGACCGGAGGCGTGATGCGCTTCGATCTCGACGCGCTCGACTTCGCGAAGGGCGGCGGGCGCGTGACCGTGGTCGCGCAGGACGCCGAGACCGGCGCGGTGCTGATGATCGCCGGCGCCGACCGCGAGGCGATGGAGCGGACGCTCGCGACCGGCGAGATGCACTACACGTCGCGCACGCGCGGCCTGTGGCGGAAGGGCGAGAGCAGCGGCAACACGCAACGCGTCGTCTCGCTCGCCGCCGACTGCGACGGCGACGCCGTGCTCGCACGCATCGCGCCGGCCGGGCCCGCGTGCCATACGGGCGCCGCGTCGTGCTTCGGCGACGGCGCGCTCGATGCCGATACGATCGCCGCGCTCGGTCGCGTGATCGCGGCCCGCGCGGCGGCGGTTGCGAGCGAAGGCGACAGCGGCGCCAAACCGAGCTACACCCAGCGGCTGTTCGCCGATCGCAATCTGCGGCTCAAGAAGCTCGGCGAGGAGTCGGGCGAGCTGATCGCGGCGTGCGCCGACGGCGATCGCGCGCGCGCCGTCGAAGAGGCGGCCGACCTCGTCTACCACACGCTGGTGGCACTGCGGGCACTCGGCGCCGGCTGGGACGACGTGCGCGCCGCGCTGGCGCGGAGGGCGAAGCCCTAGCCGTGGCCGCGGCGTTCGACACGATCGTCGTCGGACTCGGCGCGATGGGAAGCGCCACGGCGCATCAGCTCGCGCGCCGCGGCCGGCGCGTGCTCGGCCTCGACCGGTGGACGCCGCCGCATGCGTTCGGCTCGTCCCACGGCCAGACGCGCATCATCCGCGAGGCGTACTTCGAGGATCCGCGCTACGTGCCGCTGGTCCAGCGCGCGTACGAGGCGTGGCGCGAGCTGGAGCGCGACGCGAGCTGCCCGCTGCTGCTCGAGACCGGCGGGCTGATGATCGGGCCGCCCGACGGCGTGCTCGTCGCTGGCGCGCGGCGTAGCGCCGATCAGCACCATCTGCGCCACGAGATGCTCACGGCCGCCGAGATCCGCGCGCGATTCCCGGCGCTCGCGCCCGACGACGACATGGTGGCGGTCTGGGAGCCGCGCGCGGGCGTCCTGTTCCCCGAGGCCTGCGTCGCGGCGCAGCTCGCGATGGCGCGCCGCCACGGTGCGACGCTTCAGTGCGACGAGCCGGTGTTGCGCTGGCAGCCGAGCGGCGACGGCGTGCGCGTCGTCACCGCGCGCGGCGCGTACGAGGCGGCGAGTCTCGTGCTCACCGCGGGCAGCTGGACGCGATCGCTCCTCCCCGACCTCGTGCTGCCGCTCACCGTCGCGCGCCAGACGCTCTACTGGTTCACGCCGCAGCGCAACGCCGGCGCGTTCGCGCCGGAGCGATGCCCGATCCATCTCTGGGAGCACGCGCGCGGCCGATACATCTATGGGTTTCCCGACCTGGGCGAGGGCGTCAAGGCCGCGCGCCATCACGAGGGCACGATCGCCGATCCCGACACGATCGATCGCGAGGTTCGCGCGGAGGAGGTCGACGCGATGCGGGCGATGGTCGCGCGCTACCTGCCCGACGCCGCCGGCGCGCTGCGCTGGGCGGCGGTGTGCATGTACACGAACACGCCCGACGAGCACTTCCTGGTCGCGCCCCATCCCACGCATGCGCAGGTGCTGATCGCGAGTCCCTGCTCGGGGCACGGGTTCAAGTTCGCGCCGGTCGTGGGCGAGGCGCTCGCCGATCTCGCGACCCAGGGCCGATCGAGCATCGATCTCTCGCTGTTCGGCTGGCGCTTCACGTAATGCTTGAAGTGATGATGCCAGCCGCTTGGAACTAGGGCTTTGCCTTCCCCCGCCGCCCGGTGATCGCCTCGTCCCACGCGCGCATGCGCCGCGCGATCTCGGCCTCGAAGCCCTCGTTGGTGGGCTCGTAGAACCGCCGGCCCTGGAGCTCGTCGGGCAGATGCTGCTGGTCGGCGATCCGCCCCTCTTCGTCGTGCGCGTAGCGGTAGCCCGCGCCGTAGCCCATCTCCTTCATCATGCGCGTCGGCGCGTTGCGGATCACGAGCGGCGGCGGAAGACTGCCACTCTTCTCCGCCTCGTCGAGCGCCGCGCCGAAGCCGCGATAGACCGCGTTGCTCTTGGGCGCCGTCGCGAGGTACGCGCAGCACTGCGCGAGCGCCAGCTCGCCCTCGGGCGTCCCGAGCTGGTGATACGCCTGGAACGCCGCGACCGCGAGCGGCAGCGCCTGCGGATCGGCGTTGCCCACGTCTTCGCTCGCGAACCGCACCAGCCGGCGCGCGACGTAGAGCGGATCCTCGCCCGCCGCCAGCATGCGCGCCATCCAGTAGAGCGACGCGTGCGGGTCGGAGTCGCGCAGCGACTTGTGGAGCGCCGAGATGAGGTTGAAGTGCTCCTCGCCCGACTTGTCGTAGCGGAGGTGCTTGCGCGCCAGCGCGCGGCGCACGTCGTCGCTGGTGATCGTGCGCGTGCCGCCCTTCGCCGGCTTCGCGGCGGCGGCGGCGACTTCGAGCGTGTTGAGCGCGCGGCGCGCGTCGCCGTCGGCCGCGACCGCGAGCGCCTCGAGTGCCTCCGGCTCCATTGCGACCTTGCCTGCGAGCCCGCGCGCGTCGGTCAGGGCGCGCTCGATCAGGACCTGGATGTCGGCGATCGCCAGCTCCTTGAGCACCAGCACCCGCGCGCGCGACAGCAAGGCCGCATTGACCTCGAACGACGGATTCTCGGTGGTCGCGCCGATCAGGATCACGTCGCCGCGCTCGACGTGGGCGAGGAACGCGTCCTGCTGCGCGCGGTTGAAACGATGGATCTCGTCGAGGAAGAGCACGGTCGGCTTGCCGGTGCGCCGGCGCTCGAGCGCCGCGCGCTCCATCGCCTCCTTCACGTCCTTGACGCCGGTGAGCACCGCGCTGCGCGCGACGAACGGCACCTGCGCCGCGCCCGCGATCAGCCGCGCGATCGTCGTCTTGCCGCTCCCCGGCGGGCCCCAGAGGATGATCGAGGAGAAGTGCTGCCCGTCGCGCATGAGCGCCAGCGGCGAGCCGGGCTCGAGCACCTGCGGCTGGCCGACCAGCTCGTCGAACGTGCGCGGCCGCATGCGGTCCGCGAGCGGCGCGCCAGGGTCGGGCCCGGCGCCCGCGCGCGTCTTGCCGCCGCTCGGCGCGTCGTCGCCGAAGAGATCGCCGGTCACGAACGGTCGCCGGGAACGGCGCGCGGCGCACGAGGCGGGCGCGGCCGAGCGGGCTTCTCGTCGTCGCCGTCCGCGGCGTCGTCGGCGAAGTCGAACCGCAGCTCGCCGCTCTCGGTTTTCGGCCGTGGCGACGCGGCCGTCGCCGTCGGCGCGACGCGGCGTGCGTTGCGATCGCCCCACGCCACGATCGCGCGCGCGGCGTCGTCGAGCGAGAGCGGCCGACCGAGTGCCACCCCCATCGTCTCCAGGTGCGCGAACAGCTCGGCCAGCACCGGCGGCTCGATGTTGCTGCTGCGCAGCAGATCGGGATCGCGGAAGATCTGCTCCGGCGATCCGTGCGCGACGATCTCGCCGCCACCGACCAGGACGTAGACCACGTCGGCCATCGCCTTCACGACGTTCACGTCGTGCGTCGCCATCACCATCGTCACGCCGTGCTCGCGATGGAGATGGTTGAGCAGGTCGACCAAATCGGCGCGCGAGGCGGGATCGAGCCCCTCGAACGGCTCGTCGAGCACCAGCAGCTCGGGCTCGAGCGCGAGCGCGCCGGCGAGGGCCACCTTGCGCCGCTCGCCGCCCGACAGGTAGTGGCAGACCTTGTCGCGCAGGTGCGCGACGCCGACCCGCTCGAGCGCCTCGCGCGTCATGCGCTCGACCTCGGCGTCGGCATAGCCGTAGTTGCGCGGCGAGAACGAGACATCGTCCCACACCGTCGGCGCGATGATCTGCTCGTCCACGTTCTGCAGCAGCACGCCGACGCGCTCGCGGATGCGGTTCCAGTGGCGCGCGGGGTTGACACCGAACACCGCGACCTCGCCCTCCTGCGGCTCGAGCAGGCCGAGGATATGAAACAGCAGCGTGGTCTTGCCGCAGCCGTTGGGGCCGAGCATGACGACGCGCTGGCCGCGCTCGACGACGAAGTCGAGGCCGCAGAGATGGACCTGCGTGCGGTCGGGATAGACGTGGCGCACGCACGAGACGCGCACCACGGGCTCCGACGCGCGCGCCGGCAGCTCGGGCGGGCGGGCGGGCGTCGTGGTCACGCGGTCCGCCACAGCATGAACGTCGCGACGCCGAGCACCATCGCCGCCGCCGCGACCCAGAGATCGGAGCGCGTCGGCTCGGCGTAGTGCCGGCAGCCGCAGATCCGCCCCGAATGGCCGCGCAGCAGCATCGCGCCGTACAGCCGCTCGCTGCGCTCGAAGCCGTGGACGACCAGCGTGCCGAGCCCCTCGCCCGCGAGTGCCAGGCGCCTGCCCGGGGCACTCGCCCATCCGCCGCGCAGCCGCAGCGCCCGCCACAGCCGCTCGGCGCGCGCCAGGAGCGCGAATAGCGCGCGATACGTGAGGAAGAGCCCGTCGCCGGTCGCGCGCGGCAGCACGCGCGAGATCGGCGCGAAGAGATCGGGATAGGGCGTGGTCGCCACGAGCCACACCGCGGCGAGGCTCGCGGTGAGCGGCCGCAGCACGAGCCGGAGCGGCGTGGCCCACGTCGCGTCCCAGCGCGCGATCACGAACAGGGCCGTGAAGACGAGCGGATAGCCCGCGGCGGCGAGGACGAGCCGCGGCGGCATGCGGCTCGAGAGCGCGAGCGCCCACGCCAGGAGATGCACGGCGATCAGCAGGCGCAGCGACGGCGCGAACACCGCGATCATGACCAGCGCCAGCGCGAGCACCAGCTTGGGCAGCGCGCTCGCGCGATGCCACGGGCTCTTCCCGGTGCAGGCGAGGTAGTCCACGTGCGCGAGGGTCCCGATCATGCGGCGCCGCCCTCTGCCACCGCGCGCGGCGCGACGTCGTCCGGCGCCGGGCCGAGCAGCTCCGGACGGACGCGCGCGAGGAAGCGCGCGAGCCCCCACGCCACCGCGCCCTCGGCGACGATGCCGAGGGCCCAGAGCGGAATGGCGACCGCGGCGACCGGCGCGAGATGCGTGCGCTCGGCGGCCGTGGTCGCGCCGCTCCCGCGCAACGCGACCGTCACGATCACGAGCCACAGCAATCCCGCCACCGCCTGCCCCGCCCCCGATGCGATCGCGAGCGACGGCCCGGGCGCGAGCCGGTGGCGGAGGAACGGGAACGCCCCGCGCGCGATCACCGCGGCGCTGCCGAGGATCAGCGCGTTGAGGCCGATCACCGTGAGCCCGCCGTGCCCCATGAGCGCCAGGATCGTGCTGACGATGAACGCGACCTGGAACGATCCCGCGCCGCCGAGCAGCACGCCGATCGGCCCGGCGAGCGTCAGGTGGTATTCGAACGGCCCGAGCGGAATCGACATCGCCGCGAGCATCAACGCGCCGAGCGCCCCTGATAGGCGATCCGCTGCGGCGAGGCGTGTCGCGAGAGCCGCGACGCACGGATGAGCAGCGCGAGCGCCACGACCAGGCCGCCCGCCCACCACGCGACCGGGAGCAGACCGTCCGGGATGTGGAGGTGCGACATCTATTGCGCCCAGGCGAGGACGAGCGCCGACGCGTCGGCCGGCCGCCGCTGTGGCGGCGTCGCCCCCGCGCGCAGCGTCGCGAGGCAGGCTTCCAGCGTCGCGCCGGTCGTGAGCACGTCGTCGATCACGAGCACCGTCCTCCCCGCCCATGCGTCCGGGTGTGCGAGCCGGAACGCGCCGGCCATGTTCGCGCGCCGCGCCGCCGGGCCGAGCCGCGCCTGCGCCGCCGTCGGGCGCACGCGCGTGAGCGCGTCCTCGATCATCGGCGCGCCGATCGCGGCCGCGAGCGATGCCGCGAGCAGCGCCGCCTGATTGTACCCCCGCTCGCGCCGCCGCACGCGGTGGAGCGGGACCGGGATCACCAGATCGGGACGATAGCCCGGCGGCAGCGCGCGCGCCATCACCTCGCCGAGCGCCGCGGCGAGGCCGGGCCGCTCGGCGTATTTCAGCGCGTGGACGAGGAGCGCCGCGCGTTCGTCGTAGAGCCACGGCGCGCGCACCGCGAATCCGGCGTGACGGACGCACGGCGTGGGATCGCGGCCGAGCGCGAGGCAGCGGGCGCAGAGTGCCCCCGCGAACGGCGGAATGCGGTCGCGGCACGCGTCGCACAGCAGGCGCTCCGACTCGGCCGCGGCGCCGCAACCCGGGCAGCGCTGCGGCAGCGCGAACTCCAGCAGATCGGAGAACACGCCCGCCATCCTCATCGCGGCCACCCCACGGCGCGAGCGAGCGGCTCGAGCGGCACGGGCCGGCCGAGCCAGCGCGCGAGCGAGTGCCGCGCCTGCATGACGAGCAGGCCGAGCCCGTCGTGCGCCCGGCGGAGGTCGGCGCGGGCGCGCGCGACCCACGGCGTGATCAAATCGCCGTAGACGAGATCCACGATCAGCGCCTCGCGCGCGATCGCGGCGATCGGCGCCGGATCGTCGCCGGCGATCGGCGTCGCGTTGACGACGATCGTCGCCGCGGCGAGCGCCTCGGCCTCGTCGCGCGAGCGCCAGCCGACGAGCCGCGCGCCCGGGATCTCGCGCCACGCCTCGCCCGCGCGATCGGGCGTCCGCGCCGACGCCGCCACGTCCGTGGCGCCCGCGGCGCCGAGCGCCAGCGCCAGGCTCCGTGCCGCACCACCCGCGCCGAGCAGGACGACGCGCGCGCCGCGCGAATCCTCACCGAGCTCGGCGAGCAGATCCACGAACCCCGCGCCATCGGTCGTATCGCCCCACGCGCCCTCGGGAGCGAAGCCGATGGTGTTGATCGAGCGCGCGCGCCGCGCCGCGTCCGAGACGCGCGCGACGTGGGCGAGCGCCGCCTCTTTCAGCGGATGCGTGAGGTTGACGCCGTGCACGCCCTCGGCGGCGAGCGCCGCGAGCGTCGTGCCCAGCCCGGCCACGGTCGTCCGCACGGCGCGCGAATCGCCCGCGAGGCCGAGCGCCGCGAGTGCGGCGCGATGGAGTTCGGGCGAGCGCGAGTGCGCGATCGGATCGCCCAGCACCGCGAGCCGCACCGCGGCGACCGGCTGCGCCCGCGTGAACACGCGACCGTCAGACGCGCGCGGGGGCGGCGCGGCGGAGCCGCAGGATCATGAGCACGCTGAAGAGCGCGATCGCGAGGCTGGTGAGCTGGCTCTCGGTGACGTCGAGCAGCCCCAGCTTCATGATCGTCGCCTCGGGTTCGTACGCGCGCGTCATGTCGAGCGGGATGCGGATGAACGCGAACAGCGCGATGAACATCCAGAACAGCGTGCCCGGCACGGCGAACCGCCGGCGCAGCGCCCAGGCGAGCGCGAAGAGCAGCAGGCCCGCGGCCGCGAAGTAGAGCTGCGACGGATGGACCGGCGCGTTGCCGAACTCGAGCCCGGCGAACGAATCGGCGGGGAACACGACGCCCCACGGGAGTCGGGTCGGCTTGCCGTAGCAGCAGCCGTTGAGGAAACAGCCGATGCGGCCGAAGCACGTGCCGAGCGCGAGCGACGGCGTCAGCGCGTCGGCGACCGTCCACATCGGCAGGCCGAACCGCCGCGCCGCGATCAGGCCGGCTGCGGTGCCGGCGATCACGCCGCCGTAGAGCGTGAGCCCCCCCTGCCACAGCGCGATCACGGAGCCCCATTCGCGGCGGAACTCCTGGATGTGCTCCATCACGTAGAGCGCGCGGGCGCCGAGCACCGACGATACCAGCACGACCAGGATCACGTTGACGACCTTGTCCTCGTCGAGCGACAGGCGGTGCGCCTCGCGCAACGCGAGCCACGTGCCGGCGAGGAACGCGACCGCCAGCATCACGCCGTACGAGCGGATGTGGAGCACGCCCCAGTGGAAGAGCTCGGGATGCACGTCAGTACTCCTGACGGCGCAGGGCGACGTTCTGCAGCAGGCCGATCTGGACGCAGTTCACGATCAGAGCGGTGCCTCCGTAGGACAAGAGCGGCAGCGGGAGCCCGGTAACGGGCGCCCAGCCGATCGTCATCAGCACGTTGACCATGACCTGATAGAAGAGCGCGGTCACGAGCCCGCACGCGAGCAGGCTGGCGAATCCATTGCGGGCCACGGCGGCCAGGCGGAAGCCGCGCAGGATGAGCACGGCGTAGAGTATCACCACGGTCAACGCGCCGATCAGGCCGCGCTCCTCGCCCACCACGGCGAAGATGAAATCGGTGTGGCGCATGGGCAGGAACGAGAGCGCCTTCTGCGTGCCCTTGAGCCAGCCCTTGCCGGTGATGCCGCCCGAGCCGATGGCGATCCGCGACTGGATGATCTGGTAGCCCGCGCCCTGCGGATCCTGATCGGGATTGAGGAAGGTCTCGACGCGGCGCAGCTGATAGTCGTGGAGCTTGCTCTTGACCACGGGCGTCCCGAGGCCGACGGCGAGGTGCATCGCGACCGCCGCGATCAGGAGCAGGCGGCCGGGGCGCGTCACGACGAGCAGCGCCGCGAGGCCGCCGCCGATCAGGAGCCAGAACCCCGGATGCCGCGGATCGAGTACGAACGCGAGCACCAGCGTCACCGCCGGCGAGAGCGCGAGCGCCAGCGTCTGCCACGGCATGCCGGCCCAGAAGTACATCACGACCAGGATCACCGGGAACGCGAGCGACGTGCCGAGGTCGGGTTCGCGCGCGACCAGCGCGAACGGGACCAGCGCCACCAGCAGCGCCGGGAACCAGTGCTTGAACCGGTGGAGATCGAGGCGCGGATCGCTGAAGCGGCGCGCAAGCACGAACACGGTCGCGATCTTGGCGATCTCGGAGGGCTGGAAGCGGATCGGCCCGAGGTCGAGCCAGCGCCTGGCGCCGAAGGCGCTCGAGCCCAGCACCAGCACCGCGACCAACAGCACCAGCGAGATGCCGTAGAGCGGGTACGCGAGCGGGTCGTGCGCGCGGTAGTGGAACGTCGTCGCGACCCAGGCCGCACCGACCGCCAGCACCATCCAGCCGAACTGCTTGATCCAGAGGCCCTGGTGGGCACCCGGCACCGTGGTCGCGCTGTAGACGGTGGCCAGCCCGATCACGAGCAGCGCGACCGAGACCGCGAGCATCGGCCAGTCGAGCAGCGGGAGCCGGATGCGGCTAGTCGCCATGATCGACCCCGGTCGTGTCCTCGCGGACGGGTTTCGTCCGCACGGCGACCTTCGCCAGCGAGTCGGGCAGGAACAGCTTGCGCAGCACGCGGCCCGCGAGCGGTGCTGCGAACGTGCCGCCGTGCCCCGTGTTCTCGATCACGAACGCCATGGCGATGGTCGGGCGATCCGCCGGCGCGTAGCAGAGGAACAGCGCGTGATCCTTGCCGTGCGGATTCTGCGCGGTGCCCGTCTTCCCCGCGACCGCGAGGCCCGGGACACGCGCCGCGGTGCCGGTGCCCGAGTCCACGACGCGCTCGAGTCCGAGATGCACCGCGTCCCACGCCTCGGGGCTCGCCGACACGCCCGGCTGCTCGGGATGCGGCCGGCCCGGCGCCGGCTCGCCGCCGACGCGCTTCACCACGTGCGGGCGCAGCGCCTGACCGCCGGTCGCGGCCTCGGCCGCCAGCAGCGCCAGCTGGAGCGGCGTGCACAGGATCTCGCCCTGGCCGATCGCGAGGTTGAGCATCACGCCCTTGCGCCAGCGGCCCGCGCCCCAGCGCCGGTCGTACCACGCCGTGCTCGGCACGAGGCCCGCGCTCTCCTGCGGCAGGTCGATGCCGGTGCGCGCGCCGAGCCCGAACGCGCGCGCGGTCGCGCCGAGCACGCCGAGATCGAGGCGCGTGCCGATCTGATAGAAGTAGACGTCGCACGAGTGCTGCAGCGCGGCGACGAAGTCGAGCGCGCCGTGGCCGTCGCGCTTCCAACAGCCGAAGCGCCGGCCGCCGAACTGATAGCTGCCGTAGCAGGGCTGGAGCAGGGTGTGCGGGGTCGCGATCCCGGCCTTGAGCGCCGAGATCATCGTCACGATCTTGAACGTCGAGCCGGGCGGATAGATGCCCTGGATCGCGCGGTTGAGGAGCGGATTCGAGTCGCCGTTCGAGAGCTCCTTCCAGCGGTCGCGCGAGAGCCCGTGCGCGAACTCGTTGGGATCGAAATCGGGCCGGCTCACCATCCCGAGCACGCCGCCGTCGCGCGGATCGATCGCCACCGCCGCGCCCTTCTCGACACCCGCCATCGCGTCCTCGAGCGCCTGCTGGACGTGCATGTCCACGGTGAGCGCGAGATCGCGGCCCGGCACCGGCGGGCGCGGCGGCACCTCGGTCAGCGTCGCGACCCGCTTTCCCATCGCGTTCACGACCACGAACTCGGCGCCGTCCTCGCCGCGCAGGATGTCCTCGCAGCTGCGCTCGACGCCGGTGCGGCCGATCAGGTCGCCGGCGCTGTAGCCGTCGTCGCTCAAGTCCTCGAGCTCCTGATCGTTGATCTCGCCCGCGTAGCCGAGGAGATGCGCCGCGAGCGCGCCGTGCGGATAGCGGCGCAGCGGCTCGATCACGACCTCGATGCCCGGCAGCTCGCCGCGGTTCTCCTCGACGCCGGCCAGCACCTGGGAGGACGCGTTGCGGCGCAGCACCGCGCTCTGGCCGCTGCGGTTCGCGGTGCGCACCAGCGCGCGCACCTGATCGGTGTCGGCCTCGACCAGCGCCGCCACGCGCCGCACCCACCCGGGCCGCACGACCGCGCGCGCGCGCATCGTGCTCTCGGCCGGCATCGGGCGGAAGACGATGTTGAAGCTGGGATAGCTGTCGGCGAGCAGCACGCCGTTGCGGTCGGTGATCGTGCCGCGCGGGGCGCGGATCACCTCGAGGCGGACGCGGTTCTCCTCCGAGAGCTGGCGATAGTGCTCGTGCTGGGCGACCTGAAGCCGCAGCAGCCCCAGCACGACGAGCGCGAAGCCGCCGAGGACGATCGCCGCGACGACGCCGAAGCGCTGGTCGCGGTCGCGTCTAACCGGGCTGCCCGAGCGCATGCGCGAAGATCGGACGCCCGATGAGCTGACGCGCGATCACGAGGACGACGACGCCGAGCGGCGCCGTGACCAGCACCGCGATCAGCACGCGCTGGGCGAGGTAGAGCCATCCGGCCGCGAGCCCGCCCGTGCCGCCGAGCTCGAACGGCACGATCCAGAGCTGGGGCGCCGCCGTCGCGATCGCGATCAGCACGAGCTGCGTGCCGAGGCTCTCGCGCACGACGCGGCGCGCGAGCCAGCCGATGAGCCAGCCGCCGAGCGCGAGGATCAGCGCGTGCCGGCCGAGCCAGTGCGTGGCGTCGAGATCGGCGGCGAGCCCGAGCAGGAAGCCGAACGTCGCGCCGGCCGCGGCGCCGTAGCGCAGCGCCCAGAACACGGTCGCGAACGCGAGCGCGTCGACGACGATGTCGCGCGCCGCGAACGCCGAGAGCGCCGTCGAGCGCAGCAGCATGATGACCGCCGCGAACAGCACGAGCCCGCCGACACTCCTCACGGCGCGGCGTCCGCGCCCGGCGGGCCGGGGATGATGAACACGAAGCGCAGCCGCGAGAGCCGCGCCGCCGAGGCGAGCTCGATCTCCTGCGTCAGGCTGCCGTCGGGGGCGCCGATCCGCGCCACGCGCCCGACCGGGATGCCGCGCGGGTAGCGGCGTGAGAGGCCCGAGGTCAGCACGCGCTGGCCGACGCGGATCGTGTCGGCGAACGGCACCGACGTGAGCAGGAGCCGCGGCCGCGGCGTCGCGACGAAGCGCAGCAGGCCGAGCACGCCGGTGCTCTCGACCTCGCACGCGACCGAGGCGTTGGGATCGGTGAGCAGCACCACGCGCGCCGAGCCCGCCGCGACCTCGCCGATCCGGCCGACGAGCCCGTCGCTCGTCACGACCGCGTCGCCGACGCGCACGCCCTGACGCGACCCGGCGCCGAGCGTCGCCGAGGCCGGATAGGGCTCGCCGGTCAGGGCCAGCACCTCGGCCGGGCGCAGCGTGGGGTTGCGATAGCCCGGGAGCTCGAGCCGCGCGCGGAGCGCGTCGTTCTCGGAGGCGAGCGCCTTGAGCCGCGCGTTCTCGAGCTCGAGCTGCGTCACGCGCTCGTGGAGCTGCTGGTTCTCGCGCCAGCCGGCGGCGAGCCGGTCGAGGGCGAGGACGACGTGGTCGAGCGGCGCGAAGAGCGTGGCGCCGATCGCGCGCAGCGAGGCCTGCGGGATGCGGTCGCCGACCGCGAGCAGGAGCAGCGACAGCGCGACGTACAACGCGACCAGCGCGCTGCTGCGGCGCTCGGCCGGGGGCAGAACGCCGGCCATGCCCTAGTCCTTGTCGCCGCTCAAGATCACCTTTTCGTAGTCCTGGATGTGCTCGAGGATCTTGCCGGCGCCGAGCACGACGCAGGTCAGCGGATCCTGGGCGACGCGGATGTTGAGGTTGGTCACCTCGCGCAGCAGCAGGTCGATGCCGCGCAGCAACGAGCCGCCGCCGGTGAGGAAGATGCCGCGGTCCACGATGTCCGAGGCGAGCTCGGGCGGCGTGCGCTCGAGCGACTCGCGCAGCGCGTTGACGATCTGGCCGACCGGCTCCTGCAGGGCTTCCCGGATCTCGACGCTCGAGACGCGCAGCGTGCGCGGGATGCCGCGCACGAGGTCGCGGCCCTTGATCTCCATGTCCATCTCTTCCGCGAGCGGGAACGCCGAGCCGATCTCGATCTTGATGCGCTCCGCGGTCTGCTCGCCGATGAGCATGTTGTAGGCCTTCTTCGCGTAGTTGGCGATCGCCTCGTCCATCTCGTCGCCGCCGGTGCGGATCGAGGTCTTGGTGACGATGCCGTTGAGCGAGATGACCGCGATCTCGGTGGTGCCGCCGCCGATGTCCACGACCATGTTGCCCGTCGGCGTCTCGACCGGCAGCCCGACGCCGATCGCCGCGGCGATCGGCTCGGGAACGAGCAGCACCTCGCGCGCGCCGGCGCGCTCGGCCGAATCGCGCACCGCGCGCTTCTCGACCTCGGTGATGCCGGACGGCACGCAGATGATGATGCGCGGGCGCACCAGGAACTTCGGATGCTTCTGCACCTTGCGGATGAACTCGCGCAGCAGGTCTTCGGTGACCTCGAAGTCGGCGATCACGCCGTCCTTGAGCGGCCGGATGGCGTTGATCTCATCGGGCGTGCGGCCGAGCATCAGCTTGGCCTCGTGGCCCACGGCGCGTACGCGCCCGGTGCTCTTCTCGATCGCCACCACGGACGGCTCGTTCAGGACGATGCCCTCGCCCTGCACGAACACGAGCGTGTTGGCCGTGCCGAGGTCCATCGCGATGTCGGTCGAGAGAAAGCCCATCAACCTGTCGAGGAACATCCCGCGCGCCCCCACGGCATTAGGGTATGGATCGGCCGGCGGTATCGAACACCCGCCGCCGGCGGGTTCGCCCGCGATGAACGGGCTTTGGGCGGGATGAGCGACTGCGCGAGGTGGGCCCACGCAGGGCTTCCATGCCCCACAGAGTTTCGGCACGCTAGCACCAGAAACTTGAGTGCCGCAAGCGGTTTGCTCGCGCCGGCCGCCGCGACGCGTCGGACGGCGCGACGATTCTTTGCCGAGGCGTCGCGGATCGCCTGTGCCCGCTCGGAGACGCGGTGCGCCGTGCGCCGCCGATCGCAACGGTTTCGCGGCGCGCCGCGGCGCGGATCGCCGCGTGGTCCGTGGCTTGCGTGGACATCCCCGCGGCGGATCCGTGTCCGCCATCGCATCAGGCGCGGGCCTCATTCCTGGGCTCTCCGGGCCCCGCCGGCCGGCGGCTCCCCGTGGGCCGCCGGCGCTTTTTCGCCCGATCCGGCCCGCCGAGGGGTATGAGACGCCGACGGCCGCGCGCGTTGACCACCCCTCGTGGACGGTCTACACTTTGAGTCCGCCCTCCTTTCCACCGCCTCGGCCTCGGGATGAGCCGTCTGCGCAGACTCGCTGTACTCCTTGTACCCGTTGCAGTTGGCCTCGTCTCCGCCGCCCTTCCCGGGCGCGCGCAGGTCGCGGGAAGCGCGCGCTATGCGTTTGCCGACACGACACTGCTCCGCGACACGCTCGGGCTCCACTTCGACCGCCTCTTCCCGCTCGCCGACAGCCTTCAAGTCCTGCCCGACACGCTGCGCGCGCTTTCGATCCGCTACCTGTGGAGCCTGAATCGAATTGTCCACCTCGCCGACAGCCTCGGCGTTCCGGTGGACAGCGTCGGTCCGGTCATCGTGCGCGAGCGGTTCAATCCGCTCGCCGCGGGCGCCGGTCAGCGGCGCGACTTCACCTACAACTCCGTCTGGACGGTCGGCCAGACGCAGAGCACGTGGCGCAACGGCGCCGACTACGGCTTCTCGACCGGCCCGGTGTTCGTGCGTAACTCGACCACGATCGAGATGGACCGCTACACGGCGGGCAACAAGACCAGCCTGCGCCAGACGCGCAGCACCACGACCGAGCTCGGCTACAAGCTCTCGCCCGACTTCTCGCTCGGCGGCCGCGTGAACGTGGACCGCTTCGACAGCCGCGACCCCGGCGCGGTCGCGAACGTGGGCGAGACCAAGAACGAGTACCAGCTCTCGCTGCGCAGCAAGCAGAAGCCGGTCACCGGGCTCACCTCGGAGTTCAACGTCTTCTCGGGGCTGCTCGACCTGCACAACGCGAGCCTCGAGAAACGCGGCGTCTCGGGCAACATGTCGTCGCGCGTGCGCCACGCGGCGGGAACGTGGCTGACGCAGGAGGTCAACGCGACGCTCGACGGGAACCTGTCGCGCACGCGTATCCCGACTTCGCCCGGCGATCTCAACACGCGCGACCATTCCGAGAACGTGCGCGGCACGGTGAGCCTGTTCCAGAGCGCGCCGATAGGGTTCAAGGGCAACGCCACCTACCGCCACGTCCAGGTCGAGAGCCCCGCCGATTCGGTCAACATCCGGCGCATCCTCACCGACCAGACCGGCGCCGACGGCACGGTACGGCTGCGCATCGACACCGACCGCTACGTGGACCTCGCCACGCGCACCGGCGAGACCAAGCAGGCGACCGCGGTGGGCGCCACCGACCGCAACACCCGGCGCGACGACGGATTCAGCGCCGTCGGGCGCTACGAGCTGCTCGGGTTCGCGCTCGACGGCAGCTTCCAGAACAACTTCACCAACTCCGCGTTCCCGACGCGCTCGGCGAGCGGCGGCTACGGCGAGCTGCAGCACCAGCGCAGCCTCGACGGGGCCGTGACGCGCATCCTGTCGAAGACGATCTCGGCCCGCCTCTCCGCCGCGATCGGGCTCACGTCGTACCGCTACTACCTGATCGGCCGCTATCCGACGCCGCCGGTGTCGCGCGACCTGTGGCGCCAGTCGTGGCGCGTCTCGGCCAACTACGCCTCGGGGGCGAACGTCAGCAGCAACGTCGCCTTCGAGGTGTCGAAGAACGAGCTGATCAACATCCCCGCCGCGAGCACCGGGGCCAACTCCAACGTGCGCTCGTACCGCGGCGAGTGGACGTGGAGCTACCGGCTGCTGCCCGGGCTCACCGCGACCCAGCGCAACTCGATCGACGCCGACTACAACGAGTTTCCGTTCTCCACCGACAACAACCGGCTGACCCTCGACTATGGCGCGGTC
Organism: Candidatus Eiseniibacteriota bacterium; assembly: GCA_016178725.1. Taxonomy (GTDB): domain Bacteria; phylum Eisenbacteria; class RBG-16-71-46; order RBG-16-71-46; family RBG-16-71-46; genus WS-11. The sequence goes on from JACOSV010000032.1 coordinate 64,021, forward strand.
ACCGAGCTCAACGCGGTCGTGACGCCGCGCCTCAACATCCAGGTCTCGCACAACAGCAAGCAGACGCCGGGCGGCAACTACACGCTCTATCCCGACGGCAACTACTACTTCAGCCGCGCCGACGACAACGTGAACTACAACCTGCACGCCATCGTCTCGTACTCGCCGTCGCCGACGATCTCGCTCTCGGTGTCGCCGTCGTACTTCACCGCGAGCCGCGCCGGCACCGTGAACGGCGCCGCCGTGACGCAGCGCAGCAGCAAGACGCTCGACTTCTCGGGCGGCGCGAACATCAACGTCAAGGTCGGCGCCAAGGGATCCGTGCGCGGCGACATCCGCCGCACCTATCGCGCCGACCGCTCGATCACCTACACGTCGGGGATCCCCGACCCCTCGCCACGCTCGGAGCTCGACTACTGGAACGGGAGTCTGCAATTCTCATGGACGCTGGGATCGTGATGCGCGCACGCCGCCCAGGCCGGACGATCGCCCGGCTGATGCTCCTCGCCTTCTGCTGGGCGGCGATGACCGGCCTGTCGACCCGCGGCTGCACGGGCCTGTTCACGCCGGCGAAGCCGGAAACCGGCGGCGCCCCGGTCGTGATCCCCAACTACCGCACGCCCGAGGCCACGCTTTCGACGCTGACCAAGGCGCTCAACGCGAAGGCGAACGGCAGCGCCGCGTGGCTCGGCGCGTTCAGCGACTCGACCGGCCCGGGCGTCCCGGCCTACCACCAGTTCTTCGACCTGACCGATCTCACGGTGTTCCAGAGCTCCTGCCAGTGCCTCGCCCCCACCGACTGGGGCGTGACGCAGGAGCAGGCGTTCTACCTCCAGTTCCTGAACGTGCGTCCGAGCGATACGTACTCGATGTCGTTCGAGGTCGTGGACTCGAACCCCGATCAGCCACCCGGTGACACGCAGGCGGTCCTCCACCGCCATTACCATGTCTACGCCACGTCGCCCGACCAGAGCAGCACCCAGATCATCGCGATCGGTTACTGCGACCTGATCCTGACGGCGGTGTCGAGCGACAGGTGGCTCGTCACGCGCTGGGACGACCACCTCGATCCCGCCGTGGGCTCCAATCCGGTCGACCCCTATCAGTTGAGCCTGGGACGGCGTAGACTCGAGTCCTCGCAATGAGACAGACGAACCCCATTCGCTCGCGCGCGGCCCTCGCGGCGCTCGCGCTCGTCACGACGATCCTCACGTCGGGCTGCTTCAACCCGTTCTCGCCGCTCATCGCGCCCGTGCGCGGCAACGTCCCCCCGCCACCGACGCCGAACTCGGCGCCGGGCGTGCTGCGGCTCTTCGAGTGGTGCTACAACAACCGCGAGATCGCCGAATACCGCGAGATCTTCACCGACGACTACCGCTTCATCTTCAGCCCGCAGGACTCCTCGGGCGGCCCCTACCGCGGCGTGCCGTGGACGCGCGAGGACGAGCTGATCAGCACGACGCAGCTCTTCGTCGGCGGCGGCGTCGAGTCGCCGGCGAGCACCATCCAGCTCACGCTCGACAAGAACTTCGTCGTGCTCCCCGACGGCCTGCTCGCGCCTTGGGACGTCGCCGGGCGCTGGCACAAGACCATCACGACGCAGGTGCAGCTCAGCATCCGCACCAGCGACGGGAACGCCATCGACATTTCCGGCGCCGCGCTCTTCTACTTCGTGCGCGGCGACTCGGCCGTGATCCCCGACGAGCTCAAGCGGCGCGGCTTCGGCCCCGACTCGACGCGCTGGTACATCCGCCGCTGGGACGATCAGACCGTGCAGCCGGGCCCGGGCGGCGAGATCGCGTGGAGCCCGGCGACGGCGCGGCGCGCGCGCCCGGCGGCAGCCCAGCCGGCGCCGATCGAGATCACCTGGGGCACGCTCAAGGCCTCGCTGCTCCAGCAGGCGCTCGCGAACGGCCCCTAGCCGGTCCCAGGGGCTGGGCTATACTGCCGCGGCTCGCACATCGAACTTCCGCACGTGCGCTCGCGCGGCATCCGTCGCAGCCCGGACGCACACCGCGTCGTGGAGGTCGCCATGCCCGCAGAGGGCGCGAATCTGCAGAAGGAGCTGAACCCGCTTCGCAACGCCGAGCGCCAGTTCGACGAGGCCGCGGACCGCCTGAACCTGCCCCCCGGGATCCGCGAGGTCATCAAGCGCCCGCGGCGCGCGACCATCGTGTCGTTGCCGGTCAACCTCGATGACGGCACGCTCAAGGTGTTCACCGGCTACCGCGTGCAGCACTCCATCGTGCGCGGCCCGGCGAAGGGCGGCATCCGCTACCACCCCGACGTGACGCTGGAAGAGGTCGAGGCGCTGGCGGCGTGGATGACCTGGAAGTGCGCGGTGGTCAACATCCCCTTCGGCGGCGGCAAGGGCGGCGTCGTCTGCGATCCCTCGCGCATGTCGAAGGGCGAGCTCGAGCGCCTGACGCGCCGTTACGCGGCCGACCTCTCCGACCTGTTCGGCCCCGAGAGCGACGTGCCGGCGCCGGACGTGAACACCAACGAACAGGTGATGGCGTGGATCGTCGACACGTACTCGATGCACGAGCGCCGCACCGAGTACGCGGTGGTCACCGGCAAGCCGCTCGAGGTCGGCGGCTCGGCCGGCCGGCGCGAGGCGACCGGGCGCGGCGTGCTGCTGTGCGTGCGCGAGGCGTGCGAGCACCTCAAGCGCCCGCTCGCGGGCGCGCGCGTCGCGGTGCAGGGCTTCGGCAACGTCGGCTCGGTCTCGGCCGACCTGATGGCGAAGGAAGGCGCGAAGATCGTCGCCGTGAGCGACGTGAGCGGCGGCGTCCACGATCCCGCCGGCCTCGACGTGAAGGCGCTGATCACGTGGGTCGCGGATCACCGCGGCGTGAAGGGCTTCCCGGGCGGCAAGCCGCTCACCACGCCGATCGTCGAGCACGACTGCGACATCCTCGTGCCCGCGGCGCTCGAGAACCAGATCACGCACGAGAACGCCGACCGCGTGCGGGCGCGGATCATCGCCGAGGGCGCGAACGGCCCGACGACGCCGGACGCCGACCGCATCCTGCGCGACAAGGGCGCGTTCGTGATCCCCGACATCCTGTGCAACTCGGGCGGCGTGACGGTGTCGTACTTCGAGTGGGTGCAGAACCGCATGGGCTTCTACTGGCCCGAGCGCGAAGTCAACCAGCGGCTCGAGCAGTACATGGTGCAGGCGTTCCACGACGTGCTCGCCAAGTCGCTCGAGCACAAGGTGGACATGCGGGTCGCCGCGTTCATGGTGGCGATCGAGCGCGTCGTCAAGGTGATCATGCTGCGCGGCGTATACGCCTAGCCCCGTCCCGTAACGAAGAGCGGCCCGGCTCCGTGAGGAGCCGGGCCGCGTCGTTTGCGGTCCGCCGCGCTCTCGCGCGACGGTTCAGAACACGAACTTCACCGAGACGTGCTGCACGTCGCTGAAGTAGTTCTTCACGAGCTGGCCGGCGTAGTCCACCCAGAGGCTCGTGCCGCCGAGCGGCGCGCGCAGGCCGACGCCGTAGCTGAACAGCATGAGATCGTCGCTGTTGTTGGTGATCTTGTATCCCGCGCGCAGCGCGAAATCCTTCTTGTACATGTACTCGGCGCCGATCCGGCCCTCGTCCACGGCGAAGCTGTTGTTGAGGTAGAGCCCGTGGATCGTGAACGAGCCTTGCGGGCCGTGCACGATCGGATACGAGACCGCGAACTGGAACGACGACGGCAGCTCGAACTTGGCGGAGCCGAGCGAGAGACTGCGGCCCGACGCCTGCGGGTCGTCGCCCGAGACGTGCTGCAGCCGCTCGAAGTCGCTGCCACCGAACTCCGAGTTGGGTCCGAAGTTCTTCATCGCCATGCCGAGGCGCATGCCGTTGTAGTCCGGGTCGTACTGGAACCCGAAGTCGAACGCGACGCCGGCGGCCGTCTCCTGCAGCACGCGCTCGCTGATGTACGTCAGCGTGCCGCCGAAGTTCACGCGGTCGGTCATGCGCCGCGCGTACGTGAGCCCCAGCGTGCTGAAGGTCGGCGAGAACACCTCGCCCGTGCCGTCGGGGGCCGACTCGGTGGTGAACGGGATCTCGCCGACGCTCAGCACCTTGACGCTGAAGCCGACCATCCCGAGCCCGCCCATCTGCTGGGCCACCGCGAAGTAGTTGACCTTCATGTCGGCGATGTACTGCGTGTTGCTGAACAGCACCTCGGTCGGTGAATCGGTCCCGGCGAGGCCCGCAGGGTTGTAGAACATCGCCTCGGCGCCCGTCACCGTGCCCAGATACGAGCCGGCGAGCGCGACGCCGCGCGCCCCCACCGGAATGCGCAGCTCGGTCGCGCCGCCCGTCCCGAGACGATTGTCGGAACCGGCATGCGCCGTCGCCGTCGTCACCGCAAGGATGGCCAGTGCCACCCACGTGCTTCGAATCGCCCTCATGGCGCTACGCTCCTCTCGATTGCGAAGGTGGTGGTTCATGTCGGATCCCGCCTAGAAGTTGTTGAGGCGTTCTTTTTCCATGAACACCACGACTTTGCCGATCTTGGTGCCGACGTTCGGCGCGTCGACATGGAAGACGTAGATGCCGCTGCCGACCGGGAGCCCCCGCGACGACTGGAGATCCCAGATCGCCTCCGACGAGGCGTCGTTCTTCGTGATCGTCCTCACCAGCTCGCCGGCGAGGTTGAACAGTCGGATCGTGCACTGCGCCGGAAGGTGCGTGAACTTGAGCACGCGGATGAACTGATTGAGCTCGTAGCTCGAGTGCGCGAAATAGGGGTTCGGCACCGCCTTGACCAACGCGAGCTCGTTCTTCGCCAACGCCGCGTTGAAGCGGTTCGCCGGCGTGCTGCTGAACGTGAAGTAGTCGTTCGGCCCGCGCTTCGAGGTCGCGAACACCACCTTGTCGCCGACGTGCACCGGCGCGTTGATCGAGTCGGTGGTGACCGGCCAGAAGCCATAGAGGCCGTTCTGGGTGGCGCCGATCGACAGCCAGTCGCCCGCATAGGCGGGATCGGCCGATGCGCCGCTGTAGCTGTCCGAGAAGATGTCGAGGAACTGGCGATCGTCGCCCGGGAAACCGTTGAAGTCCGGCAGATCGTCCGGATCCCAGCGGTTGTCGGTGTAATCGTGGTTGGTCGCCGGGGCCGTCACCGGGTTCCCCTGGTTCTCGAGGAATCCGACGTTGAGCTGCCGCGGCACGGCGCCCGACACGTCCCAGACCGTGAAGGGCACGTTGATGTAGTCCTGATACTGATAGACGCGCCCGCCGCCCGCGTCCTGCGTGCGGAAGTAGTGATAGGCGTTCTGGCCCACGGTCTGATTCACGCCCAGCGGGCCGGTGAAGTCGACCTCGACGTCGAACGACTTGGACGGATCGGTGGGATCGATCTGCGAGCCGACCGGCAGGAGGATCGCCGAGTAGTCGGCCGAGCCGCCGAAGTAGAGGCCGCCGACATCCTGACCGGCGAACGGCGGCGGCGTCCCGGCGGTCGCGGGGACGAACGACACGCGGCCGAGCAGCCCGAGCGGCGCCCCCGAGACCTTGAGCTGCAGGCCGTCGAAGACCGGATAGCCATTGTCGCCGGTGAAGTCCAGCTGGTTGTTGATGATCGTGTCCACTGCGGCGCCGACGGTGCGCACGACGTACCACGTCATCGTGCCTGCGGCGTTGGGCTTGTAGCCCATCAGATAGTCGGCCTTGATCAATTGATTCGGGTCGACGATGGACACGGCGCAGTTGTCGGTCGTGGGCGCCGGGCCGGCGGCGTGTGCGCCCTGCGACGGCGCGGTCACCGAGGCGGTCGACCAGTCCACGCCCGCGGCCGGGCCCTGCGGCACGACGCTGAAGACGTTGAGCGGCGACTCGAGCACCTGCGGTGTCTGGCCGAGGGCGACTGCGTAGGCGGTCACCACGTAGTAGTACTTGGTCCCCGAGAACAGCGGTCCGCCGTGCACGGCGTCGGTGGTGAGCCGCGCCTGGTAGCGGACGCCGGCGTCGGTCCCGAGCGCCGAAGGCTTCTTGAGCACGACGAACGACTGATCGTCGAAGGCGTCGTCGAGCACCGTCTGGATGCCGTCCACCACGTCGTACGTGGCGATGCGCGTGAACGGCCCGGCGATCGAGGCGCCCTGATAGACGACGTAGCCTTCGAACGCGTATGGCGCGCCGTTGTAGCTCTCGGCCTTGTTGTCCCAGGTGAGCTGGACCGCGCCGTCCTGCGGCGTCGCGACGGCGGTCGGCGAGTTCGGCGGGCTCGGCAGCACGAAATTGAGATCGAACGCGGACTGCGCGAGGTCGTCGTAGAACTGCATCAGCGCGATACTCGCGAGCCGGTTCGCGCTCTGGCCGATGACGATGCCGGCGACGACCTCCTGCGTGTCGCCCGGAGCCATCGCGAACGGTCCGGCCGAGAGCATGAGGCGTTTGTCGTTCGGCGAGACGTCGAGCCAGCCGGTGCTCGAGACCGGGTCGCCGTCGAACGTGAAGTGGTCGACCAGGCCGGTCTTGGGATTCGTGACCGGGTTGCCGGTCGCGTCGAGGCCCTTCATGAAGTTGTAGGTCTTGCGGAAGTTGTCGGGGTCGTTCCCGTTGAAGTACGCGTTGAACGACGCCATCGGCAGCGGCGTGCCGCCGACCCTGGGCCCCTGGAAGAAGTCGAAGCCCACCGACGGCGGCTGACCGCCGTACAGTGCGTCGTTGTTGGTCGCGTTGTAGACGAACCCGAGGCTGCGGCCCACATTGCAGCCGACGAGGTCGTCGGTGGCGCCGCCCAGGTCCGGATCGGACCACTGCGACACGAACATGTTGTCGAGGTGCCGGACGCCCTTGTTGATGATCCGGTACTTGATGAAGACCGTGTTGCCGAGCGCGCCCTGGCGGCTGAACGCGAACGTCGTCTGTTGCACCTCGAGGCCGAGCGGATTGGTCTTGCCCGCGCGGTTGGAGTGGTTGGCGGCGTCGGCGTCGTTGTAGACCGCCCAGCACATCTCGTCGCCGAGGATGTTGAGCGACCCGTCACCCTGCACCGTCACCACCGGCGCGCCGTGCGGGACCGCTCCGGCGTTGTAGTCGGCGAGCGCGGCGTCGCGCACGGCGCTGTCGGTGTAGACGCGATCGAGCTTGTACACCTTGTACTCGGCCTTGGTCGGATCGTCGGAGACGCCGCCGACCATCGCGCCCGGACCGTACTCATCGGAATACTCCGAGACCGCGACACGCAGCGTGTCGAGCACCGGCACGCCGGCCGAGTCGCGGCACACCCCGCCGAGCCACAGACCGGCCGCGTAGACCGCGGTCTTCCCGGTCCCCTTCGGGAACTCGAGGCCCGCGACCTGCGTCGCCTTGTTCCAGGCGAACGAGCCGGTGTTGGTCACGAACATGCTGATGCTGTTGATGTCGATCAACTGGGCGTTGTCGATCACCTCCGCCAGCGCGGGGCGCGGGCGGCGGATCGTCTGCATCTTGCCCACGGGCGTTGCCGAAGCCACCCCGGCGGCCAGCATCAGCGCGGCCAGGATGCTTCCGGCGATGCGTGAGGTCCTCATCGGCTTCCTCCCTGGGTCGTCCGTGCGGAAATGCATGATCAGAATCCGACCCGCAGGCCGAAGCGAATCAGCCGCGGATTGCTGAACAGCGCCGGGCTCTGCAGCGCCTTCGCGTAGGCGTCGCGACCGTCGATGCTCTCGGCCGCGAGCGTCCCCAGGAGGTTGTTGCCGTCCGAGGTGTTGAGATACGCGGTGCTGTAGGGCGACCCCGTCCCGGTGAACTCGTTGATGGCGTTCTTGGTGTCGAACGCGTTCAGCACCCAGCCGTAAACGCTCACGTTCACGTTGCCGACCGGGAACGAGCGCGTGGCCTTGAAGTCCACCGTCTGCGTCCACGGACCGTAACGCGAGTTGATCGGGCCGATCGGCTGCGTCGCCACCGCGGCGAGCGTGACCTCGTCGTAGATGTTCGTCGGCGTGTAGGGCGTGCCGCTCGCGACGTTGAACAGCACGTCGATGTTCATGTTCTCGAACCACGCCTTGCCGCCGACCTTCGGCCCCTCGCCCTTGTTGAGCAGGTAGTCGAGATTGACCGACAGCTTGTGGCGCTGGTCGAAGTCGAGCGGCGCCGTCTGCTTCGGCGGATTGTCGGCGTACCACGCGATGTTGCGCTGCGTGTTCGAGACCGACCCGGTGCCGACCGCGTACGAGAGGCTGTACGCGAAGTTGGCCTCGATGTGGTTGACGCGCCGCAGCGCGAACCCGACGTCCACGCCCTTGACCGTCCCGTAGTCCTTGTTGCGGTAGGACGAGAACGCGTTCGGGAACGACGAGATCGTCGCGACTTCGACGAGGTCCTTCACGTCCTTGTAGTAGGCCGTGATGTCGAGACGGGCGCGAGGGCTCACCATGTGCTGGATGCCCACTTCGTAGGCCGTGGTCTGCTCTGGCTTCAGGTTGGGATTGCCGAAGCCGACGTAGTAGCCGCCGGTCTTGATCTTGTGCTCGAGGAACTGATACGAGACGTACAGATCCTGCAAGTTCGGCTGCTGGAAGAACTGGCCCCAGTTGACGTGCATCACCGTCTTGTCGGTCACCGGGAAGCCGATGCCGACGCGCGGGCTCACGCGGCTGTACCTCTTGTTGTCCACGAGGCGGCTGGAGTCGAGCGTCCCGAGCGTCCCGAGCGGGACGTTCTCGTTGAGCAGCGCCGGCACGTCCACGTTGATGTAGTCGTAGCGCAGCCCCGCGTTCACCACCAGACCGGCGCGCTCGTACTTGTCCTGAATGTACGCCGAGGCGGTGAGGGGCTTGCGCGGCCCGTCGAGCCCGCCGTCGACGTGCGTCTTGCCGTCGATGGCGAACCCGTAGCGGTTGATGTCCTGGACGAGGCCCGGCGTACTCGGGAAGTAGTTCTCGTAGAAGCGCAGGTTGTGGCGATCGACCTCGAGCCCGGCCTTCATCTGATGGAACGGGTTCACCTGATTCGTGTAGTCGCCCTTCACGCCGATGTACTGCGACTCGCGATGCAGGTAGTCGTCGAACACGTGCCCGGTGCCGGCGCGCGCAGCCTCGGCCGCGAGCGAATCGCCGAGCGGCCCGGTGCCCAGCCCGGAGTACCCGGGCCAGAACCACGGGATGTCGGGCCGGATGTTGGCCTGCCCGTGGGCCGAGTAGGATGCGACGTCGTCGAAGTAGACGCCGTCGCCGCGCTTACGGTCCGTGTAGAAGTAATTCACGCCGAGCGAGTAGAACGACTTCGTGCTCAGCGTGTGATTGAACTGGCCGGTGACCGAGCGGTTGCGGTCCTGGTAGCGCGGCGCGTGGGCCAGGTTGAACCGGTAGGTGTTCAGGTATTCCTGCCAGTCGTCGCTCGAAACCAGACCACCGAGACGCAGCGCCATCTTGTCGCCGAGCGGGACGCTCAGCTTGGCCTGATGCGTCCAGCCGGCGAGCCCGTTCGAGGGGATCGGCCCGTCGAAGAGCGAGTTGGGCCGCCGATCGCGGTCCCAGCGGCGCTCGCCGCTGTAGTAGAACGTGCCCCAGTCCTTGTTGGGGACGAGCGGGCCGCCGAAGTTGAAGTCGTAGACGTTGTAGTCGTAGCTCTTCGCCCCGAGGATGTTCTTGCCGTAGCCGCTGAAGTTGTCGGTCAGCGACTCGAAGCTCCCCGAGTACTTGTGGGACCCCTCGCGCGTGATCACGTTGATCACGCCCGACATGATGCGGCCGTACTCGGCGTTGAACCCGCCGTTGAGGACCACGACCTCCTGGATCGCGTCGTTGTTGATCGAGGTCGTCGAGTTCCCGGTCAGCGGATCCTGCTGCGAGAACCCGTCCACGTAGTACGCGGTCTCGTTGGGACGGCCGCCGCGCACGATGAGCGTCGGCCCGTTCTGCGATTCCTGATCGATCAGGCGCTGGAAATTGACGACGCCCGACTGCTGCGCGGCGGCGTCCTGATAGCCGCGGGTCGGGAGTCGGGCGAGCTGATCGCTCGACAGGAAGCGGGTGGTGCTGGTCGCGTCCTTCTGGAGCAGCGGGCGCTCGGCATCGACCTTGACCTCGTTCATCTGCACGGCTTCGGTCTTGAGCGTGATGTTGATCTCGGTCGTGAAGTCGGGCTGGATCGTCACGTGCGAGGCGGTGAACGCCGCGTAACCCATCATGTTCGCGTGGATCACGTACTCGCCGCCCGGGATGCCGATCATCAGGTAGGTGCCCTGATCGTCGGAGAGAGCGCCGATCCGCAGCCCCTCGACCCGGACGTTGGCGCCGACGACCGGCTTACCCTGCTCGTCCTTGACGGTCCCGGTGAGTTTCCCGGTCGTGCCCGCCCGCGCGACGGGGGCGAACAGTGTGATGGCCACCACGAACACAACGGCTGCGACGGCCCAGGGAGCTCTGCGGGACATGGGACTTCTCCTTTCCGGAGCGACGAATCGCCTCCCCTCCCGTTGGGCGGGAAGGGTCTTTCAGGCAGTGTATATCTGGGGGAAAGGCCGGGAATGGGTAGGGGGGTTACGCCATCTGTTCGTCTCCTCCCGGGAAGACGACGCGAGCCGCTCGTGGCCTGCCGCACCACGGGTCCGACGGAAGGAACCGTAGGCCGGGGCTGCTCCTAGTGTCAACGCAAAACACCGCAAACGGATCGAGGGGGGCCGTGAGGCCCCCCTCGACCGCAACCATCCCCGTGGTCAGAACGGGTACGTCGCCGTGACCTTGGGGAACAACGCGCTGCCCGTATTCTGGCCGCTGATGAACCAGGGGCCGACGTGCGGGAAGTCGTCGTTCAGAACCGCATCCACCTGCAGCGGGCCGAACTTGGTGCCCACGCCCAGGTTCATCGCGAAGTCCGAACCCTTGAACACGACCTTGGTCGGCGCCGCGTTGTCCTTGAGCTCGATCCGGCTGTTCGCGGAGTTCCGAGCGCCGAAGCGCAGGGTCAGCCACGAATTCACGTGGGTCTCGAGGGCCGCGAACACCTGCGGCATCAGCGTCTCGGTGATCTCCTGTGCCACGTTGTTCTGCTCGAGCTTGTTCTGGGCGAAGTTGACGCCGAGGACGAACAGGTCGTTCGAGCCCAGCGTCCAGTTGCCGGCCGCACCCAGCTGCCAGCCCTTCAGGTCGCTCGAAACCGTGGCCCCCGGCGTGGTCTTGATGCCGAGGTCGTAGGAGTACCACTTGAACACCGGGATGATCATCACGTTCGAGGTCCACTGCCACATCGTCCGGGCCGCCAGCTGATAGGCGGTCGGGTGATCCTCGGAGACCGTGGTGCCGCCCGGCGTGCCGGCGCTGTCCGACTCGGTGAACGTGCGGCTCTCGTACTTGAAGCTGACTTCAGCGTTCGACGTCGGGCTCATCTCGAACCCGAGGCCGGCGCCGAATCCGAAAACGTTCCGGGCGCGGTTCAGAGCCGCCGGGCCGATCGCGTCACCCTCGATCTTCTCGAGCGAGGTCGGGCCGAGGAGCGTGAAGAGGTCGCCCTCGAGGCTGGTGAACGCACGGTCCACACGCACACCGAAGCTCGTCGTGCCGAACTTCTTGCCCCACATCAGGTCGAACGAGCTGTGGGTGTTGGTGTTCGGGTCCGCACCGAGCAATCCGGGCGCCGGGTTGGCAGCACCCGTGCCCTGGCCGATCTGGGGCCTCTGCTCGTGCAGGTGCACGGCCCACGTCCCCATCTTGCCGTCCCAGAGCGTACCGATCACCGCGCCGACGGCGCGGTCGCGGGTCGCGAACGAGTTCGTGTTACCCAGCTCGCCGTACACCAGGTTGCCGACGTTGGCGACCTGTGAGGTGTACGTGAACATGCCGGAAACATCCTTAAGGAAATCGCCCTGCAGGGCCATTCCCTCGACGCGCGACGTCTGCGCCAGGGCAACGGCCGGGAGCGCCAGCAACAGCGCGCCGAGGACGAGAATGGTCATCATGCGACGATTCATCATGAGCAACTGCCTCCTGTAGATGGGAGAGCTTCGAAGCCACGGTGCAGAATCAAGCCGACGTACGTGGCCTGCGGACTACAACGCGGTGTCTTTCTCGCCCCACCTCCTTTCGTCGGTTTTCTGGACCGATTTCGGACACATGACAAAGGCTCCATCACGTCCTTGGGATGGAGCACGCAAGAAGAACCAGGATCTGACACGTCCTGGCAAACGCCCGAGCCGCAGGGTAGAGATCAGGCCGAAAGCCTGTCAACAGGAATATGACCGGCAGAAGCCGGTCGTTCAGTCATGCAAAACTCGATGTTCTGGACGGCCGGCGAACGCCGCGGAACTGCCTACCTAGTGCGCTGTCGTACAACGGATTACCTCGCTCGATGCTGTTGACCCTGACCTGGCCGCGGGCGTGGGCATAGTAGCCGCCGCCCAGCCCAAGGCCGACGTGCCCGGCCGGCCGGGATTGCGGTCCAAAGAAAAGCAGGTCCCCGGCTCGCGCCCCGCCCGACGGCTCCACCGGCCGCGATCGGCGCTCCTGATCGGCGGCATCGCGTGGGATCGCGATCCCCTGCTCGGCAAGGATCAGCTGCGTGAACCCGGAGCAATCCATGCCCAGCGGCGTCCGGCCGCCCCAGAGGTAGGGAACGCCGAGCAGGTTCCGCACGCGCCCCGCCAGGTCGCCGCGCGCGGGCCGGACGAACGCTGAGGCCGCGACCCACGCCGCGCGTCCGTCGGGCAGGCCGATGCGGCGGTAACGACCGCGCCGGCCGAGCGGCACGACGCATGCCCGCCAGACGAGCGGCGTCACGAGTGCCCCCGTCCCCGGCCCCTCGCGCGCCTCGGCGTAGAGCGCTGTGACCCGTGCCCTCGCCCGCCTGCGCCAGGCGGCGGCGCGGGCCGGCCCGACCTCGACGAGTCCCCAGCTCCGTGCCCAGCCGACGTACCCGTCGGCCTCGTTCCGCACCCGGCACCAGGCGTCCCGGCCGCGGCGGGCGATGATGCGCACGACCTCGCCGAGCAGGAGCTGGGTTCCGAGCTCGCTCCGGTGGTCGGGACGCAGGCGCAGATCGAGTGCCGCGATCGCTACGATGCCGTGGCGGGTGGCCGTCACTCGAGGCCCGGCGTCTGGAGCAGGAAGCGGCCGAAACCCTCGCGGTCCGCGAAGACGATGCGGCGGTAGGGCTGGTTGTAATACCAGATCTCGAGCTGCGGCTCGGTGCTCGAAGCCGGTCGGGACTCGATCTGGTCCGGTGGTCCGAACTTGATGTAGATCCGCCCCATGTCGGACCGCCAGCCGGGGCCGAAGCCCTGGAAGTGGTGCTCGGCGTAGCGCAGCCGGCGGAAGAACTCGATCTCGGCCTCGTTGCGCGGCGTCTCGGGCGTGGGGTCGCGGCGGCGCCAGAACTCCTCCCACGCCTGCGCCTGTTGCTCGGGCGGCATCGAGTGCAACCAGTCCATCTCTTCGGGCGTGGCGATGTAGGCCAGCGCCTCGAGGATGCGCTCGAACTCCTTGCCGCGCGGCGGGCCGCTCTCGTCCACTTCGAACGAGCGCTCCACGCGCCAGTGCGAGCGCCCCTCGACCAGCTCGACCTCGAACGTGTACGCGCCGAGGAAGAGATCGCCGCGCGTCGGGCGAATCAGCAGGGAATCTCCCGAGGAGGCGACGGTCGCCTCCTGACTGCCGGTCAGGAGCATCTGGCCGTCCTCGTCGCGCACGTGGTACTGCAGCGTATAATGGCGCGGCCACGTCCCGGCGCGGCGGTCGAACAGCGCCGCCCGCGCCGCGACCCGCACCACATCGGTCCCGAATCGCCGGGTCGGCACGGGCTCGAACCGTCCGGTCGAGTCGGCGAGCCCCAGCTCGAGATCGGCGAACCCGACCGGGACGCGCGAATAGTCCGGAACCTCGATCTTCTCGGTCGCGATCGACTCCTGCCCCGAGTTGAGATCGCGCGCCGTGATCCGCGCGTGGTACGAGCCGGGCGGCACGGCGATCGTGCGCTTCTCGAGGAACACGGCGTTGGGCCGGCGCGAGGCGCGGTAATCGGCCACCACGGCGCGCCGCTCCCACGCATCGCCCGGGACCTCGGTCTTCCCCCGCGCCTCGAAGACGACGGTGAACTCGACGCCGGCCGCCAGCCGCGGCTGGTGCGGATCGAGCAGGATCCACTCGAGCTCCGAATAGGGCAGCGTGATCGAGACCGAGAGCGCCGGATGCTGCCCGTGGTCGAGGGAGATGGCGACGTCGGCCGAAAAGAACGGGGGCCGCTCGCTGTGGAGCGGAGGCAGATCCAGCGCCCGGGCCGGGCCGACCGCGATCACCGGCACGGTGCACGAGGCCGCAAGGATGATGGCGGGAAGCCAGTGCCGGTGTTGCACCACGGGCGCGACGCTAGCACACCGGTGCAGCGAGCGTAAGCGCATGGCACGACACGAGGCGACGCGGCGGATCGGCCCGGAGCGGCGGCCCGGCACGGAACTAGCTCTTGACCGGGCATCGGCCCGGCTTCGATAGTGGAGGTGGGTGGCCTTCACCCACCGGGTACTGGAGTCCTGTGCACAACGCTTCCCGCGTCCCGCCGCTCCGCGCGCTGCTCGCGCTCGGCGGCCTGCTGGTGTCGGCGACGCCGGCGCTCGCGACCATGCCTCCCTATCGCGGAGCCATGCCGCCCGCGCTCGCGCAGGCGTTCGCGGACGGCATGTTCCGCATCCGCGGCAACCCCGACGGCCTGCACACCAGCACCGTGCAGACGGTATGGAACATCCCGGTCATCCTCGCCGGGTTCGCCGATCAGCCGATCAGCAGCACGATCTACGGCGGTCGCACGCCGCAGGAGTTCTTCTCCACGACGCTGTTCGACACGACCGGCTCGACCGCGACCGGATCGGTGTTCGACTACTACCGCTGGGTCTCGGCGAACCGCATCCGCGTCGTCGGCAAGGTGGTCGCCACCGTCCAGCTGCCGCAGACCAAGGCCTACTACGCCCGCGAGAACTGGGGCCTGCCGTCGGGACCGACCGATCAGAGCATCTACGGCTTCGTGAGCGCGGCGCTCTCGAACGCCGACAATCAGGTCGACTGGACCCAGTTCGACCTCAACCACGACGGCTACGTCGACATGGTGTGGGTGATCCACTCCGGACTGCCCGGCGAGAACACGGTCGCGACCGACAACGATCTCTGGTCCTCGACGTGGCGGTTGAGCGACTGGACCGGCGGCAACTTCTACGAAACGCATTCCACCGTGCCCGGCGCGCCCACGGTCAAGATCAAGGTCGACCGGTTCAGCGTCGTGCCGGAGTTCTCGGGCCTGCGCGTCCTTCCGCAGAAGCCGTGCGAGATCGGCGTCTTCGCCCACGAGTTCGGCCACGCGCTCGGCCTGCCCGACCTCTACGACACGAGCATCTTCGGCGGCGCGCGCAACCTCGGCCCGGGCAACTGGAATCTCATGGCCTACGGCGCCTATGGCGCCAACGACACGACGCCCGAATACCCTGCGCACCTCGGCGCGTGGTCGATGCTCTACCTCGGCTGGGCGCAGTCGTACCGGCCGACCGAGGACACCCTGCTCACGCAGGGTCCGATCGAGACCGGCTCGCCGGTGACCGAGCTCTGGTTCCAGGGCGAGTCGAACCCCGAGCACTTCCTGATCGAGAACCGCCAGCGGATCGGATTCGACCGCAATCTCGTCAAGGAGGGGTTGATCCTCTATCACGTGGACGACTCGGTGATCGGCTTCGGGCTGCCCGGGAACCGCATCAACGCCGGCGCGAATCCCGGGCTCCGGATCGTCGAGGCCGACGGCCAGTACGACATGGTCGCCGGGCGCAATCGCGGCGACGTCCACGATCCGTTCCCCGGCTCCTACGGACGCACCGACATCGACGATGACACCGATCCCAGCACGCGCACGTTCCGCGACGCAGTGACGCAGACGGCGCTGCACCAGATCGCGTTCTCCGGAACGACCGCGCACTATCGGGTGCAGGTGCGCGCCCAGGGCTGGCAACCGCAGCTGATCGCTTCGCCGGGTGGATTCGACGGGCCGCTGCCCTCGAGCCCCGCCAACCGCGCGGTGCAGCTCGCCGACGGCTCGCCGGTCACGGTCACGAGCGAGATGGTGGCCGGCCGCGCTCAGATCATGCTGCGCTCGCGGCCGCGTTACGGGGCGTGGGGGACACCGCTCCAGGTTTCGAGCAGCGCCGGGTCCGCGACCGAGCCGACGATCGCGACCCTGCCCGGCGGCAACGACGTGGTCGTGGCCTGGGCGGATTCGCGCCTCGGCGCGAGCCAGATCTACTACCGCTCGCGGCTCGGCGGTGCGTGGACGGCCGAGCGCCGGATCACGAGCCTCGTCGGCGACTCGCGCTCGCCGAGCATCGGCGTGGATCCCTCGGGGCGCGTCCACCTCGCGTGGCTCTACACCGCCGGCGCGACGCCGCAGGTTCTCTTCATGAGCTTCGGCTACTTCTCGCCCTTCGGCACGCCGATCACGGTCACCGATCCCACCGCGTATCCCGACGCGCCGGTGGTGGCCGTCGGACCCGACGGCGGCTCGTACGTATTGTGGCCCGATCGCGCCGTGGACCCCGCGACGATCTGGTTCGCGCGCTACCTGCCCGACAGCGGCATGAGCAAGCGCAACCTGATCGCGAAGAACAGCGACCCCGAGCCGGCGGTGGACGCGCTCGTCGACCCCGCCGGGAACCTGCACGTCGTCTTCCAGGTGAGCGGCGCCAGCGTCAACCAGATCCACTATCAGCGCCGCACGCCCGACGGCCGGATTCCGGTGCCGTTCGACACGACGATCGTCTCGCGCAGCGACGCGATCCAGAATCCCATGGTGCGCGCCGATCCGCTCGGCAACCTCCACCTCGCGTTCACCAACAACAACGCCGGCGTGCAGCAGGTGCGCTACAAGCACTACGTGACCGGACGCGGCTGGGACTTCGGCGCCACCGAGGTCACGCGCGTGAGCGACGGTCCGTGGATCCGGCCCACGCTGCTGCCGCAGGGCCCGACCGACGTCTCGATCCTCTCCTACGGATTCCCGGGTGGGCGCACCTCGCTCGCCGAGAACCGCCGCACGGAGCCGACGAACGCGGTCGCCGTGCACGATGTGCCGCGCACGGGGCCGCCGGTCCTCGAGCTCGGGCCCAATCCGCTGCGCGCCGGGACGGCGCTCGCGCTGCGCTGGCCCCCGGGCCCTGTGCCCGGACGCGACGCGATCGAGTTCTACGACGTGAGCGGACGCCGGATCGCCGCCGTGCCGCTCGTCGCGGGCGCCCGCGGCAGCGAGGCCCAGCTGCCGGGCTCGGTCACCGCGGCGTGGAGGAGCGGCGTCTACTTCGCGCGGGTCCGAAACGACGCCGCGCCCGCGACCCGGCTCGTGGTCCTGCGCTAGGCTCCGTTTGAGGTTCCTCGCCGCCTCGATCCTCATTGCCGGACTGTTGCCGCTGGTACCCGGCGTCAACGAGCGCTGGGGCGGCAGCGGCAGCTGGATGTTCCCGGTCGGCGATCCGTATTCGATGGCCGCGCAGCGCGGCGTGCCCGAGTACCGCGTGATGCGCGGCGTCCAGGCGCGCGACGACAGCGCCGGCGCCCACGCCGGCGCCGATCTCGCGAACGGACGCAGCGGCGGCGTGGTGCGCGCGGCCGGCAACGGATTGGTGGTCGCCGTGGCCGGTCGCGGCTGGCATCACGGCTACGGGAGCCACGTCGTGCTCGCGCACCGCCTCGCCGACGGCGCGCTGGTCTACAGCGTGTATGCGCACCTCGCGCCCGCTTCCGTCGCGGTGCACGCGGGGCAGTTCGTCGCCGCTGGCGCGCGCATCGGCCGCGTCGGCATGACCGGCCGGGCGACGTCGCCGCACCTCCACTTCGAGGTGCGTCTCGCGGCCGATCCCGCGATGCGCTGGGAGAACACGCCGGTCGCGGACCCGGTCGCGTTCGTGCGCGAGCGGCTGCCCGAGTGCCGCGGCGATTCGTCGTCGGCGAAGCCCTACGTCGAATGGGCCGCGTGCGCGGCGCTCGTCGGCCGCGACGCGGCGCCGGCCCGCGGCGTCACGCGCGCCGCGTGGTGGCACGCGCTCGCGGGAGCGGCGCGCGGGGCGTTCGCGCCGCGCGCCGCCGACGCCGAGAGCCTGCGCGTGGCGCTGGTCACCGACCGGCTGCTGCCCGAGCGCGGCGACGGGTCGGCCACCGAGCCGCTCGCATGGAGCGAGCTCGCACGGGACCTCGAGCGCGCACGCGCGCGCGGCCTGCGCCTGCCGCCGAGCCCGATCGGCCGCGAGCGGCGGCGCGCCGATTGCCGGCACGAGCTCGGCATCGACTCGCCCGCCCGCGACGCCGGGCCGCTCTTCCGCGAGCGCCGCGGACAGCCCTCGGTCGGCGCGATCTGCCTCGCGCTCGCCGACATCGCCGGCGATCCGCCGAGGCCGCGGGCGCCGCGCAAGCCGCACGCGCCGAAGTCGCCGAGGATCGCGGCGCCGAAGGCCGTGCCGCCGGACTCCGCCGCGTCGCGGATCGCACCGCCCAGTTCCTGATCGCGGCGGTCCGAAAGTAGGCGTGACGCGGCCGCCGCGCGCCTGCGCCGCGACGCATTCTGCACGATCGCCGCCGCGCGTCGCGCCGTGCGCGCACGACGTGCGCGCGCGACGACCCACCGCGAAACCTCTCAAGTCCATGCGCTGCCGGGCCGATCCCCTGACAGGCGCCACCGCACGGCCGCACGGCCGCGCGTGGCACATGCGCTGCTATTCCCTTGGGAGCCTTGCGCCATGAAGCCTGTCCAAACTGGATTCACGCTGGTCGAGCTGGCCATCACGCTTGTCGTGATGGGCCTGCTGTTCGCGTTCGCGATCCCGGCGTTCCAGAACATCTCGGCCAGCTATCAGCTCAAGGGAGCGACCCAGAACATCGCGGCCCAGCTTCGCATGGCGCGCGAGAAGGCGATCGCGACCGGCAGCGGGCAACCGATCCACTTCACGGCCAACTTCATGAACTGCGACTACCACATCCACTACCCCAGCGGCTTCGTGGTTCCGCTCGGCAAGCTGCCGCTCGGGATCACCTACTACTCGGTCGGGATCGTGCCGACCATGAACTCCGACGGCACCTGCAACACCTCGGGCTCGGTCGTGCTCCAGGACCGCCGCGGCAACCGCGACACCGTGTCGGTGAACGTCTCCGGCATGGTGCTCGCCAAGTAGCGCCATGACCCGCCGACTCCGCGCATCGCGCGCCCGTGAACGCGGCGCCTCGCTGGTCGAGCTGATGATCGCACTGGTCGTGCTCTCGCTCGGGATTCTCGCGATGGCCCGTCTGTTCCCGGCCGGAACGCGCAGCCAGCTGCAGACGCGCATGACCACCACCGCGAGCTTCTACACGCAGGAGAAGATCGAGGACCTCTCCCGGCTGCCATGGGGCGACGCCTCGCTCACCGACGGCCGCCATCCGGCCGGCGTCGCGACCGAGAATCTCGGCAGCAGCGGCGCCTGGCATCGCTTCTACAACGTCACCACCATGGGCGTTCCGCTCGACAACCTGAAGAAGGTCACGGTCACCGTGGCGTGGTCCTTCGTCGGCGCGCGGCAGGTCCAGGCCACCACCTACTTGAGGCGCTAGGTCCATGCACACTGCATCCAGCCGTCGCAGCACCGGTCGTCCCGGCATGGACCGCCGCGGCTTCACCCTGGTCGAGCTGATGATCACGCTCACCGTGCTCGCCGTCGTCATGGTCGTGCTGATGACCGTGATCTACGCGGCGCAGCGCAGCAAGATCTCGACTGCGAACCGGGTCGAGTCGACGCAGGCCGCGCGCGTGGCGCTCGACATGATGACGCGCGACCTGCGCAGCGCCGGCTACCGCGCCGACCTCACGTATCTGGTGTCCCCGCAGCCGCCGATCGCCTACGTCGATTCGCTCCAGGTGCTGATCAACGCCGACCTCGCCCCGTTCCCCGACTCGCTGCCCGGCCTGCTCCCCGGCTACCCGGCGGCCTACAACCCGGTCGGAGATCCGAAGCCCTACCCGCTCAACGGCACCCAGTGGACGCCGCCCAAGAAGTATCTGACCGGCGCCGAGGTGGTCCGCTGGACGCTCGACGCGAACAATGACGGCAAGGTCGACTCGACCGACTGGACCGCGCCCAACGGCACCGACGCCCAGCGCACGGCGAACCCGAGCGACTACGTCCTCATGCGCCAGGTGTACGGCGATTCGACCTTCGGCGCGGCCGGCAACAACGGCGGCACGACGCAGCGCGTGGCGCTGGTGCAGCGGCCCGCGAAGAACGGCGTCGTGCCCATGTTCAAGGTGTACATGCAGGGCAGCACGACCCCGTACGACTGGTCGAACGGCCCGGTGCCCGCGTCGCAGCTCGCCAACATCGACCGCATCACGATCGCGGTGACCGCCTCGAGCGCGCGGCCGGACAGCAAGGGCACGTATCCGTCGACGGTGCTGACCACCGAAGTCACCTCGATGCGCAACACGCCCAACTTCGGATCGACGCTCTACACGGTGGACGGCTACGTCTTCAACGACGTCAACAAGAGCGGCGCGCGTGACGCGGGCGAGAGCGGCTTGAGCGGCGCGAGCGTGCGCACCTCGACCGGTTTGAGCACCCCCACCGACGCAACCGGCTACTACCTGTTCCGGCTTCCCGCCGGCACCTACACGCTCCACCACATTCCGCCCGCGGGCTACGGCACCTGGTCGAACCCCGACAGCTTCGTCGTCACCGTGCCTCCCTCGGTCACGCGCTCGTTCGCCGACACCGCGCGCGCCGGCGGCTTCGTCCACTCGTTCACGTTCTGGGACGTGAATGCCAACGGCGTCTACAACGCCGGCGTCGACTCGATCCTCCAGGTCGTGAAAGTGACGGTGACGCCGGGCAACGACGTCGAGTACACGAACAGCACCGGGAATTGCGCGAACTTCGCACCGACCGGCGCCTACACCGTCGCGGCCGCCGCCCCCGACTCGTTCGTCGCCACGACGACCAATCCGGCGAGCGGCACCATGACCAACGGCGGCTCCGCCTCGTTCAACTTCGGCTTCAACAAGTCGGCGATGGGCACGGTCAAGGGCACCGTGTTCGTCGACGGCAACCGCGACGGCATCATGAACGCGGGCGAGGCCGGCATCTCGGGCGTGTGGGTGGGCGTGACGCCCGACGCCGGCATCACGGTCAAGGGCTGGCAGTACACGGACGCCAACGGCAACTTCTCGCTCGACGTGCCGGTGGTGGCGTCGCCGGCGGCGCCGTACTACATCATGTCCATCGTCAAGCCCGGCTACTTCCCGACCTCCACGACGACGATCGGGCCCTTCTACCTGAGCGCGGGCCAGGTGATCAACAACAACAACTTCGGCGAGGTCGGCTATCAGGTCATCAACCTGACCGCGAGCCGCGTGTTGAGCCTCGCCGCCACCGATGTGATCGAGAACGACTGGAACGGCAATCACACGGAGAACGCCCGCGGCGACGCCGACCTGGTCCTCGGCGCGGACGCGAGCGGGACCGACCAGCTCTCGGTGTGGTTCAACCAGTACGACAAGTCGCCCCTGTTCAACTCGACCCCCGACTACACGCGCACCGCGCAGCAGTCGGTGTTGAGCATCGCGGCCGACACGCTCGACAACACCGCGACGTGGAAGAACCGACCCGACGTCGCGACCGGCACCAAGAACGCCGGCAGCGGCAACTTCTTCGTCTGGCTGACGCAGAACTCGAGCGGCAACGAAGGCTACCTGCCGGCCAACGCCGACCTGGCCTATCGGACGTCGGACATGGGCGATGTGCAGTCGATCTTGAGCTACGACTGTGCCGGCGGGTCGATGCCCGACCTGATCGTCGGCACCAGGTCGCCGACCGCGAACCAGGGCACGATCGAGGTGTGGCAGAACAGCGATGCCGCCTCGCCCACGTTCTCGCGGCAGGAGATCTATCCGCCGGCGGGGCTCATCCCCGGGAACACGCTGGGTGAGGTGACCTGCATGGCGCTCGCCGACTTCGACGGCGACGGGAAGAAGGATCTCGTGGTCGGCACCAGGACCGGCACGTACAGCGGACAGCTGCTCTTCTTCAAGTACGTCAGCAAGGTGAACGGCGCGCGATTCCTCTACCAGTGCGGGTACACGCTGCCCTCCGATGCGGTCACGTCGCTTGCGGTCATGGACATCGATCTGGACGGCAAGCAGGACGTGATCGTCGGCACGCAGGCCGGCCTCACCTCGGGCAGTCTCGAGCAGTGGGGCAACAAGACGCTCGCCGGTGTCTGGTCGTTCAATCTCGATCGCAACGTCAACGCCCCGGGCATCGTCCTGTCGCTGGTCGCCGCGGACTTCGGCGGCACGAATCACACCGACCTCGCCGTCGGCTTCCGCTCCGATGCCGCGACCTACGTCGGCGGGCTGCGCGTCTACTTCTGCGACACGGGCAGGATTCCGAGCAACGGCTCCGATCCGTCGGCCGGCTCGGTCGTGAACATGGTGCCGGCGATGGCCACCGCCAACTTCAACTACGGCCTCCAGCCGGCGATCCCCAGCCCGCCGTTCCTCAAGGACCTGGCCGCCGGCGTCAAGATCTCGGCCACGACCGGCGCGCTCGTGGTCTACATCCGATGAGGAGCCCCACCGTGCCCCGACCGCTCACTCTCATGCGCGATCAGCGCGGCGTCGCGCTGGTGATGGCGCTGCTGGTGCTGCTCGTCATTTCGCTGCTCGCCGCGACGCTCATGGTTTCGGTCAACGTCGACACCAAGATCGCCGGCACCAACATGCGTTCACAGCAGGCGATGAACGCTGCCGAAGCCGGAATCGGCGAGGCGGTGGCGCGCATCCGCGCCGGCGATTTCCCCGCCAGCCCCGTGAATCCGCGGCAGGTGGTGCAGATCTTCAACTGCGTCCCGGGCAACGTGCCGGTGCTCGGAACCGACTCGACCGCGCTCGCGACCAAGCAGCCGGCGGGACAATGGCTCCGGTACACGAGCGCGTCGCGCACCGACAGTGCGCTGACGATCAAGTACAAGACCAACAACGCCAAGACGCTGATCTACAAGTACGACCCGGCCAAGAACCCGGCGATCCAGACCTCGACCGGCTATCCGATCTACGTCGTCACCAGCACCGGCCGAGACGGCGCGTCCTATCGCCGCGTCGTCGCCGAGGTGATCCAGAAGCCGTTCAACGCGAACGTCAAGGCCGCGCTGGCTGCGAATGTGGCCATTGATTTCTCGGGCAACTCGAACGTGTGCGGGTACAACCATTCGATCGATACGCCGACGGGAACCAGCGGCCGGCCGCCGTGCGACACGTACGAGCTCGGGTTCGGCGACCTGCCGGGCGCGTGGAGCACGGGGGGCATCTCGAGCGGCGGCTCGTCGGCCCAGACCGGCTCACCGGTCCCGAACCAGCCGAATCAGGCCGGCTTCTATGCCGGCCCGTGGGAGGCCATGGGCATGGGCCAGGCGGATTTCTACTCGTGGGTGGGATCGCCCCTCTCGGCGCCCCCTGCGAATCCGCAGGGGATCCTCTACCTCGACAACAACGGAGTCACCCAGGACCAGAGCGGCGCGTTCGCATACACGGGCGGCAACGGCGAGGGACTCCTCTACGTCGACGGCGATCTATCGATCAACGGCAACTTCAACTACCGCGGCCTCCTCTACGTCGAGGGCGACCTCAAGATCAACGGCACGTGCTGGATCCTCGGCGGCATCATCGTCAGGGGCAAGACCACCATCAAGATCGCGAACGGCAGCTGCACCATTCTCTACAGCGCCGACGCGATCGATCAGAGCATCGCCAAGTACGGCGGTCAGTTCGTGACGCTCTCCTGGCGCGAAGCGAACTACTGACCGACGCCGATCGAGAAGCCCGCGCCCGGTGCTCCATCGCCGCGCGCGGGCTTCGTGCTTGACGGCCGAGCGCGGCCCGTGCCAAGGTCTGCGCTCGCAATCAAGGCTGTGACGGGGACGAGTACGCGCGCGCGCGCCACGAGCGAGCCGGGGACGGTGAGAGCCCGGCGCCACCGCGCGCGCCGAAGATCACCCCCGAGCCGCCGACCCAAACGGCCGCGCCGGCATCGCCGGCGCCGGCGCGCCGGAGTAGGCTCGGACGGACGCCCCCCGAGAGCGGGCGCGAGCCGGAGAGACAGCCGCGCTCACGAGATGGCGCTCGCCGGGCTCGCGCTCATGCTCGATTCGGAGCGCGCCGTGAAGTTGGGTGGTACCGCGACCTCGTCGCCCCAACGGAGAGATCCGTCGGGGCGTTTTCGTTTTTCGTGGAGGCACGATGGCCGGATATCGCGACACGCTCAACCTGCCGCGCACCGAGTTCCCGATGAAGGGCGACCTGCCGCGCCGGGAACCGGAGCGCCTCGCCTGGTGGAAGGCGCGCGACCTCTACGCGAAGCTGCGCGCGGCGCGGCGCGACCGGCCGGTGCTGATGCTCCACGACGGCCCGCCCTATTCGAACGGGCACCTCCACATGGGCACCGCCTCGAACAAAGTGTGGAAGGACGCCGTGGTCCGCACCGCCTCGATCCTCGGGTTCGATTCGCCGTACCTCCCCGGCTGGGACAACCACGGCATGCCGATCGAGATCAACGTCAGCCGAGCGCTGCGCGAGGAAGGCGTCACCGCCGATCGCGTCGCCCTGCGCAAGCGCTGCCGGGCGTACGCGACGGAGTGGGTCGGGATCCAGCGCGCCGAGTTCGAACGCCTCGGCGGCTGGGGCGAGTGGGATCACCCCTACCTCACGATGGACACGCGCTTCGAGGCCGAGATCCTGGAGACGTTCGCGGCGCTCGCGGCCAAGGGGTACGTGCAGCGCGGCCTGCGCTCGATCCACTGGTGCACCACCGACCGCACCGCGCTCGCCGAGGCCGAGATCGAGTATCAGGACGATCCCTCGCCCTCGGTCCACGTGCTGTTCCCGATCCGGCGCGATCCGAACGGGGTGCTCGGCGACGTGGCGTCGCTGCACGCGCTGGCGTGGACGACGACGCCGTGGACGCTGCCCGCGAACCGCGGGCTGATGGTGGACCCCGACGCCGAGTACGTCGAGGCCGCGATCGGCACGCCCGCCGACGCGGGCACCCGGCGCCTGATCGTCGCCGCGGCGCGCGCCGAGGCCGTGCGCGAAGCGGCGCGCGCGGGCGAGGCGCGGATCGGCCGGCGCTGGAAGGGCCGCGAGCTGATTGGCGTCGTGTGCGAGGCGCCGTGGGGCAACGACGCGCCGATCGTGGACGGCACCCCGTTCGTCAGCATGGAGGACGGCACCGGGCTCGTGCACACGGCACCCGGCCACGGCAAGGAGGACTTCGTCGTCGGCCAGCGCGCCGGGCTCGAGGTCGCCTGCCCCGTGGACGAGGCCGGCCGCTTCACCGCGGGCGCCGAGCCGTTCGTCGGTGAGCGCGTGATCGATCCCGAGCTCAACCAGCGGATCGTCGCGCGGCTGCGCGAGCAGGGCCGGCTATTTGCCTCGGGCACGCTCACCCACGCGTATCCGCACTGCTGGCGTTGCCGGCAGCCGGTGATCTTCCGCGCCACGAAGCAGTGGTTCATGATCATCGACCACGACGGCCACCGCACGAAGGCGCTCGCGGCGATCGAGCGCGACGTGCGCTGGGAGCCGCCGAGCTCGCAGAACCGCATCCGCGACGCGGTGCGCCTCCGCCCCGACTGGTGTCTCTCGCGCCAGCGCTCGTGGGGCGTCGGCATCCCGGCCGTCTACTGTGAATCGTGCGGCGAGGCGACGCTCGATCCCGGCGTCATGCGTCAGGCCGCGGCGCTGACGCGCGAGCACGGCTCGGACGCCTGGTACGAGCTCCCGGTCGAGCGCTTCCTCCGCGCCGGGTTGCGCTGCCCGGCCTGCCACGCGGCGGGACCGTTCCGCAAGGAGACCGACATCCTCGACGTGTGGTTCGACGCGGGTTCGACGTGGCGCGCGGCGCAGGTCACGCACCCGGGATTCGCCGCGGCGTGGACGCGCGCGTGGCGCCCCGCCGCCGGCGGGGCGCCGGGACGCATCGTCTATTTCGAGGGTCCCGACCAGCACCGCGGATGGTTCAACTCCTCGCTGATGATCGGCGTCGGCGTCGACGGCCGGGCTCCGTTCACCGACGTGCTCACGCACGGCTGGGTGCTCGACGCCGAGGGCCGCGCCATGCACAAGTCGCTCGGCAACGTCATGGCGCCCGAGAAGGTGATCGAACGCTACGGCGCCGAGATCGTGCGCTGGTGGGCGCTCTCGACCGACTGGCGCACGGACGTGCGCGTCGGCGACGAGACCCTCGCGCGCGTCGCGGACGCGTACCGCAAGGTCCGGAACACGTTCCGCTTCCTGCTCGGGAACCTCGCCGACTTCGGCCCCGCGGACGCGCTCGCGCCCGGGCGGCTCACGCGCGTGGACCGCGTGTTCGCGGGCCACCTCGCGGCGCGTGTCGCGCGGCTGCGTGAAGACAGCGCCCGGTTCCTCTTCCACCGCGTCGCCGACGGCCTGCTCGACCTGTGCACCGTGGATCTCTCGGCGGTATTCCTCGACGTCGCCAAGGACCGCCTCTACACGCTCGCGCCCGGCGACCCCGCGCGGCGTTCGGCCCAGACCGTGCTGTGGCGCGCGCTGCGCGATCTCACCGTCGCCGCCTCGCCGCTCCTCGCCTTCACCGCCGAGGAGGTGTGGCAGCACCATCCCGGCCTGCTCGCCGAAGCCGAGAGCGTCCATCTCGCCGAGTGGGCCGAAACACCGGTCGAGGCGGGCGCCGAGGAGGCGTGGGCGTTCCTCCACGACGTGCGCGACCGCGTGAACGCGGCGATCGAGCCGAAGCGCGCGGCGAAGGAGTTCGCGACCACGGCCGAAGCCGAGGTGACGATCACCGCGCCCGCGGCATGGCTCGCGCGGCTCGAGCCCTACCGCGACGAGCTGCCGGGCTTCCTGCTGGTCGCGCGCGTGACGCTCGCCACGGGCGCCGACGGGCGCGAGCCCGAGGTCCAGGTCGCGCGCACGGCGCTCGCGCGCTGCGAGCGCTGCTGGACGCACCGCGCCGACGTCGCGGCGGACGGCCCCAGGGCCGGGCTCTGCGCCCGCTGCCGCGCGGTGCTCGAGACGGCGCGGAGCTAGCTGCCGAGCTTGAGCTCGGCCTGGCGCGGGTAGCGCCGCTTGAGGTCCGCGACGAGATCGCGGAACGCGTCGGTCTCGCCCTGGAGCGGCACGCGGTCGGTGTCGATCTCGAGCACCTCGCCCGCGAGGCGCGCGCGCCGCATCCAGTCGTCGTAGGCGTCGTTGAGCCGCGTGATGTATTCGAGCGAGATGCCCTTCTCGCTCTCGCGGCCGCGTCGCGCGATGCGGCTCATCAGGCTCCCGGGCGACGCCTTGAGATAGATGATGAGGTCGGGCTTGCGCAGGAAGCCGACCATGATCCCGAACAGCGACGTGTAGTTCCGGTAGTCCACCTCGGTCATCGAGCCCTGCTCGAAGAGCGTGCGGGCGAAGATCTCGGCGTCCTCGTAGATGGTGCGGTCCTGAATGAAGGGCAACGGGCTCCCGCCGATCTGCACCTGCGCCTTGAAGCGCTCGCTCAGGAAGTAGATCTGCAGGTGGAAGCTCCAGCGCGACATGTCGGCGTAGAAGACATCGAGATACGGGTTGTGGATGACCGGCTCGTAGTAGGCCAGCCAGCCGAGCTCGCCGCTCAGGCGGTTGGTCAGTTCGGTCTTCCCGACGCCGATGTTCCCGGCGATGGCGAGGAAATAGCCCTGGCTCATCGCGCCCCCGCCCGCGCGGCCGTCGGGGGCATGACGTCCGGGCGACGGAGCGGCGACCCGGTCACGGATCGGAAACCCGCCCCGGGGTTTTCGGCTGTCAAGGAGATGTTCAATCGAATGGACTCGGCGGTCTTGCGATGGCGCGGACGATCGTCATGCGATCGCGGCGAAAAAAGTTGGATCCTGCTTCATGCCCCCGGCATCCATAGATCCGTATTGGGGGGCTAGTTCAACGAAACTCGCGTGCGGCCCGCGATTCTGCGAACGAAGTCCCCCTTAATCTCTTGCGGCGCCCGGTCGGGACCACCCGGCCGGGCGTTTTCGCTGCCCGGCGCGAACGGCGGACGCGCATCGATCAGGGACGGATGCGCGGGGCGCGGGGCGCCAGCCGCGATCGCCGCACGTCAGAACCTCATCTGGGCGACGGTGACCGTGACCCCGTCGCCGGTGGCACTCGGGGCCGGGACGAATCCCGTCGCGCCGCCGAGCAGGATCGGACCGACCGGGTGCGGCACGGAGATCGCCGCCTCGAGCCACGAAAGGCCCCACAGCGCCGCGCCGCCGATGGCCACCCAGCGCCGCGCATCGTACGCGTCCTGCGCGCGACGCGATGCGGCCGTGCGCGCGGCGAACGTGCTCGCAATCTCCGCGGGCGTCGTCGCCGCCTGGTACGCGGCGTCGGCCGCCTGAAAGTCGTCGACGCGGTTCCGGTAGACGCTCTGCGCGTACACGGCGCCGGCGCCGGTGGCGAGCCCGGCGAGCATGAAGACGGTGCCCCGCCCGGGATGGTCGTCGTAGAACTGCCCCCAGCCGGGAATGATGAACGAGCGCAGGCCGGCCATCAGGCCGCTCTTCGTCTTGAGCGTCATCCACACCGTGTCGGCCGTGACGCCGTCGAGCGCGATCGCGCGCTTCCAGCGCTCATAGCCGATGTCCTCGCCCCACACGCGGTAGCGCCCGGCGAGGCCGCGATCGAGCGTCATCGGCGTGCGGCCGACCACCGACTGGTCGCCGATCAGCCGGAAGGACGCGCCGGAAGGCCGCGACATGATCGTCAGCGATCCGGTCGTGCCGGGCATGGAGCGGGCCGGGACCTGGGCCCAGGCCGGAGCGGCGATCGCGACCGCCATCAGGGATGCGACCAGCGCCGTGCGCACGGTCATAGAGGATCCTCGCGGTCGAACGGGAAGGTGCGGGAGCGGTCGGCGGCGCACGCTATCGGCTGCGGGTCATGCGGTCAAGCCTCATCGCCCGGCGCGGCGTCACCGTCATCTCCCGCATCGTCGTCGTCCGGCGCGGCGCCGGCGCGGCGGTAGCGGTCGGCCTCGATCCCGTGCTTGCGCAGCAGATCGTGCAGCGTCGGGCGGCTCACGTCGATGTCGCGCGCCGCGCGCGTGATGTTGCCGGCGTTGCGCGTGAGCGCCTCGATCAGCAGGCGCTTCTCGGCGTCGTCGCGCGCGGCCTGCAGCGTGCGGACGCCCTCGGCGCGCACCTCGCCGAGCTCGAGATCCTCGGGACGCAGGTACGCGTCGCGCGCCAGGATGACGCCGCGCTGCACGCGGTTTTCGAGCTCGCGCACGTTGCCCGGCCACGGATGCGCCTGGATCGCGCGCAGCGCCGACTGCGTGAAGCCCTTGAGCCGCCGCTTGTGATGGCGCGCGTAGAACTCGAGAAAGTACTCGGCGAGGATGCGCGAGTCGTCGCCGCGCCCGCGCAGCGGCGGCATCTGGATCGAGACCACGCTCAAGCGGTAGAAGAGGTCCTCGCGGAACGTGCCGCCGGCGATCGCCGCCTTGAGGTCGCGGTTGGTCGCGGCGACGACGCGCACGTCGACCTTGATCGGGTCGCGGCCGCCGACGCGCTCGATGATGTGGTCCTGGAGGAAGCGCAGCAGCTTCACTTGCAGATGCACCGGCAGCTCGGCGATCTCGTCGAGGAAGATGGTGCCGCCGTTGGCGATCTCGAACTTGCCCTCGCGCGGGCGGTAGGCGTCGGTGGACGCGCCGCGCTCGTGGCCGAAAAGCTCGCTCTCGAGCAGCGCCTCGGGGATCGCGCCGCAGTTGATCGGCACGAACGGACCCTCGCGGCGGCGGCTGGCGCTGTGGATCGCGTGCGCGACCAGCTCCTTGCCGGTGCCGTTCTCCCCCAGCACCAGCACGGTCGCGTCGGTCGGCGCCACGCGCTGCACGAGCGAGAACACTTTCTGCATCGCCTCGGAGTCGCCGATCAGCCGGTGGTAGCGCTTGCGCCCGGGCGGCATGCCCGCCGCCTGCTCCTCCTCGATCTGCTGCACGTGGAAGGCGCGGCGCAGGATGCCCTTCAGCTCCTCGAGCTGGATCGGTTTCGGGTACCAGTCGACGGCGCCGCGGCGGATCGAATCGAGCGCGTTCTCGCGGCTCTCGTTGCCGGTCACCATCACGACGCGGGTCAGCGGGTAGAGGTCGACGATCTCGTCGAGCAGCACCATGCCCTCTTCGTCGCCGCCCGCGCGGCTCAACGTGATGTCGAGCGTCACGACGCGCGGCCGCTCCTCGCTCAGCATGCGGCGCGCCTCCTCGGCGGTCGCGGCGGTGATCACCTCGTACTCGTCGGCCAGACCCCACTTGAGCTGGCTGCGGATCGATTCCTCGTCGTCGACGATCAGGATCTTCTCGCGGCTCATCGGCGCTCCCCTTCACCCGTGACGGCGGCGGCCCGCGCCGCCTCGATCGGGACGCGGACTTCGAACGTGGTGCCGCGACCGAGGCGGCTCTCGACCGAGATGCTGCCGCCATGAGCTTCGACGATGCCCCGGCATTGCATCAAGCCGACGCCGAGCCCGGACGGCTTGGTGGTGGCGAACGCGCGAAACAGCGAGTCGCGCACGAACTCGGGGCTCATGCCCGGTCCGGTGTCGCGGACGGCCAGCGTGAGCCAGCCGGGCGCCGCCGCGCCGTCGCGCTCGACGCGCGCGCCCAGCGCGATCTCGCCGCGGCCGCCCAGCGCCTCGCGGGCGTTGGTGAGCAGGTTGGTGAGCACGCGCACCAGCTGGCCGCGGTCCACGACCACGGTGTCGTCGCCGCGGTAGTCCACGGCGAGCCGCACCGGCGGGGACGTGGCGGCGAGCCCGGCCGCCGCGACCGCGTCGTCGAGCACGTCGCGCACGCGGCACGGACCGACCTGGATCACGGGCGGGCGGCCCACGCCCGAGACGTGCGCCATGAGCTCCTTGAGATTCTGAACGGTGCGCTCCACCACCTTCATCGCGTCGCGCTGGAACTCGGGGTCGGCCAGATGGCGCCGCGCGTTCTCGACCACCAGCGAGAGCCCCGAGACCTGGTTCTTGATGTCGTGGAGCACGAAGGTCGAGAGGCGGTTGAGCGACTCGAGCTGGCGCGTCTCGGCGAGCTGGTCGGCGACGCGCGCGAACCACAACGCGGCGGCGAGCTGCCGCGACATCGCGCCCAGGAACTCGACGTCCTCGAACGAGTAGTCCTCGTCGCCGCGCTTGCCCGAGAGCCACAGCACGCCGATCAGGTCGTCGCCGACGTGGAGCGGCGCCGCCACCGCCGCGCCGAGCGCGAGGATCAGCGCGCGGTTCTCGACCACGACCGGGATCAGGTCGAGGTCCTGGGCGATGTCGCGGAAGACGAGCGGCGTGCGCAGCGCGTGCAGGTGGCGGATGAGCAGGTTGTCGGCGGCGAGCGGCCCGGACGCCTGCGGGGCCGCGGCGGCGGGCGCCGCGGTGGCGGCCGCCTAGGCAGCGGGCGGATGGACGCGGCGGTACGCGCCGCTGCGCTCGTCGCGCAGGTGCACCACGACGCGTTCGGCGTCGAACACCGCGCGCAGCAGCGTGTCGATCTGGCGGCAGATGTCCTCGGGGCGCGCGGTCGGGATGATGCCGCGGCTGACGCGCTCCCACTCGCGACGGTAGTCGTAGCTGTTCGCGTAGAAGTTGCGGTCGACGAAGCGCTTCACCGCGCGGTTGGCGCGCGGGCTCATCGTCAGCACCAGCCCGCCGCCGCCCGCGATGATGTAGAAGCCGACGCTCGCGAGCCGCTTCCACTCGGGCGTCAGCACCGGCAGCAGCTTGGAGAGCACGGCCATCGTGAGCAGGAAGAGGCCGGCGAGCGTCAGCGAGACCGAGGAGTAGTAGACGACCGGGCGGGCAACCGGGACGTTCATGTCCGAGAGCCGCTGGCGGGCGAGCGCGAGCGACGCCACCACGCCGGCGCCGAACAAGGGCACCGCGCCGGCCGCGAGCCACGCGACGCGCAGGCCGCTGAACAGCAGGCCGCCCGAGACGATGAGCAGGTCGGTGAGGATCGCGACCACGAAGGCGATGAACATCGGACGCAGCCGGCGCTGCGCGCTGGCGCCGGCGCTGCGCACCATGCTCTCGAGGTTCATGAGCACGGCGACCATCACCACGACCAGGTACATGAGATAGATCTTGCCCATCGCCCCGAGCACGATCACCGCGTTCTCGCCCGAGCCCTGGACGCCGCGCACGACGTAGGGCGTGCGCGCCACCACCGAGAGCGTGATGCAGATCCCGAGCGCCAGCGTCAGGTAGGTCGTGGCGTCGCGCAGGTTCTGGAACGGATGCGATCGCGCGAGCACCAGGCTCAACGCCAGCCACAGCCACGAGGTGAGCGCCGACACCCACGCCATGTAGGCGGCCCACTCCGCCGCCGACTGTGGCGTCGTCGCGTGCAGTGTCGCCAGCGCCGCCGCCTGGAACGCGGCCATCGACAGGAACGCCGACGAGAACAGCAGCGTCACCAGCCAGTGGCCGCGGCGCAGCGCCCCGAACAGGCCGATCGCGCCGAGCAGCATGGCGCTGGCGGTGAGGGCGGCGATCTGCAGCGAGAGTTCGAACGTCGTCATAGGGCCTAGGGTCCGTGTGCGCCTTCGAGCCGCGCGAGCGCGTCGCGCGCGCTCCGCCGCTCGGCATCATCGGCGCGGTCGGCGATATCGCGGTACAGCCGCCGCGCGCGCTCGGTGTCGTGGAGCCGCGACTCGGCGACCTCGGCCGCGCGCAGCCCCGCGCCGCCGTCACCATACCGGTTCCAGAGGTCGCCGAGGGACAGGCACGCCGCGGGCCAGTCCTCCATCGTCATCAGCACCTCGGCGCGCGCGGTGCGGGCGCGATGCTGCACGTCCTCGTCGCGGTGCGTGGCGATCAACTGGTCGAGGCTCTCGATGCCGCGCTGCCCCTCGATCCGGGCCAGCGCCTGCTCGCCGTGACGCACGTGCCAGGCGACGATGCGCTGGAGCCCGGTGAACGCGAGCGGGTGCGTGGGATCGCTGGCGATCAGGGTGCGGTATTCTCCGCGCGCCTGCTCCCACCGACCCAGGTCCTCGTAGAGCCGGCCGCGACGGAAGCGCGCGTTGGAGCTCACGCCCACCACCGCCGGGAAGTCATCGAGCAGCCGCGCCCAGGCGGCCAGCGCCGAGTCGGGCCGGTCGAGGGTCTCGAACGCGCGCGCCTCGAGCACCATCGCCGCCGCGCGCGTCCGGCGGTCGAACGCCGACTCGGCCCAGCGCGCGTAGGCGAGCGCCGAGTCGGGGAGTCCGCCGGAGACGCCGCAGTCGGCCATGCGCAGGACGAGGTCGGCGCGCGCGCGGCCGTCCTCCGGGGCGAGTGCCCCCACTGCGCCGCGCAGCGCCGCGATCGCCGCCCCGGTGCGATGCCCGGCGGTGCGGACGCCGGCGAGCCGCTCCCAGACCGCCACCGCCGCGGCGCCGTGGAGCGCCGCGAGCGACTGGAGATCGTGCGCCTCGGTCGCCCGCAGCGTCGAGTCGGCGGCGGCCGTGAGCCCACGCGCCGCGAAGTTGCGCGCGACGCGGAGCGGCGCCGCGAGCACGTCGGCGTTCGGCGTGCCGTCGGCGTCCACGATCGCGCCCTCGCGCGCGATCGCGATCCGCACCACCGTCGCCTCGTCGCCGCGGCCCGCGCGGTCGAGCGCCGCCGCCCGCGCGAGCCGCGCGTCGAGCACCACCTCGGGCACGGCGGCGAACGCCGTCTCGGCGTCGCGGTAGCCGGCGAGCGCGGCCGCGGTCTCGCCGTGCGATTCGCGCACGCGCGCCGCGGCGACCGCCGCGCGCCCCGAGAGCAGCGCCACGTCGCGCGCGACCGGGCGCGCGAGGTGCGCCGGATCGGTCCACACCGCCGCGGGGTACGCGTCGGCGACGGCACGGAACGCGGCGGCGGCGCGCGCGTAGTCGCCGGCCGCGGCGAGCCGCGGCTCGATTTCGATCGCCCGCAGGCGGCGGCGCGCCTGCCAGAATCCGCGCTCGGCGCGGTAGCGCGCCCAGAGGTCCAGGTCGCCGCAACCGGCAAGCGTCGCGAGCGCGCCGATCCCGATCGCGGCGATCATGGCGGAGCGCATCGGGCTCACGCCGTCTCCTCCGCGTCGTCGTCGGGCTCGGCGACCGCGGTCTGGAAGAGCAGCGTCGCGCCACCGGTGAGCAGGAACGCGCCGAGCAGCGACGCGGCGATCCCGGCGAGCGTCACCCACGTCATCATCTCGGGGCGGCCGCGGCTCACGATCGTGTCGCTCATGCGCGCCAGCTGCTGGAACGGCAGGCTCGGCACGACCGCGACGATCGAGAGGAACAGCGCGCCGACCATCGCGCGCCCCGCGGCGCGCGGCAGACCGGCGAGCGCCGCGAGCCAGCCGCGGCCCGCGAGCACGATGTAGGGAACGCCGAACACGAACCACGCCTGAACGACGAGCGCGATCCCGAGCGCCGCGATGCCGCCCGCGGCGCGCACGATGGGCGTCGCGTCGTCGCCCGCCCAGCGCGCGAGGCCGGCCGTGAGCACGAGGGTCGCGAGTGCCACGGGCAGGCTCACGATCACGAGCGCCGGCGCCCGCGCGAGCGCGCGGTGCAGGAGATCGCGCGGCGCCGGGACCGCCGCGTAGCGCACCGCGAACAGCGCGGTCGAGACGCCGGTCACGATCGATCCGAGGAGCGCGCCGATCACGAGGTCGGCCCGGGCGAAGAGCGCCGGCAGCATGCGGAAGACCGTCGGGTAGTGGAGCGCGGCCTCGCCGCCCGCACGGAGCAGAAACGGCACGACGATCGGCGAGAGCGCCGGGTGCGCAAACCCGGCGAGCGCCAGCACGACCGCCACCTCCACGGCGCCGAGCACGAGCCACGGCGCCCACAGCGACGGGCGCAGCAGCTGCGCCGCGGCGTGCTTGAGGCACTGCCACGCGAGCGCGATCTGCTCGATGGGATTCACGGCCGGCCTCCCGCCATCGGGGCCTCGACGTGACCGCCCGCCGCCGGCGCGAGCACCGCGCGCAGCGCGGGCACGAGCCGCGCGGCGAAGTCGCGCGCCGCGCGCTGGGCCGGGTCATCGTCGCGGCCGCGCACCGCGGCCTCGACACGCACGAACGCGCCCCACGAGCGGTTGGCAAGCGCGCCGTGCAGCGCCATCCGCGCGCGGAACGCGTCGGCGTCCGGCGTGTTCATGCCGTCGGTCACGTACCAGTAGTAGACGACGCGGCGGTCGTCGCGGCGCTGGACGATGAAGCGGTTGGCGGTCAGGCGCTCCGTGCCCGCGTCCAGCGTGACGCGCGTCGCGGGATCGACGAGGTAGCCCTGCGACTCGTAGCACACGCGCGGGTCGTGGGCGCCGAGGCGGCGATTCTGGTGGTAGACCACGCACAGCCACACGAGGTCGTCGCCGCGGCGGTAGCGGCGGATGAGCAGATCGTCGGCCGCGAGCTGCTCGACCACCGCGTTCTCGAACGAGAGGTCGGTGCCGTTCCACGCACCGAACGCGGCCGGGCAGCGGGCGAGCGCGCCGCGCCCGACCGCGAGGTCGAGCGGCGGATGGAGCTGCACGTAGAGCGCGGTCGCGAGCAGCGCCGCGACGGTCGTGAGCCAGACCCTCACGCCCCCTCCCCCACGGCGCCCGCGCCGCCGCGCGGCGTGAGCAGCCGGCGCATCGCGAACAGCGCGGCGAGCGCCGCCGCGAACAGGACGTAGCCCGAGGCGTCGTGCACCCAACCCGTCGCCTTCGCGACGCCGGCGTAGTGGCCGATCAGGATCAGCAGCGTGAGCCGCACGGCGTTGCAGAGGACCGCGATCGGGATCCCGGCCGCGAGCAGCGCGGCGCGGCGCCAGAGCGCCCCGGGCTGGAAGCGCGCGAACGCCGTCGCGGTGGCGAGCAGCGCGAGCAGCGAACGCAGCCCGCTGCACGGGTTCTCGACGCGCAGCACGCCGCTCGCGAGGTAGAGCGTCATGCCGCTCTGCTGCAGCTGGACGCCGAGCGCCTCGGCGGCCCGCGTCGAGATCCGCACCGTGATCTCCTTGAGCGCGTAGGCGAGCCCGTTCATCACGATCGGCGGGAACGGCAGCATGAAGACGAGGTAGCCGAGCGGGAACGCCAGCGCGCGGAGCCACGCGGCCCCGAGGAACGTCCACACCAGGCCCGACGCCATCACGACCAGCGAGTAGCCCTGGAGCGCGAACACGTCCGCGCGCATCCCGACGATCTGCAGCGCGCACGCGAGCGCGACGAGCGCGAGCCCGCGCGCGTCGGTCCGCGACGGGAGGCCCGCGAGCCGCGCGCGCGACGTCCACGCCATCGCCGTGGCGACCAGCGGCACGAGCGGCCCGTGCGAGTAGTCGTCGTTGGTGGTCCACACGTTCCACAGCGTCGCCGCGGCGCGGTGATAGACCGCGACGAGCAGGATCGCGACCACCGCGAGCGCCGCGATCCGGCGTAGCGCGGCGCCGCCGCGATCCGCCGCGGCGGCGAGCGGGACGGCGCGGCTCAATACACGCCCCGCGACGAGAACAGCGTGACGGCGGTGCGCATCAGGATCCACAGGTCGGTCGCGAACGAGCAGTGCTCGAGGTACCAGCGGTCGCGCGCCACCTTCTCGGTCATCGGGATCTCGTCGCGGCCGTGGATCTGTGCCCAGCCGGTGACGCCGGGTGCGAGCGCGTCCACGCCCGCGGCGCGCCGCATCACGATCAGGTCGTCCTGGTTGTAGAGCGCGGGCCGCGGCCCCACCAGCGTCATCTCGCCGCGCAGGATGTTCCACAGCTGCGGCAGCTCGTCGACGCTGGTGCGCCGCAGCCAGTAGCCGAGCCCCGTGACGCGCCCCGAGCCCGGGCCGACGAGGTGCGAGGCGAGATCGGGCGTCCCGATCTTCATCGTGCGGAACTTGAGGATCGTGAACTCCACGCTCCGGCGGCCGATGCGGCGCTGGCGGAAGAGCGCGGGCCCGGGCGAGGTCGCACGGATCGAGATCGCGGCAGCGAGCAGCACGGGAGAAAGCACGATGAGCAGCGTCGCCGCCACGATCAGATCGAAGCCGCGCTTGACCACGCGGTAGGCGCCGGCGGGCGCCGCCGGCGCACGGCCGTCCGCGGACGCCACGGCGGCTCGCGACTCCCCGCGCAGCGCGCTCACGACGCCGCGCTCCGCGCGAGGCCCGCGACCAGCATCTGGCGCCGCGCGAAGCGCGCGCCGAGGCGCCACGCGCGCTGCAGCGGCGCCATCGCCAGCGCGTACAGCGGATCGGGTACCTGCGCCATCCCGCGCCAGTAGAGCTCGTGGCGCTCGACGGCGAGACCGTTGCGCTCGACGACCGCGCGCAGCTCGGCGGGCGGGAACGGCCGCTCGACCGCGTACGCGTGGCGCGTGCCGTCCGGCGCGACGTACTGCTGATGCACCTCGTCGCGCAGCGTCGCGAGGCGCGCGAGATGCTCGGGGTGCGCGCCGTTGATGTCGCCGACCACCAGCACGCCCCCGGGGCGCAGGTGATCGCGCACGCCGGCGATGAACGGGTCGAGCGGGTCGATGTGCGACAGCGCGTTGTAGACCCAGACGAGATCGAACGTGCCCGGCCATTCGCGCGTGAGGTCGCCGCGCTCGTAGCGCACCGGCAGCGCGATCCCCGTGCGCTCGCGGTGGAACGCGAGCCGCCGCTCCGCGGCGTCGAGTCGGTCGGGGCGCAGGTCCACGCCCACGACGTCGGCGCCGACACTCGCGTAGAGCATCGAGAACGTGCCGAATCCCGAGCCGGCGTCGAGCACGCGCGGCGCGCGCCGCGCCGCGAGCCAGCGCGCGACCCAGCCCGCGTCGCCGCGCCACTGCCCGCGCAGGAAAGGGCGCATCGCCGGCGCATCGCCCGGGCGCGGCAGCCGCTGGTAGTAGCGGACGAACGCCTCGCGCTCGCCGTCCGGGAGCCGCGCCGGAAGCGCCGCGTACTCCTCGTCGACGGTCCAGCGCAGGAAGCGCTCGAACGCCGCGCGCGCGCCGGCCGGACCGGGCGCGGGCACGGCGGGCGGGGCAGGCACGGCGGCCGCGCGCGCCGGATCGGTCGTCACGCGCCCGTCCCTCCAGCCGCGCGCCGATCGCGCACGCGGCGCGCGACCCGCTGTGCGCCGGCGCGGGTGCGCCGCCACAAC
>JACOSV010000023.1 GCA_016178725.1 Candidatus Eiseniibacteriota bacterium
GACACCGGGCAGGAGGAACAGATACTACGAATCGTAGTAGTGCGCAACGCGCGCCGTGCGGGGATGGTGTAGGCTGCGCGGCCGACCGCGGAGGAACGATGGACGGCCATGCGCTGAGCGAGCTCGAAGGCGTGGTGCTGGGCGTCGTATGGAAGTTCGGCCCATGCACGCCGCACGCGATCCGCTCGCATTTCTTCGCCTCGCGCAGCGCGCGCTTCAGCGGCAGCGCCGGGGCGATCTACCCGCTGGTCGCCCGCCTCGAGCGTGCGGCCCTGCTCCGATCCCGGAGCGATCGCCTGCGGCGCCAGCGGCGGCGCCTCTACGAGATCACGCCGGCCGGCCGGCGCCGCTTGGTCACGTGGATCTCTCCCCCGTTCCGCGATCAGGACGTCGGGGCGCTGCACGACCCGATCCGAACACGGGTCTACTTCCTCGCCGCGCTGCCCGCCCCGGAGCGCAGGCGGTTCCTCGGCGACGCCGAGGCGGGACTGCGGCGCACGCTGGATCTCATGAAGCAGGATCTCGCGGGCTACCGTCACGCGGGTTCCCACCTCAGCGTCCTGGCGATGCGAGGCGCGATCGGTCTGGCACGTGCCCAGCTCCGCTGGCTGGCGGCGATCCACGACGACGTGGTCCGGGCCGGAGCGCGCGACCGGGGCTGAGCCCTTGCCTCGAGCGGTATCGATGCACTTGACGTAATCCCGTCTAGAATTGGAAATACACGAACGGCTTGATGCTGCCGCCGAAGACGTTCGCGTGATGGATCAGCATCACGTCGGCGAGCGGCCGCATCGGGAGCCACGCGGGCGCCCGCGCGAGCCGCGCGGCGGCGGCGGCGATCCGGCCGCGCAGCGCCGCCGCGAGCGCGAAACCCGCGACGACCGCGACGATCAGCAGCGCCGACGTCGGCGCCAGCGCCGCGAGGTGGAATCCGCCGCGCAGCGTCGCGATCGAGCCGAGCATCGCCGCCGCCTGCCGCACGCTGCGCGCGCGGAACAACACCCAGCCGACGCTCACGAGCACGAACGTCGAGCCGACCTGCGCGGCGCGGCGCGCGGGACCCGCGTCGGCGCCTGGCGTCCACCAGCGCTTCATGAACGTGCGGTTCGCGACCAGCAGGACGCCGTGCCACACGCCCCAGAGCACGAACGTCCAGTTCGCGCCGTGCCAGAGGCCGCAGATCGTCATCGCCCCGAGCAGCGCGAGATCTTCGAGCCGCGGCCGACGGCGCAGCGCGAAGCTCATCGGCGTGAACACGTAGTCGCGGATCCAGCGCGAGAGCGTCATGTGCCAGCGGTTCCAGAACTCCTGCGGCGACGCGGCGACGTACGGCCAGTTGAAGTTCTCGGGCAGCGTGAAGCCGAAGAGCCGCGCCGAGCCGATCGCGATGTCCGAGTAGGCGCTGAAGTCGAAGTAGATCTGGAACCCGAACGCGACGGTCGCGAGCAGACTGTCGAGCCCGGTCGGCGCCGCGCCGGCGGCGAACACGCTCTCGACCGCGCCCGAGAGCGAATCGGCGAGCACCAGCTTCTTGTTGAAGCCGATCAGGATCCGGCGCGCGCCGGCGGCGAGATCGGCCGACGTCACGCGCCGCCGCGTCTCGATCTGATCGCGGATCTCCGAGATGCGCACGATCGGCCCCGCGATCAGCTGCGGCCAGAACCCCTTGAAGAGAAGGAAGTCCATGAGCCGCGGCAGCGGCGGATCGCCGGACGCCACGTCGACGAGATACGCGACGCCCTGGAACGTGAAGAACGAGATCCCGAGCGGCAGCGTGACGTGCAGCACCGGCAGCGCCCACGGCACCCCGAGCGCACCCGCCACGATCCGCACGTTGTCGAGGAAGAAGCCCGCGTACTTGAAGTAGGCGAGCACGCCGACGTTGACGGCGATGCCGAGCAGCAGCACGCCGCTCTTCTGGACGCGCGCCACCGCCCAGCGCGCGTACGCCCAGTTGAACAGGCTCACGCCGAGCAGCAGGAACAGATAGCGCCAGCTCCAGCTCGCGTAGAAGACGTAGCTCGCGGCGATCAGGAACGGCTTGCGCGCGCGCTCGGGCAGCAGCCAGTGGAGCGCGAACGCCGCGATCAGGAAGAGGACGTAGAGGTCGCTCGTGAAGATCATCGGACGTACGGCCGCAGCTGGGCCGCGATCAGCGGCGTGAAGTGGGCGATGCCGCGGCTGTTGAGATGGTTGAAGTCGAAGTACTCCGAATCGGCGAACGCCTCCCACGCGACGCGCGTGTATGGAATCCCGCGCCCCTCGACGTAGGCGCGGACGCGGCGCATGAACGCGCGGTAGCCGCCGTCATGGCCGCCGATCGCATAATTGTACGGCGCCTCCTCGACCTCGTTGACGACCAGCCGCACGTGATGGCGCTGGAACAGATCGAGCGCGCCGGCGAACGTGTTCCAGTACTCCGGCGCCGGCGCGAACGGCTCGTCGCGCCGGCCGGGCTCAGCCAGCTCGCGCGCCTTGGTCTCGGCGAGCCCGCGTTGCTTGCCGCGGAAGTACGCGGGCGCGAGCTCGACGCGCGTGTAGTTGCCGCGGAGCTTGAACACCTCGGCCGACGTGATGAGCGAGCCGTCCACGAACGGGCGCACGCGCTCGACTGCGGGATCGGCGGCGAGCGTGCGCGCGATCGAGTCGTAGGGCGCCTGATTCTCGAGCGCCGGCGCCGGTCCGCCCGCCGCGCGCGCGCGCAGCTGCGGCGTGAGCGTGCCGAGGAACGCGTGGATGCGGTCGCGCTTCGCGTGGACCGGAAGCCCATCGAGGAACGACGACGCGACGTTGTCCTCGATCGCCGGGAACGCGTAGCCCCAGCCGAGGTAGCGCGGCACCTCGACGACCGGGATCGGATACGCGGCGTTCACCGTCGCGTCCACGGGGCGGAAGTTCTGATGGCCGACCGACCACACCACGACCGTGCCCGAGTCGAGCAGCGGGATCAGGTCGCGGAAGCTCGCGTACTGCGTCGGAAACCAGTGCGCCCAGTGGGCGAGATTGAACGAGCGCGTGCCGAGCAGCGGATCGAGCTGCCCGGGATCGAAGTCGGTGTAGGTGCGGCTGTCGCCGACGAAGACGAGGTTGTAACGATGCCGGTCGCGCGCGAAGCGCTCCATCTTTTCGCGCGGGCTGCCGCCGTGCGACGTGCGCGCGGCGTAGCGGAGCAGGATGAGATTCGGCGGCACCGAGAGCGCGAGCAACCACGCAACGTAGGTGATCGCCCGCTGCAGCGACGGCCGAAGCCCCATCAGCGATAGAGACTCTTGATCGCGCCCCAGGTCGCGTTCTTCGCCGGGACGGCGGCGTTGCACAGCCCGCTCCCGCCCCGCCAGTCGATGCAGTTGCTCTGCGCCGGCGCCGTGAGCACTTCGACGATCTGTCCGCTCGGCCCACCGTTCAGGGCGTAGATGTTCGCTTTCGCGAAAAGCAGGCACGCCGGCGTGGTGCAGCCCGCGCACGATCCGGTGCCCACCGTCTTCGTGTGGTTGATCACCACGTCGAAGAGCAGGTACTCGGTTCCAGGCGTCACCGGGAAGGCATTCACGTTGGCCACGGCCTCGGCCATCGCGAATCGGGCCGTGTTCGCGCCGAAGATGACGTCGGGACTCGGGGTCGTGTACGACCCGATGCCGCTCGCGGCCTGCCCGTTCCACGGATCCTGACAGACGACGTTCGGCAGCGACACGAAGTTGGCGGTCATCGCGGCGGCGTTCTGGCGGCAGGTTCCCGTGTTGTGGAAGGCCCACCAGTCCGGCAGCGACGTCGATTGCGTCTGGACGTAGAGATACGTGTCGGCGCCCATCATGTCGGGCCATGCGTTCAGGGGGATGAACGAGCCGTAGATGTGCTCGGCGCCGACGTTGGTGTTGCACGCGAACGCCTTGTTCGAGACGCCGCCCTCGGAGAGGCAACCGTCCCAGGCGAGGTTGAGGCCGCCCGCCTGCGCGGACGCAGCGGCGAAGACGGAGATCACGCAGGCGCACACGATCGTCGCTGGCTTCATGGGTCGCTCCTCGGTTGAACGGGGTAACTTAATCATAGCCACGCCCTGCCGGCATCGCTAGCATTCCCGCCCGATGCTCGAGCCCAAGCAGCTCTACAAACGCCTCGAAGCCGTGTTCGATGGCCTCGAACACCACGGCTCGTCCGAGCGCTTCGCCGCCCAGCTCGCGCCGCGCGTGCTCGACAAGCTCGGTCGCCCGCTCGGACTGACGACGGCGCACCTCTATCGCCGCGATGAGCGCTCGATCGCGCTGACGAACCGCTGGGG
This sequence comes from Candidatus Eiseniibacteriota bacterium, assembly GCA_016178725.1. Taxonomy (GTDB): domain Bacteria; phylum Eisenbacteria; class RBG-16-71-46; order RBG-16-71-46; family RBG-16-71-46; genus WS-11. Next base: position 4,277 of record JACOSV010000023.1, read on the forward strand.
CCAGGGCCGTCCCGACTTGAGCGCCGAGCTCGCGCGCCGGCTGCTCGGCGACGGCACGCGCGACATCACCGACCTGCCGTGGGCGGGCGAGATGGCGCCCGGCCGCGTCGGCCTCGTCCCCGCGAGCGAGGACGACGCGTTCCTGATGGCGTTGTTCCTCGCCGACGGCGGGGCGCTCGTCGGCGCGCCGAGCCCGGCGCAGCTCGCGTCGGTGCTCACCTCGCTCCACTACGCGTTCGGCCAGCACCTCAAGCGCCGCGAGCTCGAAGACATTTTCGCGCAGGCGCGCGCGATCCAATTGAGCCTGCTGCCGCACGCGCGGCCGAGCTTCGGCGACTTCGACATCGCCGCGCACAGCGTCCCCGCCGAATCGGTGGGCGGCGACGTCTACGACTTCATCCACGTGGACCACGACACGCTTGGCCTCACGGTCGCCGACTCGTCCGGCCACGGCCTGCCCGCCGCGCTCCAGGCGCGCGACGTGATCACCGGGCTACGCATGGGCGTCGAGCGCGACCTCAAGCTCCAGCGCCTCGCCGAGAAGCTCAACCGCATCATCCACCGCAGCGGCATGGTGTCGCGCTTCATCTCGCTGTGGTTCGGCGAGCTCGAGAAGAACGGCAACCTCACCTACATCAACGCCGGCCACCCGCCGCCGATGCTGCGCGACCACCGCGGCATCACCGAGCTCACGGTCGGCGGCATGCTGCTCGGCCCGCAGCCCGACGCCGCGTACAAACTCGGGTTCGCCCACCTCGACCGCGGCGCGACGCTCGCGGTCTTCACCGACGGCGTGATCGAGCGCGGCATCGAGCACGGCGACGGCTTCGGCGAGGCGCGCGTCCGGAGCTGGATGGACGACTGGCCCGCGGGCCCCGCGCACGACGCGGTGGCCGATCTGTTCGCGCGGCTCACACGTTTCGACGGCGGCTCGCCGATGGAGGACGACGTCACCGTCGTCTACGTCCACCGCCCGGCATGAGCGACGCGGCGGCACCTCCGGCCGCATCCACGGGCACGCGCGCGCCGGCGATCGCGCTGCGCGACATCACGCGCCGCTTCGGTGCCGTGCTCGCGAACGACCGCGTCTCGCTCGAGATCGCGCCGGGCGAGATCCACGCGCTGGTCGGCGAGAACGGCGCCGGCAAGAGCACGCTCATGCGGATGCTCTACGGGATGATCCAGCCCGACGCGGGGACGATCGCGGTGGACGGGCGGGTCGTGCGCATCCATCGGCCCGCCGACGCGATCCGGCTCGGCCTCGGCATGGTGCACCAGCACTTCATGCTCGTGGACACGCTCACCGTCGCCGAGAACGTCGTGCTCGGCCGCGAGCCGCGCCGCGCCGGGCTCGGCGTCGATCGCACCGCCGCGGAGGCGCGCGTCACGGCGCTCGCCGATCGCTACCGGCTGCCGGTGCCGGCGCGCGCGCGCGTCGGCGGATTGCCGGTCGGCGTCCAGCAGCGCGTCGAGATCTTGAAGACGCTCGATCAGGGCGCGCGCGTCCTGATCCTCGACGAGCCGACCGCCGTGCTCACGCCACAGGAGGTGGACGACCTCTTCCGCATGCTGCGCACGCTGCACGCGCAGGGCACGAGCATCGTGCTCATCACGCACAAGCTCGCCGAGGTGAAGGCGCTCGCCGAACGCGTCACGGTAATGCGCGCGGGCCGTGTCGTCGGAGGCGGCGAGGCCGCCGCGCTCACGACCGCGCGGATCGCCGAGCTGATGGTCGGCCGGCCGCTCGCCGACGATCTGCCGCGCGTCGCGCGTGAGCCCGAGGCGCCGCTGCTCGAGGTGCGCACGCTCGACGCCGATGACGATCGCGGGCTGCCGGCGGTGCGCCGCGTCTCGCTCACCGTCGCGGCAGGCGAAGTGCTCGGCATCGCCGGCGTCGAGGGCAACGGCCAGAGCGAGCTGATCGAGTGCATCGCCGGCCTGCGCGCGCCGCTGCGCGGCGAGATCGTGATCGCCGGGCGGACGATGCACGGGCGGTCGCCGCGCGAGCGTGCGGCGGCGGGTCTCGCGCACATTCCGAGCGACCGGCTGCATCGCGGCCTCGTGCCCGAGATGTCGCTCGCCGAAAACTTGGCGCTCGGCCGCCACCGCGAGCGCGAGCTGGGCGCGGGGCCGCTGCTCGACCGCGGCGCGCTGGTCGCCCGCGCCGGCCGGCTGCTCGCCGATTACGACGTGCGCCCGCCCGATCCCGCGCGGCGCGCCGGCCAGCTCTCGGGCGGCAACCAGCAGAAGCTGATCGCGGCGCGCGAGTTGTCGCGCGGCGCCTCGGTGCTGATCGTGGCGCATCCCACGCGCGGCGTGGACCTAGGCGCCGCCGAGTCCATCCACCGCCGGCTGCTCGCCGAGCGCGACCGCGGCCGCGCGGTGCTGCTGGTGTCGTCCGAGTTGAGCGAGATCCTGACGTTGAGCGACCGCGTGTGCGTGATGTACGAGGGACGGATCGTGCACGAGACGCGGCCGTCCGAGACCGACGAACGGACGCTCGGCCTCCACATGACCGGCCGCGCGCAGGCGGGCGGCGCGGACGCTGCGACCGGCGGCGACACGGCCGGCGGCGGAGCCGCATCGTGAAGGCGCCGTCGCGCGCCGCGCTGCTCACCGCGTCGGCGCCCTTGATCGCCGTCGCGCTCGCGCTGCTCGCGGGCGCCGGATTCATCGCCGCGATCGGCGAGGACCCGCTCGCGATCTACGCGCTCATGGCGCGCGAGACGCTCGGCACCGGCTACGGCATCGGCCAGACGCTGTTCAAGGCGACGCCGCTCGTCTTCTGCGGCCTCTCGGTCGGGCTCGGGTTCCGCGCCGGGCTGTTCAACATCGGCGTCGAGGGCCAGCTCACGGTCGCCGCGTTTGCGGCGGCGCTGGTCGGCGCGGCGCTCGCCCACCTGCCGGCGATCGCGCTGCTCCCGCTCACGCTGGCGACGGCGATCGCAACGGGCGCGCTGTGGGGCGCGGTGCCCGGCGTGCTCAAGGCGCGGTTCGGCTCGCACGAGGTGATCAACACGATCATGCTCAACTTCATCGCCGCGGCGCTCGTCTCCTACCTCGGGCGCGGCGTGTTCGAGCCGGCGACCGTGCGCACCGCCGAGATCGGCGCCGGCGCGACGCTGCCGCGGCTCGATCTGCTGTGGCCCGTGCTGCGCGGCTCGCCCGCAAACCTCGCGCTGCCGATCGCGCTCGCGGTCGCGGCGCTGGTCGGCGTGCTGCTGTTCCGCACGCGGCTCGGCTTCGAGTTGCGTGCGCTCGGGCTCAACGCGCCGGCCGCGGAGTACGGCGGCATCCCGATCGGCGCGACGCAGGTCAAGGCGATGGCGCTCTCGGGCGCGATCGCCGGGCTCGCGGGGATGAACTTCGTGCTCGGCTACAAGCACTTCTTCGAGCTCGGCTTCTCGGCGGGCGTCGGATTCATCGGCATCGCGGTCGCGCTGCTCGGCCGCAACCATCCGGTCGGGATCACGATCGCGGCGCTGTTCTTCGGCGGGCTCCTCTATGGCGGGCTCGCGATCAACGAGCGCGTGCCGAAGGAGCTGGTCGAGGTGCTGCTCGCGATCGTGATCCTGCTCGCGATCAGCGTGCAGCAGGTGATCGAACGAATCGCACGGAAGATGGCGGCCTGATGGACGCGCTGCTCTTCGTCGCCGCGGCGCTGCGCATCAGCGTGCCTTACACGCTCGCAGCACTCGGCGCCACGTTCAGCGAGCGCGGCGGCGTCATCAACATCGCGCTCGAAGGCATGATGCTCTCGGGGGCACTCGGCTACGTGCTCGGCGCGCACGCCACCGGCAATCCCTGGATCGGCCTCGCCGCGGCGCTCGCGGCCGGCCTCGCGACCGGGCTCATCCACGCGCTGGTCACGGTGCGCTTCCGCGCCGATCAGATCACGAGCGGGCTCGGCATCAACCTGCTCGCCGCCGGGCTCACCAAGTTCATCCTGACGCAGGTGTTCCACTCGTCGTCGAACTCGACGCGCGTCGTCGGCATGCCGGGCTGGCGGCTCGCCGGGCTCGAGAACCTGCCCGCGCTGGGCTCGGTGCTCGCGACGCCGCTGGTGCTGATGACGGTGGCGCTGGTGCTGGTCGGGCAGGCGGCGCTCTTCCGCTCCGTCTTCGGCCTGCGGCTGCGCAGCGTCGGCGAGCGGCCCGAAGCCGCGGCGACGCTCGGGCTCCCGGTCACGTTCTATCGCTACGCCGGCGTCTTGATCTCCGGCGCGCTCGCCGCACTCGGCGGCGCGTGGCTCGCGAGCGAGCAGCACTCGTTCACCGACGGCATGACCAACGGCCGCGGCTACATCGCGATCGCGGCGATGATCGTCGGCAAGTGGTCGCCGCTCGGCGCCGCGGCGGCATGCCTGCTGTTCGGCGCCGCCGAGGCGCTGCAGATCACGCTCCAGGGCTCGGCGTTCCCGACCGAGCTGTTGCAGACGCTGCCCTACGTCGTCACGATGCTGGCGCTGGCCGGATTCATCGGCCGCGCGATCCCGCCGCGCGCGCTGGGCACCCCCTACGATCCGGAGCACGCCGGATGACGGTCGAACCTCGGCTCCCTTCCCGCGATCTCGATGCGCGCGTCGCCGACGTCGTGCGCGCGATCCGCGCGAAGACCGACATCGTGCCGCGCGTCGGGCTCACGCTCGGCTCGGGGCTCGGCGGCGTCATGGATGCGCTCGAGCGCCCGGTCGTCTTCCCCACCGCCGAGCTGCCGCACTGGCCCCGCTCGACGGTGCACGGCCACGCGGGGCGCTTCGCACTCGGCCACTGGCAGGGCGTGCCGATCGCGGCGCTCGCCGGGCGCAGCCATCGCTACGAGGGCTACACGCTCGACCGCGTCACGCTCGCCGCGCGGGTGATGCACGCGCTCGGCGCGCGCACGCTGCTGTTCACCAACGCCGTCGGCGCGATCAACGCCGAGTTCCGGCCGGGATCGCTGATGCTCGCGACCGACCACATCAACGGAATCGGCAAGCGCGGGCTGTTCACGCCCGCCGAGCTCGCCGAGCGCGTGGACGGCCGGCGCGTCGCGACGTACTACAGCCCGCGGCTCGGCGCGGCGCTGCTCGCCGCCGCGGCGCGCGCGGGCGTGACGCTTCACCGGGGCACGCTGATGGGCGGGCACGGGCCGACGTACGAGACCGCCGCCGAGATCGCGATGGCCAGGGCGATCGGCGCCGACGTCGCGTGCATGAGCACGGTGCACGAGGTGACCGTCGCGGCGGAGCTCGGCTGCGAGGCGGCGAGCCTCTCCTGCATCACGAACCTCGCGACCGGACTCGCGCCGGCGCCGCTCACGCACGACGAGGTGACGGTGGTCGCCGATCAGGCGGCGGTCGGGTTGCGGAAGATCATCGAGGAGTTCCTGCGGGCGGAGGCGAAGCGCTGACCGACTCCGGAGACGGCGCGGATCAGCGCGCCGCGGGCTCGAAGAGCCGCAGATCCGCCATCGGGAAATGCCGGCGGTTGAGCGTCCACAGTTGCAACCCGGACGTAACCGCCGCGGCGGCGATCAACGCGTCGGCCAGCTGAACTCCGTGGGATCTTCCGTAGCGGGCGAGATAGGCGCCGGCCTGCCGTCCCGTCGCGCCGTCGATGATGACCTCGCCGCGCGCCTCGAAGAACTGCTCCGCCACCGGCTCCTCGCCCTTGCGAAGGCCGGCGAACACCTCGGCCCAGGAAACGCCCGTGCAATACGTCGGGACCGCACCGCGGTCGAGTTCTCGCCCGGCTCGAGTCAGGACCGGATTGCCGCGAAGGATCTCGATGATCACGCCGCTGTCCAGCAGGACGCCGGTCAGTCCTCCTGCTTGCGCAGGCGGTGCGTGTCCCGTCGCAGGTTTCTCACGTACTCGTACGTGCTTCCGATGTCCTTTCGGTCGCGCCATAGCCCCTCGATCGCCTTGAGTGTACGGAGGCGCTCCTCGACGCTGCCCCCGCCGTACGCACGCTCGAGTGCCTCCCGCACGAGATCGGAAACAGTGCGCCCCTGCTTTCGCGCAAGGACGCGAAGGCGTGCATGCATCGCGTTGTCGAGGAAGAGCTGCGTGCGAACCATGGCGGTGTATATACACCGTGACGCGGTCGCCCGTCAATCCCGCGCGGTTCTGCTAGAGTCCGCGCCTTCGCCCGCCCATCTGCCGGAGACCCGATGAGCGCCACGACCCTGCATGCCGCGCCGGCCGCCGCGCACGCGGACACTGATCGCGACGCCGCGATCCGCACGCGCGGGCTGCGCAAGGTCTATCCGCTGCCGAAGCGGCGCGGCCCGGGCGGCCCGGGCGGCCCGCCGGGCGCGGCGCCGGGCGCCGCGGCGCCTCCGCCCGGGATCATCGCTCTCGACGCGCTCGACCTCGACGTCCACGCCGGCGAGTTCTTCGGCCTGCTCGGCCCGAACGGCGCGGGCAAGACCACGACCATCGGCATCCTCACGACGCGCGCCCGTCCGACGGCGGGGCAGGCGTGGGTGGCGGGCATCGACGTCGCGCGCGAGGACGTGGCCGTGCGCCATCGCATCGGCGTCGTGCCGCAGCGGCCCAACGCCGACCGCGCGCTCAACGTGCGCGAGAACCTGCTCTATCACGCGGCGTACTTCGGCATCGCGCGCGGCGAGGCGACGACGCGCGCGCAGCGGCTGCTCGAGACGTTCGGCATCGCCGACCGCGCGAACGGCAAGGTCGACCAGCTCTCGGGCGGCCTGCAGCAGCGCCTCATGGTCGCGCGCGCACTGATGCACGATCCGCAGGTGCTGTTCCTCGACGAGCCGACGGTCGGCCTCGATCCGCAGGCGCGGCTCGCGCTATGGGACATCCTGCGCGACCTGCATTCCCAGGGCCACACGATCGTCATGACCACCCACTACATGGAGGAGGCCGACCGCCTGTGCCAGCGCGTCGCGATCGTGGATCGCGGCAAGCTGCTGGCGCTCGACACGCCGGCGGCACTCAAGGCGCGGGCGCCGGGCGGCACGCTGATCGAGCTGACGCTCGACGGCGACTGCGCCGCCGCCGCCGACCGGGCGCGCGCGATCGCCGGCTTCCTCAGGGTCGAGCACCAGGGCGCGACGCTCCGCGCGTGGGCGCCGCGCGCCGGCGAGAGCATCGCCGGCCTGATCCACGCCGCCGAGGAGGCGGGGCGGGACGTGCGCGACATCCACCTCGCGCCGCCGAGCCTCGAGACGCTGTTCGTCTCGCTCACCGGAAGGAAGCTCGAATGAGCGCCGCGTCGCCCGCGACCGCACACGTTCCGCCCGCGCCGCGGCACGTGTCGGCGTTCCGCGTGTTCCAGGCGCTGCTCATGCGCGACCTGTCCGTCGCGCGGCGCGAGGTGATCTCGTTCCTGCTGCGCACGACGTTCCAGCCGCTCCTGTTCGTGGTGGTGTTCGGCTACCTGCTGCCACGGATGGGCTTCATGCAGCGGGGCTACGGCGCGGCGCTGCTCCCCGGCATCCTCGGCGTGAGCCTCGCGTTCGCGAGCCTCCAGTCGGTAACGCTGCCGATGGTGATGGACTTCGGCTGGACCAAGGAGATCGAAGATCGCCTGCTCGCGCCCGTGCCGACGTGGCTGGTCGCGTTCGAGAAGGTGGTCTCGGGGATCATCCAGGGCGTGTTCGCGGCGCTGTTCGTGCTGCCGATCGCGCGGCTCATCATGGGGCCGATCGACGCACTGACGGTGAGCCACGCGGGCGCGCTGCTCGCGGTCACCGTGCTCGGCGCGGCGACGTTCTCGACGCTCGGGCTCGTGCTCGGCACCGCGGTCGAGGCGCAGCAGATCGGGCTCATGTTCAGCGTGATCCTCGCGCCGATGCTGATGTTCGGCTGCGCCTACTACCCATGGCGCGGCCTCGATCACTTGCCGGTGATGAAGTACGGCGTGCTGATCAACCCGCTCGTCTACGTCGCCGAAGGATTGCGCGCGGTGCTGACGCCGTCGCTCCCACACATGCCGCTCGCGGTGGTGCTCGTGATGCTGACAGTGTTCACCGCCGGGCTCTGGTGGCTCGGGCTCAAGACCTTCATGAAGAAGGCGGTCGGCTAGCCGGAGCCGCCGCCCGCCGCGGAGGACCGATCGCACGAGAACGCCGGGCGCGGGGTCTCGCGCTCATGCTGGGCCTGCTCGCCGCCGTGCTCGCCGTGTGGCTGGTCGAGACGGGCGGCCATCTCTGGCGCACGTCGCACTGGGACCAGTACGTCTACCTCGCCGACGCCTTCAATCACGGCAGCCTCGCGCTCGTCCATCGCCCGGCGGACGCGGGCGACATGGCGGTGATCGGCGGGCGGCTGTTCGTGGTGTTCGGCCCTCTGCCGGCGCTGCCGCTGATGCCGTTCGTCGCGTGGCTCGGGCCCGCGACGCCCGACGTGCTCGCGCTCGTGATCACGGCGCTGTTCGGCATCCTCTGCGTCCATCGCTTCATGGTCGCCGTGCACGGCGCCCGCGACCGCCTGCGGCTCGCCGCGGCGACGCTCACGTTCGCCCTCGGCACCGCGATCCACTACGGCACACCGATGGGGAACGTCTGGCTCCATGCGCTGATCACGGCGACGGCGCTCCAGTGCGCGGCGCTGTGGATGGCGGCGATCGGGCGACCGTGGCTCGCGGGGGCCGCGCTCGGCCTCACCGTGCTCGCGCGATCCACCGTGACGCTCGCCGCGCCGTGCGTCGTCTGGCTCCTGCTGGATCCGCCGGCGCCGGCGGGCGAGCCGGAGCGCGCGCCGCGCGCGACGCCGTGGCGGATCGGGCTCGCGCTCGGCGCGCCGGTCGCGATCGCCGCCGCGATCCACGCGGCCTACAACGTCGCGCGCTTCGGCAGCGTGCAGGACGCGGGCTACCACTACATCCTGATGGGCGACGTCTTCCAGAAGCTGGTCGAGCGCTACGGACGGTTCAGCCTCCACTACCTGCCGCAGAACCTGACCGGGCTCCTGTTGCGGCCGCCAGCGATGACGAACGGCGTGCTCGCGCCGGATCCGCACGGGATGAGCCTGCTGCTCACCACGCCCTACCTCCTGCTCGCGCTCGTTCCCCGGAAGGTGACGCGGCTCGAATGGGTCGCACTCGCGACCATCATGGTGATCGCCGCCCCCGCGCTGCTCTACTACAACGACGGCTGGGTGCAGTTCGGCCAGCGCTTCGCGCTCGACTGGATCGCGCTCGGGCTGCTCGTCGCATCGTTCGGCGCGATGCGCGCGCCGCGCTGGGCGGTCGCGGCGCTCGCCGCGGCCGGCATCGGCGTCGGCGTCTGGGGATGCCTCTGGTTCAGCGCCAACTTCCTGCACTGACGCGGCGGGTCAGCGCACGCGGAAGAGATACATGCAGCGCGCGGGACGGGCGACGGGCGGCGTGGACCACAGCGGGCGAAAGTCCATGCGCAGCGGCTCGGTGCGGCCGCGCGTCGTCATCATGCGCTGCGAGAGGCCGACGAAGTAGTAGCTGCTGACCGCGAGCCACTCGCTCTCGGGCCCGGGCCGGCCGCCGAGATACGGCACGTAGTCCACGCCGTAGACGGCGGGATCGGTGGTGCCGAGGTACGCGAGGTGGACGCGCGCGATGCCACGGCGCCGCATCTCGTCGCGCAGCGCGATCAGGCCCTGCCCCCAGTCCACGTTCGAGTCGTTGACGATGCGATCGCCGTTCCCCGGCCCGCCGGCGGCGGCGTTGAAGAATGCGAGATACCAGGGCGCGGTCGTCGCGGTCTCGACCGCGAGCACGGCGACCAGTGCGAGCGCGATGCGCTCGGCGCCGGCGAGCGTCCGTCGCGCGGCCCTCCGGCCCTTCGCGACCGCCGCCCGGCCTTTCGCGACCGCGGCGCGCGCCGTGGCGATCGTGCGCGGGATCGCCCCGCCGCACCAGACGCACAGGAACGGCAGGATCGGCAGCACGTAGCGGACGCCGATGCCGAGCCGCGAGAAGAACATCGCGACGCCGAGATAGATGAGCGCAGGCGCCAGCACGAACGCGTCGTCCACGGCGCGGCCGCGCGACGGGCGCGCGCGCATCGCACGCACGATCCGCCACGCGAGCGCGGCGATGAACGCCAGCGGCCACTTGACCGCGAGCGCGATCGGGAAGTAGGTCCACGGCGCCTCGGGGTCGATCGTGCCGAGGAGATAGGTGGGCGTGACGCCGCGGCCCGATTCGACGAGCTGGCGATCGAAGCCGCCGATGAAGAGATCGGGCAGCGGCAGTCGGAGCCACGGCGCGAGCCGCTGCAGCCCGCGCAGCGACGGCGAATCGAACGTCCACGCGGCGAGCGGCGCGAACGAGACGCCGCCGCGATAGGCGATCGCGAGCGCGATGAGCGCTCCGACCGGCAGCAGCGCGAGGCCGAGCCACACGCGTCTGGGCTTCCGCCAGCGGCCCGCGATCGCGCCGAGCGCCGCGAGGATCACCAGCATCGGCGCCAGCAACACGGCGCTGAAGCGCGTGAGGCACGTGGCCGCCACCGCGAGCTGCGCCGCTCCCCACCACGACCATCGCCCGCTGCGCGCGAACATCCAGAACGCATACACGCTCGCCGCGAAGCCGAGCGCGGTGGCGACGTCGAGCGTCGCGACGCCGGCGTGCGCGAGCGCCTCGGGCGCGAGCGCCCAGAGCGCGAGCGCGAACAGCCCGCCGCGCCGGCCGTAGCGCCGCGACGCCCAGCGCCACACGACGACGCCGACCAGCAGCGAAAGCGCGACGATCACCGCGCGCGCCGCGAAGAACACGCGGTGATAGCGGTCGGCGTTGAGCCGCATGAACGCCTCGCCGACGCGGCCCTGTTCGCCGTCGCCGATCGCCGCGGCGTCGGGCACGCGCGCGCCCGCAGCGAGCGCCGCGGCGCCGCACAGCGCCTTGACCAGCGGCGGATTGACGGCCGAGACGCGCAGCTCGCCGCGCGACGCGATCAGGACGCCCGAGGGGAGATGGAAGTTCTCGTCGAACGTGACCGAGTTGCGCGCCGCGCCCCACAGCGCGAGCGCCGCGTGGAGCGCGAGGAGCAGGACGACCGGGAGCAGCCCGCCGCGGCGGCTAATGCAGGATCTCCACCTTGAGCACGCGGTCGCCCTGCACCGTGCGCGCCACCACGTCCATGCCGCGCGTCACGCGCGCGAAGATGGTGTAGCGGCCGTCGAGATGATGCTGCGGCGAATGCGTGATGAACCACTGGCTGCCGCCCGTGTCCTTGCCCGACAGCGCCATGCCGACCATGCCGGGGTCGTAGCGCAGCCGGTTGTACTCGCAGCGGATCGTGTAGCCGGGGCCGCCCGATCCGGTGCCGGTCGGATCGCCGTCCTGGATCACGAAGTTGGGCACGACGCGGTGCAGCGCGAGGCCGTCGAAGTAGCCGCGCTCGGCGAGCCGCGCGAAGTTCTTCACCGTCTGCGTCGCCTCGCGTCCGTAGAACGCCCACTCGATGTCGCCGGCCGTCGTGTGGAGCACGGCGCCCTTCGCCGCCGGCAGTGCCGCGAAGTCGTCCGCGTAGGACGACGGCTTCGCGTTCCGCGGCGGGTGCCTCTTCTCGAGGCTGTCGGCGAGCGCGGCGCCGCCGAGCGCCTTCAACGCGTCGCGGAGCGCGATGCGCGCGTCGGCGTCCGACGTTCCGGCGCAGGCGACGAACGCCTCGACCAGCACCGGCACGCTCGCCGTGTCGCCCAGCGCCGCGAGCGCGCCGGCGCACGAGGCGACGAAGAGGAACGACGTGTCGCGCAGGCCGGCGCGCAGCGCCGCCGTCTCGGAGCGCAGCTTGAGCTCGCCGAGGCGATCCGCGGCGGTCATGCGCTCGAAGAGCGGCGCGGTCTTCGCGAGCCGCGCGCGCAGCAGATCGACGCGCGCCGCCGGCAGCGCCGCGAGGATCGCAACGCGCGTGTAGATGGACGAGTCGGCCGCGAGCGCGGCCGTCACGCGGCCGAGGTCGGCCGGATCGCCGTGATGGATCAGCCCGCGCGCCGAGGCGCCGCGCGTCGCGGCGTCGCGATCGGCGAGGTGGGCGCGCAGCGAATCGAGCACCGCGCGGCGCAGCGCCGAATCCGCCGCCGTCCACACCCAGCGGTCGTCGAGCGCCGTCGCCGCGGTGGCGCGCACGTAGGGATGCTCGTGCGCGATCCGCCGCGCGATCTGGCGCACCGCCTGCGGCGACGTGCTGTCGGCCACCGACTGGAGCCCGCGGATCGCGTTGACCACGACCGGCACTTCTCCATCGGCCAGCGCCTGAATCAGGTAGGCGGTCCCGCGCGAGGACTTCTGCCGTCCGATCGTGCGCGCCGCGTACGCGCGCGTCAGCCACTCGGGATCACCGAGATGGAGCGCCGCGATGAGCACGACCTGGTCCGGCGCGTGCAACTTCTCGAGCGCATAGAGCACGCGCCAGCGCACCTCGGCGTCGGGATCGGCCTGGGCGGCGAGCAGCGCCGGCAGCGCGGTCGAATCGGCGAGGCGCCACAGCGCGACCGCGGCCTCGGCGCGGAATCGCGGCGAGGCGGCGCGCAGGAATGCGGCGACCTCGGCGGTCGCGGCCTTGTCGCCGAGCTTGCCGAGCGCTTCGATCGCGAGGTCCACCGTCTCGCCGTCACCGTCCTTCAGCTTCGCCTCGAGCGCCGCGCGCGCCGAGCGGTGGCCGATCTGGCCGAGCGCGAACGCCGCCTCGCGCCGCACCTCGACGACGCTGTCGGACAAGAGCGGGGTCACGTCGCGCACCGAGGTCGAATCTTGCAACCGCCCGACGGCGAGCACGGCGCGCGCGCGCACCGCGGGCGCGGGATCGCCGAGGGAACGCCGCAGATCGGCGTCGTAGCGGCGCTGGTCTTCGGCGATCGCGATCGCGCGCGCGACGGCGGCGGGCGGATCGGGCAGCGTCGAGACGGCGTAGGGCGCGCCGACCGACATCGCACCGTCGGGCGCGGGCGGCACGGCCGCAGAGGACGGCGGGAGCGATGGCTCGCGCGGCCCGCCGCACGAGGCGGCGAGAAGCATCAGGAGGAGCGAAGCGGCGAGCCGCCGCCCGCCGCGGCGACCATTTGGAGCGCGGCGCCGGCGGCGACCATCTGGAGCGCGGCGCCGGCGGCGACCATTCGGAGCGCGGCGCCGGGCGATCAGGGCGTCGCGGTGCTGTGCCGCGGCCGGCGCAGCTTCACCAGACGGCCTTCGAACGTGTCGTGGCGCGACCCCGCCTGCGCCGCGACCTTGAACAGATAGACGCCGTTCGCAACGCGATCCCCCACCGTGTCGCGGCCGTCCCATGGCCACTGATGATAGCCGGGCCCCATGCCGTGCTCCATGCGCGTGTAGAGCAGGCGGCCGCTGATGGTGAAGACGCTCAACGACACGTCGGCGGGCTGATCGGCGATCAGGTACAGGCCGAACGTCGTGCCGACCTCCTCGTCGAAGGGATTCGGGAACGCGAGCACGTTCTGGAGCAGACGATTGCCGGCCGCCGCGGGATCGACGACGCGGAAGTGGTGCGCGAGCTTGAGGCTGTCGAACGCGGCCACGTCGACGCGGTGCGTGCCGAACCCGTACGGCGTGTGATTCCAGTTGAGCAGGAACCTGCGCCCGATCGTGTCGAGCACCGCCGCCGAGAACGGCTGCGGCAGGCTGTCCACCATGAGCGCGATCTGCGTCGCCGGATTGCCCGCGGGCGTCGGCAGCTCGAGGCGGAGCGCGAGCGGCGTGGTCGGCGGCACGGCGTCGTTCTCAGCCAGCACATTGCCGGAGGCGAGCAACTGGCTCGCGAACTGGAACACGACCGCGAAGTCGGTATTGAGCCCGTAGCGGTCCACGGTGCGCAGCGTGTAGCGCAGCGTGCCGGGGCGGACCGGCGTCGTGAACGAGAGGTGGAAGCGCCGGCCGCCGCTGCCGGCCGGTCCGGTGTCCGGGAAGGGCGGCGTGAGCGTGTAGTCGGTCGCCGGTACGGTGCGCGATCCGGCGCTCGTCTGTTCGATCAGCGCGATCGAGATGATCTGGACCGTCGAGACCAGATCGGCCTCGAGGTGCAGTGTGTCGCGCGGCACCGCGAGCGCCACCGGGCGCCCGCTGATCACCGTGTCGCCGTTCGCGGTCACCAGCGCCTCCGGCGCGCCGATCGAGAGCTGCGTCGCGGGATCGCCGAGCAGCGTGTAGGTGAGCGCGACGCCGGCCTCGTCGGGATCGATGAACTGGACGCTCGGCACGTAGCGCAGGTAGGCGAGCGCAATGGATTCGCCGAGCAGCGTGCGCGCGCCGGTGTCGCCGTTGCCGCGATCGTCGTGCGCGGGATCGGTGAACATCGCGCGCGCCCACTGGACGTTCAGGTGGTCGCTGCCGTTGTCGGGGATGATCTCGAAGCCCACCGACGCGTAGCTGCCGATCGCGCCGCGCCCCGGCAGCAGCAGCAGCGACTCGCCGATCGGCGGCCCGGTGATCGGGCGCCGCTCGGCGACATGCGCGAACGCGTTCACGTGGCACGAGAACGCCGAGAACAGGAACGGCATGTTGGCGTTCACCAGATCGTCCTGATCGTGCTGGCCGAGGATGTTGCGCCAGATGTTCTCGTGCGCGAGCACGAACTCGTTGGCGTGACCCTGGTAGTTCCACCACATGCGCCCGGCATTGAGCCGCGTCTTGAGCGCCGGCGTCGCACCGGCACGCGTGATGTCCTGCACGGTGATCTCGTCGTGGATGCGGCAGCTGTTCGCGTCCACGGGCTCCCCCGCGAGCCACGTGCCGAGCTTGAAATGGTCCACGTTGAGTCCGCGCAGCCCCGCCGTATCCACGATCGCCGAGCGCACGGCGTCGTTGAGCGACGCGAAGCGCTGCTCGTAGTAGTGCTCGCAGTAGCCGGCGTTGCCGAAGTCGCCGAACGTGATCGAGCTCGAGAAGTCGTCGTCGCTCAACAGCAGGAGCTGGCTGCGCCACGTCTGGTCGGCGGCGATGTTCTCGTACGTCGCGAGCTTCGCCACCATGTCGGACGCCTCCTGCGGCGTGGTGGCGGGCAGCCGGCCGATGAACAGCTCGGGCACGATCGGCGGCAGGAGCCCGGTGATGGGATCGGGACCGCAGCCGTTCAGGCACCACACGTACCAGCCGTCGCTGGGCACGATCTCGCGGCCGTCGCCGATCGCGACCGGCCCGGGTGTTTTGGCGATCGGCACCTCGTCGGGGCCCGATTCGCCGGAGTAGTTGTGCGGATCCTCGGTCCCCTCGCCGAACAGCATCACGAACCGGGCCGCCCAGCGGTTGAGCCCGAAGCGGATGTAGCGCTTGATCGCCCAGAAGGAGCGGCGGCCGCCGTTGAACTCGTCGAACACGGTCTGCAGCGGGCTCACGACGACGTTGAGCCCCTGCGTCAGCCGCAGCGCCGCGAGCGCCTGCGCGGCGCCCATGAACGCCTCGGGCGTGATGAGCAGGTAGTCGCCGGCGGTCATCGAGCCGAGGTTGTGGCGCGTGACGGCGGTGACGCTGGCGTTCAGCACCGTGCGCGCGAACGCCGGGCAGAAGACGACGTAGCGCCGCGGCGATCCGTTCGCGGCTGAGTCCTGGAACGCGAGGCTGTAGAGCCCGGCGGTCGAGTCGAGCACCGCGCCGGTGACGAGGCGCGGATCGGTGGGATCGGTGACGTCGTACGCGCGGATCGTGCGCAGGTCGAACCCCGAGGCGAGGATCTGGTATTCGCCCGCAGCCGTGGCGCTCGAGCACGCGAGGTAGTCCAGGAGCGGGTGGTACGCGCGCCAGTAGACGGCCTCGAACCAGTTGAGGCTCACATTGGCGAGCGCGTTGGTGTTGCGGTTGGGCGGCCCGGTGCCGTTCCGGCCGTAGAGGATGACGCCGTTGCCCGGACCCTCGGTGAGCGCGGAGCCGGGCAGGACCTTGGTCACGACCTCGTTGATCTTCCCCGACCAGAGCAGCGAGTCGAACACCGAGAGGCCGTACGAAGCGTAGTTGCCGTCGTGGACGCGCGCGTACGTCAGGTACGACATGCCGTTCTTGCGCCCCTGCAGCGCGATCGTGAACGAGATCGCGTGCGTCGTATCGATGTCGTTGGCGTCGAACAGGAACGTGTCGGGCGGCGCGTAGTACGGGAGGTACGACGTCCAGTGCCACTGGTCGTAGAGCGTCTCGGCGGGCGCGACGCCGGGGATCGGCATGTAGACGAAGTTGCCCTCCCAGCGCTGCGTCCACGGGTACGAGGCGACCGGCGTGAGCCCGACCTGGCCGCGCGCGCCGTTGCGCGTCGCGATGCGCAGCCCGCCGCGCGCGACGCGGGTCGCGAACACCACGTCGCCGTCGCCGTAGATGCGCTGCGCGAGCGAGGCGCCCGAGCGCTCGGCCCACGAGCGGACGTAGGCGAGGATGCGGTCGCCCGAGTCGAAGACGTTGTTGTTGTTCGCGTCCAGCACCTCGATCGGCAGCTCGATCGTGCCGTAGGCGGGGCTCGCGTCCTCGAGGTACTCGTGGCGGTGGAGGCTGACCTCGTTGATCGGGACGCCGGCGGGATAGCCCTGTGCCGCGAGCTGGTCATAGCTGATCGCGTAGACCGCGGTGCTGTCGAGCTGGACCCGGACCTCGACGTCGCTCTCGTCGAATAGGATCGGCGCTTCGCTCGCGACACCCGCGACGCCCGGCCGGCGCGACGCCGCGCCCGGCGCACGCGACGCGCCGGCGCGATCGAACAGCCCGCCCGCCGGCGGACCGATCGCGGCGCGCCACGGCCGTCCCTGGTCGTAGTTGATCAGCGCCGCCTGCAGGACCGGATCCCAGTGGCGATCGCCGCCGAGCGTCCCGGGCGACGACATCGCCATACGCGTCGCGCCCGACGCCGACGCGCTCACGCCGAAGTCCACGCGCACGCGCATGCGCTTGCGCATCCACAGCCGGCCGGCGGCCTCGTCGTAGCGGAACGGCAGGACGCGCACCGAGACCATGCGCTGGCCGCGCAGCGTGAACGGCGCGCCGACCTCGACCGGCGCGGGCGGCCAGATCCCGTCGCGGATCGCTGGTACGGGCTCGGCGGTCGGCACGAGGCCGAGACCGGTGCGGTCGTCGGCGAAGCCGTGCTTGTCGCCGGGCGCGAGCCGCACGCCGTCCTGCGCGACCTCGTCGCCCTCGATCACGCGCGCGGTCGCGTGTGCGCCGGGCGGCAGCGCGACGAGTGTCGCGGCACCGGGGATCACCGGGCGACCCGGCGCGCCGTGCCCGGCGAGGCCGGGCGAAACGATGCGAGTGCGCCCCTGATTCTCGCCCGCCGTGCCGGCGGCGACGAGCGTGAAACTCACCGACGGCAGCTCGAGCGTGACGCCGCGGTCGTCGCTCTGGATCAGGCGCAGCGGGTCGGCGGCGGCGGCGACGCGGGCATGCAGAAGGGCCGCGGGCAGCGCGGCGAGAACCGCGAGTGGCAGGGCGCGCGCGAGGCGGGCCACTCGAGCGGTCAGGCGACGAGGCATGAGCAAACGAGTCTAGGGACGGCCCGAGGAAGGGGTCAAGTCGCTGCTATACTCCCGCCCCGCGTCGCGCGGCGGACGCACTCGGAGGAGATTCCAGCGTGTCTCGGTACGGCATCGGCCGCGTCGCATCGTGTCTTCCGATCCTGCTCGTGGTGGCGGCGATCCCGCGGCCGCCGCTGCCGACGATCGGCCGCGGCCGCGCGGTGGACCTGCCGGTCCGGCTGATGCGCGCCGACACGATCCTCGCCGAAGTCGAGCCCGGGCGCCGGATCAGCGTCGGAGATTTCCGCCGCGGATGGGTCCAGGTGGACCCGCCATCGCGGCCCGATTCCCTTACCCCGGAGGCCGCCCGGCAGTTTCTCGATCTTCTCGTGGACAAGGAGGTTCTGGCCGGGAACGCGGTCCGCGAGAGGTGGGTCTGGAGCCCGCTCGAGAGCGCCCAGGTCGCGAACCTGCGCGACCGGACGATCATGGGCGTGGCGCTCGATTCGGCGCTGCTCGAGACCGCGAAGGCGCGTGCGGCGAAGCGCGATTCGGCGCTCGGCACCGAGGCGCTCGGGATCGCGGCGCGCGAGAGCACGGTCGCCCGGATGCACGTCACGTACGACGAGACGCTGCTCGAACGCATGACGCAGGTGTGGGGCAAGCTCCCCAGGGTCTCGAGCGACTCGTCGTTCATGGCGCGGCTGCGGATCATGGGCCAGCTGCCGCCGGTCGAGCCCGCCGACGAGGCGCGCGTGATCGCGTGGTCCACGACCGGCACGCTCAAGATCGCCGACCTGCTCGACAGCTGGAAGAAGCTCAACCCGCTCTTCCGCCCGCGCATCCAGTCGCCCGATCAGATGCGGGATCTGGTGAAGAACGGGCTCTTCGAGCGCGCGCTGCGCCGGCAGGCGACGCTGCGCCGGCTCGACCGCGATCCACGCGTGCTCGACGCGGTGCGGCGTCAGGGCGAGTTCTTCGACGTGCAGTACTACGTCGCGCGCGAGGTGTACGAGACGATCCCGCAGGATTCGCTCACGCTGCGCAGGCGCTTCGATCAGGACCCGACCGAGTGGGCGATCCCGGAGCGCATCCGGCTGCTCCGGCTCGTGCTCCCCGACCGCATCGAGGCGGTGAGGATGGCGGTCAAGATCCGCGACCGCGCCGAGGCCGAGACGCTGCTCACGCGCGGCATCCGCCAGCGCGTGAACTACGGGATCGAGATCTCGGCGGCGACCGACAGCGCCCTGTTCCGGCGCGCGAAGAAAGCCGGCGTCGGCGAGGTGCTCGGTCCCGACGCGGTGCGCGACGGCTACGAGATCCTGCGCGTCAACGAGATCCTGCCGCAGCAGGCGCGTACGTTCGACGAGGCGGTCGAGTTCGTGCGCAGAGCGTGGGCCGAGGACGAGGGCGAGCGCCGCATGCAGGCGCTGCTCGCGAAGCTGCGCAAGGCGACCGTCGTCACGGTCAACGACGCGGCGCTCGCGCGGCTGGTGCGCGAGGGAATCCCGCGACCGAAGCGCGCTAGCGGTACAGGCTCTTGAGCTGACCCCACGCGCGCGCGCGCACCGGGACGGCGGCGCAGTCGGCGCCGAGCCCGCCCTGCCAGCGCGCCCAGTTGGCGTCGCCGGCGCCCGGCACTTGCAGAAAGATGTCGCCGCCCGAGACGCGCCCGATCTGGATCGAGTTGAGCACGAGGCACGCGGCGCTGCCGCATCCCACGCACGACGGCGATCCCGTGGTCAGGTCGTTCTTGACGATGACCCGCACGGCGTAATACATCGTGGTGCCGTCGAGCGTCACCGCGTCCTGCGGCAGCACCCACGCCGTGACCTTGATGCGTGCCTGATTCGTGCCGAGCCGCGGCTCGCCGGGCGTGTAGCCCTGGACCATCGCCGTGCGCGGCGCCCCGCCCCACATGTCGGAGCACGAGGTCATCCCCGAGAAGTCCGCGGCGACCGAGAGGTCGTTCGGCCGGCAGCCGCCGGTGTCGAACCGCCACCAGTCCGGGAGCGGCGAGGTCGCGTTCTGCATGTCCACCACGATCTCGACGCTCACCACGTTGTTGGTCGGGGCGGGCATGGTGAAGGCGCAGAACAGCTCTTCCTGGCCGAAGTTGGAATTGCAGGCGAAGGCGCGGTCGGACGTGGCCGTCGGGCCCAGAGCGCAGTCGGTCCAGTTGAGGTACAGGCCCTCGGCGGCCCGGGCGGGGCGGGCGGCCAGCGAAACGAGGCCTAGAACGGCCGCCAATGCCGCGGCACGCGCGATCCGGCCGACGCGGACCAAGTCTGGGCTGGGATGTGGTGTCGGGGGATCTACTCGTTGCAGCACGGGATGCCCCCCCTCCTTGGGGTGGTTGCCATCCGTGGGTGGGACCCGGGCGCGCGGGTGACCGGCTGCGAGAGTCCGAACCGCGGGTGGCGGTAACGGTCGCCCGGTCAGAGTCGATGCGGATACTACCCCGCATCCCCTTCGATACAAGGAGAAATCATCCTCACGTCGACCGCGGAGGGGCTCCGTGACACCGCTCGCCAAGGCCCCGCGACCTTGACCGCGCGCGGGGGCGATCCCTAGACTTTCCGGCTCACTCGCTCCTCACACGCCGGTCCGTCGCGACCGATCGCGGAAGATTCCCCCGGAGAGATCCATGACGCGCCGTTCGCTCGTCCCCCTCGGTTTCGCGCTGCTCGCCGCCGCCTGCCTCGCCCCTTCCGTCCGCGCCGCGGGCGTCGGGCTCAAGAAGACCTGGCTGCCCGATTCCACCGTGCTGGCGCGCGTGGACGGCAGGCCGATCCGGGCGTCCGAGTTCGTGCGCGAGTACTTCCATTCCTACGCCGAGTTCCGGCCGTCGCAGGACAGCACGGGGCGCGTCGAGTTCCTCAACAACCTCGTCAACAAGGAGGTCATGACGCTGACCGCCCGCGCGGTCAAGCGGCCGCTCGCGTTCGAGGACCGGCTGCAGATCCGCGAGGACACCGAGCGGGCGCTCGGCAACACGCTGTTCCAGCGTGCCGTGCTCGACTCGGCGGTCGTGACCGACGACGAGATCCGGCAGGTGTACGAGACGTACAAGTACGACCAGCGCTTCCGCCAGATCATCTTCGACGACAAGCCCACGGCCGAGCAGGTGCGGGCCGACCTGATCGCGGGTCGGATCAAGTGGGACGACGCGGTGCGCCGCTACCACCACGCCGAGCGCGACACGGTGCGCGGCACCGATCTCGGCTGGGTGTCACGCGACAAGGTGGATCCGAACGTCGCGCCGCGGATCTTCGGCCTCCAGCCGAACGAGATCTCGGCCATCATCTTCGACCGCGCCGGCTATCGGATCATCCAGTCGGTCGAGCGCCGGCCGGCGCGCGCCGCCTCGTTCGCCACGATGCGCCGGATCATCCGCGCGCAGCTCGTCAATGAGAAGAGTGCGGTCCTGGCCGATCGGCTGAAGCGGATGGTCGGTTCGCGGATCGGCCTGACGCACGATTCGACGGCGATCGCTTGGGCGGCGTCGCAGTTCAAGCAGCAGCGCTCGTTGCGCCGCGAGGGCGACGCGCCCGTGCTCGAGCTCGACGCGTCGCTGCCGGTCTTCGCGGACGCCGACACCGGCCGCGTCCTCGCGCATCATCGCGACGGTCGGGTCACGGTCGCCGATTTCATCCATGCGTACAGCGAATTGCCGCCGCTGTCGCGGCCCGAGGTCAGCGATCCCGACGAGTTCCGCAGCGAGGTGGACGCCATCGCACTCGCGCCCTACATGGCGCAAGAGGCGACGGCACGCGGCCTCGACCGCGACTCGATGACCGTCGCCACGCTCACGAGGCGCCGCGACCAGATGATGGTGGACCACCTCTATCAGGACTCGGTGGCGAGCAAGGTGTACGTGGACGCCAGGGCACGGCGCAAGTACTACGACGACCACATCGCCCAGTACCATACGTACGCGAAGGTGGTGTTCGCGGCGATCACGCGCGCGACGCGCTCGGGCGCCGATTCGGTGGTGGCGGCGCTCAAGGCGGGTAAGAAGGCCGCGGACATCCTGCGCGCCGATTCGCTCGGCGGCCTGACGAGCGGCGCGATCCGCGAGCGGCGCGAGGATGAGAAGGGCGCGCCCTACCAGAGGATCCTGTTCAACGAGCTGCGCCAGGGCCAGTCCACACTGATCGGTCCCGACAGGGACGGCGTGTGGATGGTGCTCAACGTGGTGAGCAACGACCCCGGCCGGCAGCTCTCGTACAAGGAAGCCGAGGCGATGGTGGACGAGTCGGCGCAGAACATCGCCTCGGACAGGGCGCTCAAGGCGCTGCTCGCCCGCCAGAAGAAGCGCCACCGGATCGAGACGCATCCCGAGCGGGTGATGCGGATCGAGCTCGCCGACAAGAGCGAGGACTGACGTGAGCCGCGCGCCCCGGTCTCGAGAACCGATGAGATTACTTTGACTCTCATTCGCCTCGACGCGCGGAACTCCGCCGAACACTTCGGTTTGCTTCTGACCGCAGCGGGTTAGTAACACTGGGGTTCTTCGTCTCTCAAGCTTGTGGGGAGCGGTTTCCCAAACCGCTGCCGCTCTGCCGTCGGTAACAGGACCCTTCAGAGGCATCGGTGGTCGCATCAGCCGTCTCACCAGATCTCCGTCCCGGCTCCACTCTCGTAGCGGGCTGGCAATGGCGCCTGCTGACGCTCTTCGCTTGCGCGATCGTCGCACACTTTCTCTTCAGCCCGCTTGGGTTCAATCTTACTGATGATGGCTTTGTGCTGGCCCAAAGTCGTCGCATCCTTGCAGGGGAGATTCCGCACCGCGACTTCATCTCCATCCGCCCCGCCGGAAGTGCGTATCTGCATGTCGTTGACCTTGTGCTCGGGGGCGAGCACACGTTTCTCGTGTCGCGGCTGATCTACTGGCTCGAAGTGGCACTCGTGTGTTGGGTTTGGCTCGAGATCTCGATCGATCGTAACGGCCTCCGGCCCAGCCTGCTCGGCACGCTACCCTATGCGATGTTGTCGTTCATGTTGTCGACGCACGCGTTTCCCGCGATGGCGTGGTACACGGTGGACGGGATCCTGCTGGCTTCCCTCGGGGCACTGTTCGGCTGTTTCCGCGGTCGCGTATCCCAACTAGTCGGTTACGGGTTGATCGGGGCCGCAGCTGTGTGCAAACAGAACTTCATCGCAATGGTCCCGCTGGCTGTTGTACTCAAGGGTGACGCGCACCGACCTTGGGCTTGGGTGGCAGGGTTGTTCGTGCCGATGCTCTACGTCCTTGCCATGACAGCGCTGGGCGCAGGCCACGACATGCACGCTCAGCTCACCGCAGTCACAGAAGTGTTCGAGAGCGGGCTGAAGCCCTACATGAGCGGCCTCTGGTTCCCGGCAGGGATCCTGTCTGGGGGCGTGCTCACAACGGCAGTGCTCCGACATCGGCTCGGCACCCGCACGCCGAGGGCAGCGGTTCCTTGGATTGCACTGGTGCTCGCATGGTCGATTCTTGCGTTCGCCGCGGAGCACATGGACGCGAACAACTTCCAGTTCATCGATCACTACGCGTTCGTTCCCCTCGGGATGACAGTAGGGGCCCTGGTGGTCTCGCTCGGGTACCGGCGACCGCCCAGAGTATTGCAAGCTGAGGCGTTCGTGGTCGCGCTGGGATGGTGCAGCGGTATCTCGATTGGGTACTTGACGCCGGCTCATGTGTCCGGCCCGGTGGTCACAAGCCTAACACTCGGGATGATTGGGCTCTTCGATGAGCGCTTACGGGCTCGAGCGCTACAGGTGGGGTTTGTATGTGCGGCCGTTGCGGTTCTCCTTGTGGCGCCGCATTGGTGGTCTGCGCGGCGAGATCACATCAACCACGAGAGCACGGCGCCACTGCTTACCCGCGACCTTGGGGGCGTGTTGCCCGGCGGGATGGGGATACGCACAGACGACAGCACCTACGCGATGCTCGCGGACTTGCGCCTCAACGTGGACCGCCTGAACGGACGGCCATACGCAATCCTCGTGGACGGGCCGGGATGGTGGGCCTGTGCGGCCCAGCGAAATCCACTGCCAACGGACTGGCCGCAGTCAATGGAGTTGTGCACCAAAGACCTTCAGACAAGACTCACCGGGACCATCATGAAGCACCGGGGCCGGACAGCGGTCTTGGTCCAGAAGGCGAGCGCGGCGAATTCCAGCGAAGGTTTCTTCCCGATCGGGGAGACCAACTTCTTTTACGGGGCGGCCGTCTGGGCGATACGCCATCTGCACCGCGAATCGGAGACGCGGTACTGGGCGGTCTATCGGTGATCAGGCCCGGCGCAAGAGGAGTTGGCGTCCCCAACGGGATTCAAGCAGGGAACCGCGGGCCGAGGCTCACTGTGCTCCTCGCGGTGCACTGAAGGACTCGAAACCGCTACGGCTTGCCCGGTGGCTTGAGCGGCGGTAGCGCGCCCGGCGTTCCGATCGCGGGCGGCACCGATCCCGGCGGCACGACGCCCTTCCAGCCGCGCGACGTGTCGGGCAGAGCCGCGGCGCCGCGGCTCTTGCCGAAGCCCTCGCAGACCTGTCCGCCCGGCGAGTTCCAGCTCACTCGCGGGTTGCCGGCGCCGTCGCGGACGTTCACGTCGTTCATCGGCGTCACCGCGAAGTTGGCGTCGCCCCACTCGATGCACATCGGCCGCGTGTGGCCGCCGAGCCGCGCTCGGCGGTGGCTGATGAACACGCGCGCGAGGCAGTAGATGGATCCGCCCTTGAGCTTCTTCTGCTCGGTCGAGGGCACGGCGTAGATCACCGAGAGACGGCCGCCGTTCGTCGTGTGCTCGTACTTGGGGAAGCCCACGCCGGACGCCTTCCACGCCGAAATCGCCTCGTAGGGCGCGACGTCGAAGTCGAACCGGCACGAGAGCGGGTTCTCCTGATCGCGCTCGAAGTGCCAGAAGGCGCCGAGCGAGTCGCCGACCTGCGGCCACAGGTAGAGCACCGCGGTCAGGCCAACGAAGCCGCCCGCGTCGTCCACCGGATCGAAGCTCATGTAGAGCGTGTCGGTGCGCGTGCTGTCGCGACCCACGCGCTGATTGCCGTGTGCGCCGGGCCGGCCGTAGGGAGCGCCCCACGATAGGTAGATCAACGGGCTCGCCGACCCCTCGACGCGGATCGGCGCGGCGGCGGCGCTGCCGGCGCCGACGATGACGAGCACGACAAGAACGGAAAGGACGACGAGCGAACGGAGGGATCGGAGCATGGTTTTCAAACTACACCCACGCGATGCGTGGGTTCCCGGCCGGAGGGGAGCAGGGTCGAGCGCGGTGCTCTGGGGCGAAACACACGAGGCGACCGTCCGAAGACGGTCGCCTCGCGATGCATTCAGGCCAGAACTACCGGTACAGCGACTTCAGCTGGCCCCACGTCCTGCTCTGGGTCGGCGTCGCGCCCGGGCAACCACCGGTCACGAGTCCACCCTGCCACGTGACGAAGTTGCGATCACGCGGGTTCTGGATCTTCTCGAAATCGTTGCCGCCGGCGTTGCCGTCGCACTGCACGATGTTGGCCACGACGCAGACGGCCGAGGCGCAGCCGGCGCAGGAGCCGGTGCCAACGCTCTTCGCGTTGTTGACCGTCACCTTGCACGAGTAGTACTCGGTGCCCGGCGACACCGGACCGGCGCTCGCTCCCGGAACCGCCCAGAAGATCAGGATGCGGGCGCGGTTCACGTTGACGGTGTAGGAACCGATTCCGCCCGAGGCCAACCCGAGCCAGAAGTCGGTGCAGGTGAACGGACCGGCGGTGAAGTCGGCGCTGGACGACAGCGAGGTCGCACGGCACGAGCCGGCGTTGAACATCTGCCACCACTGGTCGAGCGTCGCGGACGCGGTCTGGAGATCCACGGCGACGTCGTTGCCGACCATGTCGGGCACGCCGACGTTCGGCTCGTACGACACGACCATGATGTTCGGCGCGGCAGTGTTCGAGTTGCAGGCGAACGCCTTGTTCTGCGTGCCGGCGAGGCCGCAGTCACCCCAGCTCAAATTGACTCCCCCGGCCATGGCCGTAGAAGCCGCCAGAGCGAGGAGCGCGCCAGTGATGAGGAGAGTCTTCTTCATTTTGCCTCCGGGGACAAATCGCTAGAGGGGGACGCGATGTTCACATGAGCCATGAGACGCACAGATCTTCCGGCGACCACCACCTTTCGCATGCGGGTTTCGCACATATGGTGAGCGCGTGTTCTACATCAGGGACAGAACGTCGTGCAGCCGACCTGCGACGTGTTGAGACCGAGACCGGCGCAGGTCAGCCACTGCGACAGGTCGCCCGAGTTCACCGTGCCGCTGCAGTTGTAGTCGGCATAGTCACGGTAGGCACCGAAGGCGCCACCGGCGTAGTTCAGCCACGCCGAGAGGTCGCCCGAGTTGATCGTATTGTTCTGCGGCGAGGCGAGGTCGAAGCGGCACACCGTCACCGGCACCGTGCCCATGATCTTGCTGTCCGCGTAGATCGTGCAGCAGGTCGGACGGTTGCCGGACGCCGGGCCGTGGCCGTTCGCGAGGTTGCTTCCGCCGTTCAGCATGAGGCAGATCTGGCCGAGTGCGTCGCAGCCGACCGTGACCGTGTGGCTGCCGCAGGTCGCGGCCGCCGGCTGCGTCGAAGCGCCGCCGATCGTCGCCGCCTGGTTGTTCTGAACGTTGCAGATGCTCACGTCGCCGACGGTGCACGCCGAGAAATCCAACGTGATCGAGCTGCCGGCAACGGGGTTGTTGTTCGCATCACGGATGACCATGAAGTTGCACGCCGCGTTGCTCTGCGCATCCGAGAGCGTGATGCAGGTGGGGATCGTGCTCGTCGTCGCGCTCGGGATACCCGCCATTGCGGCGCCCGCGACGATCAGACCTCCCGCACACAGGATCGTGGCCCTGCGAACCAAACCAGTCATTGTTGCACCTCCAAAGTTGGATCACCCCGGTTGCAGTCGAAGCGATAGCTGGTTGCGCGCAATCAGGTCTGGCTGCAGCCACCTCCTTCCGAACCCTCTTCGCAAATCCTCAAGAGTTCGAGTGTCCAGGCGGGATTTATGTTTTGCGGTAGCAAGGCATTCCGAGACAACAAAAAGTTTAGGTGCCTGCGTTCCGCAGTGTCAAGGAAGTTTTTCGTCCCCAACGCCCAGTTCGACACTCGTTTACACGGGCTATCCCCACGGCCCGCACGTCCGCCGGTTCGGGAGACCGGTCGCTGCAGGCCGGTCGCCCCAAGCGGCGGGTGTAACCCCCCGCTGGTGGGCGAAACAGGGCTCGAACCTGTGACCTCTTGCGTGTAAGGCAAGCGCTCTCCCAGTTGAGCTATTCGCCCGTCTCGACGCCTTTGGTCTGCCACAGGAGCGAGGCGGGGATGAGACCGCAATAGCCCGAAACCAGCAGGATCGGAGCCAGTGTGATGGACCCGTGGCCAAGGGCGATGTAGCCGGCGATAAGGGCAGCCACGCCCAATCCCAGCAACACCGTGTTGGCCGACCCCCACGAGAAGCCGATCTCCGTTTCCGGAAGCCGGCGGGGGGTCCGGGGCCGTTTGGCTGCGGGCTTTGCGGTGCTCATCTCTCCTCCTCGTCCCATGTGGCGGAAGCACAAAAGCCGACGCTCTCGGATCGAGCTTCGACTATCTCGACCGAGACCACCGGCTCTCCCGTGCTCGAGGCCCGGGGGCACGACGGTCCCAGCGAGGATCGCAATGTGCCGCCGCCTCCGAAGGGGCGCGAAGGCTTATACCCTCGGACTGCGGCGGGCGGTTCCCGCTTTCGCAGGCGGCCGACGCTCAAGCCTTCTTCGGCAACCCGGAGTTCAGGCTGCCTGAACGAAAGCCCTGGAGGTCCACCGATACGAAGCGATATCCCAGCGCCTCGAGCCCCGCGGTCACGCGCTCGCGGACGGCGGGCTCGAGCAGGCGCGGCAGGTCGGCGAGCGGCACCTCGATCCGCGCCAGATCGCCGTGATGGCGGACGCGCAGCTCGCGGAACCCTTCCGCCCGCACGATCTCCTCGGCGCGCTCGACCGCTTTCAGATTTTCGCGCGTGATCTCGGTGCCGTATGGGATGCGCGAGGCGAGGCAGGGCGAGGCCGGCTTGTCGAAACTCTCGAGCCCGAAGAACGCGGCGACCGCCCGCACGTCCGCCTTGGTGAATCCCATCTCGGCGAGCGGCGAGCGCACGTGGCGCTCGGCCGCGGCGCGGCGCCCGGGGCGCCAGTCGGTCAGGTCCTCGATGATCGTGCCGTCGAGGATCGCGGTTGCGCCAAGGCGGGCCGCGACGGAATCGAGTTGCCGGTAGAGCTCGCGCTTGCAGTGGTAGCAGCGGTCGGCCGGGTTCGAGCGGAAGTTGGGATCGGCGAGCTCGCCCGTGGTCACGACCTCGACCTGCGCGCCGAACCGCGCCGCCTGCTGAAGCGCCAGCGTCAGCTCGCGCTCGGCGTACGAGTCGGAGCGGCCGATCACGCCGCGCGCGTCGGCGCCGAGCACGTCGTGCGCGACGCGCAGCACGACGCTCGAATCCACGCCGCCCGAGTAGGCGACCACGACCGCGCGCAGCGACTGGATCAGCCGGCGCAGGCGCTCGAGGCGTTCCTGCCACGTGAGATCGGGGAACGGCCGCGGCGCGGGCTCGGCGATCTGCAGCACGCGATCGGAGACGAGGGGCAGGGTGCTCATCGGGGCGGAAAGATTAGCACAGCGGCCCGCGCGGGCCGGGGCGGCGGGGCGGCTGGACGGGGCCTGACGCTACGGCGTGCGGTGCGGCGCGCGCGCGGTCGTGTCGGCGCGCGGCTTGGGAGCCGGCTTACCCGCCTTCGGCTCGCCCTTGCCCGCCGTCTTCGGCTCGCCCTTGCCCGCCGTCTTCGGCTCGCTCTTCCCCGCCGCCTTCGGCTCGCTCTTCGCCGCCTTCGCTGCGTGCGTCGCGGTCGTGTCGAGGTGCGCCATCAGCGGCGGCGCCTCGTCCTCCTCGTCGGGCGCGCGCACGCGGCGGATGTTCGCGAGATGCTGCTTGTACGTCTCGGCGAACACGTGATGCCCGCGGCCGTCGGCGACGAAGTAGAGATCCTTGAAAGTCACCGGCAGCGGATCGATCACCGCGGCGATCGAGGCGCGGCCGGGATTGCAGATCGGCCCGGGCGGCAGGCCCTCGTAGAGGTAGGTGTTGAACGGCGACGAGATCCGGAGCTGCCGCAGCGACAGCCGCGTGAGCGGGCCGCTGCCGAGCGCGTAGCCCACGGTCGGGTCGGCCTGCAGCCGCATGCCCTGCTGGAGCCGGTTGAGATAGACGCGCGCGATGCGCGGGCGGTCCTCGTTGACCTGCGCCTCGGCCTCGACGATCGAGGCGAGCGTCAGCACCTGATGCAGCGAGAGCCCGAGCGGCAGCGAGTCGCGCCCCGCCGCCGCGCGCAGCAGCTGGTCGATGGTGCGCCGCGCCATGGTGCGGAACGCGACCTCGGGCGCGGTGCCGGGCAGGAACTCGTACGACTCGGGCGCGAGGTAGCCCTCGATCGAGGGCGCGCTGATGCCGAGCGAATCGAGGAACGCGCGGTCGTGCGCGAGCGAATCGAACTCCGCGATCGGCACGCCGAGATGATTCGAGAGCAGCAGGCTCACCTCCTGCGTCGTGAGCCCTTCGGGGATCGTGACCAGGTTGAGCCCGCTCATGCCGCGCGCCAGCGCGCGCAGCAGCGCCGGCACGGTGGTGCCGAGCTTGAACGAGTACTCGCCGGCGCGGATGCTGCGGTCGAGCTGCATCGCGCGCGCGAGCACGAGGAACCCGAGCGTCCCGTGCAGCAGCCCGACGCGCTGCAGCTCGTCGGCGACGCGCCGCAGCGTCTCGCCGCGCTGGATCAGGATCACGCGCCGCTCGCCGGTCGGGAACAGTCCCGCGGGCACGAACAGATCGGCCGCGACGGCGAGGCCGGCGGCGATCAACAGGAGCAGCGCCCAGCGGCTGGGACGGAACGTGCGACGGCGGGTCATGGTGATGGGTTATCGGCCGGTCGGCGCGGCCCTATTGCTGATCTCGCCGCGCCGCGAGCCGCATGAGGTAGGACTCGAGCA
>JACOSV010000027.1 GCA_016178725.1 Candidatus Eiseniibacteriota bacterium
CTGGCGGCGGATCTCGCGGACGCGGGCTTCCACCTCGGGCTTCTGCGCCATCGGACACTCCCTTCGGTAGTCGGTTCTACCGCAGAAGTCTCCCTTATCTCAGACCTTGACCGTGTCCCACTTACGCTGACACGAAACAGGTAGCCGGGCTCCGAGGCGGCGGAGCACTGCGAAGCAGAAGCCGCAGAGCCTGCAACACGGGCTCCTTGTCGGGTTCATAGGTACGAGCGATCTTCAAGCTCAGTCCTCTCTTTGACGTCTCGGACAACGTCGTGATCCCGGGCTTCGGTCGTGTGACCCCTTTGTGACCCCTTGAAAGTTCTCTCCCGGGTATTGCAGACCACTCCAGACCACGAAAACGAATCGGCCTCAGCGCGTGCAACTCGCTGAGGCCACAATCAAGTAGATGCTGCTGGCGGACTTCCCCGACTGGGAGGCGAGTGAACTGCTAGCGGCTTTCGAGACCGTTCGATTCAACGGCTCTCGCACCCTCTGCCGCGACGGGTTGACTGGCGGTGGGTGGAACTCCAAGGTCGGCGCGTGAGCCTGCTCCTTCCTCAGACCCGCACGGGCACGGTGCGCTCGGCGACGCCGGTGAGCATCCACGGCGACCGCTACGTGGACCTCGTGATCGCGCTCGAGGGTGAGGCGGGCCCAGCCGTGGTCGGGCGGGTGGGCGCCGACGACTGCCCTGCATTCCTCGCGCCCGACGAGCGCGTGAGCGTGCGCTTCACCATGGGCGTCATCGTCCGGGTGGAGCGAGTGATTGGCTAGCCGCTGAGGCGGCCCGGACGAAACGATCCAGCAAGGCGCAATCGCGCGTCACTTACTCTCGTTGTGGGTAACGAGTGGTGTGGCCGTGACCACTCCTGCCCACGAAGTCGAGATCTGAAGGGCGTGCAGCGCTCAATCTCCATGGGATTGGAGCCGTCTTGTCGGTGGGTGGCCAATTAGAGAGGGCGGGACAATGGAAGTCGCGAAGATCATCCCATGCCCGAAGTGCCCCAAGACGATGGTGAAGATCGGCGCTGGCAGGCGCAGAGGGGACCTCGTGGAAATCCACTACCACTGCTGGAGCTGCCGCGCGCTCCTGACGATCGACGCCAAGACGGGCCAGCATGAGGATGGACTGTCTGATCAAGCCCTAGCGCAGCTCTCAGAACTCCAGATGCTTCGTCTGATCGGATCCGCTGCCCTGCCTGGCGACAAGTATCCATGGAGTCGCGTTCCTCGGGCGGAGCGTCCCTTGATGTCCGGCGGTGGCTCGTAGGATTCGGGGTATAGGTGATCCTGCCTGTTGCACGTCCAGGGCCTCCACACTCTTCAGGGCGGGCGAAGAGACAGCTCGGCCCGAGTCGGCGACTCTCCGTGTGCGCCTTGACTCAGGCGGCGAGCGCGGTGTTCACCGCAGTCAGCATCAGCTCGGGCGGGCGGGTTTGATCGAGACGAACCTTGTCACCCGAGTTCGTCTCGCTGATGAAGGGATGACTTCGCCACGCTCCCACCGATGGACCGCCGCTCGGCTAACACCGAACCGGCGACCCACGGCTTCCTGACTCAGTCCTAGCTCGAGTCGCTTCGCGCGGAGGCGCTCGCCTAGCGTCGCCGGGCGGATTCCAATAGGCGGTGTTCTTCGCCAGCGGGTGAGGTCGAAGAACGAAAGGCCCACCCCCATTGGCAGGTGGACCTCCCCATCTCCGAGTGAGAGGTCTGCCTCAATCCGCCTGAGGATCTCTCCAACTCTCCGCGCCATCCAGCGGCTCGGCTGTCGGTTTCCTCGTTCCCAGTGGCAGAGGCTCCCCTCATCGAGCCCGACCTTCTCCGCAAACCTCCTCCTAGTTAGTCCGAGCCGGCGACGGATGGTCCAGAGCCGCCCGGGAAGCGTGTCGGAGATGGACTCGGGGTCGTAGCCGAGGAAGTCGAGGATCGCCGGCCAGTGGGCGATCAGGGGCGCAGCAAGGCCCCGCTCCCATCTGGCCACGGCTTCCGTCCTCAAGCCCCAGCCGGCTGCCAGATCGGACTGCTTGAGACCGAGATCCATCCGCCGCTTGCGTAAGTGTTCCCCGAGCGTCTTTGGCGTGACGGGGTAACCCCGTGGCGGCAGGGTGATTCTGTGGCCGCGCCAGCGGAGCGGGGCAAAGGCAACGCCGAGCTGCCCGTGCGGCTGGCGCGGGCATCCCAGGCGCGGATGTCGCTGCACGCCGGCCGACGTCGGGCGCCACGCGGCGCGCATCAGCGGACCCGTGCTCGACCGCATGGACATCCAGATCGAGGTGCCCGCGCTCACGTCCGAAGAGCTGATGGCGACGTCGCCCGGCGAGCCGAGCGAGGGCGTGCGTGAGCGGGTGCTGGCGGCGCGCGCGCGGCAGGCGGCGCGCGGCGCGCTCAACGCCGAACTCGCCACCGCGGCGCTGCGCGAGGTGTGCGCGCTCGACGCCGCGGCACGGCGTCTGATCGCCGACGCCGTGGATCGCGGCGGCATGTCCGCGCGCGGCGTGCACCGGGCGATGCGCGTCGCGCGCACGATCGCGGATCTCGCCGGCGAGGAGCGGGTCTCGGCGACGCGCCTCGCCGAGGCGCTGCAGTACCGGGCGCACGAGGCAGGCCGTGCCGGGCGCGGCGGCTAGCGCGAATTGCGTCGCGCCGGCGGTCCGATCACGGCACACTGTGCCCCCATGCGCGCCGCTCGGGCCCTCGTGCTGCTCGCCGGATGCCTGGCGATCCTCGCCGCGCCGGCACGCCGACCGGACGCCGCGACCGATCCGCGTGCCGCCGCCGATCCGCACGCAGCCGCCGCGCCGGCCGACAGCTCGATCCTCACGCTCGCGGGACCGGACGAGCCGGGCATGCGCATGGTCGTCACCGGACGCGTGCTCGAGCGAGACGGAAAGACGCCCGCGGCGCGCTTGCGCGTCGGCGTCTATCACACCGACGCGTCGGGCCGCTACGGCGTCCATCGCACGCGGCGCTCGTTCCCGCCGGTGCGCGATGCGCGATTGAGCGGCTGGCTCGTCACCACGGCGGATGGCCGGTTCGAGGTCCGCACCGTGCGGCCCGGCCCCTACCCCGGCAGCCGTACGCCCGCGCACATCCATTTCATCGTGCGCGAGCGGCCGCGGCGCGGCCTGTTGCGCGCGATCGCGGGCGGGCCCGGCGACGTCGCGTTCGAGCTGCGCTTCGCCGACGATCCGCTGCTGCGCCGCCGCGGTCTGTTTCCGGCCGAGACGCTGCTCGTGAGCGTCCGCCCGGTCGACGTGGACGCGGGCGGAGTCCAGCACGTCAGCGTCGACCTGCGGATGCGATGACGCCGGGAGCGCCGATCCCGTCCGATCCCCTCGCCCCCGACGCCGTCGCCGAGCTCGCGGCGGCGCTGATCCGCATTCCCTCGGTCAATCCCGCGATCGCGCCCGCCGAAGCGCACGGCGAGGCGGCGGTCGCCGCGTTCGCGTGTGAGTGGCTCACGGCGCGCGGCGTGCGCGCGTGGCTCGAGGAGGCGGCGCCGGGTCGCCCGAACGCGGTCGCCGAGGTCGTCGGCGGCCCCGGTCCGACGCTGGTGCTGTGCGCGCATCTCGACACCGTCGCCACCGCCGGCATGACCATTCCGCCGTTCGCGCCCGAGGTGCGCGACGGCCGCCTCTACGGCCGCGGCAGCTACGACATGAAGGGCGCCGCCGCCGCGACGATGGTGGCCGCGGCGGCGCTGCGGGCGGGCCCGTTCGGCGGACGGGTGATGCTGGCGCTCGTCGCCGACGAGGAGCACGCGAGCCTCGGCGCGCACGACTTCGTGCGCCGTCATCGCGCCGACGGCTGCATCCTCACCGAGGCGAGCGAGGGCGACCTCGTGCTCGCGCACAAGGGATTCGTGTGGGCCGAGCTCGTGACGCGCGGCCGCGCCGCGCACGGGAGCCGCTGGGATCTGGGCGTGAGCGCGGTGGCGCGCATGGGGCGCATCATCGCGGCGCTCGACCGCTTCGATCGCGAGACGCTGCGCGCGCGCACGCACCCGCTGGTCGGCCCCGCGTCGATGCACGGCGCGACGGTCCATGGCGGCGCCGGGATCTCGACCTACGCCCCCGAGTGCCGGCTCGAGGTCGAGCGCCGGACGCTACCGGGCGAAACGCCGGAGCAGGTGATGGCGGAGCTGGGTGACGTGGTGCGCGCGGCGGGCGAGGAGGCGGAGATCCGGCTGCTGCTCGCCCGCCCGCCGCTCGACGGCGATCGCGACGCGCCGCTCGCGCGCGCGGTGCGCGAGGCCGCGGCCGCGGTGACCGGCGCGGCGCCGCGGGAGCGCGGCGTCGCCTACTGGATGGACGCGGCGGTGTTCGCCGCGGCCGGAATCCCGGCGGTGGATTACGGACCGACCGGCGCCGGCGCGCACGAGGACGTCGAGTGGGTCGACGTCGCGTCGCTCGCGACCACGGCGCGGGTGCTGACCGAGGCCGCGCGGCGCTTCACGGCCTGATCGCACGACCGGACCGCCCGGCCCGGAACGCCGCGATTAGAAGTGGTGCTTCTTCGGCTTCTTGTTCTTATTGCCCGACGAGCCCGGCGTGGGGACGTACGACTCGGGGACGACGATGACCGAGCCATTGAGCCCGCCGTTGCCGGTCGAGAGTCCGTCGATGATGTCGATCGGCGGCTGATCCACGCTCATCCCGGCCGCCGCGCGCTGCGCCGCGGCGCCAGCGACCGAAGCGGACGCGTCGGGATTCGGCGCCGTCGGGAGATGACCGCAGCTCGTCGCGGTCACGACGAGTGCAAGGCCGGCGGCCACGAGGGCCGCGTATCGCGAAACCGGGTTGGGACGCATGTTCATCGTCGGCTCCTGGTGAAGGGGGTGATGCGTGTCACATCCTTCCAGCGCAAGTCCCGTTCCGTTCCACGGCGCGATTTCGGCCGCCGATCGCCGCCCTTTTCGTGCGCCGTGCACGCGGTTTCGCACGGCATGCCGCGGGTCGCACGGTCCAGCCGCGATGCGCGGGCGAAATGGCGAAAGCGACCTCCCGAAGGTTGGGGCGAATGCCCCGCTCGGGCGGCAGCGCCCGGATGGCGCGACATCGGCGCGGCACGGCCGCGCGCGGATTAGAGGAGCTGGCGCGAGCGGAAGCTCACCGTGCCGCGGCTCGCCACGATCACGTGGTCGAGCACGCCGATCCCGACCAGCTCACCGACCTCGACGAGCCGCCGGGTGATCGAGAGGTCTTCCTCGCTCGGCTCGGGATCGCCGCTCGGATGGTTGTGCACCAGCACCACGCTCGCGGCCGAGTGCAGGATCGCGGGCAGGAACACCTCGCGCGGGTGGACGATGGACGCGTTGAGGCTGCCGATCGAGACGGTCTCGCGGCACTGCAGTTCGTGGCGGGCGTTGAGCAGCAGCACCACGAAGTGCTCGCGGCGCGCGCGCGCCAGGTCACTCACCAGCGCCAGCACGTCGTCGGGTCCGCGGATCGCAGGGGCCGCGCGCGGCGGCTCGGCGGCGCGACGGCCGAGCTCGAACGCCGCGATCGCGGCGGCCGCGCGCGCCGGCCCGATGCCCTGAACGCGCAGCCAGCGCGCGAGGGGCCAGCCGGCGAGCTCGCCCGGGGCGCGGCGCGCCAGCGCGCCGGCGATGCGGAACGCGCTGCGCCCCGGCGTTCCGGAGCCGAGGATCAGCGCCAGCAGGTCGGCATCGGTGAGCGCCGACGCCCCGCGAGCGCGCAGCTTTTCGCGCGGCCGCAGCCGCCGCGGCGCCGCGGCGGGCGCGTCGATCGGAACGCGGGCGGCCGCGCCGGCGGGCGGTGACGGCGGATCCGGCGCCGGCGTCTCGGCGCGCAGGGCGACGCGATGCATGGACGAAACTCCCCCTTTCCGCCGCCGCGGCGGTCGAGGATAATCAACGACCGCTCTCGGCGGGCGCCCGCGTCGGGCGCCCCGCGTTCATCTCACGGAGGTCGTATCAGCATGCGTCGTGCCCTGCTCGTTCTGCTCGCCCTCGCCCTGCTTCCTTCGGGAGCCCGCGCCTACAAGCCGAGCGGGCCCGTGGACGCCGTGGGCATGCTCGACTACCGGCAGGGGCCGCGCTTCAAGGTGGGCGACTGGGTCCGCTATCACACGAAGGGCGAGAGTGCACAGGGATTCAAGACCGACTACACCGTGACCATCCTCATCGCTGGCGAGGAGAGGTGGTGGGGCGAGGACTGCTTCTGGGTCGAGACCCAGACGGTGTACGGCAGCGGCCATCCCGAGGTCGCGGCGTCGCTCCTCTCCTACTCGGTGTTCGAGGACTCGCTCCCCAGCCGGCACTTCCAGCGCTACATCCGCAAGTTCACGGAAGGCGAAGACGAGCACGGCATGCTGATCCAGCAGCCGTTCATGCGCGCGCCGTCCGAGCTGACCCATCGCGGCTACGGCGAGTACGAGCCGCCGCGCACGTACGACACGCTGGGTGTCGAGAAGATCGACGTGGCGAAGGCGTCGTTCAAGGGCCTGCGCGTGCGCGAGACCTATCACGAGGCGGTCACGAAGCAGTACGGCGACACGACGGTGTACTTCGAGCTGACCGAGAAGCACGACAGCTGGACCTCGAAGGAGATCCCGATCACCGGACTCCTGCGCATCGATCAGGACAACACGCAGCGGCGGCGCGCGTGGATGATCGGCGAGTCCAAGGACGCGCCGCTGCAGATCGTCGAGCGCTCGACGGGGAGCACGGTGTTCGAGGCGATGGGATCGCGGATGCGTTCGATTCATCTGCCCGCGGCGGTCCTGCGCCCGCTGCGCGAACAGCCGAGCCAGGAGCGCAAGCCCGCGGCCCCGCCGACGCGGCGCGGCGGCTCGAGCGGCTAGCTAGCGCGCGTCAGTCGAAGAGGCCGCGCGCGAACGCCTCCGGATCGAACGGCTGCCAGTCGTCGATCCCCTCGCCGAGCCCCACGACCGACACCGGCAGCTTCAGCTCGTCGACGATAGCGAGCACCGCGCCGCCGCGCGCCGTGCCGTCCAGCTTGTTGACCGCGAGGCTCGTCACCGGAACGTGGCGCCCGAACTCGCGCGCCTGCGCGATCCCGTTCTGCCCGAGCGTGGCGTCGAGCACGAGCAGCGTGTGGTGGGGCGCCCCGGGCACGAGCCGCGCGCATACGCGCGCCACCTTCTCGAGCTCGGCCATCAGATTGTGCTTCGTGTGCAGACGGCCGGCGGTGTCGATCAGCGCCACGCGAGTCCCTCGCGCGAGCGCGGCGCTCACGCCGTCGTGCACGACCGCCGCCGGATCGGCCCCGCTGCGCGCGCTCACGATCTCGACGCCCGCGCGTCCCGCCCACACGTCGAGCTGCTCGGCAGCCGCGGCGCGAAACGTGTCGCCGGCGACCAGCAGGGTCGGGCGGCCTGCTCGCGCCAACGACGCCGCGAGCTTGCCGGCGAGCGTGGTCTTGCCGACGCCGTTGACGCCGACGATCAGCGCGACCCAGAGCGACGCGCCCGGCGCGGGATCGTCCGGCTCGAAGCGCGCGCGCCGCTCGCCGAGCAGCTCCGCCGCGACCCGCTCGAGCGCCGCGCCGAGATCGAGCTCCGGCTCGCGGCGCATGCGCGCCTCGGCGGCGTCGATGAGGCGCTCGGCGGTGGAGGGACCGACGTCGGCCGCCAGCAGCGCCTCGTCGAGGCGTTCGCGCGTCTCGGGATCGACGGCGCCGCGGCGGCGCAGCAGCACCGCCATCGGACCGCCGAGCCGCTCGCGCGTGCGCGCGAGGCCCGCGCGGAACCGGTTCCAGAGATCCACCACGGCCTCACGCCCGCCGGTGGAGGGCGACGATCACCCCGAGGTCGCTCCGGCCAGCGCTTCGTCGCGCGCCGCGCTCGCGGCGCCCTTCGCCGGGACCGGACCCGCCTCGCCGCCGTCCCAGCGCACCGAGACCAGCCGCGAAACGCCGAGCTCCTGCATCGTGACGCCGTAGAGGCAGCGCCCGGCCTCCATGGTCTTCTTGTTGTGCGTGATGACCACGAACTGCGTGCGGCCGCTGAACTGCTGGAGCATGCGGATGAACCGGTCCACGTTCGCGTCGTCGAGCGGCGCGTCCACCTCGTCGAGCAGGCAGAACGGCGACGGCTTGACCAGGTAGATCGCGAACAGCAGCGCGATCGCGGTGAGCGCGCGCTCCCCGCCCGACATCAGGCTGATGCTCTGGAGATGCTTGCCCCGCGGCTTGGCGACGATCTCGATCTCGCACTCGAGCGGGTCCTCGCCGACGGCGCGCAGTTCGGCGTCGCCGCCCTCGAACAGCGTCTTGAAGACGTTGCGGAAGTGCTCCTGCACCTTCGCGAACGTCTCGACGAACAGGACGCTCGCGGTCGTGTTGATCTTCTCGATCGCCTCGAGCAGTTGCGCCTTGGCGCTGGTCAGGTCGGCGCGCTGCTGCACCAGGAAATCGTGCCGCTCCTTCTTCTTCGTGTACTCCTCGAGCGCCAGCACGTTGACCGGGCCGAGCGAGTTGAGCCGGTCGCGGGCCTCGGTGAGCTCGCGTCCAGCCTGCTCGGCGTCGAATTCGGGCGGCAGCGGCTCGGGCGTCCACGATTCGGGATCCATCCGGTATTCGGTGCGCAGCCGTTCGAACGTGCGATCCAGCTCGGCGCGCGACTGGACGCGCTCGAGCTCGATCTGGTGCGTGAGCTCGGCGAGCTCGGTCTGTTCGAAGCGGCGACGGCGTGCGTCGTCCTCGCCCGCCTGCACCTCGTCCTTGAGCGTGGTGAAGCGCTGCTGCAGCTCCCGCACGCGCACGCGCTGCTCGGCCTCCGAGCTCTGCAGCCCGGTCAGCCCGGCCTGGAGCCCGGCGACCTCGGCGGCGATCGCCGCCATGCGCGCGCGCGCGGTGCGCTCCTCCTCGAGCCGCGCCATGAGCGCCGCGTCCAGCTCGCGCCGCGTCTCCTCAGCGCGCGCCTTCTCGGTCTGCCACTCGCCCTGCTCACGCGACATCCGCAGCAGCGTCTCGCGCACGCCGTGCGAGGCGGCCGCGGCCTCATCGCGACGCGCCTCGAGCGCGGCGACGGCGCCGTCGAGATCGGCGACCTGGAGCCGCGCCTCCTCGACCTGCTTCTGGAACGTCGCGAGCTCGGTTTCGGCCGCGGCGAGCGCCCGGCCCAGCGACTCGAGCTCGGTCTCGAACACCGCGATCTCCTCGGCGCGCTCCATCGACTCGGCCCGCGACCATCCCGCCTCGCGTTCGCCGGTCTCGAGCACGCGCGCCTCGGCCTCGAGCGCCGCGCGCCGCTGGTCGAGCGCCGCCTGCGCGCGCTCGCGGTCGGCGAGCGTCTCGCCGCGCTTCGCCTCGAGCGCGTCACGCTCGCGCGACAGACCCTCGACCTGAAGCATCATCTCGGCGAGCCGGCCGCTCAGCTCGCGGATCTCCATCTCGCGGTGGAGCAGTCCGCCGCCGCGCGCCGATGCGCCGGCACGGACGCGGCCCTTCTCCCACACCTCGCCGTCCACGCTCACGAAGCGCAGTCCGCCCTCTGACTCCCGCGCGAGCCGCGCGGCGGCCGCGCGATCCTCGACCACCACCACGGCGCCGAGCAGTCGCTCGATGAACGCCCGGCACCGGTCGGGGCAGCGCACGAGATCGGATGCGCGCCCGACGACGCCCGGACCGGCCGGGATCGGCTGGAGCGCGCCGCCCGAGACGGTCGACAGGTCCACCAGCGTCGCGCGCCCGCCGGAGAGCCCGCGCAGGCGTTCGACGCCGGCCGCGAGCGCATCGCCGTTCTCCGCGAGCACGAACGCCGAGGCCTCGCCGAGCGACGCCTCGAGCGCGCCGAGATGGCGCGCCGGCACCTCGAGCACGTCGGCGAGCATGCCCACGAGCCCGGGCACGCGGCCGCCCTCTTCGAGCAGACCCTTGACCCCTTCCGAGACGCCCTCGTAGTTGCGCTTGAGCTCGAGCAGCGTCGCGAGCCGCGACTCCGCGCCGGCCACCTCCTGCCGCTGCGCCGAAAGCGCGGCGTCCGCCGCGCGCGCCTTCTCGGCGAGATCGGCGATCGCCTGTTCCACGCCGCTCATCATCCGGCGCGCCTCGTCGAGCTCGAGCGCCAGCCCGTCGCGCTTCGCGCGGGCGCCGGCGATCGCGCCCGCGAGCGCGGAGCGCCGCGCCTCGAGCTCGGCCCGGCGCGTCTCCGACGCGTCGCGGCGCTCGCGCAGCGACGCCTGTCGCTCGCGGATCCGCTCGCACGCGGCACGGCGCTCGGCCTCGGTCGAGAACAGGTCGAGCGAGAGCTGCTGGCGCGTGGCCGCGACGGTGCGGCGCTGGCGCAGCTCCGATTCGACCGCCGCGAGCGCCTCGTCGGCGGCGCCGACCGAGCCCTGCGCGTCGCCGAGCGCCGCGCGCGTCGCGGTGAGATGCGTATCGGCCTCGGCCTCGCGCGCGGCCGCCTCGGCCATGCGCTCGCCCAGACGCGCGGCCTCGGCGGCGTCTTCGCCGGCGCGCAGCCCGAGCCCTTCGGCGCGCTCGCCGAGCAGAACCACCTGATGCTCGGCCGCGCCGCGCGCCTCCTCGCGGTCGCGCAGCGCCGACTGCGCGAACGACAGCTCGCGCTCGCGCTCGAGCAGCACCAGCTTCATGTCGTTGAGCTTCGCTTCGAGCGCATCGAGCTCGGCGGTCACGCCCTCGCGGCGCACCGCTTCCTCCTGCCAGCGCTCGCGCGCCTCGGCCTCGCGGCGCCGCAGCGCATCGACGCGTCCCGCGGTGAGCGCGAGATCGAGCCGCTGCACCTCGTCGCGCAGGCGCTGGTAGCGGCGCGCCTTGCCGACCTGCCGCGCGAGCGAGCGCAGCTCGCGCTCGATCTCGAAGACGATGTCGTTGAGGCGCGTGAGGTCGCCCTCGGTCGCGTCGAGCTTGCCGAGCGCCTCTTTCTTGCGCGACTTGTACTTCGTGATACCCGCGGCCTCCTCGAACAGGAAGCGCCGGTGCCCCGAGTTGTCCGAGAGCACGTTGTCCACCATCGAGCGCTCGATGACCGAGTAGGCGTGGCTGCCCATGCCGGTGTCGAAGAAGAGGTCGCGGATGTCCTTGAGCCGGCACGGCGTCTTGTTGAGGAAGTACTCCGAGAGCCCGGAGCGGAAGACGCGCCGCGAGATCGTGACCTCGCTGAACTCGGTGGGCAGGATGCCGCGATCGTTCTTGAACGTGAGGTGGACCTCGGCCATGCCGAGGGGCTTCCTCGTCGGGCAACCGTTGAAGATCACGTCCTCCATCGTGCCGCCGCGCAGCTGCTTCGCGCTTTGCTCTCCCATCACCCAGCGGATCGCGTCGGAGACGTTGGTCTTGCCGCACCCGTTCGGGCCGATCACGCCGGTGATGCCTTCGCCGAAGATGAGGTCGGTCTTGTCGACGAAGGACTTGAAGCCCTGGAGCTCGAGACGGTAGAGGAACATCCCTGTCAGTCCTCCAAGGCGTCCGGCGGGGCACCGGCCAACGGCCGGCCCGCCGGCGCGGATGTCGGCCAGGGGGAGCGTCCGAGCGCTTCGGCCAGCTCGGGGAGCTCGTCGTCGCGGAGCGTCCGCACGTCCATCCTGAACTTCCCTGTCCGGATGTAACCGATCACCGGCGGGTCCGCGGCGCGGGCCCATCGGTCCAGCTCGTCCACCGCGCGCGCGGGATGGCGGACCGCGACCACCCATCCGGGCAGCCGCTGGAGCGGCAACGCGCCGCCCCCCACCTCACCCGCACCCCGCTCGACCGAGACGTCGAGCTCCGGAACCCGCATCCGGAGCGCCTCGGCCAGCGACCGCGCCCGCGCCTCGAGCCGGTCCTCGGCTCCCCCGAGCATCGCCACGGCCGGGATCTCGGCCGCCGCGCGCGACGGGTCTGCATACGCGGGAAGCGTCGCTTCGAGCGCCGCCAGGGTCAGCTTGTCCACCCGCAGCGCCCGCGCGAGAGGATCCTTGCGCAGTCGCTCGATCAGACGTCGCCGGCCCAGAATCAGGCCGGCCTGCGTGGCGCCCAGCAGCTTGTCGCCCGAGAAAGTAACGACGTCGCAACCGGCGGTCAAACTTTCTCTCACCGTCGGCTCGCGCTCGAGACCCATCGCCGAGAGGTCGACGAGCGCGCCGCTGCCGAGATCCTCGATCAGCGGCACGCGGCGGCGATGCGCGAGGCGCGCGAGCTCCTCGAGCGTCGGCCGGGTGGTGAACCCGGCGACGCGGAAGTTGCTGGGATGGACGCGCAGGATCGCCGCGATCTCCCGGCCGTGGCGGTCGAGCGCGCGCTCGTAGTCGCGCAGGTGCGTGCGGTTGGTGGTGCCCACCTCGAGCAGCCGCGCGCCGCTCTTCTCCATCACGTCCGGGATGCGGAACGAGCCGCCGATCTCGACCAGCTCGCCGCGCGAGACGACGACACGGCGCGGCGCCCCGTTCGCGGATGCGCCGGCGAGCGCCGAGAGCGCGAGCAGCACCGCCGCCGCGCCGTTGTTCACGACCATCGCCGCCTCGGCGCCGGTCAGGCGCGTGAGCCAGCGCTCGACGCCGGCGCCGCGCTCGCCGCGGCGGCCGGTGTCGA
Source organism: Candidatus Eiseniibacteriota bacterium (assembly GCA_016178725.1). Taxonomy (GTDB): domain Bacteria; phylum Eisenbacteria; class RBG-16-71-46; order RBG-16-71-46; family RBG-16-71-46; genus WS-11. Next base: position 12,516 of record JACOSV010000027.1, read on the forward strand.
GGTCGAACTCGACGCTGCAGTAGCCGCGTGCCACGTCGTCCACGGCGCGGCGCGCGGCGGCGCTCAAGGGCGCGCGGCCGAGGTTCGTGTGGAGGACGATTCCGGTGGCGTTGAGCACCCGGCGCAGCGCCGGGCGCAGCGCGCCGTGCGCGCGCGTGGCCGCGGCCGCGGCGAGCGTCTCGGGCGTGGGCGGAGCGCCGGCGGCGCGGCGCAGTGCGGCGCGCCGGTCCGCGAGCTCGGCGCGAACCGCCTCGACCACGAGCGGGCGCGGGATCCGCGCGAGCGCGTCGGCCAGCGCCGGATGGCGAAGCAGCGTCTCGACCGCGGGCAGGGCGCGGAGGATCGGGGCGCGTCGGGGCATGACGCGCGATTGTAGCGAGCGCGCCGGGCGCGCGCGAGCGCAGGCGCCCCGCGGGACACGGCGGGGCGCGACGGCGGGAATCAGAAACGGACGGGAGCGGCGCCGGGTGAATGAGCCGGAGGGCGGTCCAGCCGGTTCGGGGAGCGCGATGCGGTGCGGGATGTCCCCGGCACGGGATGCGAGCTAGCTGCGGTTGCGAGCCTTTTTGTTGCTGCTATGACGCTGCCACCAGAGGAAGCCGAACAGGACGACCGCACCCCAGAGCACGATCTGCATCATCATCTCGAATCACCTCGCCTTCGCGATCCGCCCACCCCGGGCGGGACTCCCCGTCCCACGAAGGACGGGTCTCCGAATCACGGCGCCGCGCCGATCAGCGGTCGGCGGAGAGCGCCTTGAGGAGCTGGATGCCCGCGGGCCCGAGGATGATGACGAGCAGCGCGGGGAAGATCAGGAACACCAGCGGGAACGCGAGCTTGATGCTCGCCTTGCGCGCCATCTGCTCGGCGCGCTGGCGCCGCTTGGTGCGCATGGACTCGGCGTGCGCGCGCAGCGACTGGGCGACGCTGGTGCCGAGCTTGTCGGTCTGGATGAGCATCGCGACCAGCGAGTAGACGTCCTCGACCCCGGTGCGCTCGGCCAGGTTGCGCAGCGCGTCGGTGCGCGACACGCCGGTCTGCATCTCGGAGTTCACCATCGCCAGCTCGTCCGAGAGCTGGCGGCTCGCGAGCCGGATCTCGACGCCGACGCGCTGCAGCGCGGCCCCCAGTCCGAGTCCCGCCTCAACGCACACCACCATCAGGTCGAGCGCGTCCGGCAGCGCCGAGAGGATGTCGCCGTGCCGCTGGCGCTGGCGGATGCCGATGAACATCGTCGGCACGTAGAAGCCGATGAACCCGAGCGCCACCGAGGCCACGAACGTATTGCCGAGCGGCCGCGCCGCGAAGTACGCGAAGGTCGTCCAGGCGATCGGCAGCGCCGCCGCCATCAGGATCTTGCTGCCGAGGAAGATGAGCGGCGCGTCGGCGCGTCGGAAGCCGGCGCGCACCAGACCGGTGCGCATGGCGTCCGAGCCGTCGGACGCGGGCAGGAAGCCGCCGACCTGGGCGATCAGCTTGAGCAGCAACGTCGGGCGTCGGCCGTAGGCCACGGAGGCCGTGTTCGCGTGCAGCAGGCGCAGCTCGCGCAGCCGCAGCGTGACCGGGTTCCGCTCGGTCACGGCCGTGGTGTACGCGGCGTACGCCGCCACCGACACCGCCCCGAAGATCAACACGCTCATCAGGATGAGGATCATGGTCACACCTTGATGTTGACGATCTTCCGGATGATGAGAGCGCCCATGAACTGCATGGAGGCCGCGACCCACAGCGCTGCGCGGCCCGCCTCACTGGCGATCATCGGCCGGAAGTAGTCGGGAGTGGTGACGAACATGAAGACGCCGATCGAGACCGGCAGGCACAGGAGAATCGCGCCGGTCAGACGGCCCTGGGCGGTGAACGTCTGGATGTCGCCGAGGATCCGGAACCGGTCGCGGATCAGCTTCGACGTGTTCTCGAGGATCTCGGCGAGATTGCCGCCGGTCTCGCGCTGCAGCACGATCGCGGTGACGAAGAAGCGCAGGTCGAGCGAATCGACGCGGCGCGTCAGATTGAGCAGCGAGTCGCGGAAGTCGAGGCCGAGCGACTGCTCCTCGACCGTGATCGCGAACTCGCCCCGCACCGGCTCGGGCGACTCCTCGGCCACGATCTGCATCGCCGCCGAGAACGAGAGCCCCGCGCGCAGCGCGCTCACCAGCAGATCCAGCGAGTCCGGGAACTCCTGCGCGAACGCCTTCATGCGCACCGATTTCCGGTAGAGCACGTAGATGTAGGGAATCGGCGCGGCGAGCACCATGAACAGCACCGCCGGCATCGCGCGGTGGAAGATCAGGATGCCGAGGAAGTAGCCGCCGATCGCGAACGAGGCGATGAGCAGCAGCAGCGCGCCCACGCGCAACGTCAGCCCGGCCTGGTAGAGCAGCATCTCGAGCCGCTGCCCGAGGTTGATCTTGCGCAGCAGGGCGTCGAGCCACGGGATCGCGCTGTAGCGAACGTCGCGCTCGACCTTGAGCTTCGGCAGATCGTGCGTGCGGGCGGCGATATCGTGGAGCCGCGCCTGCAGCGCCCGCGCCCCTTCGCCGCCGCGGTGGACGAACACGCCCACCACGGCCACGACGACCGCGAGGAACAGCAGGATGGTGAATACCAGAATCACGGACGCCTCCTACGAGCGGTGACCGCGGTCGAAGATCTCGGTCGGCAGGTCCACGCCCGCGAGCCGGATGCGCTCGGCGCACTTGGGGACCAGTCCGGTGGCCTCGAAGTACCCGGTGAAGCGTCCCTCGGCATCCACGCCGGTCGGCGCGAAGCGGAAGATCTCCTGCATGGTGACGACGCTGCCCTCCATGCCGAGCAGCTCCTGCACCGAGAGGATGCGGCGCGTGCCGTCGCTCATGCGCGACACGTGCACGATCATCTCGATCGAGGAGGCGATCTGCTCGCGGATGGCCTTGTCGGGCAGCGAGTGTCCGGCCATGAGCACCAGGTTCTCCATCCGGTGCAGCGCGTCCCGCGGACCGTTCGAGTGGATCGTGGTCATCGAGCCGTCGTGGCCGGTGTTCATCGCCTGGAGCATGTCCAGCACCTCGTCGCCGCGCACCTCGCCGACGACGATGCGGTCGGGCCGCATGCGGAGCGCGTTGCGCACGAGATCGCGCTGGTTGATCTGCCCCCTGCCTTCGATGTTGGGCGGACGGGTCTCGAGCCGCACGACGTGCGGCTGCTGCAGCTGGAGCTCGGCCGAGTCCTCGATCGTGACGATGCGCTCCTCGCTCGGGATGTAGCGCGAGAGGATGTTGAGCAACGTCGTCTTGCCGGAGCCGGTGCCGCCGGTGACCAGCACGTTGAGCCGCGCGCGCACGGCGCCGGTGATGAGCTGGGCGAGTTCCGGCGTCAGACTGCCGAGCCCCATGAGATCGTCGATGGACAGAGCCCGGCGGCGGAAGCGGCGGATCGAGAGGATCGGTCCGTCGAGCGCGGCGGGCGGGATGATGGCGTTGACGCGCGAACCGTCCGGCAGGCGGGCGTCGACGAGCGGCGTGGATTCGTCGATGCGGCGGCCGACGCGCGAGATGATGCGGTCGATGATGTGGCGCAGGTGCGCTTCGTCGCGGAAGCTGACGTTGGTCATCTCGAGCTTGCCGAGACGCTCGACGTAGACCTGGCGATGGGTGTTGACCAGGATGTCGCTGATCTCCTCGTCGAGCAACAGCGGGGTGATCGGCCCGAGGTCGAACGTGTCGTGGAGCAGCTCGGTGATGAGCTTCTCCTCGTCGCCGCGGGTGAGCCGGATGTCGGCCTCGACCAGCATGCGGCGCGCGAGGTGCTCGACCTGCGCGCGGCGCTGGTTGTCGTCGAGATCCTCGAGCAGCGTCAGGTCGAGCTTGGCGATCAACTCGCGGTGGAGCTGCTTCTTGATGACCTGATAGCGGTCGGGCTCGGCCTCGGCCGGCCGCACCGCGAGCAGCGGGGCGTTGGCGGGCTGGGCGCCGTTCGAGCGTCCGAGACGGTGGCGCAGATTCATGGTCGTCTACCCCTTTCCAAACAGACGCAGGCGGCCGGGACGTTTGACCGGAACGGTCTCGATCGGCTCCTCGACGCTCTGGGACGGAACCAGCTTGCGCGCGAGCGCGTGGATGTCGCGCCCGGCGCGGGAATCGTTGTGTTCGCCACACAGCGGCTTGCCCACGTTGATCGCGGTGCTCACCGCCGCATAATCGTTGGTGATGGTGCCGAACACCGGCATACCGAGCGTCTCCTCGATCTGGGCGACCGAGATGGCGCTCTGCTCGCCGCGGCGGTTGACGACCAGCCGCACGCGGTCCGCCGACACCAGATAGTTGAGCTTCTGGAAGATCTCGAGCGAGCGGCGCGCGGCGCGCACCGACGGGATGCTCGGCTCGGTCATCAGGAGAATCGTGCTCGAGCGGTCGAAGATCTCGAGGGTGATCTCGTTGAAGACGTGCGGCGCGTCCACCACCACCAGATCGAAGGTCGAGTGGAGGATGTCGAGCACGTTCGCGACCTGGTCGGGCGTGATGCCGTCGACGCGGTCGAGGTGTTCGGGCTGCGACAGGACGAACAGCCCGGACGGGTGCTTGATCAGGCAGTCGTGGACGCTGGCCGAGTCGATGCGCGGCGCGCTCAGGACGTCGCCGAGCGACTTGGTGGGCGCGAGCCCGAGCATGAACGCCGCGTCGCCGGACTGGTAGTCGAAGTCGGCGAGGACGACCTCGCGCGAGGTCATGCGCTTGAGGCTGATCGCGAGGTTGGTGGCGGACGTGCTGACGCCCGAGCCGCCTTTGTTGCAGAAGACGGTGACGACACCGTGCGATGCGCCGGCGCCGGCGCCGTTCTTGCGCGCCGCCTGGCGCGCGACGCGCTCGACCGCCTCGCGCAGCGCGCCGCGGTCGAGCGGACGGCGCAGCACCTCCTGCGCACCCGCGCGCAGCGCGCGCAGCAGCGTGTCGGGGTCGAAGACGTCGCTGGCGAAGAAGATCGCGGAGTCGGAATGCTCGAGCTTGTACTGCGACGCCGCGTTGAGCGCGTCCTCGACCGGCTGCGCCAGCTCGAGGATCAGAATGGCCGGGCGCACCTGGTTCGCGAGCGCGAGCCCGGCGCGCATGTCGTTCCGCTCACCGGCGATCTGGATGCCCGTAAACGTCTCGAGCGCCGTGCGCAGCTGACCGCGCTCGTGATCGTCACGATGGACCAGCACGACCGACAGGATAGGATTCACGTTGCGTTCCCTCGCTACTGGATGAGTCGGAGCGTGAACACCGTGCTGTTGCAGTTGCCGCCGGTTCCCGGGACGACGTCGTGGACGAACTCGGCCAGGACCTCGCCCTTGCCGGACAGCTGCGAGACGATGAAGAACGCGGCGATCCCGGTGACGGTCACCGAGGTCCGGCCGTTGCCGATCGGCGTGATGATCGGCACGTTGATGACGCGTGAGCCGTTGCCGACGTAGTCCTTGTAGCAAATGTTGGAGCGTCGATCGGTGTCGTTGTTCCAGCGGGTCTTGAACCCCGCGTCCGTCGGACCGCTCATGACGCCGGGTTCGGTCTGGAGGACCTCGCCGATCGAGATGCAGCAGCCATAGCCGGCGCCGAAGAGGCAGCGGAACGTTTTGGCGCCGGTCGTTCCCATCCCCGAGCAGCCGCCCTCGTTGCAGTCCGGGAAGTCCACGGCGAGATAGTTGCCCGGCCCGACCTTGCCGCCGCCCGCGTCCTTGAGCGTGTAGTTGATGCCGCAGCCCACCTGGAAGTTGGCATCGCCCACGGGCGGCACGGCGCCGAGCGGCACCATCTTCTCGCACTCCGAACAGGTCAGCTCCGCCTTCGCCGTGGCCGACGCCTTGAGATCGACGCTGGTGAAGCCGAGCACCTGCGCCACGTGCGTGACCATCGCGCCGCCCGCGCCGGCGTCGCGGCGCACCGTCACCTTCACCGTGTTGGCGTTCGGATTCACGGTCACGTCGCCCGCCTGCAGCGAGACCGGTGTCGGACCGTTGGTGAACGCCTTGTTCTCGCCGGCGGTCTGCTGCGCGCGAATCAGCGCCGAGTCGGGGCGCACCTTCCCGGTGGTGAGATCGACTGCCGACGCCCCGGCCAGCGCCGCCGCGTCGGCGGCGTTCTGCAGCTCGGACTGGGTCGCCATGACCTTGGCCACGTCGATGCCGATGGCGATGAAGCCGAGCATCATCAAGAGGAACAGCGCCGTCCAGATGATGACGACGCCGTGCTCGTTGTGGCGGCCTTCATTGCGCGTGGTCTGTTCGGTCATGACTCCCCTCGTTCCCTACTTGACGGGCCGATCGGTCGGCAGCGCAGGCAGCGCCGTCGCCGCCGTTTCGACGATCTCCGGCGACACCACGACCAGCAGGTCGTGGTCGACGTTCTCGGTCCGCGTGTTGGTGAAGAAGAAGCCGAGCAACGGAATCTGGCCGAGCACCGGCACGCGCTTCACGACCTTGGTCTTGTCGTTCTGCTTGAGGCCGCCGATGACCAGGTGCTCGCCCGCGTTCAGGTTCACGGTCGTCGAGGCCTTGCGCGTGATCAGCGTCGGCACGACGAAACCCGAGAGCCGGAGCGGATTGCTGAAGTCGATCTGGCTCACCTCGGGGGCGACGTTGAGCGAGATGCTGCCGTTCTCCTCGACGGTGGGCGTGAACTCGAGCTTCACGCCGAACTCCTTCCACTGAATCGTCACCGTGGAGAGGCCCGCCGCGGCCCCCGACGCGATCGGGATCGCGATCTCGCCGCCGGAGAGGAACGTCGCCTTGTCGCCGCTGCGCGCCATCAGCGTCGTGTTCGCGAGCGTGCGCAGGTCGCCCTTCTCCTCGAGCGCCTTCCACTGGGTCTGCAACGACCACATGCCGTTGTTCTTCGCGTAGGCCAGGAACCCGTCGGTGCCCGGGCCGACCGAGAGCGGGATCGAGGGATCCGACACCTTGGTCGTGTACAGGCCGCCCTCGAGGGCGCCGTCGAGCCACGGCGAACTGCTGGTGCCCGTGCCGAACCAGTCGAAGCCGACTTCCTTCTTCGCCTCATTGTTGAGCTCGGCGACGCGGACGTGCAGCGCCACCTGCTTGGTGCCGTTCGGGACGAAGACCTCGACGTCGTACACCTTGAAGCGCGCGCCCTCGTTGTAGACGACCAGCGTCGTGATGCCGGGGGACTTGGCGTTGACGACCACGGTCTTCTGCGAGCCGACCGCCGCGTCCGCGATCTTGGGCTCCGCGATCGCGACCGTGCGCACGTCTTCCGTCGACGTCACGACTTCAGCGCGACCCACCGGGATCCGGATCTTGTCGTGGGTCTCCGCGGCCGCGGCCCCCACGACGAAGGTGATGCCCATCAGGACCGTCGCTGCGGCCCTCATCGCCGACCTCGTCTTCCTTGAGAACATCTTCGCCTCCTGGTAGGTACGGCCGTCGATGAGGTCAGTTTCTCGAGCTGTCGGCGACGGCTGGGGTCTCGGTGACGTTCGCGCTGCGGATGATGCGGATCTTGCTCTTCTCGGTGGAACGGGCCGCGACTGGCGCAGACGCCGGCGGCGATCCGCGCCAATGCCGGGGTGCGGCGCCGGGCTTGGCCGGCGCGTCGTTCTGGCCCAGCATCTGGCGGGTCGAGAGCGCTTCGACCTTGGCCACGGTCTGGTCCTCGGGGTTGCGGAGCACGAGATGGATCTTGCCTTCGTGCATCGCCAGCGCGAGCGTCTCGGCGCCCTGCGGGTCCACGAGGATGGTCACGCTCTGCACGGTGATCGGCTTGTTGTCCTGCTGCTCGGTCTTCTGGCCCGAGGCGAGGACCTCGACGTTCTGCAGCACGGTGCGCGTCACCGCGTCCTCGATGCTGCTGCGCGGCTCGACGGTCGCGAGCACGTCGACGCGGTCACCGGGGAGCACGAAGCCCGACACGCCGGACACCTGATTCACCTCGAGGCTCGCGGCGCGCATGTTGGGCCGCACCAGCATCGAGAGACCGCCGCCGCGCGACGAGAGCTTGATCGCGGTCACCGGCTCGCGCGCGCTCATGAACACCTTGGTGGTCTGGCCGGCCACCGAGTCCATGCTCGCGAAGGCGCCGTCGGGGACGCTCTCCTTCGGATAACGGACGACGCGCAGCATGGGCTTGTCGAGCTTCACGCCGAACGTCAGGTCCGTGGCGCACACCACCACGTTGCGGTAGTTCGCGTCGTTCTGCGCGGCCGCCTGGCTGGCGAGCGAGGTCAAGCCGTAGTAGCCGACCACGGCCGCGGCCACTCCCAGCAGAACCGCCACGATCATGAAGCTCTTGCCCTTACTCGCGGTCACAGTCGCGTCCCTCCATTCCTAGGAAGATCCCTCGTTGCGCATCCAGGCCTGGCCTTTCAGCGGCATGGGATTGGTGAAGCCGGCCCCGAACAGGTTGAAGACTCCGGGGAAGATCCAGTTGAAATCGGCGGTGACCGTCACGGACACCTGACGCGACGCGTCGGGTCCTGCGACGACCACGCTCGTGATCGCTACGGCCGCCCCCCCGGCGACCTGATTCACGCGCGCCGTCACCAGCGCGCTGTCGGCCGAGGAGCTCACGGCGCGGACGCGGACGCCCTCGCGCGCGGCCTGTTCGAGAATGTTCTTCACGAAGAAGGCGCGCCCAAAGTCGACGGCGGCAACGGTCAGGAGCAGCAGCAGGGGCATGATCAGGGTGAACTCGATCAATGCCGTGCCGCGTTCCGGCCGGCGGGTCATGCGAGATTCGGAATTCTGGGCCATATCACCATCCTTATCGGCACTCACGGCCGCACCCATAAGGCGAGAGTTGAGCCGGCGAACACCGCCAGCGCGAACGGGAAACGGACGCCGGTCGAGACCGGCGGCATGTCGACCCTGGCCATCGCCGCCTGCGCCATGACCGAGGCGTGGTTCAAGGCCTGACGCAGCACTCCGCGGCGCAGCGCCACGACCAGCGCGATCACCCCACCCATCACGAGCGAGGCGAGCACGGCGATCAGGGCCTGCGGCCAGGCGAGCCAGGCACCCACGGCGGCCATGAGCTTCACGTCACCGGCGCCCATCCAGCGGAGGCGCCAGCCGGGCAGGAGAATCGCGCCCGCGAGCAGCGCACCCGCGACCGCGGAACGGGCGCCGCCCCACCCGCCGAGCGCCGCGTGCACGGCCACGCCGAGCACGAGCGCCGGGAAGGTGAGCAGGTTCGGAATCCTGCGCGTCCGAACGTCCGCCTGGGCAGCGGCGACCATCAGCACGACGACCGGCAGTGCGACCCAGAGCGGAGCGTTCATGGACGTGTGTCCTTACCGTGAGGGGACTACTGCTTGTCCAGCGCGTCCTTCGCGCGGGTGAAGGCGTTGACCAGCGAGCCCTTGATCCCGATCGGGTCGAGAATGATCGTCACGAGGGCGACGGCGGCGACGAACGCGGCGAGAAGGCCGTACTCGATCAGGTCTTCGCCGTTCTCGTCACGGACGAAACTGCGGGCGATGTTCAACATGTTCTGGACTCCTCACGTGGTCCCGGCACGTGCCGGGAGTGGATCAGCACGACGCTCGCGCGTCGCCGTCCACGACAGCGGCCACGAGTGCGACATCCGAAGTGCGACCCCGGCCGCTGGCGGCGCGGACGAGGTCGCCTCGGTGGGGGATGCGATGTGTCTTACTGCTTGTCGAGGGCGTCCTTCGCGCGGGTGAACGCGTTGACCAGCGAGCCCTTGATGCCGATCGGGTCGAGGATGATCGTCACCAGCGCGACGGCGGCGACGAACGCGGCGAGAAGGCCGTACTCGATCAGGTCTTCGCCGTTCTCATCGCGCACGAAGTTGCGGACGGTGTTCATCATGGTGGGCTGACTCCTCTGCAGGGGACGAACGTTCCCGGCCTCCGCCGGGGTGGACACTCGTCGGCGCTCATGCGCCGCCGTTCACGGCAGCGACCGGGCTCCTCCAGCGCGCGGACGACCTCTCGTCCGGCGCGCCCTGGCCGCGGCGTGCAGTGTGTCGCCGTTCTTTTGCAAGACTGCGGCCAAGTGCGAGGCCTATCGCGCCGCGCGGCCGCAACCACGCGCGCTCGAACGCACTGCGGGCGTCGACCCGTGCGTGACCACCGCACGATGCACACCCCGCTCGTGCGCGTTGAGTGGGAAACCGTCGAAGATGCCGACTCGCCCGCGGGCCTTTTACCCCACGCGGTCCATTGCATGCTGCACGCGCGCGGTCGTGAGCTTCGCCCGCGACCGGCGCCGGGAGCCGCCTCGCGCGCCGATCCGACGCGACCGGCGAGAGGCTCCTCCGGCGTTGAAGTCGTCTCAAGGCGCGCGTCCGCGGACCCGATAACCCTCGCGATGCCCAGCGGTCACTCCGTCGTCTCGGCCGACGGACCCCGCCCCGCATCGCGGCCCACGGCCCGCGATCCGTCCGGAGATCCCACGATGCACGTCACGCGTCTCGCGCCGGCGAGGATGCTTACCGTCGCATTCTTCGCCGCGCTCGCCGCCGCGTCGCCGGTTTTCGCCGCCCCCACCGCCGACGATCCGTTCTCGATCGTGCGCGACGAGCAGACGGTGATCGGCGCCGCGAAGCGGCCGCAGCCGCTCTCCGAGACGCCGAGCGCCGTGACCGTGATCACCGCCGAGGAGATCCACGCGCACGGGTATCGTTCGCTCGCCGAGGCGCTGCGCTGGGTGCGCGGCGTGTTCGTCACCGACGATCGCAACTACTCCTACGTCGGCGTGCGCGGCCTGCAGCGCCCGGGCGACTACAACAACAAGGTCCTGCTCGCGATCGACGGCCACACGATGAACGGCAACGTGTACGCCGACGGCCTGTTCGGCGGTGAGCTCGGCCTCGACCTCGAAAACGTCGAGCGCATCGAGGTCGTGCGCGGTCCGGGGTCGGCGCTCTACGGCGGCTACGCGGTCCTGGCGGTCGTCAACGTGGTGACGCGCCGTCCGAGCCGCGATCCGGGCGTCGCGGTCGGCGGCTGGAGCGGCAGTGCCCGGAGTCGGCGCGGATTCGCCACGATCGCCTCGTCGCGCCCCGGCCGGCCCGAGTGGTCGATCAGCGGCTCGTGGCTCGGCTCGCGCGGAGCGGACCTCTACTTCCCGGCGCTCGACGGCCCGCTCACGCACAACGGCATGTCGATCGGCGCCGACGGCGAGGATGCGCACGCGTTCTTCGCCACCGCCGAATGGCTGGGCGTGCGGCTCGTCGCCAAGACGAACGAGCGCATGAAGCGCATCTCGACCGGATCGTTCGGCACGACGTTCGACGATTCGCGCAACCGCACGTACGACGGCCACGACTACGTCGAGCTCTCGGGCGCGCGCGAGCTCTCGCAGGCGTTCGAGCTCCACGGCCGCGTCTACTGGGACGATGCGCACTACCATGGCTATTACGTCTACGGCCCGGACAGCGCCACATATGTCAACTACGACGCGGGCGACGGCGAGGTGCTCGGCACCGAGCTGCGCGCGCACTGGTCGCCCGAGGCGGGCGAGGTCGTGACGCTGGGCGTCGAGGGCCAGATCCAGCCGCGCATCGAGCTCGTCAACTACGACATCGCCCCGTACGTGCTCCATCTCGACAAGGAGGCCCGGCGTCACACGGTCGCTGCCTACGCCGAGGACGAGCAGCGCCTGGGCGCCGCGACCACGGCGACCGCCGGCATCCGCGTCGACGACACGCCCGGGTTCGCTCCGGTCGCCAGCCCGCGGCTCGACATCGTGTGGCGGTCATCGCCGACGCTCACGTGGAAGCTGCTCGCCGGATCCGCGTTCCGCGCGCCGAGCCTCTACGAAACGGAGTACGAGGCCCAGTACACGCTGGCGAACCCGTGGCTCGGGCCGGAGCGCGTCGTCACGCTCGAGGGCGGCCTCGTGCGCGCCGCGGGCCCGCTGACCTGGACGCTCTCCGCCTACGCGAACCGCGTCCGCGGGCTGATCGATCTCGTCCAGGTGGATTCGCTGAACCAGCGCTTCGGCAATCGTCAGCGCGTCTTGAGCCGGGGTGTCGAGGGCGAGGTCGCGGTCGTGCGCGCCGGCGGAACGCGCGCGCGCCTCGCGCTCGCCTGGCAGACCAGCATGGACGAAGACCTCGACCGCGAGCTCTCGAACTCGCCGCGCTGGAACGGCCACGTGACGGTGACGCACGCGCCGCCCGAGAGCCGATACACGCTCGGTGCCGGCCTGCGCGTGCTCTCGCCGCGCGTCACGCTCGCCGGCGCGCGCACGGCCTGGGCGACCGTCGCCGATGCGCGCGTCGCCGTGCGCGTCGGACGCGCCACCGAGCTCGGCTTCGAGGTCCGCAATCTCCTCGACGCGCGTTACGGCGATCCCGGCTCGAGCGAGCAGGTGATGGATCAGATCGCCCAGGACGGCCGGACGCTGTCGGCGACACTGACGGTGCGCCCGCCCCTCCACCCGTGAGCGATCGGCACGGCGCGCGCGCCGCGGTCGCGCGCATCGGAGCGCTGGCGCTCGCGGTCGCGCTATGGGCGCCGTGCGCGCGCGCCGGTCAGGTGGTGGTGATCACGTCACGCGCCTTCGCCGCCTACGACGCCACGGTCGCCGGCTTCGCGGCAAGCTACCGCGGACCGGTCACGCGCTTCGCGCTCGACGACCCCGACCTCGCGTCGCGCATCGGCGCGCTGCGACCCGACGCCATCGTCGCGGTCGGCCTGCGCGCGGCGCTGTTCGCGCGCGACCAGTTCCCGCGGACGCCGACGGTGTTCTGCGCCGTGCAGGATGCCGCCCGCCGCGAGCTCACCGGCGCCTGGATCACCGGCGTCACCACCGAGGTCCCGCCCGCGGTCGAGTTCGCGGCGTGGCGCAGGGTGGCGCCCGACGTCCGGCGCGTCGCGATGTTCTACGGCGCCGCATCCGGCGCCCAGCTCGCGCGCGCCGCGAGGACCGCCGCGGCCGAGCACGGCTTCGATCTGGTCGAGGTGCCGCTCGCCGACCTGTCGCAGCTCGCCTCGCGCGCGAGGGAGATCGCCCCGCGCGTGGACGCGCTGTGGCTCCCCGCCGATCCCACCGTGGCGGCGAGCGAGGCGTTCCAGTTCCTGCTGCGCCTGTCGCTCGATCAGCGCAAGCCCCTGTTCGTCTTCTCGGACGCGCTGGTGCGCGCGGGCGCGATGGCGGCCATCGCGCCGGACTACGGCGTCGCGGGCGAGCAGGCCGCCGGGGCGGTGCGCCGCATCGAGGCCGGCGAACGGGCCGGCGACATCCCGGTGGTGGCGGTGCGCCGCACGCACGTCGTCGTGAACGAAGCGACCGCGCGGGCCGTGGGCCTCGCGGTGCCCACCGCGGTGCTGCGCGACGGCGAGGTGCTGAAGTGAAGGCGCGGCTGATGCGGGCGTTGGGCGGGCTGCGCGTGCGCGTCGCGCTGCTGCTGCTCGTCGGCCAGCTGCTCGCCGGCTCCGGCTTCTACGTCCTGTTCGAGACGCTGACCCGCGACTGGGCGCGCAACGCGATGACCGCCGACGGCCGCGTCGAAGCCGAGCGCGTGGCGAAGGACGCGGTGACGCCGCTCGTGCTCGGCGACCGCGCCGGGCTTCAGGAGCTGATCACCCGCCCGATGCGCGACCCCGACGCGGTCGGCGCGACCGTGCTGACCCCCGACGGGCGACCCGTCACGACGCGCGTGCTCGACCGCCGGCTCTGGTCGCCGGCGCTCGCCGGCGGGCTGCCGCGCCAGCGGCGCGAGGCCGAGATCACGCGGCACACGGTGGACGGCGTCGAGATGGTGAGCATCGTCTGCGCCATCGTGCGCCATAGCGGCACCACGGGACCCCTGCGCGAGAACGCCGACGATCTGCTCGACCTCCCCACGCCCGAGGCGCGCACGGCCCGCCGCGCCGAGCTGCTCGGCTGGGTGCGGATCGAGTACTCGACCGTGCGTCTGGAAGGCGACCTCGGCAACGCGCGGCGGCTCGGGGCGATGGTGCTGGCGCTCGCCGTCGTGATGGGGCTCATCGGCTCGCTCGCGCTGCTGCGCGTCGTCGTCCGCCCGCTGCGCGAGGCGGGCGGCCTCGCGCGCGAGATCGCCGGCGGCAACCTCGAGCGCCGGCTGCCGGTGCGCGGCACCGACGAGCTCGGCGCGCTGGCCGAATCCATGAACACGATGGCCGCGGCGCTCGCCCAGTCGCACGCACGTGAGCGGACCGAGGCCGCGGCGCTGCGCGAGACCACCGAGGCGGTGGTCGCGATCGCGCAGGGCGCGCGGGTCGCGCGCGACCCGGCCGGCGTGTTCCGCGTCGTCGCGGCGCAGCTGCGCGCCGTCACGCGCTGCGACGGCGTCGCGCTCGCGGTGCCGACGGCGCCGACCCAGTCGCTGACGTTCCAGCACTTCGACCCGCCGGCGCTGTGGGGCGGCCTGACGGTCGGTTCCGAGTTCGACGGACCGCTCGCGGTGGCGTTGAGCGGCGTCGAGCCGCCGTCGCTCCGGCTCGAGACCGCCGAGCACGTCTACCCGCTGACCACGACGCTGGCCGCGCGCGGGATCGGCGCGGCGTTGCTGGTGCCGCTGACGCTCGAGAGCGGTCCGCCCGCGGCGCTGCTGCTGGTGGCGCGCGACGCCTCGGCGTTCGGGCGATCCGAGGGGCGCATCGTGACCGGCCTCGCGAGCCATCTCGCCGCGGCGCTCCATGCCGGTCAGCTGCGCGACCGCCTGCAGCGCGCGATCGAGGAGCTGCGCGTCACGCAGGAGCAGCTCGTGCGCTCGGAGCGGCTCCGCGTCGCGGGCGAGCTGGCGTCGGGTATCGCGCACGAGTTCAACAACGTGCTGGCGGCGATCCTCGGCCGCGTCCAGCTCCTGCGCCGCCGCGCCGATCACGGCGCGGTGCCGGGCAACGAGCTGACCGAGGCGCTCGGCATCCTCGAGGTCGCGGCCCACGACGGCGCCGAAACCGTGCGCCGCCTGCGCCAGTTCAGCACCGGATCGGGCGGCGAGACCACCGACATCGTGGACCTCGACGTCGTGATGCGCGAGGCGGTCGAGTTCACCCGGCCGCGCTGGAAGCACGAGGCGGCGAGCGGCCGCGAGGCGATCGATCTCGAGGTCGCCACCGCCCCCGGCGTCTACGTGCTCGGTCACGCGAGCCAGCTGCGCGAGGTGTTCACGAACCTGGTGCTCAACGCGATCGACGCGTTGCCGAACGGCGGCCGCATCCGTCTCACCGCGGAGAACGACGGCGGCACGGTGCGGGCGGCGGTCGAGGACAATGGCGTCGGCATGTCGCCCGAGACGCTGCGCCGCGCGTTCGAGCCGTTCTTCACGACGAAGGGCGTCGGCGGCACCGGCCTCGGGCTCTCGATGGTCTACGGCATCGTCCAGCGCCACGACGGCACGCTGGACGCGAAGAGCACGCCCGGGGCCGGCACGCGCATCACGCTCGAGTTCCCGCGCGCCGAGGACGGCGTCGCGCCGGCCGCGCCGGCCGAGACCGTGCGCCTCGCCGGCGAGGACCCGCGCGCGCTGGACGTCATGGTCGTGGACGACGAGCCGGCGGTGCGCGAGCTGGTCATGGACATCCTCACGGCACTCGGCCACGAGGTGACCGGCTACGAGAGCGCCGAGGCGGCGCTGCGCGAGTTCCGGCCCGGCCGCTTCGACCTCGTGCTCACCGATCTCGGCATGCCGGGCATGAACGGCTGGCAGCTGAGCCAGCGCCTGCGCGAGAGCGACGGCGACGTGACGATCTACTTCGTCACCGGCTGGGGCGAGGAGCTGAACGCGGATCAGGTGCGGCGCGCGGGCGCCGACGGCGTCATCGGCAAGCCGTTCAGCATCGACGACCTCGACGCGGTCACGCGCCGCGCCGCCGAGCCCCGCGCGGCATAGACGCTACCCGCCGAGATAGGCCTTGCGAACCTCATCGTTCACGAGCAGGCGGGCGGCCGCGTCCTCGAGCTGAACGCGGCCCGTCTCGAGCACGTAGCCGCGCCCCGCGACCGAGAGCGCCATGTGCGCGTTCTGCTCGACCAGCAGCACGGTGACGCCGCCGCGGTTGATCTCCTGGATCGTGCGGAAGATCTCGCGCACGAGCAGCGGCGCGAGACCGAGCGAGGGCTCGTCGAGCAGCAGCAGCCGCGGGCGCGACATGAGCGCGCGGCCGATCGCCAGCATCTGCTGCTCGCCGCCCGAGAGCGTGCCCGCCGTCTGACGCCGGCGCTCGAGCAGCCGCTGGAAGAGCCTGTACACGGCATCGGCGTCGCTCTTGATCGCCGCACGATCCTTGCGGCGATACGCGCCGAGATCGAGGTTGTCCTCGACCGTGAGGT
Source organism: Candidatus Eiseniibacteriota bacterium (assembly GCA_016178725.1). GTDB lineage: Bacteria > Eisenbacteria > RBG-16-71-46 > RBG-16-71-46 > RBG-16-71-46 > WS-11. The sequence goes on from JACOSV010000027.1 coordinate 28,753, forward strand.
TCGCGAACACCAGCCGGCCCTCGGGCGACTGCGAGACACCGAGTCCGACGATCTCGTGCGCCGGCATCCGCGTGATGTCGCGGCCCTCGAACGTCACCCGGCCCGCGCGCGGCGGCACGAGCCCCGAGATCGTGCGCAGCAGGGTCGTCTTGCCGGCGCCGTTCGCGCCGATCAGCGTGACGATCTCGCCCGCGTCGGCCTTGAGCGTCACGCCCTTCAGCGCGTGGACGGCGCCGTAGTAGACGTCGAGGTCCTCGACCGTCAGCACGACGTCAGCCTCCCGCCCCGAGGTCGGCGTGAACCTCTTCGCCGAGATACGCCTCGATCACCTTGGGATCGGAGCGGATCTCGGCCGGCGTGCCCTCCGCGATCTTGAGGCCGTAGTCGAGCACGACGATGCGCCGGCAGATGCCCATGACGACGCGCATGTCGTGCTCGATAAGGAGGATCGTGACCGCGAAGCGCGAGCGCAGCGTCTCGATGAGATGCATCAGCTCGTCGCTCTCCTGCGGATTGAGGCCGGCCGCCGGTTCGTCGAGCAGCAGCAGCTTCGGCCGGCCGGCGAGCGCGCGCGCGATCTCGAGCCGCCGCTGCTGGCCGTAGGGCAGCTCGCTCGCGAGCGCATCGGCCCACGCCGAGAGGCCGAAGTACTCAAGCAGCGCGTCGCCCTGCGCGCGGCATTCGCGCTCGTCGGCGTGGAAGCTGCGGTTGCGCACCACCGCGTCGAGCAGCGAAGCGCGCGTGTGCTGGTGCGCGGCGATGCACACGTTGTCGCGGCACGAACGCGAGGAGAAGAGCCGGATGTTCTGGAACGTGCGCGTGATGCCACGGTGCGCGATCGCGTGCGGCTTGAGCCCGCGGATCGAGCGTCCGGCGAGCCGCACGTCGCCGCTGGTCGGCGCGTAGACGCCGGTGATGACGTTGAACACGGTCGTCTTGCCGGCGCCGTTCGGACCGATCAGTCCGACCAGCTCGCCGGTCGCGATCGACACGTCGAGGTCGGCGACCGCCTTGAGGCCACCGAACTGCATCGTGACGTGATCGAGCTCGAGCAGCGTGTCGCTCACACGCTCTCCCGCGCCGGCTTCACGCGGCGCCGGAGCCAGCCGAGCGAGATCTCGCGGCTCCCCATCAGACCGCCCGGCCGCGTGATCATCAGCACGATCAGCATGAGCGAGTAGATGACCATGCGGTACTCGCGCACCGGCCGCAGTACCTCGGGCAGCAGCGTGAGGACGATCGCCGCCAGCACCGAGCCCGAGATGCTGCCCATGCCGCCGAGCACCACCATCGCCACGACCTCGATGCTCTTGAGGAACGTGAACGAGTTGGGATTGAGGTACGAGAGGAAGTGTGCGAAGAGCCCGCCGGCGATCCCGGCGAAGAACGCTCCGATCACGAATGCCAGCACCTTGTAGCGCGTCGTGTCCACGCCTAGCGACTCGGCCGCGACCTCGTCGTCACGGATCGCGAACAGCGCGCGGCCGTGCGTGCTCAACGCGAGATGGCGCGCGAGCAGGATCACGGCGGCGACGCCGGCGCCGACCCAGAAGATGCTCGCCCAGCCCGGGATGCCGGGCAGTCCGCGCGCGCCGCCCACCGCGTCGACGTTGAGGATCAGCACGCGGATGATCTCGCCGAAGCCGAGGGTCACGATCGCGAGGTAGTCGCCGCGCAGCCGCAGCGACGGCAGTCCGACGAGGAAGCCGGCGATCGCGGCGAGCGCGCCGCCGAGGATCAGCGCCGCGAGCAGCGCGACGCCGTGCGCGACGAACGGCGCCATGCCGACGGCGACCAGCTCGGACGCCCACGGCGCGCCGACCTTGAGCGAGAACATCGCCGAGCTGTAGGCGCCGATCGCCATGAAGCCGGCGTGGCCGATCGAGAACTGCCCGGTGAAACCGTTCACGAGGTTGAGCGAGACGGCGAGGATGATGTTGATGCCGCAGAGGACGATCACCTGAGCGATGTAGGGATTGACGATCCGCGGCAACGCGGTGTCGACGGCGAGCAGCACGGCGAGCAGCCCCGCGCACCACAGGAGCTGCTTCATCTCACACCTTCTCGGCGGGCGGCTGGCCGAGCAGGCCCTGCGGCCGCACCAGCAGGATGACGATGAGCAGCACGAACGCGATCGCGTCGCGCCACGTCGGCGAGAGGTAGCCGACGACCATGACCTCGGCGATCCCCATCACGAGCCCGCCCAGCACGGCGCCGGGGATGTTGCCGATCCCGCCGAGCACCGCGGCGACGAATGCCTTGAGCCCGGGCATGATGCCCATGTAGGGCTCGATCTTGGGATTCTGCAGCGCCACCAGCACGCCGGCCGCCGCCGCGAGCATCGAGCCCAGCACGAACGTAAAGGTGATGATGCGGTCCACCGAGATGCCCATGAGCGCGGCGGCGGTGTGGCTGTACGACACCGCGCGCATCGCCTTCCCGACGCGCGTCTTCAGCACGACGAAGCGCAGCCCGAGCATCAGCGCCACCGACACGGCGAGGATGATGATCTGCTGGTTCGAGATCGAGACGCCCATGCCGAGCGGCACGTTGGCGGACGGGATGATCTGCGGGAAGAACTTGGGATCGGCGCCGAACAGCAGCATGCCGCCGTTTTCGAGCAGCAGCGAGACGCCGATTGCGGTGATGAGCGCCGCGAGCCGCGAGGACTTGCGCACCGGCTTGTAGGCGAAGCGCTCGATCACGAAGCCGACGATGCCGCAGCCGAGCATCGAGAGCAGCAGCACGCCGGCGGCGCGCAGCGGGTTGGGATCGTTCGCGGCGCCGGTCAGACGGGCGATGTAGAAGCCGAAGAACGCGCCCAGCATGTAGACGTCGCCGTGGGCGAAGTTGATCAGCCGCAGGATGCCGTAGACCATCGTGTAGCCCAGCGCGATCAGGGCGTACACGCTGCCCCACGTGATGCCGTTGACGAGCTGCTGGAGGAATTCGGTCACGGCGGCCTAGGCGCCCGTCCGAGCGGCGATCACGGATTGATGGTCGTGTTGTAGACCTTCTTGCCGTCCTTGATTTCGAGCACCACCGCCGACTTGGTCGCGTTGCGATGATCGTCGAGCGTGATGATGCCGGTCACGCCGGGATAGTTCGACGTGCCGGCGATGATCGCGCGCAGCTTGTCGAGCGCCGCCTTGCGGTCCGCGCCGCCGGCCTGCGACGAGCCCAGGGCCTTGAACGCCGGCGGGTCCTGCTGCGAGAGCTTGTCGAGCGACAGGAACAGCACGTTCGCCGCGTCGTAGGCGAGGCCGACGATCGCGTTCGGTTCCATCCCGTACTTCTTCTTGTGCTTGCCGAGGAACTCCTGGAGCTTGGGATCGGGATTGTCCGCCGCGAAGTGGTTCGAATAGAAGCTGCCCTCGAGCGCCTTGCCACCGATCGTGATCAGCTGGTCGCTCTCCCATCCGTCGCCGCCGAGGATCGGCTGCGCGAGCCCGAGCTCGCGCGCCTGCCGCGCGATGAGCCCGACGTCGCCGTAGTAGCCGGGCACGTAGATCGCCTCGGGGTTCTTGGCCTTGATCGCCGTGAGCTGCGCGCGGAAGTCCTGGTCGCCCGCGCTGTACGCCTGCAGGGCGACGATCTGGCCGCCCATTTTGGTGAACGCGTCGGTGAAGAACTGCGTCAGCCCGACGCTGTAGTCGTTCTTCACGTCCTTGAGAATTGCGACGCGCTTGAGGTGCTTGTTCTGCGCCGCGAATTTCGCCATCACCGTGCCCTGGAAGGGATCGATGAAGCACATGCGGAAGATGTAGTTCCCGATCTCGGTCACCCGGGGATTGGTCGAGGAGGGCGAGATCATCGGCACGCCGGCCGTCTGGCAGATCGGGCCGCCGGCGAGGCTGCGGCTCGAAGCGACCTCGCCGATCACCGCGATCACGCGGTCCTGGTTGATCAGCTTCTGCACCGCGGTCGCCGCCTCTTCGGGCTTGCCCTGGTCGTCCTCGGCCACGACGCGCACCGGCAGGCCGCCGACCTTGCCCTGCTTCTGCGCGACGAGGTCGTCCATCGCCAGATCGACGCCGCGCTTGGTGGACTGGCCGAAGTCGGCGTCGCCGCCGGTCATCGATCCGTATTCGCCGATCACCAGCTCGTCCTTGCTCGAACCGCCGCCGCCGCCGCCGCATCCGGCGAGGGCGCAGGCGAGAAGCACCACGAGCGCATGCGCGGGGCGGAACGCGAACCGTGACCGCATCGTTCAGTCTCCTTGAGATGGGTGGTCGGATGAGTCGGGAACAGGTAGCACGCGTTCGCGCGCCGAAGCAAGCAGCATCTGGCCCGGCGCGGCGGACGTGCGGTAGAGTGCGCTGCATGTTCCCGGCTTCGTGCGCACGGATGCGCCGCGCGGTCGCGACCGCGCCGGTCGCGGCCCTGATCGTCATCGCCGCGGGCTGCGCCACGGTCCCGCAGGGCCACGCTCCGGCGCCCACGCCGGCGCCGCAACCCCCGCCGCCGCCGGTCACCGCGATCCTGGGCTACGAGGCGATGGCGGATTCGCTCGCGAGCGTGGATGCGAGCGGGCTCGCGGGCAGACGCATCGCGCTCGACCCCGGGCACGGCGGTTTCTTCCGCGGCGCGCTCGGCGTCCACGGGCTCACCGAGGCCGAGGTCAACCTCGGCGTCGCGCTCAAGCTGCGCGATCTGCTGGTCGCGCGCGGCGCGACCGTGTTCATGACGCGCGACCGCGACCGCGACTTCCTCACCCCCGCCGACAGCTCGCTCAAGGCCGACCTCACCGAGCGCGCGCGGCTCGCGAACGCGTTCGCCCCCGACCTCTTCCTCTCGATCCATCACAACGCCGACGCCGGCGGCGCGCACGACGTGAACGAGACGCAGACCTACTACAAGCTCGGCGACTCGGGCCCTTCGCTCGACGTCGCGCAGGACGTGCACCGCGGGCTGGTGCGCAACGTCGGCATCCGCCCGCACCGCGTCTCACCCGGCAACTACTTCGTGCTGCGCAACAGCGACGCGCCCGGGATCCTCACCGAATCGAGCTACATCACGAACCCCGGGGTCGAGGAGCGTCTGCGCCTGCCGGAGAAGCAGGAGATCGAGGCCGAGGCGCTGTGCGTCGGGCTCGCGCGCTACTTCGCGCGGCCGTTGCCCGCGATCGCGAGCTTCGCGGCGGTCCTCGCGCGCGATCCGGCGGCACGCGCCGAGACGACGTTCGTGGACGGCGATCCCGTGCTCGAAGCGCGCGTAACCGGCGCGTTCGACGAAGCGTCGATCGAGATCGACGGCGCCGCCGCGGCGCCCGGGCGCACCGGCGACCGGCTCGCGTGGCGCCCGTCCGGATCGTGGGCGCCCGGGACGCACGTCGCGACGCTGCGCGTGCGGCTCGCCGGCGTGGGCGCCGCACGCGAGCGGCGGCTGCGCTTCCACGTGTCGGGAACGCCGGCGATGCTGCGCGCCGCGACGTGGCCGGAGGGCGCGGGGCGCGACGGCCGGCCCTTCGGCGTCAGGGTCGAGATCCAGGACGCGCTCGGCCGGCCGTGCCCGGATTCCGCGCGGGTCCGGCTGCGCGGCGTGCGCGCCGGCGGCCTCGCGCCGCGCGATACCGAGATCACCGCGGTCGACGGCGTGGGCTGGGCGTACTTCCGCGCCCGGCCGGTGGGCCGCGACACGCGCCCGCGCATCCGCGTGGTACTCGTGGCGCGCGCGGCGGCGCGCACGGGCACCGATGGCGATCCGGCCCGCGACGATCCGCCGGCCGTGCGGCCCGAGACGCTGACGATCCAGCCGTCGCGGCCCGCCGCGCGACCGACGTCGGAAGGCGCGGCGCCGGCGCGACCGACGTCGGAAGGCGCGGCGCCGGCGCGACCGACGTCGGAAGGCGCGGCGCCGGCGCGACCGACGTCGGACGCCCGGGACGCGCGAGCCGGCGCGCACGGTCGCCTGGCTCACTCGCGACGGATTCGCGGCGATCCCGCGCGACAGCGCGGGCGCGGTGCGTGCGCCGCGGCTCGCGGGCTACCGGCGCATCGCCTCCGACGGCGCGGCGCCGCAGTTCGCGGCGATCGCGGGCGGCGTGCTCGCGGCGCGGCGCGTCACGCTCGATCCCGAGGGCGGCGGCGATGACGCGGCGGGGATCGGCCCGTCCGGAACGCGCGGCGCCAATCTCAACCTCGAGGTCGCGCGCATCCTCGCCGGGTTCCTCGCCGCCGCCGGCGCCGAGGTGCACCTCACACGCGACGGCGACTTCGCCGTGACCGAGGTCGAGCGCGTTCAGGGCAGCGAGACGTTCAACGCCGACCGCTACCTGCGCATCGGCCACCGCCTGCGCCGCTTCGGCTACTTCTATTCCAGCGCCGCGGGCCGGCAGTGGGCGCAGGGCGCCGCGTCCGCGTTCACGATGCTCAAGCTCCCGGCGCCGGCGTTCGGTGAGGAGGCGCTGTACGCGCTGCAGCAGACGTCGTGCCCCTCGATGTACGCGAGCTGGGCGCGCGTCGACTCGACGGCCGACGAGGGGACCCTGCTCGCCCCGGGCGCGCTGCGCGCCGAGGCCTACGCGCTGTTCGTCTCGCTCGTGCGCGAGTTCACGGAGCACCGCCGCGCCTGGCCGGTGGACTCCCTCGAGGTGCGCGACGCGGACGGGCGCCCGGTCGCGGGCGCGGTCGTGACCCTCGGCGACGCCCTCACGCTCGAGACCGACCGCGCGGGCCGGGCGCACTTCGCGCTGCTCGAGCCGGGCGCGATCGAAGCGGTGGTCGAGGACCGGCGCGTCCGAGCGCGGCGCGTTTTGCTAGACTCATCGCGAGGCGCCGTCCTGACCGGGTCGCGCGGAGACTGACCCCCCTCGCCGCCGCAGCGCCTCCCGGGGCTGCCGCCATGAACCACGGAATCGAGGGCTACTTCGCCGAACGCGCCCGATCGGCGCGCCGCATCGCGATGATCGCGGCGTGCCTCGGCGGCGCGCTGCTCGGCCTGATCCTCGCGACGCAGATCGCGTTCGTGCGTCACCCGATGCGCGATCTCCTGCGGCGCAGCGTCCGGTTCGGCTTCGAGGGGCCCGACCAGTACGTGCGGCGCATCACGCTCCAGCAGCTCGCCGGCAGCGGGCCGGTGTTGCGCAACGTCGGGGCGGTGGACGCCCGCCACTCGCGCCGCGGCGGCGCGGCGCGCACGCGGGCACGGCTCGAGCCGCTCGCGCCGCCGGAGCCGCACGCGATCGTCATCGGCCCCGGGCTCTCGGACAGAGATCTGGTCGCGCGCGCGGTGTCGCGGCTCGCCAACGTCCCGGTCGTGCAGTCGCAGGATCTCGTGATCGAGCATTCGGCGCTGCCCATCTATCCGCAGGAACAGTCCGACCACGGCGTCGAGGGCAAGGTGATGGTGCAGGCGCTGGTCGACACGGCGGGGCGTGTCGTGGACGTGCAGCTGCTCGCCAGCAGCGGCGTCGCGCCGTTCGAGCGCTCGGCGCAGGAGGCGGTGTGGCAGTACCGCTTCCGTCCCTACCGCTCGCTGGGCTCGGCGAGCGAGGTGTACGCGATCTTCCGCTTCGCGTTCCGCGTCTACTAGCCGATCGCGCTCACGCCGCGGCGGCGGCGCGACGGCCGCGGGCGGCGGTCAGATCTGGAACTTGCCGAAGTCCTCGGGATTGAGCTTCTCGAGGTAGCGGCGCAGCTGCTCGGCCTTCTCCTCGTCGGTCATCGACGGCGCGTCGGGCGCGCTCTCTTCGGCGGCCGGTTCGTCCGCCGGCGCGGGCTGGAGCAGCTTCTCATTGACGAAGATCGGCGCCTTGGCGCGCAGCGCGACCGCGATCGCGTCCGAAGGGCGCGCGTCCACCGACAGCACGTCCTTCTCGCGCTCGACGATGATGCTGGCGAAGAACGTGTTCTCGCGCAGGTCGGCGACGATCACGCGCGTCACCTTGGCCTTCAGCCCTTCGAGCACGATGTGGATCAGGTCGTGCGTGAGCGGGCGCGGAAACGCCTCCTCGGAGAGGATGCGGCGGATCGCCTGCGCCTCGCCCGGGCCGATCCAGATCGGCAGGATCCGCTGCCCTTCGGATTCGCGCAGGATCACGATGTTCTGCTGGGTCTTGTGCTCGAGGATCAGCCCGTTGACGCGGGCCTCGACGATCTTCACGGCTTGCCCGACGGCGGTTTGGAGGTCGCGGCCCGCGTCGCGCGTGCGGCGCCCGGCGCGCGATGGGTCGAGTCGGCCTCGAGGTTCATGAACGAGGGCGCCTCTTCGGTGCGCATGTGCTCGATCATCCAGTGCGCCGAGTCGGCGAGCTCGGACCTGGGATAGCGCTGAAGGAGATCCTTGAACGCCCGCTCGGCCTCGTCGTAGTCCTTGATCTCTTCCGAGTAGACGAAGCCGATCATGAACTGCGCCTGCGGGCTCACGTCGCTGTTCGGGAACTCGTCGACGACGCGCTTGTAGGCGGCGATGCGCGGGCCGGCGCCGGTCGCCTCCTGCGCGCGGCGGAACAGCTCCTGCGCGGTCTCCTTCTTCGCCAGGAACGCCTTGATCGCCGCGGAGTCGGCGGAGAATCCGACGGCCGCCTTCTCGGCGGCGAGCTGCCTGCGATAGAAGTCCTGCGATCGCGTCTGCCCGAGCTGGCGCACGATCACCGAGCGCACCTGATCGAACGGACGCACGGATTCGGCGCGGACCGTGTCCACCTTGATCACGTGCCAGCCGCGCGCGCTCTTGTACGGTCCGCCGATCGCATGGCTGCCGAGCGCCATCGCCGACTCGGCGAGCGTCGGCTGCGCGCCGATCGAGCCGAACACGCCCTCGCGCGTCACGGTGCCGAGCGAGCCGCCCATCGCGCGCGTGAGCGAGTCGGCCGAGTAGCGGGCCGCGAGCTTGTTCCAGTCCTGGCCGCTCTTGGCCCACGTCTTGATGCGGCGCGCGTCGGCCTCGGTCTTCGACAGGATGTGGCGCAGCGTCACGCTGGCCGGCGAGCGGTAGTCGGCGGCATGCGCCTCGTACCACGCCTTGGCTTCGGAATCCGCGGGCACCGGGTTGGCGGCCATCACCTCGTTCACGTAGGTGCGGATCAGGAGGTCGCGCTCCGTCTGCTCGATCTGGCTCTTCACCTCGGGCCGGCTGGCGACGCCGTGCCGGCGCGCGGCCAGCAGCCACACGCGCTCCTCGACGAGCCGGTCGAGGAACTGGCCGCGGCCGTCGGGCGTGTTGTAGTTGGTGCGGTAGGGTTCGGGCAGCTCGTCGATGCGCTGCTGCACCTCGCGCGCGGTGATCGCGTCGCGGCCGACTCGCGCGAGCACGGTGTCGCGTCTCGCGGCGCCCCTCCTCGCGCCCGCGGCGGCCGGCGACTTCCCGGCGCCCGCGGCGACCGGCGACTTCGCCGCGCCGGCGGCGAGCGACCTCGCCGCCGGCGCGACGCAAAGCGCGAGCGCGAGCGCCGCCGTCGCGAGCCGCTGCGTCATGCGCGCACCACCCACACCTTGATCGTCGCCTCGACGCCGTGGCCCACCTTGACGGTCACGTCGTAGCGGCCGAGCTGCTTGATGTGGTCGCCGAGCTCGATGCGGCGCTTGTCGACGATGTGCCCGGCGCGCGCGAGCGCCTCGGCGACCTCGGCCGAGGTGACCGAGCCGAACAGCGTGTCCTCTTCGTTCGCCTGCGCGGGCACGTTGACCTCGACGCCGTCGAGCTTCGCGGCCTCGGCGCGCGCCGCGGCGACGAGCTTCTCCCGCTGCGCCTGATTCTGGCGCGCCAGCTCCTGGTAGAGATTGGCCGCGCGCGTGCACGAGGCGATCGCGAGGCGCTTCGGCAGGAGGTAGTTGCGCGCGAACCCGGGCTTCACGTTCACGGTCGCGCCCTTGCTGCCGACACCGGACAGATCTTCGAGCAGAATGACATGCATCGGATCACTCCTGGGATGAGTCCCCGTCGGGGACGGCTTCGAGGCGGCGATAGTCGAGCCAGACGTCGCTCAATCCCACGCACATCGTGGCGAGCACGAACGCCGGCCAGGCCATGGCGAATACGAACACGAAGGTCAGAGCGATGAACGAGGGAGGGACGCCGCGCGCGAGCAGCAGCGATTGTACGACCGCGATTCCCTGCACACAATATGCGAGGCCCATGTTGAGCAGCAGCGTCCACGCGCTCGGCCCCCACGCCTGCCAGCGCGCGACCACGAGACCGAGACCGAGCAGCAGCAGCCACACCGCGGGATCGGGAAGACGCCACGTCGCGAGCTCGCCGCGCGCGAGCGCCGGCCAGCGCAGCCGCCGGCCGAGCCGGTCGGCGAGACCGCGGCCGAGCGCCACGAGCAGCAGCATCCACATGAAGAGCACGGTCGGCACTGCGTACGGAAGCGCCCACTTCTCGAACGCCGCGGTCTCATGCAGACGGTCGGCGATGGCCTTGATCTGCGCCGCGTTGAGCCCGATCTCGTGGTACGACGCGAGCGCCTGCTGATCGAACTCGCGCAGCGCGCGCTCGAGCCGCGTGACCATGTCGGCGTAGGACGTCATCCACGGCAGCATCGCGGCGAGCAGCAGCACCGGCAGCAGCATCCACGCGCGCTGGCCCTCGCCGAGTCCGCCGCCCTCCTCGCGCAGGCCCATCCACGCGCCGGTCAGCGCGGCGACCGGGATCCACCACACCCAGAGGCTGAACGGACCCTCGATCACCATCGCCGCACCGAACAGCGCCACCGGGACGAGCACGCCCCAGGCGCCCCAGCGCCATGCCGCGAGCAGCGAGGCCGTGACCGCGAGCGGGACGAGCAGCCAGAGACCGCCCCACGGCATCGGCGTCATGAGCGGCCCGCCGATCAGCAGCAGCACGAGGACGAACGTGCGGAAGCCGGAACGGCGTCCGCGCGGCGCGCCCGCCGGGTCAGCGATAGATGTCACTGGTGAACGGCAGCAGGGCCAGGATGCGCGCCCGCTTCACCGCGACGGTGATCTGCTTCTGGTGGCGCGCGCACGTGCCCGACACGCGGCGCGGCACGATCTTGCCGCGATCGGTGATGAAGCGGCCCAGCCGCTTGTCATCCTTGTAGTCGACGAAGCCCACCTTCTCGAAGCACAGCTTGCAGTACTTCTTCTTGTATCCCTTGCCTTCACGTTCTTTGGCCATGGTTCCTCGCTTGGACAGCGTGTGTCTCCGATTCCACGATCAGAACAGCTCCTGCTCGTTCCGGTCGTCCGCTTCCGTCACCGGGCCCCGCGCGGACGACCGCCGCGCCGGCGGCGCCGGCTCTCCGGCCGGAGCGCCCTCGGGACGCCGCTCGAGGAAGTGCACCATCTCGGCGCGCACCTCGAGACGCGTCTCCTTGCCGCCGCGCTCGGGCTCGAGATCCCGCATCTGCAGGCGACCCTCGACCAGCACCGCGTTGCCCTTCTTCAGATACTGCCCGCACACCTCGGCGAGACGCTGATACGTCATCACCGTCACGAATCCCGTCTGCTCCTGCGCGCTGCCGTCGCGGCCGCGATAGCGGCGGTGGAACGCCAGCCCGAAGCTGGTGACCGCCGTGCCGTCTCCCGCGTAGCGCTTGTCCGGGTCCCGCGTCAGCCGGCCGCTCAACAGCAGCCGGTTGATCTCGGGAAGCTTGAGCTCGCTCATGCGTCACGTCTCCCGGGGGCGCTTGGAATTCTCTCTACTCGTCGCCCGCGTCCTCGACCGCCGCGATCACCTCGGGGTCCGCCTTCGCCACGGTCAGCTCCGGCGGCACGTGCATCACGGTCAGCACGCGCATCACCGACTCGTTGAGCCGGAGCCGGCGCTCGATCTCCTTCACCATCGCGCCCGGGCCCTGATAGAGCAGCATCGTGTACACGCCGTCGCGCTTGCGCCCGATCTCGTACGCGAGGCGCTTCTTGCCCCAGCGCTGCACCTCGATCAGCTCGCCGCCGAGATCCTTGATCCACTGGCTCACGCGTTCGATCTCTTAGCCGATCTTCGCCTCGTCCGTTCCCGGCTCGAGGATGAAGGTCGTCTCGTACTTGGTCACGGTTCCTCCGTCTCCTGCGTCGCTCTGCGGTTGTAGCGGTTCATCGCCACGGCGAGCCCGTCGTCCAGCCAGCGCTCGACCGCGTCCGCCGCCCGCGTGATCATCGTCTCCACCTGGTCCGCGTCATCGGGACCGAATGTCTCCAGCACGTGCTCCTTCAGCGCCCCGGCGCCCTCTACGGCGCCGACACCGAGCCGCAGCCGCGCCCAGCCGTCGCCGGCCAGCGCCGCCTCGAGACTCTCGAGACCGCGATGGCCGCCGCTCGATCCCCCGGGCCGAAACCGCAGCATCCCGAGCGGCAGATACACGTCGTCGCTCACCGCCAGCAGCCCTTCGCGCGCGTCGCCGTGCCGCGCCATCCACGCCGCGAGCGCCGCGCCGCTCACGTTCATGAACGTGAGCGGAAGGACCAGATGCACGTCGCGTCCGTCGCGACCGGCCGTCCACTCGCGATACACGGGTCCCGCCCACGTCTCGCGCGCCCGCCACCGCGCCGCCAGCGCCTCCACCACCCGCCAGCCGACGTTGTGGCGCGTCCGGTGGTACCGCGGCCCCGGATTGCCGAGGCCGAAGACCAGATGCCGCGAATTGACGTCCATCGCGGCCCACCTACTTCTTTCCCTTCTCCTTCGCCGCGTCCTTGTCGCCCGCCTTCTTCTCGGCGCCCTCCGCGGCTTCGCCTTCCTCCTCCTTCTTGCCCTTGGCGATGACCTCGGGCTCCGTCGCCGCGGCCTCGGCCACGGCCTCCTCCGGCGCCTTCTCCTCCATCACAGTCGGCGGCACCACCGTCGCGACCGTCGCGTCGCCGTCGGTCAGGATCGTCACGTCCGGCACCTTCGCGTCCCGCACGTGCACCGAGTCGCCGATGCCGAGGTGCGACACGTCCACGTCGATCGACGGCGGGATCGCGGTCGGCAGGCAGCGCACTTCGAGGTCGCGCAGGATCGTCTCGAGGATGCCGCCGCCGTCCTTGACGCCGATCGGCAGGCCGACCAGACGAACGGGCACGCGCACCTCGATCGTCTCGGTGAGCGAGATGTGCTGGAAGTCGAGATGCAGCACGTGGTGCGTGAGCGGGTCGTACTGCACGTCACGGATCAGCGCCGTGTACTCCTGGCCGCTCACCGCGAGATTGACGATCGGGTTGCCGCCCCGGTGCTGGCGCAGGGCGACGTCGAACTCGCGCGCGCCGACCGAGACGGCGACCGGATCCTCGCCGTGGCCGTAGAGCACGGCGGGGATCATTCCGGCCGCGCGCGACTTGCGCGCGCCGCCCTTGCCGAGCGACTCGCGGCGCGCGGCGTTCAACGGGATCACTGCCATGGCATGTCCTCCTAGACGAACAACGAGCTCAACGAGCGTTCTTCGTGAATGCGCTGCACCGCCTCGCCGAGCAACCCGGCGACGGACAGCACCTTGACCTTGGGCGGCAGCGTGCCGGGCTCGCGGCCGACGGTGTCGGTGACCACGAGCTCGGCGATCGGCGACTTCGCCAGCCGCTCGCCCGAGCTCGGGCTCAACACGCCGTGCGTGACGCCGGCGTAGATCTCCTTCGCGCCCGCGGCGCGGATCGCCGCCGCGGCCTGGCACAGCGTGCTCGCCGTGGTCACGACGTCGTCGAACAGCACCGCGTTCTTGCCGTCGACGTCGCCGATGATGTTCATGATCTCGACCGCGTCCGGCCGCGGCCGGCGCTTGTCGGTGAGCGCGAGATCGGCGCCGAGCCGCTTGGCGTAGGCGCGCGCCATCTTGACGCCGCCCACGTCGGGCGCGACGACCACCAGATCCTCGAGCTCCTTGCCGGCGAAGTAATCGATCAGCACCGGCGCGGCGTAGAGGTGGTCGAACGGAATGTCGAAGAAGCCCTGGATCTGGGCGCTGTGGAGATCAATGCACAGCGCGCGATCGGCGCCGGCGACGGTGATCAGGTTGGCGACCAGCTTGGCCGAGATCGGCGCGCGCGGCTGGTCCTTGCGGTCCTGACGCGCGTAGCCGAAGTACGGCACGACCGCGGTGACGCGCCGCGCCGAGGCGCGCTTCGCCGCGTCGAGCATGACCAGCAGCTCCATGAGATTGTCCGCGGGCGCACCGGTCGCCTGCACGACGAAGACGTCGCTGCCGCGGATGTTCTCGTTGAAGCGCACCGAGACTTCGCCGTCTTCGAAGCGGCCGACGTCGGCGTCGCCGAGCGGCACCTGCAGCCGGTCGCAGATCGCCTGCGCCAGCGTCCGGCTCGCGTTGCCCGCGAAGATGCGACAGGGATCCACGTGTTCAGCCTCCACGCGCCGCGCCCTCGACGCGCCGCACGCGCGGCGCGTCGCCAAGACCCGGGGTCCATCCCCGGGCCCCAGTGGCTGGGGCGGGAGGATTCGAACCTCCGGATGCGAGATCCAAAGTCTCGTGCCTTACCGCTTGGCCACGCCCCACCAACGAAACGGGATTCCCGTTGCGGTCCGACGCCGCCGGCCGCGCGGAGCGCGGGCGAAGGCGAAGGGGTGGCAGCCGCTGGCCCGAAGGAACTACCGGGAGAAAAGCGCGCGGAGACTACCGGCGGTCACGGGTGATGTCAACCGCCGACGGTGCGGGCCGGGGGCGTCCCCCGGGCCACGGAGATCAGTACACGTGCTCGGAGTGCCTGCCCTGCGCGACGTTCGGCGCACCCGGATTGGCGAGCTCCCGCTGGTACTCGGTCATGACCACCTCGGTCAGGTACTTGCGGGTCACATCGTTGATCGGGTGGGCGAGGTCCTGATGCTGTCCGTCCGGGCGCTTGCGGCTCGGCATCGCCACGAACAGACCCGAGTTCCCGTGGATGATCTTGAGCCCACGGATCACGAACGAATCGTTGAGCGTGATGCTGACGAACGCCTTGAGCTTGTCGTCGTTCCGCAATGAAATGCGCACCTCGGTGATCTCGATCATGATCGGCTCACCGTGGACGCCGTCCCGGCCCGGAACGAGGGCTCGTGATCGGATCGACAGGCGGTAGCATCGACTTGAGCTGTCTGCATCCTTGCCTCCGCTCAAGCTACGGCAGCGTGATGATGGTGAGTCCGCGGCCTCTCGAACGCACGAGGAAGACGGTCTCACTCCCGGCGAAACGTTCGACGACGTGTTGTCCGGGACGTCCGGCCCGAATGACCCCGAAGACCGCTGACCCGGTGCCGGTCAAGTGCGGCGCTTCGACCCCCGCGACACGCAGACGGTCGCGGAGCGACAGAAACTCTGCCCGATGCTTTCCTGGCACACCCTCGAATGAGTTCCCGAGACGCGCGACGACGTTCGGCGTTATCGCCTCGCGCCCAATACGTTGAGCGATTCTTAGTTTGGACCCCCACCCTGTCAAGCCATATTTCCCGCGGTCCATGGCGCGAAACGCTGCCGCCGTCGAGACCCGCCATGGGGGCAACGCGATCAGCGCGCGAAACGGCGCGGCGAGCCGGAGCCGGCGGAGACGCTCGCCCCGGCCGAGGCCGAGCGCGGTGCCGCCGAAGAGGGCGAACGGCACGTCCGATCCCAGCGCCGCTCCGATCGCAGGCCGTTCGGCCGGAGCGATCGCGAGGCCGTGGAGCCGGGCGAGCCCGGCGATCGCGGCGGCGGCATCGGCGCTTCCGCCGCCGAGGCCGGCGCCCGCCGGGATCCGCTTGACGAGATGGAAGTGAGCGCCGCCCGTAAGCCGGTAGCGTGCGGCAACCAGGCGCGCCGCGCGCAGGACCAGATTGTCGCGCCCGGCCGGAATGCGCCCACGCCCCCTCAGGCCCGCGCGCCGGACCGAAGCGTCCTCGTAGCGGATCGCGAGCGAGAACCCGCGCGTGCGGCGCTCGACGGTGAGCGTGTCGGCGAGCGAGATCGACTGGAACACGGTGGCGAGATCGTGGAACCCGTCCGCCCGCCGCGGGCCGACGGCCAGTCCGAGGTTCAGCTTCGCGCGCGCCTCGACGCGCACCCGCGCCGGCCGGACGCTCACGCGACGTTGCGGTAGAGGATGACCACCACGGTGATCACGTAGAGCACGACGCAGCCGCCGAGCGGCCGGTCGGTGAGCAGCACCTGCGAGGGATCCTCGGTGGATTCGGCGGCGCGGACGAGATAGAGGTAGCGGAAGATCCCGTAGGCGACGAACGGCACGGTGAGCAGCAGCGCCTCGGTGTGGAACTTGGCCACCGTCGCGGGCCAGATCGTGTAGAGCGCGTAGCTCATCAGGCTCGACGCCGCCGAGACCATGAGCAGGCCGTCGAGCAGATCGGGCGTGTAGTGCTCGAGCACCGCGCGCTGGCGCGCCGCGCCGTCGCCGGCGTTCATCAGCTCGCGGCGGCGCTTGGAGAGCGCGAGGAACAGCGCGCCGAAGAACGTGCACACGAGCAGCCACGGTGAGAGCTCGGTTTCCGGCGCGATCGGCAGCATGAGCTGAACGCCGGCGATCGCGCGGATCACGAACCCGAGCGCGACGAAGAACACGTCGACCAGCACGACCTGCTTGAGCCCGAACGTGTACGCGAGGTTGAGCGCGAGGTAGAGCACCGCCGTCCACGCGAACGGCCAGCCGAGCCATAGCGACAGCGCCGCGACCGCGGCGAGCACGGGGACCAGGGATCCCCACGCGGCGCCGACCGGCAGCCGGCCCGAGGCGATCGGCCGCAGCCGCTTCCTGGGGTGCTGGCGGTCGGACTCGACGTCCTTGAGATCGTTGAGCAGGTAGACCGCGCCGGAGAGCAGCGAGAACGCGACGAACCCGGCCGCGGCGTGGAACAGCAGGCGGGGCTCGGTGATGTGCCGCGAGAACAGGACGCCCGCGAACAACAACAGATTCTTGGTCCACTGCCGCGGGCGCAGCTCCTGGACGAGCGCGGAGATCATCGCCGGGCCGGGCGGCGGGCCGCCTTCTTTCGCTCGAACATCGCGCGCTCGACCAGCTCGCACAGCGTGTGGCCGAGCGTGATGTGCGCCTCCTGGATGCGCGGCGTGATCGCGCCCGGCGCGACCAGCGCGAGATCGCATTGCGACGCGAAGCCGCGGCCCTTCGCGCCCGTGAATCCGATGACCGTCATGCCGCAGGCGTGCGCCGCGTGCACCGCGTTCAGCACGCTCGCCGAGCGCCCGCTGGTCGTGATCGCGACCAGCACGTCGCCGGGGGCGCCGAGGCCCTCGAGCTGGCGCGCGAAGACGGCGTCGTAGCCGAAGTCGTTGCCGATCGCGGTCAGCGACGACGAGTTGGTCGTGAGCGCCACCGCCGCGAGCGCGGGACGGTCTACGAGGTAGCGCCCCGCGAGCTCGCAGGCGAGATGCTGTGCGTCGGCCGCGCTGCCGCCGTTGCCGCAGAAGAACACCGTGCCGCCGTTCTCGAGGCAGGCGATCAGCGCCTCGGCCGCCGAGGCGAGCGCGCCGGCGCAGGCGCGCTCGATGCGCGCGCTGTTGCGCGCCGCGTCGCGCAGCGTGGCGCGCGCGTGCCGTTCGAGCGGTCCGTGCGCCTGGCTCCGTCGTCTCATCAACCCTCCACGGCGCCGACCGCGGCGCGCGCCGGTTCCGGCGCCGCGCGGAGCGCGAGGTAACGGTGCACCGCGTCCTTCCACTCCGGCATCGCGTGGCCAGTCGCCTTTTCGAACCGATCACAGCTCAACACCGAGTACGCCGGCCGAGGCGCCGGCCGACCGAGCGTCGCGCTGTCGATCGGCTCGAGCGAAGCGTCGAGTCCCTGGTGCGCGAGCAGCTCGGCCGCGAGCCCGTGCCACGTGCAGGCGCCGGCCGCCGTGCAATGATACGTGCCGACGGCGCCGGCCGTGGCGAGCTGGACCAGCCCGACCGCGAGATCGGCGGTCCAGGTCGGCGATCCGGTCTGGTCGTCCACGACGCGCAACGGCTCTCCCGCCCGCGCCCGCGCGAGCACGGTATCGATGAAGTTGGCACCGCCGGCGCCGAAGAGCCAGGCGGTGCGGACGATCGCGTGACGCGGGTTCGCGGCGCGCACCGCCTCCTCCCCGCCGCGCTTGGACGCGCCGTACACCGATCGCGGCGCGGTCGGCGCGTATTCGTCGTACGGCGCGCGCGCGTCGCCGCCGAACACGTAGTCGGTCGAGATCGCAAGCACGCCGGCGCCGGCCTCGGCCGCCGCCTGCGCCGCGTTGCGGGCGCCGAGCGCGTTCACGCGCCACGCGCGCTCGGGCTCGCGCTCGCAGTCGTCCACCCGCGTGAACGCCGCGAGGTGGAACACCCACTCGGGCCGGAACGCGCGCGTGTGGCGGCGCAGCGCGGCGATGTCGGTCACGTCGGCGTCGGCGCGCGCGAGCGCGAGCACGCGATGCCCCGCCCGCTCGAGCGCCGGCACGAGCGCCGTGCCGAGCATGCCGGCCGCCCCCGTGACGATCGCCTTCAGGCCAGCTCCACGCGGCTCGAGTCGCCGATCATCAGCCGGTGCGCGCGCGGCCGCGCGTCGCTCGCGGTCACCACCACGTCGCGGCCGATGAGGCTCGATTCGATGCGGTGCGGCACGTGCTCGAGCCGGCTGCGCTCGAGCACGATCGAGTGCTCGATCTCGGCGTGGACGATGCGCACGCCCTCGCCGAGCGCCGTGAACTGGCCGACGTACGCGTCGGCCACGTGCGCGCCCGCGCCGATCACCAGCGGCCCGCGCAGGCGCGAGCGCTCGACCGTCGCCCCCGCGTCGATCCGCACCGCGCCCTCGACCTGCGTCGCGGCGTCCACCGTGCCGCGCACGTCGCTCGCGAGGTCGCTCAAGACGATGCGGTTCGCCTCGAGCAGGTCCTCGAGCTTGCCGGTGTCCTTCCACCAGCCCTCGATCACGTGCGAGCGCACGTTGCGCCCGCTCGAGATCAGGTGCTGGATCGCGTCGGTGATCTCGAGCTCGCCGCGCGCGCTCGGGCGGATCGCGTTCACGGCCTCGAAGATCGAGGCGTCGAACAGGTACACGCCGACCAGCGCCAGATCGCTCTTCGGCCGCTTCGGCTTCTCCTCGAGCCGCACGACGCGCTCACCCGCCAGCTCGGCGACCCCAAAGTCCGACGGCGTCTTCACGTGCGCGAGCAGGATCTGCGCGTCGGGCGACTCGCGCTCGAACTCGCGCACGAAGCGCGTGATGCCGTTCTTGATCAGGTTGTCGCCGAGGTACATGACGAACGGCTCGTCCCGGATCCACGGCTGCGCGATCTTGACCGCGTGCGCGAGGCCCAGCGGCGCCGACTGCTCGATGTAGGTGACGCGCAGGCCGAACGCCGCGCCATCGCCGACCGCGGCGCGGATCTCGGCCTGGCTGTTGACCATCACCGTGAGCGGCTGCCCGCTGCGCCGATCGGGCTCGAGCATCTCGCGCGGATCGCTGACGACGATGCCGACGTCGGTGATGCCGGCGTCGCGGATCGACTCGAGGCCGTAGAAGAGCACCGGCTTGTTCGCCACCGGCACGAGCTGCTTGGCGCTCGTGTGCGTGATCGGACGCAGCCGCGTGCCGCGGCCGCCGGCGAGGACCAGGGCCTTCACGATCGCACGCGCGGCCGGATGCGCTGCGCCCTCAGCCGAGCGCCGCGGCGAACAGCCGCCGCGCCTCGGCCAGCGCATCGCCGAGCTTCGCCGCGTCGCCCGCGCCGGCGAGCGCGAGGTGCGGCTTGCCTCCGCCCGAGCCGCCGGTCACCTTCGCCACCGCGCGCACCAGCTCATCGGCGCGCAGCTTCTTCTCGGCGATCAGGTCGTCGGTGACGGTGGCGAGGAACGTGAGCTTGCCGCCCGAGCGCACCGCGAGCAGCGCCGCCCCGCGCCCGAGCGCCGTGCGCAGCCGGTCGGCGGCTTCGCGCGCGGCGCCCGCGTCGGCCTGCGTCCTGACCTCGAGCACGAGCCAGCGTCCGTGCGCCGCCGCGGTCGCCGACGCGGCCGCGGTCGCGAGCTCGGCCTGGAGCCCGCCGCGCTCCGCCTCGGCCTGCGCCTTGCGCAGGCGTTCGAGCTCGCCCTTCAGCTTCTCGATCTGATCGGGCACGGCGTCGGGGCGCGACTGGAACAGCGCCGCGGCGTGCGCGAGCGTCCGCGCCTGCGCGTGCAGGTGGTCGAGCGCGACGTGGCCGCACAGCGCCTCGATCCGCCGCACGCCGCTCGCGATCGCCGTGTCCGAGATCAGCACGAACGCGCCGATGTCGCCGGTGCGGCGCACGTGCGTGCCGCCGCACAGCTCGCGGCTGGTCGGGATCTCGGCCTCCTCGACGCCGGGCACGGTGACGACGCGCACCTCGGCGCCGTACTTCTCGCCGAACAGCGCCATCGCGCCGAGCTGTTTCGCCTGATCGATCGGCATGACCTCCCAGCTCACCTCGCGGTTGCGCAGCACCCACTCGACGATCCGCCGCTCGATCGCACGCAGCTGTTCGTCGGACGGCGCCTCGAAGTGCGTGTAGTCGAAGCGCAGGCGGTCGGGCGCCACCAGCGATCCCGCCTGACGCACGTGCGTGCCCAGCGTCTGGCGCAGCGCGGCATGCAGCAGATGGGTCGCGGTGTGATGGCGCATGGTCGGGAAGCGCTGCGCCGGATCCACCACCGCCTTGAGGCCGCCGCGCGCGCCGGCCGAGAGCAGGCTCTCGCGATCGCCGTTCGTGAGCCTCACGCGGTGGACGATGCTCTCGCCCTCGCGGAAGACGTGCGTCAGCTCGGCGGTGATGCCGATCGCCTCGATCCAGCCCCGGTCCGCGACCTGGCCGCCCGACTCCGCATAGCACGGCGTGCGATCGAGCACGAGGTCGAGCTCGCCGGCGCCGTGTGCGCGCCAGCGGCGCAGCGTCGCGCCGGGCGCGGTCAGGCCCTGGAAGCCGACGAACTCCGAGTCGCGCCCTTCGGTGACGTTCGTCCACGCGGCGGCCGCGCCGTCGTCGCCGCGCTCGAACCGGCTCGCAGCGCGCGCGCGGTCGCGCTGCGCGCCCATCGCCTTGTCGAAGCCGGCGCGATCCACCGTCACACCGCGCTCGGCCGCGATCTCTTCGGTGAGCTCGACCGGGAAGCCGTACGTGTCGTGGAGCGCGAACGCGTCCTCGCCGTCGATCGTCTTCGCGCCCTTCGCGAGCAGGTCGTCGAGCCGCGCGAGACCGGCCTCGAACGTCTCCACGAAATTCGCCTCCTCGCGGTCCAGCACCTTGACGATCTCGCCGCGGTGCTGCGCCAGCTCGCGGTAGTGCCCGCCGAACCGCTCGATCGCGCGCTCGGCGCAGCCGGCGAGGAACGCGCGGCCGATCGCGAGCGAGCGCTGCGAGCGCCCGCGCGTCACGGCGCGGCGCAGCAGGCGGCGCAGCACGTAGCCCGCGCCCTCGTTGCCGGGCAATGCGCCCTCGGCGATCGCGAACGTCAGGGCGCGCGTGTGATCGGCGATGATGCGCGCATCCCGCGCCGCGGCCGGCCGGTCGGCGTGCCGCGAGAGCGCGCGCACGTGCGCCACCAGCGGCTCGAAGAGGTCGGTGTCGAAGATGCTGTCCTTGCCCTGGACGATCAGCGCCAGGCGCTCGATCCCCATGCCGGTGTCGATCCCCGGGCGCGGCAGCGGCGCGAGCGTTCCGTCCGCCTGCGCGTCGAACTGCGGGAACACGAGATTCCAGAACTCCATGTAGCGGTCGCCGGGATCGCCGGGCCGCTCGCCCCAGAACGCGTCGGCCGGCAGGCCGGCAGGGCGCCGCTCGCCGAGATCGAAGTAGATCTCGCTGCACGGGCCGCACGCGCCCCGGCCGCCCGCCGGGCCCCAGAAGTTGTCGGCGCGACCGAGTGCGACGACGTGGTCCGCGGGCAGACCGACCTTCTTCCACAGCGCGGCCGCCTCGTCGTCGCGCGGGAGCTTCCCTTCGCCCTCGAAGACCGAGGCGTGGAGTCGCTCGCGCGGCAGCCCCAGCACCTCGGTGACGAACTCCCAGGCCAGCGCGATCGCCTCCTCCTTGAAGTACGCGCCGCGCTCGCGCGGGCCGAACGAGAAGTTGCCGAGCATCTCGAAGAACGTGTCGTGCCGCGGCGTGCGTCCGACATTCTCGAGGTCGGTGAGGCGCAGGCACTTCTGCACCGAGACCGCGCGCGTGAACGGCACGTCGGCGGCGGTGTAGTAGGGCTTGAACTGCACCATCCCGGCGGTGGTGAAGAGCAGCGACGGGTCGTTGGGCACGAGCGGCGCCGACGGCACGGCGGTGTGGCCGCGCGCGACGAAGAAATCGAGGAACGCCTTGCGCAGCTCGGATGCCGTGCGCACCGCGGGTGAAGCCGGTTTGGCACTCATGAGGCCCGGAAGATAGCGGGTCTCGCCGGGCTAGAAAAGGATCGTGGCGCTCGCGGAGGAGAGCGTGCCGCGACGAGGCACGTGTCCGCGAGCGCCCTGGACCGTCAGCGCGCCGATCGCGCCTCCAGCTCGAGCAGCCGGCGCTTGCGCCACACACCGCCGCCGTAGCCGACCGGCGATCCGTCCTTGCCGATCACGCGGTGACACGGGACCACGATCGCGAGGCGATTGAGCCCGTTCGCGGCGCCGACCGCGCGCATCGCGCGTGGCGCGCCGATCCGCTTCGCCAGCGTCTGGTACGAGCAGGTCGCGCCGTACGGCACGCGCGCGAGCGCGCGCCACACGCGCCGCTGGAACGGCGTGCCGGGATGGACCAGCGGCACGTCGAACGTGCGGCGCGCGCCGGCGAAGTACTCCGCGAGCTCCGTGCGCATCCGGCGCGTGTGCGCGTTCTCGCCCGGCACCAGCGTCGCGCGCAGCCGGCGCCGCAGCGTCTTGAGCTGCGTCTCGAGCATGCGCCGGTCGGTGAACTCGAGCAGGCAGACGCCGTGCTCGTCGGCGCCCGCGATCATCGGGCCGAGCGGCGTGTCGATCATCGCCAGCGCCACGGTGCGCACGTGCTCGCCGGCGCCGGGGGGCGCCCCGAACGCGCGACCGAACGCTTCGCGGAATCCGCTGTGCGAGCCGTAGCCGCTGTCAAACACCGCGTCGTCGATCGATCCGCCGGCACGGATCCGGGCGAGCGAGCCGGCGAGCCGGCGCGCGCGGCACCACGCCGCGAACGTCATGCCGTGGTGCGCCTGAAACCAGCGCCGCGCGCGCGCGGGCTCGATTCCGAGCGCACGCAGATCGGCGGCGGTCACGCGGTGGTCCTCGGCCCGATCGGCGAACGCGGTCAGACGCGCGACCCACTCGGGCACGTCGGCGCCCGCGGCGGCCGGCCGGCAGCGGCGGCACGGCCGGTATCCGGCGAACATCGCGTCGCCCGGCGAGGCGTAGAACTCGACGTTCTCGGGACGCGGCTTGCGGGCGGTGCACGACGGCCGGCAGAAGATCCCGGTCGTGCGCACGGCGGTGAGGAAGACGCCGTCGTACGACGCGTCCGAGGCGAGGAAGGCGCGCAGCATCTCGCTGCGGTCGGGTAGAGCGTTCGGCAGAGCGTTCATCGGAACACCTCCGGATGGAGATCGGTGCGGCATGCGGACGAACCGAAGACTAGGGACTCCGCCGCTTCGGCCTCCACCGGGAATGCGACAGCGAATTCGCCCGCGCTACGCCTCGAGCGTCGCCTCCATCGTGACCTCGGCCTTGAGCAGCCGAGAAATCGGGCAGCCGGCCTTCGCGCCGTTCGCGATCTCCATGAACTTCGCGCGATCCGCGCCCGGCACCTTCGCCTTCACCGTGAGGTGGCTCTTCGTGACGGTCGGCTTGCCGTCCACCGTGTCGAGCGTCACCACGGCTGCGGTCTCAACGCGTTCGGGCGAGAGTCCGGCGCGACCGAGCTCGGCCGAGAGCGCCATCGAGAAGCATCCCGCGTGCGCCGCGGCGATCAGCTCCTCGGGATTCGTGCCGGCCTTGCCCTCGAAGCGCGTCGCAAACGTGTACGCGGCGTTCGCCAGCACGCCGCTCGCGGCGCTCATCGTGCCCTTGCCGCTCTTCAGATCTCCGGTCCAGACCGCGCTCGCCCTGCTCTGCATGAGGGTCTCCTTTCGTTCGGCCGGTCACTCCCGCTCGCGGCCGGGATCGTCGCGGATCACCTGCTCGATCACGTCGCCGTCGAAGCCGCGGCGGGCGAGTAGAGCATAGAGCCGCTGGCGCCGCACGCGCGGTTCGAGCGCCGCCAGCCGGCGTGCCGCCTGCGCCACGACGCGACGCGCCAGCGCCGCCTCGTCGGCGCTGCCGCGCTCGGCTTCGAAGCGCGCGCGGGCGGCGGCGATCGCGTCGGCGGCGATGCCGCGGCGGCGGAGATCCTGCTCGAGCCGTCGCCAGCCCGCCGCGCGCCGTCCCCAGCGCTCGGCGAGGAACGCGAGCGCGTACTCGGCGTCGTCCACGAGCCCGACCGCGCCGAGCCGCTCGATCACGCTCTCGACGACCGGCGCGGCGTAGCCCTTCTCGCGCAGTCGCCGCGCGAGATCGCTGCGCGTGCGACGCGTGCGCTCGAGCAGCTTGAGCGCCGCCTCGCGGGCCGCCTCGGGATCGCGGGCGCGCTCCTCGGCGAGCGTGCCGGTGATGCCGCCCGGACCACGTCGCACGCGCACGTCAGTACGCGCCGGGGACGAGGCGCGCGGTGCGGGTCATGTAGTCACGATACGAGTCGCCGAACTGCTCCTGCATGAACGCCTCCTCGACATCCATTCGGCGCTTGAACATCCAGAACACGACCGGCATCAGCGCCAGCGCGACGGCGCTGCGGAAGACGCCGGCGAAACCGAGATCCATGAGGATGATGCCGAGGTACGACGGATGCCGCACGAGGCGGTAGAAGCCCGACGTGTGCAGCGTGTGTCCCTCCTGCACCGCGACCACCGAGACGAAGCGGCGGCCGAGCTCGAGCATGGGCCCGAGGCGCAGCGCGACGCCGAGCGCGAGCACGGCGAGGCCGGTCCAGCGCAGCGCGTCGCCGCCCGGAAGCACGGCGATGTCGCGCGCGTCCATGTAGGGCATGACGAACGCCGTGAAGAGCGAGTGGAAGACGAGCAGCGGGAAGAACGGCCGCCAGTCGGGCGCGTGCTTGAGGCCGCGGCTGCGGCCCGACGTGCTCCACGTCATCACCGGGATCATCGCGAGGTGCAGGATCACGACACCGACCCGCACCGGGTGCGCGAAGAACCCGGCGACGCTGCCCCATCCCAGCACCATCAGGAACAGGAACAGCAGGACGTTGAGGGGAATGCCGATCAACTGGCGGATCGAGGGCGGCCGGCCGGCCGGCCCCCGATCCGCCGATGCGTGGCCCACGTCGCTCACATCCCCGGGGGCCGCATATCGCTGTTGAACGTGTCGACGATGATCTTCCAAGCCCAGTTCATCCTCTTGAAGGTGGTCGCGTACTTGCCGACATCGTGCATCGACTTGCCTTTGGGGGCCGGGGCGGTCATGTCGTAGCTCCCGAGATCGATCACGAGATCGCCGGCCTCGGAGACGATCTTGGTGTTCGATTGCATGGTCACCTTGACGCCCGGCATGGCGAGCATGCCCGCCCACGCGCGCTGAATCGCGTCCTTTCCGTCGGCGCGCGGAGCGTTCGGCGGCAGGAAGTGCGCGTCGGCGGCGTAGCACGCGACGACCGCCGCCGTATCGTGAGCCGCGGCGGCCGCTGCGAACGTCGCGTTGGCACTGTCGATCGCCGCCGAGATCGCGGCCTGATTCACCGCCGGCGCCGACTGCTGCGCGCCGCCGGAGCAGCCGCACGCGGCGGCGAGCAGCATCGCAGGGAACATCCAGCGAGGAATACGAGCACGCATGAACGCCTCCTGATCGGGGTCGAGCTGCCCGCGCACCGCGGGCGGAACGAAGGCCGGCAGGCTAGCGCTTGCGATCCCCGCTCGCCACCAGCGCCGGCTGCGGGCGCGCCGAGTTGCCGGCGGGCTTGCTCGCCACGGGCGGCGGGCTCGCGGCGCGCTCCGCCGTACCGTTGGCGGCGGCGGGCGGCGGCGCGAGCGTGCGCAGTCCGAGCAGCGGCAGGAGCTTCGCCTCGAGCTGGGCTCGTACGTCAGCGTGCTCGCGCAGGAACAGCCGCGCGTTCTCGCGGCCCTGGCCGATGCGCTCCGGGCCGAACGAGAACCACGTGCCGCTCTTCTCGATCACGCCCTTGTCCACGCCGAAGTCGATCAGCTCGCCTTCGCGCGAAATGCCCTCGTTGTAGACGATGTCGAACTCGGCCTCGCGGAACGGCGCGGCGACCTTGTTCTTGACCACCTTCACCTTGGTGCGGTTGCCGACCGCCACATCGCCTTCCTTGAGCGTCGCGATGCGGCGTATGTCCAGGCGCACCGACGCGTAGAACTTGAGCGCGCGCCCGCCGGCGGTGGTCTCGGGCGAGTTGTGCACGATGACCCCATCGACCAGGTACGAGTGGTTGCCCTCGACCTGGATGTCGAACCGGTGCGTCGCACGCGTCGCGGGCTTGCGATAGCGCTTGACGATCTTCGCGGGAACGGCGCGAAGCTCCTTGCGCTCCGCGAGCGCCGTCGCGACGGCGCCCTCACCCGTCGCCGGACTCCAGGCGAATTGTCCGCGACGACTCGGATGCAGTTTGTACTGCACGCAGGGGTGCAGCCACGGTGCGATCAGGGCATGCAGCCGCGCCGTCTGCCCGGAGCTGAACCAGAATCCCCGGCCATCGTCGCGCGGTCGACCGACACCGAGCTGTTCGAGTCGTTCGCACACCGCCTCACGGCACGTGCTCTGGAGCGACTTGTTGTAGAGGACGGCCCTGCCCTTTCCCCACTGTTCGAACGAGCCCCCGAACGAGCCGTCGTCGCCGTACCAGACGGCGAGCCCACGCGCGTCGAGCTCGGCCAGGATCTCGGTGCTCGCGGTGCGCTCTCCGTCCGCCGAGTACAGCTGGGAGCGCAGGTCAGCCAGGAACGGGGCGGCGAGCGTGTCGAAGCCGGTTCCATTCCCGACCCGAGCCATTCCACGCGAAAGCGGGCCCAGCATCGCGTGCTTCCATTCGACGTATTCCGCCTGCTCCGGTCCGTGGCCGACACGGAAGGTGGCCGTGTGCGTGCCCACCTGTCGCAACGAACCGTCGCCGAGCGCGCTGCCGATGATGACCTGGCGCTGATCGTCCGAGATCGCGATGTCCTCGACCGACACGAGCACCTCGTCGCCCACACCCAGCTCACCGGCCGGAACCTCTCCGTTGGGAGTGAAGATCATGTGTCCCGGGGTTGCCGCGAACTTCCGGCGGCCCGATGGTCCGCCCTCGACCTCGAACTGCAGGAAAGTGTCGGTCGGGCCATTGTCGAACCAGTTCATCACCTTGCGAGGCTCGATGGCGCCGGTCACCGGATCGTAGGACAGAACCTCGACCGGCATCTTCTGGTTGACGATCTTCCCGATCTTCTCACTCGATCCGTCGGCGAGCATGACGCGAGTGTTGTAGTGGAAGCAGCCGAACATCACGCCGATCTGCATGCGGATCTGGTTGATGAAGATGACGCTGGTTTTGCTCTTGGAGATCGAGCCGGTGAGCTTGCGCAGCGCCTGCGACATGAGCCGCGCCTGGAGCCCGACGTGCGAGTCGCCCATCTCGCCTTCGATCTCGGCCCGCGGCACGAGAGCGGCGACCGAGTCGATCACCACCACGTCCACCGCGCCCGAGCGCACGAGGTGGTCGGCGATCTCGAGCGCCTCTTCGCCCGTGTCGGGCTGTGCGACGTGGAGGTTGGCGATATCCACGCCCAGCTTCTGCGCGTAGGCGGCGTCGAGCGCGTGCTCGGCGTCGATGAACACCGCGTTGCCGCCCGAGCGCTGCGCGTTGGCGATGATCGTGAGCGCGAGCGTCGTCTTGCCCGACGACTCGGGTCCGTAGATCTCGATCACGCGGCCGCGCGGGATGCCGCCGATGCCGAGCGCCATGTCGAGCGCGATCGATCCGGTCGAGATGATCTCGACCGGCACCAGCGCCTGCTCCTCACCGAGCTTCATGATGGCGCCCTTGCCGAACTGCTTCTCGATCTGCTGCAGGGCGAGGTCCAGCGCCTTCGTCTTTTCCTTGGCGGAGGGCGTGTTGGGAATCATCGGCTGCGTCTCCTTCGCAGGGGCGTTCGTTGTGCGGGGCGCGGGGCACGTGGCCGGATCATAGCCGCGCCCGCGCGTCCCATCGAGGGTCGGGCGCATACTACACATTTGGGCAGGGGATGGGAAGAGGCAATTCGGGCCGGGAATTGGCGGGGAAAACGACCCGAGCCGGGGGCGACTGCCCCGGCTCGGGTGAGTGCAGTGGTCAGGTTAGTGCTTCTTACCGCGGTCCTTGCCGCGGTCCACGATCACGTCGGGACCGCCGTCGGTCGGCTGCTTACACAGTTCCTGACTGACCGTGTAGGGAAAGGTCCCTGCCCCGCTGACGATGCCGCCGGCGACCTCACCCGGAGCGATGGTGAACGTGGTGGGGCTTCCGAACGGGGAGCCATGCGTGAACGTAATCGTGACCGAGGCAGTCGTCGAGTCGTGCCATGCGACCAGGTCGGCACCCTTGGCGTGGGCGTGGATCTGATCGAGAGTCGTGCACACCCCCCGGGTCGTGATCTCGATGTACGTCATCTTCGGAGGCGGCGTGGCGTTCGCGCGCCTCCCTCCGGACGGTGTCGCGCCGAGCAGGAACATCCCGCCGAGAACCACGAATCCAACCGCGATCACCCGGACTCCATGCCATCCTGACCCATTCATGCGACCTCCTCTTCTTTCATCGACCGAGCTGCTCGATCAGTGCTTACCGCCCGGATTGCCCGGCACCCTGCCGTCATCCACGATCACGTCCGGCCCACCGCCGAAGGTGTGTAGGCAATCCGCCGGCAGCGACCTGTAATAGAAGGTCCTATTCCCATTCTGCTTCCTGTCGTACCCAACGATGCCCCCATCGCTACCGCCTGGCTCCACGTCGAGGTGCCTCTGCTGCACCAGCGGACTCGTCCCTGTGAAGTCGATTCTGACCGATCCATCTTTCGGAGACAGGCGGGATATCCAGACGACCGAGTCACCGGTATCGACCCCCTTCATCTCGGGCGGGCTGAACGTCACGCACAGCTTCTTGGATGCCGAGGCGCTCTTGACCACATAAATGTGCTTGGTGATGCCGTTCCACGGCGGAGGAGTGTCGCCGGCGATGTGCGTGCGAGACGTGTCCATCGTCGCCCCGCCCGTCGTCATGGCATGCGTGCTCTCCGCGGGCGCCCCGAAGGGCGTCGAGGTCTTCGACTGACATCCGAGCACGCTCAACAGGGCGACGATTCCGACCCAAACACGTCGATGGCCCATCCTGCGACCTCCCCGCGTGCGCGTCGAACCGCTCATGACTCAACCTCCGGACTCGTGTGATGTTCCGGGATCCTCGACGTGGATGGCCGCGCGCGCCGCGATCAACTTCCGAAATCGATCATCCTTGCGCAGTTCGGCCAGCGATGGATCGCGCAGCAGGCGCTCGCGGCCGAGTCCGCGCCGCATCGCCTCGCCGATCCATCGTAGCGCGGTCCGGCGTTCGCCGAGAGTCTCATATGCAATTCCGGCCTGCGCGAGGATTGATACATCCTGTCCGCCGAGCGAGAGCGCTCGCGACACCGCCTCGCGCGCGCGCACCGGATCGCCGATTTCGGCGAACCAGCAACCCAGCCACACCCACTCCTCCGCGAAGTTGGGATTGATGCGCACGCGCTCGAGGCCGAGCGCGACCGCGCGCTCGAACGCTTCGCGCGCGCGCGGCGCGCCGCCCTGCGTCTGCTGGCAGGCGCTGCCGAGGTGCCCCCACATGCGCGAGTCGAGCGGCTTGAGCGCCACCGCGCGTTCGAACGCCTGCGCCGATTCGGCGTGGTGCCCGAGGTAGTACTCGACCGTTCCCACGCCCGCCCATGCGATCGCATTCGGACGGATCGCGATCGAGCGGCGGTACGCCTCGAGCGCGTCCTCGAGCCGGTCGAGCGAGAAGTAGGCGGCGCCGAGGTGCGCGTGGCCCCGCGCGTTCTCGGGCGAGAGCTGCGTCACCGCGCGCCACGGCTCGACCGCGAGCGCGTAGCGCGCCTGCCGGAAGCAGACGACGCCGAGCCGGTCGTACCCGGCCCACGCGCTTGGGCGCAGCGCGATCGCCTGACGCGCCGCGGCCTCCGCGCCGTCGAAGCGCCCGAGCCGTTCGTGCGCGAGCGCGAGCCCGAGCCATGCGTCCGGCAGATCATGGCGCACCGCGATCGCGCGCCCGAACGTGGCGATCGCCTCCTCGTGCCGGCCGACCGAGTTGTGCACATCGCCGAGCGTCACCAGCACCTCCGGGGCATCGGGATCCAGCGCGAGCGCGCGCGCGCAGGCGTCGGCCGCCTTCATCTCCCACACCGCCTGAACAACGAGTCCGTACTTGTCGAGGTACGCGCGGGCGAGCGCCGCCGCCGCCAGCGCCGAATCGCCCTCGTCGGCCGTGAGCGTCTCGAGCAGCCGGATCGCGCCGTCCACCGACGCCTCGTCGTCGAAGCGCTGCAGGTACCCGAGCGCCTGGAGGTAGCGCTCGTGCGACGCGGGATCGCGCGTCGCACGCCGCCGCGGCGCCCCGGCCGGCCGGGCGTCGAGCACGGCGAGCAGCTTCTCGGTGAGCCGGTCCTCGAGCGCGAAGAGCTCCGCCGCCATGCCGTCGAGCGTGTCGCCGCCGATCGTGACGCGCGTCGCGAGATCGGTGACGCCGTACGTGATGCGCACGTGCGGGCCGATGCGCCGCAGCGTGCCCTCGACGACGAAACGTGCGCCGAGCGTCTCGGCCCGCCGCGCCCACGTCTCGCCCGGCTCGGCGTCCGGCTCGGGCGCCACCACGGCGATCTCGGGAACGGCGGCGAGGCTCGCCGTTACCGCTTCGGTCAGGCCGCGCGCGAGCGCGTCCGACCCGCCGCCCTCACCCGAGAGATCGCGAAACGGCGCGACCGCGACCGTACGGCGGCCGGGCGTGAACAGCTCGAGCGGCGACGCGGGCCGCGCGGCGTCACCGCCGCCCGCCGCGCGCAGATCGGCGATGAACGCGTCGGCCTCCTGATAGCGGTCGGCCGGTCGTTTGGCGAGCGCTTTGAGCACGGCGCGGTCGATCCACTCCGGCAGATCGGCACGCCGCTCGCTCGGCCGCGCGGGCGCTTCGTTGGCCGCCGCGTAGATCAGCGCCTCGGCGTGGCGCGACCGGAACGGCAGCGCGCCGGTGAGGAGCTCGTAGAACACGACGCCGAGGCCGTAGAGATCGCTGCGCGGATCGGCCTCATCGCCGGCCGCGACCTCGGGCGAGACGAACGCCGGCGTCATCAGCACGCGATCCGCCGCCGTGAACCGCGAGCGCCCCTCGATCAGCGCGAAGCCGAAGTCGATCACGAATACGCGACCGTCGCGATCGATCATGATGTTGCCGCCCGACACGTCGCGGTGGACCACGCCGCGGCTGTGCGCGTGGCCGAGCGCTTCGGCTGCGGCGACGGCGATCCGCACCGCCTCGGCGACGGGAAGACGCGCGCGCGCGGCGAGAGCGGACGCCGTCTCGCCGTCCACGAGCTGCTGCGCGACGTAGACCTGCCCCTGCCATTCGCCGGACCCGAACGTCGTCGGGATGCCGGGGTGATCGAGCAGCCGCGTCGCCTCGATTTCGCGCAGCAGACGGCGGCGCGCTTCGGCGGAGCCGAGCAGGCGCTCGGCCAGCAGCTTGAGCACGGCCGGTCGGCGGATGATCGTGTCCTCGGCGCGCCACACCACCGCCTGCCCGCCGCCGTCGAGCGGCTCGACGACGCGGAAGCGGCCGACGAGATCGCCGGGCGCGGGGGTGCGCGGGCTCATGACGCGAGCACCGCCTCGGCGCGCACCGCATACTTGGATCCCGCCGCGCGTACAGAATTGGAAGGCGCGGCGCCGGCGCGACCAACATTGGAAGGCGCGGCGCCGGACGCGAGCGTGCTCTCGATCACGCGCACGCGGTCGACGCGGAAGCGCGGCGCCGGATCGGGCCCGACGTCCTGGAGGCGCCCGCTCCAGTCCTGATCGCGCGCACGCACGCGCGCGATCGTGAGGTGCGGCGCGAACGGGCGGGCGGCGGGCGCGAACCCCTGCGCCACGAGCGCGCGCTCAACGCCCGCGGCGAGCGCGACCAGCGCCTCGCCCCCCTCGGCGAGCCCGAGCCACAGGACGCGCGCGCGCTGCGCGGCGGGGAACGCGTCCGCCGCGCCGAGCAAGGCGTCGAACGGCGCGACGCCGGTGACCCCCTCGCGCGCCGCGGTGATCACGCGCGCGAGTGCGCCGCGTTCATAAACCGCGTCGCGGCGCCGCTCATCCAGATCGCCCATGAACCGCAGCGTGTAGTGCAGGTTCTCGCGCCGCACCCAGGCGAGACCGTCGCCCTGGCGCCGCACGCGCGCGATCGCATCCGCCACCGCCGCCTGCACCGGCGCGGGCGGGAACACGGCGAGGAAGATGCGCACGGCTCATCCGTCCAGCGCGGGGTCGAGCGGCAAACCCTGGAGCGTGCGCCGCACGAGATCGAGCGCGGTCTGCGCCGCGCGCTCGCGGATCGCGCGCCGCGTGCCCATGAATCGGTACGTGCGCACCGCGGCGCCGTCCGGCGCGGCGACGGCGATGAACACCGTGCCCACCGGCTTCTCGTCGCTGCCGCCCGTGGGCCCGGCGACGCCGGTGATGCCGGCGCCGACCTCGACGCCCGCCTGCTCGCGCGCGCCGCGCGCCATCTGCTCGGCGACCGGCGCGCTCACCGCGCCGTGCCCGTCGAGGTCCACCGGGCGCACGCCGAGCAGCGCGACCTTCGACGCGTTCGAGTAGGTGACGTAGCCGCGCTCGAAGTAACGCGAGGACCCGTCGATGTCGGTGAGCCGGCGCGCCATGAGGCCGCCGGTGCACGATTCGGCAACGGCAATCCGCCAGCCCCTCGCGACGAGCAGATCGCCCACGACCTCCTCCATCGTCCGCGCGCCCTCGGCGTAGATCACCGGGCGCACGCGCGCCTCGAGTTGCTCGTGCGCGCGCATCGCGACTTCATGCACCGGCGCCGGATCCGCGCCGGCGACGGTGACGCGCAAGTCCACGCCGAAATAGCTCGGCAGGTACGCGAGCGCGGCGCCCGGCCAGCGCTGCGGCAGCTTGCCGATCCGCTCGTGGAGCTGACTCTCGAACGCGCCGGCGGTGCGGAGCGTGAACGACTCGACGGCGAGCCCCGAGCGCTCGCGGAAGTACGGGATCACGAACTCGACCGCCAGCGCCTCCATCTCCTGCGGCACGCCGGGGAGCAGGATCACGGGCTTCTCGTCCTGCGTGATCAGCAGTCCGGGCGCGGTGCCGAGCGGGTTGGGCCACGCGGTCGCGCCGCGCGGCAGCAGCGCCTGGCTCTCGACCGACGCGGGGAGCTTGCGGCCCGATCGCTTCGCGCGATCGCGGATGCGCGCGAGCACGTCGTCGTCGAGCTGGAGCCGGCGGCCGAGCGCCGCCGCGACGGCCTTGCGCGTGATGTCGTCCGGCGTCGGCCCGAGCCCGCCCGTCATCACGACGCCGTCGGCGCGCGTGAGCGCGCGGCGCAGCGCCTCGCCGATGCGCTCGCCGACGTCGCCCACAGTCGTGTGCCAGACGACCGGGACGCTCACCTCTTCGAGCGCGCGCGCGAGGAAGGCGAAGTTGGTGTCGAGCGTGCGGCCGGAGAGGACTTCGTTGCCGATCGTGATGATCTCGACTTGCATCGGGCGGCGAGCATAGAGGAAACGCGCGAGGGCGGCAGCGTGCGCGGCGCGGCGCGGGAAAACGCGGGAGTTACGGCGCGGCCGCGATACGCGGCCGATCGTGGTTCAGTACGCGGGGCCGGCGGCCTTGCCGTGCGTGTACCACCACGACGTCTGTGAGACCCCGAGCGCCGAGTTGCGCGACAGCAGGATGTAGAGACTGTCGCGCCCGATCCCGCGCGGCGCGCCGAACTCGCTCCGGCGCAGGCGCGGGTTCAGGTCGATCGTGCGGCGGCCGATCGGAAGCCCGCGTGATACCTCGTCGCGCCCCCACCAGCGGATCGGCGGCGTCTCGTTCTCCGGCCGGCCGGAGCGACTCTCGTCCATCGGCCAGTGCGCGTCGGCTTCGAGCTTGACCGTGCCCGGCGCGAGCACGTTCACGGTGACGCGCAGGCGGATCGATCCGTCGCGGCCGATCGTCGGCTGCACGCCGTCACCGCCGCCATCCACCCATGCGCTCCACCATGATGGTGAAACATTTGTGGCCCGCGCCGTGGCGCCAGAATTCCGACTCTCTCGGTTGCATCGGGGCCGGGTCGGAGGCAGTCCGAAAATCGGCACAGAGTCGGTATGTGAGCGAGTCGATTCGCTGATAGCCGTAGGGCAGGTGGCTTTCGGGATCCTCGATCAGCGAACGGTCGAACCCGCCGTGCGGGTTGTCCAGCACCTCGGGGAGAATGGCCGGCAGGGTGCCCGCGTTGCTCTCATGCAGCTGGATCGCTGTGACGATCTGCGAGAGCGCCTGAACGCGCTGCGCGTCGAGCTGCCGCCAGCGCTCCTTGATCGGAGAGCCGGCGGCGACCATGCCGGCGATCATCACAACGATCACGCCCGCGGCCGCAAGGCGCGCGCCGAGCCTCATGCCGCCGGTCGCGCCCGCGGCGCCCCGTTCATCGCGGCGCAAGCCGCCGAGATAGTGGCCGAACACGCTTCCGGCGATCGAGAGCACGACCAGAATCTTGAGCGCGAGCGGCGTCACGAGCTGGCCTTCGAGCGCGCAATTCACGAGGACGATGAGATCGCCGATGATCACGAGAGCCGCGACGAAGAGCGTCAGATACGTGAGCCACTTCCGAACGGGCGAGCCGGCGCGTTCGGGCTCGCGTTCGACCTGCCGGCCGATCAAACGCGAGAACGAGAGATAGACCGGGAACGCGATGATGAGCCCGGCGAGAGCGCTGCGAATCCACTGGCCCCAGGGGCCGGAGTCGTAGGGAACGCGGACGGGATCGGGGAATGCGCGCTGAATGATGCCGAACAGCACCTGACCGGTGTCAAAGGCGCTGGTGTAGAGCGCGGCGAACAGAACCAGGTAGAGGAACGCCTCGCGCGCGTTGAGCGACGGGCGGCGGCGCGGCACCGGGATCGGAAACCCCGTCTCGGTCCAGCTTCGCAGCGCCGCCTCTATCTCGTCGGCCCGCCAGCCGGCCGCAATGAGCTGACTGCGGATCGCGTCACGCGACAAGCCACGCGCGAGCGCTTCGTGTACGAAGCGAGCCAGCTCCGCGTTCATCGCGATAACCCTACCTCGTCCACCCCGCGGCCCGCATCGCCCACGCGCCGAGGTGGAACGCGCCGCAGGCGGTGATCCCGGCGATCACGTCGTCCGTCACGACGCCGACGCCCCCGGGGAGCGCCTGCGCCTCGTGCGCGCCGAGCGGCTTCCAGACGTCGAAGACGCGGAACAGCGCGAACGCGATGCCGTAGGCGATCCACGTGTGCGGCACCAGCACCAGCGCCAGCATCTGGCCGACGACCTCGTCGATCACGATCGGGTGCGCATCGTGGCCGAGCTGCTTCTCGGCCTCATCGGCGATCCAGATGGCGAACGCGGTCCCGCACAGGATCATCGCCGCGAAGATCGGCATCGGCACCGGCGGCGCGAGCAGGAACGCGAGCGCCACGACGGCGCTGCCGGCGGTCGCCGGCGCGATCGGCGCGTAGCCGACCGGGCCGAGTGTCGCGATCCAGCGGACGATCGTCCTCACGCGCGCGTCGGCGCGGCCGCCGCGCCGGCCGGCGCCTCGCTCGCGAGCCGGGCGAGCACCGACTTGCAGATCGCGCGCAGCGTCTCGGTGACGCCGCGGCCCTCGCTCGCCACCGCCTCGAACTCCGGTGCGGCGCCGGGATTGAGCGCCGCGCGCAGCCGCTCGACCGCGACCGCGCCGGCGAGATCGCGCTTGTTGTACTGGAACACCCACGGCATGCGCCGCAGCTGCTCGGGCGCCATCCCGATCGTCACGAGCTGCGCGGCGAGATCGGCGAGCGACTGCTGGTTCGCCTCCTCGCGCGCCGGATGCGAGTCGGCGACGAATACGATGCCGTCGGCGCCCTGGAGCACGGCGCGGCGCGAGAGCCGGTAGTAGACCTGCCCGGGCACGGTATAGAGGTGGAAGCGCGTCGTGAACCCGTTGACCTGCCCGAGGTCGATCGGCAGGAAGTCGAAGAACAGCGTGCGCTCGTGGTCGGTGGCGATCGAGATCAGGCGCCCGCGGCGATCGGGCGGCAGGCGGTCGTGGAGCCGCCGGAGGTTGGTGGTCTTGCCCCCGAGCCCCGGACCGTAGTAGACGATCTTGAAGTGGATCTCGCGCGCCCGATGATTGATGAGCGCCATGCCCCTGGCCGCCGTCCGGATCCGGAGGGGCGCTAGTCGCCGAACAGCGCGTCCACCTCGCGGCCCGCGGCGTCCGCGAAGTCGCGCGTGTCGCGCCCCGACTCGACCAGCCCCACCTTCTCGAAGAGAGTGCGGAAGACGCCGTCCAGCTGCTCCGCCGCGCGATGGCTGCGATGGCGCACGAGGCCCAGCGTGCTGCGGCGATCGAACACGATGCACATGATGACGCGGTCCGCGAGCAGGCAGGAATAGGCCGACCGCGTCTTGCCCTCGTTCACCACCGCGACGATGGATTCCTCGCCCAACAACCGCGAAAGCTCGGTGTTGGCCGTGAAGTCGGCGGCGACGAGGCTGGCGAACGCGGTGACGTCGAAGTCGGCGCTCCGCCCCGACGTGGTGATGAGCTGGCCGGACCGGTCGACGAGGTGCGCCGAGAGGGCGTTGGTCTTCTCGAGCAGCTCGATCAAGACCTGGTCGATGGCGCGAAAATCATTTTCGAACAGAGTCCATTGCGGCATGCATCCTCCCGCTCGCTCTCGGGCGAGCGTGGTTGCCAGACTCCGTGGCACGTCCGTGTTCCGGCCAAACCGTTATCATGCCGTTAAGTGACACGCAACTGGTTTCGCGTTGCCGCTGAACGCCGCGCCGGTCAACCGAAGACGATGCGGCCCACGTTCTGGTAGATGTCCATCGGCCAGAACAGGATCTGGGTCACGATGATGCGCAGCACGGTGAGGATCTTCTCGGCGATCGGGGCGCCGCCGGTGACCATCACGAACGCCGTGGTGCGGCCGGTGATCGCCGCTCCGGCGTTGGAGATGAAGCACCACAGGCCGCCGATCGCCAGGTAGACGCCGACCAGCTTCTCCATCGCTCCCGAACGCATCGCACCTCCCGGCGGCCGGCAGGGGCGGGCGCCCCGGGCCTCAACGGGAGGTATCGGCGGGCGGGGCCGGTAACTGGACGGCGGGCAGGGCGGCCTGCGTCGCTGGCGTCGCGGGCGTCGCCGGCGCCGACGTCGCCACGGGCGGAGCCGACGCCGCGGGCGCCGCACGGCCGACCAGGCCGTGCGGCATGTTCACGTCGTGCTCGTCCTCGATCTCGCCGACGATCTCCTCGAGGATGTCCTCGAGCGTCACGATGCCGAGGAACGTGCCGTCCTTGTCGCGCACCACCGCGAGCGGCCGCCGCTCGCGCCGGAACGTGCGCAGCAGCTGCGAGACCTGGAGCCCCGGCTCGACGAACAGCGGCGGGTACATCGCGTCCATGAGATTGACCAGCCCGCGCAGGCTGAAGAGGTGGAACAGGTCCTTGGTGTTGACCACGCCCACTGTGTTGTCGGGCGTTCCCTCCCACACCGGCATGCGCGTGTGGGCCGTGTCGCGCGCGGTCTCGAGGATCTCGTCCTCCGAGGCGTGCAGCGACAGCGTCACGACGCGCTCGCGCGGCACCATGATGTCGCGCACCCGCTTGTCCGAGAGCTCGAACACGTTCTGGACGTAGGTCGCCTGGTCCTCGGGGATGACGCCGGCCTCCTGCGTCTCCTCGACCAGCATCGACAGCTCGTCCACCGAGTGCACCTGCTGCTGGATGGGCGGCGCCGGCAGCCGCAGCAGGCCGACGACCGTGCGGCCCGAGCGGCCGATCACGCGGATGAACGGGTGGAACAGCCGGCCGAACATCAGGAGCGGCCCGGCGACGAGCAGCGCCACCTGCTCGGCGCGCTCGAGCGCGATCGCCTTCGGCACCAGCTCGCCGAGCACGACGTGGAGGTAGGTGATGGCGAGGAACGCGAGCGCGACCGCCGCGCCGTGCGTCACCGCGACGCTCCATCCGCCCGGGATCGCGCGGAAGATCGGCTGCAGCAGGTGCGCGAGCGCCGGCTCGCCGAGCCAGCCGAGCGCGAGGCTCGCGAACGTGATGCCGAGCTGCGTCGAGGCGATCGCGCGGTCGAGCCGCTCGACCGCCGCGCGCACCGCCGGCGCGCCGAAGCGGTTCTGATCGACCAGCTCCTGGACACGCGTCCAGCGGATCGTCACCAGCGCGAACTCGGCGGCGACGAAGAACGCATTGAGCCCGACCAGAAACAGCACCGCCACCACCTGGATGGCGTCGACCGCGTAGGGAGACATGGGTTGGCCGGCGCTCGCGGCGGTCAGTCGACCTCGCGCCGTCCTTCGAGGGCGCGCGCCAGCGTCACCTGATCGGAGTACTCGAGGTCGGAGCCCATCGGCACGCCGCGGGCGATGCGCGTGACGCGCACGCCGAGCGGTACCAGCAGCCGTGAGAGGTAGAGCGCGGTCGCCTCGCCGGCGACGTTGGGGTTCGTGGCGAGGATGATCTCGCGGATCGGCGCGCCGTTGCCGGCCGTCTCGCCCGCACGCAGCCGCTCGAGCAGCAACGCGATCCGCAGATCATCGGGATGCGTGCCGTCGAGCGGTGAGAGCGCGCCGCCGAGCACGTGGTAGCGGCCGCGGAACTCGCCGGTGCGCTCGAACGCCAGCACGTCGCCCGGCTGCTCGACCACGCACACGAGCCCCGCGTCGCGCTGCGGATCGTCGCAGATGCGGCACGGATCCTCGTCGCTGAAGTTGCCGCACACGCCGCACAGGCGCACGCGTTCCTTCACCGCGCGGATCGCCTCGGCGAGCCGCACCGCGTCCTCCTTCGACACCTTGAGGATGTGGAGCGCCAGCCGCTGCGCCGTCTTCTGCCCGATGCTCGGCAGCTTGGCCAGCTCTTCGATCAGGAGCTCCAGGTATTTCGAGCTGTACATGGGGGCCGGGGTCTGCGCG
The DNA here is from genome assembly GCA_016178725.1 of Candidatus Eiseniibacteriota bacterium. Taxonomy (GTDB): domain Bacteria; phylum Eisenbacteria; class RBG-16-71-46; order RBG-16-71-46; family RBG-16-71-46; genus WS-11. The sequence goes on from JACOSV010000027.1 coordinate 67,811, forward strand.
GGGTCGCGGGCCGGTCAGCGCCGCGCCGGGTGCGCGTCGTTCAGAACGGGAGGTTGAACCCGCCGGTCAGGCGCCCGAGGGTCTCCTTCATCCGCTCCTCCGAGGTGCGCTGCGCCTCGCCCACCGCGGTGAGCACGAGGTCCTCGATCAGCGACGCGTCGTTGTCCTTGAGCGCGTCGGGGCTGATCGTCAATTCCTTGAGCGCCTGCCGGCCGTCCACCACCGCGCGCACCAGCCCGCCGCCGGCCGACGCCTCGAAGCGCTCCTCGCCGAGCTTCGCCTGCGCCTCGGTCATCTGCTTCTGCACCTTCTGGGCCTGCTTCATCAGATCGCCAAAGCTCTTCATCCATCCCTCTCCGGACGCGCGCGATTCGGTTCGATGACCTCGCCCTCGAACCATGCGATGGCGCGGTCGATCATGGGTTTCACGTCGACTTCGCTGGGCGGCGCGGGCGCGATCGGCGCGCCGTCGGCGGGCGCGACGCATGCGAGGCCGAGCGGCCGGCCGAAGCACTGCGTGAGCGCCGCGACGATGATGGCGCGATTCTCCTTCTCGTCCACGACGGCGCGATGCAGATCGTCCATCGCCAGCACGACCGTGCCGTCGCTGACGCCGGCGAACCGGCACGAGACGAGGAACGCGCCGAGCATCCGCTTCTTCCCGTTCACGGCTTCGAGTGTCGCCTGCCATGCCGCGGCGTGCGTCGCGTCGCCGGGCGCCGCGTCGAGCGTCGCGGTCGCGACGCTCTCGGGCGCCGCGCTGCCGAACATCGTCGGATTCGCGGGGCGCGCGACCGGCGCGGGCGCGGGTCGTGCGGCCGGGGCCGGCGCGGGCCGCGCCGGTGGCGTCGCGCGCGCGGGCGCGAAGCTCGCGCTGCTCGGACGCGCGGCCGGCGCGCCGCGCGCCGCGCCCGTGCCGCCACCGGTCGCCGCGCCGCCGAGGCGCTGCTCGATCGCTTCGAGCCGCTGCAGCAGCTCGGCCAGCCGCTCGCCCGGCTCGAGCGTCGCCATCTGCACCACCGCCGCCTCGAGATGGATCAGCGGCTGCGGGCTGTCGCGCATCGGGAAGTGGGTCTCGGTGATGAGCCGCAGCAGCCGCAGCAAATCGTGCTCGGACCAGCCCTCGCACTGCGCGCGCAGACGCTCGAGCTCCTCGCGGCTCGCCGGCACCAGATCCTCGGCGTTGGGATCCACCTTGAGGATCAGGAGGTGGCGGATGTGCTCGCCCAGGCCCTCGGCGAGATCGCGCGGATCCATGCCCTTCGCGAACGCCTCGTGCAGCGCCGTGAGCGCGTGCGCCGGATCGCGCTCGACGATCGCCTGCGCGAGCCCGTAGAACGCCTCGCGGTCGGCGATCCCGAGCACGCGGCGCACGACCTCGTCGGTCAGATGGCTCTCGCCCGCCGAAACCACCTGATCGAGCGCGCTCACCGCGTCGCGCATCGAGCCTTCCGACTTGTGCGCGATCAGGAGCGCCGCGCTCTCGTCGAGCGTGAACGTCACGCCCTCGGGATCCGCCGCCTCGCGGCGCTGGATCTCCTCGAGGCGCCCGGCGACCTTGCGCAGCGGCACGCGCGCGAAATCGAAGCGCTGCGTGCGCGAGCGGATCGTGTCGGGCAGCTTCTGCGGATCGGTGGTGGCGAAGATGAACACGAGGTGCGGCGGCGGCTCCTCGAGCGTCTTGAGCAGCGCCGCGAACGCGTCGCCCGAGAGCTGGTGCACCTCGTCGATGATCACGACGCGGTAGCGGCCGCCGGTCGGCGCGAAGCGTACCTTCTCGCGCAGGACCTGCACGTCGGCGATCCCGCGGTTCGAGGCGCCGTCGATCTCGGCGACGTCGAGCGAGACCCCGGCCGTGATCTCGGTGCACGACGTGCACGCGTTGCACGGATCGGCCGCGGATGCGGCGCCCGGCGCGCCCTTGCCGGGCGCGCGGCGCTCGCAGTTGAGCGCCTTCGCGAGCACGCGCGCGCTGGTCGTCTTGCCGACGCCGCGCGCGCCGGTGAAGAGGTAGGCGTGTGCGATGCGGCCGCTTTCGACCGCGCGCGTCAGCACCGCGGTGACGTGCTCCTGCCCGACCAGATCGCCGAAGATCTGGGGCCGGTACTTCAGTGCGAGCGCGCGATGGGCCATGACGTAAAGGGCCAGGGGACCAGCGGCACCCCCGAGTGATTGCTTACCGCTGCTACCTTCCGGTCCTGACGGGGTTCACAAGTTCGGGTTGCGCTGGGCCTGGCCCAGAGCGAGCCGGAGCGCGAGCGAAGCGTTCCGGGCCAAGAATGGTGGAGATGAGCGGATTCGAACCGCCGACCCCCTCGTTGCGAACGAGGTGCTCTCCCAACTGAGCTACATCCCCACGAAATGGGAGGCCGGACGCGGGCCTGATCGGGCGCCGCGGACCGCCGCGAGGCGCGATACTAGCAGGGCGAGCGGTCGGGTCAAGGCAGCCGCGGCCCGTGCTTGCGTCGTTCCTCTCCCCCGCATAGCCTTTCCGCCTTCATGACCGCCGCGCCGCAGGGCCGCTCCCGATTCGGCGTCATCGCCGCGCTGCTCGCCGCCCTCCTGATCGCCGCCGTGCTCGCGGCGCTCGACTGGGCGCACGCGGCGGCGATCCCGGCGCCCGCGCTCATCGCCTCGCGCTGGCTCACGATCGCGGGGCTCGTCGCGCTCGGCGTCCAGCGGCGCTCGCTCACGACGTGGATCCTGGTCTCGATGGTGATCGGCGCCGAGATCGGCCACGACCTGCCCGCGCGGGCGGTCGAGCTGCGCATCTTGAGCCAGATCTTCCTGCGCATGATCCGCACGATCATCGCGCCGCTGCTCTTCGGCACGCTCGTCGTCGGGATCGCCGGGCACTCCGACCTGAAGCAAGTGGGGCGGATGGGCGTGAAGGCGCTCCTCTACTTCGAGGTGATCACCACGATCGCGCTGTTCATCGGCCTCGGCGCGATCAACCTCACGCAGGCGGGCAGGGGCATCCACCTGCCGCCGCCGCCCGCGAGCGAGAAGGTCGAGGTGGTCAAGCAGACGGCCAGCGACATCATCCTGCACGCCTTCCCCGAGAACATCGCGAAGGCGGTGGTCGAGAACCAGATTCTTCAGGTGGTCGTGTTCTCGATCCTGTTCGGTTTCGCGCTCGGCCTGCTGCCCGACACGAAGCGCCGGCCGATGCTCGCCTTCGCCGAGAGCCTCGCCGAGACGATGTTCAAGTTCACGAACATCGTCATGCTGTTCGCGCCGGTCGGCGTGGGCGCCGCGATCGCGTTCACGGTCGGACACATGGGGCTCGGCATCCTCGCCAATCTGCTCAAGCTCCTCGGCACCCTCTACCTGGCGCTGACGGTGTTCATCCTGTGCGTGCTGCTGCCGGTCGCGCTGATCGTGCGCGTGCCGATCCGCCGCTTCATCGCCGCGATCGCCGAGCCGGTGTCGCTCGCGTTCGCGACCACCAGCTCCGAGGCGGCGCTCCCGCGCGCCATGGAGGCGATGGAGGCGATCGGCGTGCCGCGGCGGATCGTGGCGTTCGTGATGCCGACGGGTTACAGCTTCAACCTCGACGGCACGTCGCTCTACCTCTCGCTCGCGACCGTGTTCGTCGCGCAGGCCGCGGCGATCGCGATGAGCTGGCAGCAGCAGGTCGTGATGGTGCTGACGCTCATGCTCACGAGCAAGGGGATCGCGGGCGTGCCGCGCGCCTCGCTCGTGATCCTGCTGGGCACCGCGGCGTCGTTCAATCTGCCGACCGAGCCGATCTTCATCATCCTCGGCATCGACGAGCTGATGGACATGGCGCGCACGTCGGTGAACGTGATCGGCAACTGCCTCGCGACCGTCGTGATCGCGCGCTGGGAGGGCGAGTTCGGCGCCGAGCGGCCGTCGGCGGTCGTGCGCGAGGCGATCACCAGCTGACGGCGCGGCGGCGCGGGCGCGACGCGCTCGGCCGCAGACGCGAAGAAGATGGCGGAGAGAGTGGGATTCGAACCCACGAGGCGGTATGAGCGCCTACACGATTTCCAATCGTGCTCCTTCAACCACTCGGACATCTCTCCGCGGCGCCGGCCGCCAACCCTAGCGGCGCGGGATGCCCGGCGGCAAGCCGACGGCCGCGGCGGAAACGCGCAATGGAGCCGCGCGGCTAGAACGCCGGCAACGCCGGCTTCAGCACCATGATGACGAGCGCGATCGCGGGCGCGATCAGCGCGATCAGCCCCCAGAGATTCCAGTCGCGAGAGAGCCGTCCGTACGCCGCCCAGTCGGGCGCGCCGCTCGCCGCGCCGTCGCGCATCAGCTTCGCCATCTTGCGCTGGAGCGGTGCGACCTGCGCCATGAACGCGACGCCCGAGACGCTGAACAGCACGATGCCCCACAGGATCCAGCCGGTGCGGAGCATCGGCAGATGGCCGAGCGCCGCGGCGCCGAAGCCGCCGATGGTGATCCCGATCACCCCCGGGATCGTGAACCGCCGGTCGCTGCCGATGATTCCCTCGAGCGCGTGCGCGATCAGCCTGGCGTCGCGCGTGCGGTCGGCGTGCTCCTTCCAGAAGATGCCGGTGATGATGTTGCCGAGGAAGATCGTCGCCGAGGCGATATGGATGACCTTGAGGATCAGATAGACCATGGCAACGGCCCTCTCGTCGCGACGCGATTCGGATACGGCCGGTCCGGCCCCTTGATCGACCGCCACAGGATGCGGTTGAAGAGCGCCGGGTCGGCGCGATCCTGGCGGCTCAAGTCGAGCCGGCGCGACAGCAGCGCGACGTCGCTGCTGTCGCGATTCACCTCGTGCATCGGCACCGACGGGACTCGCGCGGTGTACGCGGCCGTGTCGGGCGTCGACGCGAAGACCTCGAGCAGCGGGCGGCCGAAACGATCGAACTGCGACAACGCGCCGAGGTGGAGGAGGTGGTCGATCGTCGCGATCACGTCGGTGGTATTCGCGAACCGGTGCCGGACGCCGGGACGGTTGTAGGGAGAGATCATGAGCATCGGCGAGCGATGCGAGTCCACGTGGTCGGGGCCGTCCTGCGCGTCGTCCTCGAGCACGAGAATCACCGTGCTCGCCCATGCGCGCGAGCGCGTGACGGCTTCGACGATGCGGCCGAGCGCGAGATCGTTGTCGGCGACATACGCGCGCGGCGTCGGCGCATGGGCGCGCGCGCCCGCCGTGTGGTCGTTCGGAAGATAGAGAATGCTGATCCCCGGCACGGAATCGCCGGCGACCTGCGTCTGGAACTGCGCGATCCAGCGCGCCGCGCGGACGCTGTCGGGAATCGCGAGATCCCAGCCCGGGTACTCGGGATCGGTCCGGGTCGCGAGCCATGCCTTGTTCGCGACCCAGCGGCCATCGGCGGTCCGGCGGGTGAACTCGCCGTAGTTGCGGAGCGTGACCCGCGCCCGCCGTGCGAGATCCCAGAGATACCCGTTGCCCGGCTCGTTCACGTCGTCGTCGGGCAGCGAGTCGCGGTTCAGGCCGTCGTAGTCGTAGCTGCGGCCGCGCTTCGCGTAGTTGCTGGGGATCGTCTTCTCGACGTAGTCCGACGCGTAGGCGGCGGTGCTCCAGTTGTGACCGTCTCCGCTCACCTCGCCGTTGACGAAGAAGCGATCGAAGATGCCGTACCGACGGGCCAGCGCGTGGGCGTTGGGCGTGACCGCGGACGGGAAGAACACGAGCGAGGTGTCGCCGTCGGCCTCGGTCAGGTCGCCGAAGACCTGATCGTACGTGCGGTTCTCGCGAATGATGTAGATCACGTGCGCAAACGGCGGCGCGGCGGGCAGGCTCGCGGAGCGATTCCAGCCGTTCGCCGCGGCGACCCGGCTCGCGAGCGGCGGCAGCTCGCGATCGTCCGGGGCGCGGAGTGGCGTGAGCGAGCCGTTCGTCTGGCCGAGAGTGTAGAGCGTGCGATCGGGGTGTCCCCTTAGGCCCGGCTGGCCGAACCGAGCGTTCGGCCCGGTCCCCGCGCCCTTGCCGTTGAGCACCCACAGCGAATCGCCGCGCGTGAGCACGGCGGTTGGATACCACTCGACCGGGACCCGTCCGAGCAGCGCCGTCGTCACCGGTGAGCGCGAGGGCGCGATACGATCGGCCGCGAACACCGCGAGCGCGTTGTTGTCCGCCTCGGCGACGTAGAGTCGCCGGGCGTCGGGCGAAAGCGCGAGCCCGTCCGGGGTGCTGCCTTCCGGCGGAGCGCCCGGCGCCGAGTCGTCGATCGTCGCCACGACCGAATCTCCGCGCGTGTCCACGACGGCGATGCGGTCGACCGATGCGCACGCGACGTAGAGGCGCGAGCGATTCCGGTCGAGCGTCATCGCCGAGGGATGCCGGCCCACTGCGATCCTCGGCCCGGCGACCAATCCGCGCGGGCCCGCGGCGAACGTGGCCACCCACGCTCCTCCCCACGCCGAAACGTAGACGCGGCCCGCGCCGTCGGCGATGACGGCGTAGGGATAGCGCCCGGTCGCGCATCGCTGCACCACGCGCTTCGTCGCGAGATCGATCACGACCAGCGAATCGGCGAGGTTCTCGGCGACGTAGAGTCGCGCGCCGTCGGCGGAGCAGGCGAGCCCGGCCGGGTAGCAGTGGCCGCCGCCCGCCGCGGGGCGGCCGAGGACGATGCTGTCGGCGAGCGAGGCGGCGCCGCCGCGCCACGCATAGACGTAGATCTCATCGCGGTTGCCGCCCGACACGTAGAGGGATCGGCCGTCGGGCGCGAACGTGGCGCCCACGAACGCCGCCGGTTGCGTCAGCGTCTGCACCACGCGGCGCGAGGCGATGTCGATCACCTGAACGCCCTGCTCGCGATAGCCCGAGAGCACGGCCACGATCCGGCTCGAATCGGGCGAGAGGATCATCGCGACGGGCATCGAGCCGAGCCGGATCGACGGGCCGGCGGGATCGAGGTGCGCTCCGGTCGGAAGCCGTGGCGGATCGCCGGCACGCTGGCCGCACGAGGCGAGCGTCAGCAGCGCGATCGTCCACGCCGCGCGACGGAAGTTCGCGCGCATCGAGCGGGTCGTGTTCATGGCCGCGGCAGCCTAGGCCGCGGTCTCGCACGCGGTCAATACTCGATGCGTGTCCGCGAGGCGCGGACGTCACCGCGTGGTGAACGACTAGACAGTATGGAACGACCGGCCTGCGGTCGTAGCGTCGTGCTCTCGCGAGCGGGAGACACGACAGGTGGCGGGGACGCCGCCACACTCGATCGCGGGTTAGCGCCAGCGGCGCCAGAGCCGCATACGAAGGAGGCAGGTCGTGAGCGCGAACGCTATCACCTGGGTGGGGATGGACGCACACAAGAACGCGATCGCGGTGGCGGCGC